>URNW01000001.1 GCA_900549285.1 uncultured Mycoplasmatota bacterium
AATCAGGGTTTTAATAGAGTGTTTTTTTACTGTCTACTTTTACTTGACTAGTTCACTTTAATTTTATTTTTTCTTTTTGGATTACCTGGAATTATGATGGTGTTATTTGGCAACATTAAGCCACCCAAGGCAGATAAGTATTTATTAAAACAAGATAATTATCTAGATTTTAGTAATTATTTAAATAAAAGAGTATTACTAAATGATTATCAAGAAATATATAGGGAGGAAAACCTAAGAATATATAAGAAAATAGTAAAAAAGAATAAACACTATATTATAGATTTTAAAACAGAAGAATTTACAGAAGATATATATAATGATTTATATGATAATAAAATGGTTCCTATCATGAAACAAGATTTAAAAGAAATGCAAAATAGAATGTATCGCAGTTTATATGTAACATATATCATAAGTGTAGATAGATTAACTTCACATTTTAATGCGTTTATAAAAGGACTAGACCAAGATATTAGATATTTTAGTTTACCAGTAGGAGTATCATTTGGAGGAAAAAAGATATATATAGCAAATGAAATAAAAGGATTTGAAATGATGGAACTAAAAAGAATGAAAAAAGAAATAAAAATAATTTTAGAACTAGAAAATAACAAATTTAGGAGATGATTAGATGTTAGATAAAGTGTCGCAAATAATTGTAACTTCAAAGATGGATAAAATATTAGCAATTACATTTGTAGTTGGTATGCTACTATCATTTATAATATCTAAACTGATTGATAAATCCAATAATTCCGCTTTTAAAATAAAATACATAAAGTTTTTTTTAGGAACAGGAGCTATTTTATCAGCTATTTCAATAATATTAGATTTTTATTTAAAATATATATACAAAATAAAAGATAATGAACTGCTAGTTACTTGTTCAATGCTTATATTTGGAATGATTTTAGGAATACATGGGGTATTTTTGATGATGTTTGGAAATATTAAAGCACCGAAACCAGATAAATATTTATTAAAACAAGATAATTATCTAGATTTTAGTAATTATCTAAATAAGAGAATAAAAATATTTAACTATGAAGAAAAATATATGAGGGATAATTTAAAAATATATCATAGAGTGATAAAAAGAAAAAATTATTATATAATTGATGCTAGATTAGAAGAATTAACAGAAGAAAACTTCAATGAATTGTATGACAAAGAGATATTTTCTATAATAGAACAAGATTTTAATCAGGCGAAGAAAAGTATGAGATATGAATTATTTATAACATTTATAATTAGCGTAGATAGAATGAGTTCCATGTTTAATCGCTTTATTAATACATTAGATCAAGATAAAAGATATTACAAATTACCAATAGGAGTATCATTTGGAGGAAATAAAATGTACATATCAAATGAAATAGAAGGATTTGGCTTAATGCAATTTAATCAATTAAAAAAAGAATTTAAAAAGATAATGGAAATGAGGGATTAAAATGATAAAAGAAATAGAAAAAATAATTAGCAGATTTGATGGAAATATATCTATTTATGCAAATGATTGTCAAGGTACAATAATAAAAGTTAAGGAAACGGAAGTTGTTGAAACTGCAAGCTGTATAAAACTGTTCATATTAATTGAGTATTATAAACAAATTCTAGAAGGCAAAAAGTCAAGAAACGATATTTTAAAATATGATTATAATAAGCATTATGTAAAAGATGGAAGTGGCATAATTCAATATTTAGATAAATTAGAACTGACTTCTAGAAATATGGCGATACTTATGATTATTGATAGTGATAATATAGCAACAAATATAATGATAGAATACTTAGGATTAGAAAATATCAATAAGACAATTAAATTATTAGGTTTCAAAGATACAATGTTGATTTGCCCAAAATTAGATTTTAATTTTTTTAAAGAAATCGGAAGAACAACAGCTAAGGAATATGGCGAGCTTTATATAAAACTATTAAATAAAGAAATATTAAATTCAGAAATATGTGAGGAGATTTTAGAAATTTTGAAGAAACAATTGCATAATGACTTATTAATTAGAAAATTACCTTTGAAAGATTTAAATGATATAGGAGAAAATGATGCAAATATCAAATATATTGCTTCAAAAAGTGGGGGCTTAGGAGATAAGAAATATGGAATAGATAATTGTCGCAATGATGGAGGAATTATTGGTACTAAATTTGGCTTTTATATAGTGAGTATTTTTATTAATAATTTTAACGATTGTTATTGGAATAGGGATAATGAAGCAATTTTAGTAGGAGGAGAAATTAATAGAATTTTATATGAAAATTACATAAAAAATGAAGGTAGATTTGATTTATAAATTAAAAAGGGGTTAAAATATTTTAAATGTTGAGAAAATGAATATTATATTAATTGAGGAAATAAAGATAGTAATATAATTTTAGAACTAGAAAATAACAAATTTAAAAGTTAAGGAGAATATGATGAAAATAGAAAAAAATATAAGTTTTAAAGAATATTTAGTAGATAAAAACTTTAGAAAAAATTTTTTAAAGAAATTAGCAATTTATACCATATTATTAGCTTTATTTTCTAGTATTACTATAGGTAGCGTATCATTTGAAGATATATTAATTTTCTTTACAAGTATGTTTGTAGTTGGTATTATCATAATTTTTATATTTAACCGTATAATCTACTTAAAACGCTATATTTTATTAAGAAAAAAGCATCAATTAAAATATGATATGATCTTTTATGAAAATTATTTTAAAATAATAAAAAAAGACGAAATACATAAAGTAGAATATCAAGAAATAAAAGCGATTAAAGAAGAAACAAATTTTATGATTTTATTTTTTGAAAAAGGGAAGATAAGAATTGAAAAAAATGAATGTGAAAAAAAGTTAATTGATTTAATTCGTTATTTAAAGTATCAAAAAGAAGAAAAATTATTAGAGAATAAATCTTATCAAAACATAAAGAAAAAGATGAAATTCTTATTTATATTTACAATCTTATCATTGTGGTTTGCTTTTTTATCTGTATCTTTAATTACAGAATTGTTAAGTTTTCTTATAGATACTAAATATATGTGGATCATGTGGCTTTGGTTACCCATACCAATTACTTCTATTATTTTAGGATTTAAATATAAACATCAAGGTTTAAAATGCTTAAAAAATATTATAGGTGGTTTTATTATTGCTGCTCTTTTAATGATATATGGATGTTTTATTTTTATTCCTACTAACGAAGTAAATTATGAGAAAATAGCCAAATTAGAAAAGACTTTAAATATAAATTTACCAGATACAGGGAGATATTATCAAAATAAAATAGAAACAAGTAATTCAAAAAATACTATAATTCATGATATATATTTTACTAATAAGAAAGAGTATAATATTTTTGAACAAAAACTATTAAAAGATCAACGTTTTATATTAAAAAAAGATTTAAAATCACAATTAGAATTATTAATTCCAAGCAACATGACATGTCAAGAAAAATATACATGTTATTATGCAGTATATATAAAAGAAATAGAAAGATATAATACATTACCAGAAAAAAGTGGTACTTATCACATGTATATATTATCTTATGTATTTGAAACTCATCAATTACGAATTAAAGAGTACACATATCAATATAAAATATAGTACAATCGCCAACTCGTTACTATAAAAAAACTCATATAATAAGTAGGAGGAAGAAATATGGAACATATATATAATGTTTTCTCTTATTTATTAGGAGGAATGGATAAACCAATGATTGCTCTATTAATTATTATGCTATATGTATATATAACTGGTTGGTGTAAAGTAATATTTTGCCATAAACTAAATAAATTAGTAGAACCAAAAGGAATAATACGTAACTTAGGTTATTTAATTGTTATATCATTATCAGTATTATTAGATAACATTATGGGAAGTAGTGAAGCGATAAGAACAATTGTAATTTATTTCTTTATTGCCCATGAAGGTTTAATAATTTTAAAATGTTGGTGTAAAATGGGACTTCCTCTACCAAAGAAAATTTACGAAACATTAGAAGGAATTATAGGAGAGGAGGATATTGATGGCGCTGCTGAACGTAAAGAATAATATTTTAAAAGGTGGAAAGCATTATTTAACAAGTGATTATAAAACTAGAAATGAAAATAGAAGTACTCATAACGGAATGGACTTTGTAGGACCAAATGGAATAGATGATATTGTCGCAATAGAAAGTGGAACAGTAACTTTTACAGGATACGATTCTAGTGGAGGAGGATATTGGTTAGCAATTACCACCAATAATATTGAACATAGATATTTTCATTTAAAAAAAGGTTCAATCAAAGTAAAAAAGAAAGATCATGTAGTAAAAGGACAAGTGATTGCAACAATGGGAAAAACAGGAAACGCTACAGGAAATAATTTACACTTCGCGATTTATAAAAATGGATATGTAGATCCATTACCATATCTAACAAATGAAAATCCTTTCAATATAGTGGAAGAAGATTCATATAAAACATTTGTTAGAGATTTGCAAAAAGCAATCGGTGCCAATATAGACGGAATTGCTGGATCAGAAACATTATCTAAAACCCCAACAATTTCTACAAGTGTTGGTTGGAACCATAAAGCAGTAAGACCACTTCAAGTATATTTACAAAGTTTAGGTTATGATTTAGGTAGTTGTGGAGTAGATGGAAAGTTTGGAAAAGATATGAAAGCTTGTATTAAAAAATATCAACAGGATATTAAATTAGCTTTAAAATACCAAGATGGTAAAGTTTCTGCTAAAATGTATACTTGGCAACATCTATTAAAATTAAATTAAAAATATGGGATTATTTTGTTCCCATATTTTTATTATTTAATTGAATAATCTGCTTATTTATTTTAGAAATATCCAAGGTAGGAGAATATAATTCATTTGTAATATGATAATCATTAATAGTTGATTGAATTAATTTAATAGAATATTGAACAAAATCATTATTTAATTTCCCTCTTTTTTGTTGATTTAAAAGTTTGTTATAATCAAGGAAAAAACGATCATAATACTTGATTAAAATCAAATTAAACCCACTATTAATAGATTTTTTAATAAGTTTAGTTTTATTAAAAAGCCGAAATAGTCCCATATAAAAATCATCTGTAACAATTAATTTTTTGAAATGCAAATCATTTCTTAAATATTGAACTGTTTTTTTAGAAAGAGTAGAAGGAATCCAACCACTAAAATTTGGAATAATAAAGTGTCCAACCATAATAGCATCAACATCATTATAAATAGCTTCCCTAAAAGGCAGTACATCTTCTTGCAATAATTGTTTTTTCTTCCAAATAATTGGAAAAAAATAATGAGAATTAATAGAAGTAGCACCATGACCTGGAAAATGTTTTACAACCGCTAAGACATTCTTTTTTTTAAATTCTTTAAAATAAGGAATCCCATTTTGAATAACAGTTTTTAAATCGCTTCCTAAAGCACGATCTCCAATAGCATGTTGATCAGAAAATCTTTTAATATCTAAAACTGGAGCAAAATTTACTTGAATACCAGAAGAAGAAAGAATATTTGCAATAATTTGAGCGTGTACTTTTAAACTATTCAAGTCATTATGTAAAGAATAGGGACTTCTTAAATTAATAAAATCTTTTGGAAGGCGATTTACACGATATCCTTCTTGATCAATTCCAATTAAAATTGTATAATTCTCTAAAGTTGCTAAATGCTTAATATAATGAATTAATTCAATCATTTCCTCATAATTACGATAATTTTTAGAATAAAGAATAAATCCTCCAACATGACACTCTTTGATTAATCGTTTAATAATATTTCTATCATTTGTACTTAATCCAATAAATAGCATACGTCCAAACATAAATCTCACCTAAAAAGATTATAACATATTTTAAGAAAATAGATTGTATTTTTAGTTATCTTAACGTATAATGAAATTAAAGAGGTGAAGTATATGTGGATAGCGTGGTTAATCATTATTATTCTTTTAACATTCTTAGAAGTAGCAACTGTTAATTTAGTAAGCATTTGGTTTGTTATGAGTGCTATTGTAAGTTTATTTGTATCCTTCGCAATTGACTCATTTTATATCCAATTTGCCATATTTGTATGTTTAGGAATCATTCTTATGTTACTAACAAGACCATACCTAGTAAAAAAATTAACAAATAAAAAAGAGAGTACAAACCTAGATAGAGTAATTGGTGCTGAAGGAATAGTAACCGAAGAAATCACAAAATTAAAAGTAGGTGAAGTAAAAGTAGATGGCAAAAGATGGAGTGCCATCAGTAATGAATTGATAAAAGTAGGAGAAGAAGTCATCATTGAACGGATTGATGGCGTAAAACTAGTAGTTAGAAAGGAAGAAAAATAATGGAAATATTAATAGCCATATTAGTTTTAATTATTATATTAATTATACCAAACATTAAAATTGTTCCTCAAGCCAAAGCTTATGTAATAGAAAGATTAGGAAGCTATCACATAACATGGCAAAATGGATTGCATGTAAAAATACCTTTTGTTGATCGTATAGCAAGAACAGTAAGTCTAAAGGAAACAGTAAAGGATTTTGCTCCTCAACCAGTAATTACTAAAGATAATGTAACAATGCAAATAGATACAGTGGTATATTATCAAATAACAGACCCTAAATTATATACATATGGAGTAGATGCACCAGTAAGTGCAATTGAAAACTTAACAGCAACAACCCTTAGAAACATTATAGGAGAATTAGAACTAGATCAAACATTGACAAGCAGAGATATCATTAATGGTAAAATGAGAGCAATATTAGATGAAGCAACCGACCCATGGGGTATTAAAGTAAATCGTGTAGAAGTAAAAAATATTTTGCCACCTCGTGATATTCAAGAAGCTATGGAAAAACAAATGCGTGCTGAAAGAGAAAGAAGAGAAAAGATTTTACAAGCAGAAGGTGAAAAAAAATCTAGCGTTTTGATTGCTGAAGGTGAAAAAGAAAGTGCTATTTTAAGAGCGGAAGCTGAAGCAGAAAGTGCTATTAAAATAGCAGAAGGAAAAGCCGAAGCAATGTTAAAAATAAAAGAAGCCGAAGCAAAAGGAATCGAACTTTTAAAAAATGCGAAAGCAGATGGTGCAGTATTAACCCTAAAAAGTTATGAAGCTTTAGGAAAAGTAGCGGATGGCAAGTCAACTAAGTTAATTATACCTGCTAATTTGCAAGACATAGCAACTTTTGGAACAACATTAATGGAGGTTATGAAAGATAAGGAATAAGCTTATCTTTTTAAAATGTCTATGGAATATCATACCATAAAACCATATTACCGTAATGATTCTCAAGTATTAATATTAGGGTCTTTTCCCAGTGTGAAGTCCCGAGCAGAAGGATTTTACTATGCACATCCTCAAAATCGTTTTTGGAAAGTTTTAGAAAATCTTTTTGATGAAAAAATAGAAGATAAAAAAGAATTCTTAAAAGTTCATCACATTGCTTTATTTGATGTATGTGCTTCTTGTGAAATAAAAGGTTCAAGTGATGCTTCTATAAAAGAAGTAGTTCCCAATGATATAAAGAAAATTATAAAAAATTCTCAAATAAAAATCATATTTCTAAATGGTAAAACAGCAGCTAATTTATATAAAAAATATATAAAAAATATAGAAGTTCCATCCATAGCTCTTCCAAGTACAAGTCCTGCTAATGCCACTATAAACTTAGAAAAATTAATTGAAGAATATAAAATAATTAAAAAGTTTACAAAATAATGTCAAATCAAGAAAAAATAATAATGATGGAATTTAAATATCTTTAAAAAAATAAATACATATGATATACTTAACAAGGTGGTAAAGGATGAACAAGTTTGGATATTCAAAAATAGAAATATTAATAGTAATTGTATTATTAGGAGTAGTAGCATTTATAACAATAAATCATACATCATATGCTTTTGCGATAGACAAAAATGAGGCAATAGATGAAGTGAAATATTTAATTGAAGTTCAAGCCGAAGATTATGCTCTAGCAAATACGACATTATTTGATGAGACAAATACAACTTATATTAGTGTTGATGATTTAATTAAAGCTGGATATTTAGCTGGAAATGAATCTGGAGTATTTACAGATCCTACAGATTCTTCTAAAAATTTTAATGACAAAAAAGTAAAATTAGAATATGATGAAAAGAAAAATAATGTAACAGCAACAGTAGTGGATTAAGCAAGTGAAAAAAACTTGCTTTTTTAAGAAAATATAGGTATAATACTTAGCGTATTAAAAGGAGGAACAAATATGGAAGAAAAAATTAAAAATTTAACATATATTGTAATACTAGGATTTGTCATTTTATTTATTTTAATTGTTGGCTTGTATTTCAAAAATGGAGAAACAACAACGAATAATAATACAACAGGTGGAAGTTCTTCATCTACAACAGATTATGATGTAAGCAAAATGAAACAAGTAAATATAGAAGAGAGTATAAAATTATTTGACGAAAAAGGAACACATGTATTATATATTGGTCGTGAAACTTGTTCAGTATGTAAGCAATTTGTACCAATACTAAATGAAGTTCAAGAAGACTTAAATTTCACTAGTTATTATTTAGATGTTGATACTTTCGCTGATATTTGGAATAGTAAAAAGGCTGATACAACAGAGGTAAAAGAATTATTAAAAAAAGTAGAAAATTTAACTGATAAAATGACAATTGAAGCAACTGCAAATGGAGAAACTGGAACACTAGGTGAATTATTTATTGAAAATGGTTTTACTCCTGCACTAGTAGTAATTCAAGATGGTAAAGTAGTAGAAGGATTCTTTGGATATAGAAATGCTACAACATTAACAGAAATATTAGAAAAATATGTAAAATAGAGATATCTCTATTTTTTTTAGGAAAAAATATAATAGAATAAAAGCGTAAAGGAATGTAGAAGTGTTATAAAAAAATTAAAAGGTGAGTGATGTTATGTATTGTGAAAAATGTGGCGAAAAAATAAGAAAAGGAACTAATTTTTGTTACAATTGTGGTTATCAAAAACATGAGATCAATTACTTATTAAATGAAGATAATCTCCCTGAACAATATAAACCAATTACAATGTGGGGATACCTAGGGTATCAAATTGTTTTCTCAATTCCTATAATAGGTTGGATTTTATTACTAATATATGCATTTAGTAAAGAAGAAAATATAAACGTTCGTAACTTTGCAAGATCATATTTTTGCTTTCTACTTTTATGTGGAATATTATATTTTCTAATTATCTAATTGAAAAGGGCAAATAATGGCATTGGATAAAACAATAAGTAACAAATTATCTAAAAATAGACTATGATAAAGGAATCGATTTTTGCCAAAATTAAGAGAATATATAAAAATAAACAAGATAAAAGAAATTAATTTTAGAAAATCAATGAAAATGTAATAAAAGTCTTGATTTTTAAATATAAATATAATATAATGATAATGCATTTTAAAAGTGCACTAACTAATGGAGATGCGCCCTTAGCTCAATTGGATAGAGCGTTAGACTACGGATCTAAAGGTTAGGGGTTCGACTCCCTTAGGGCGCACCATTAACGAGAAGTAGCACAATTTGGTAGTGCACTTGGTTTGGGACCAAGGGGTTGCAGGTTCAAATCCTGTCTTCTCGACCATGATTAAAAAATACTCATCTACGGATGAGTTTTTTAATATTGATAATTTTTTCATAAAAAAAGACTAATTATTTAGTCTCTTCTTCGATATCTTTATCTTTTCCTAGTATTTTATCTATTGAATAATGATATTTTTTAGCTAGCTCATAAAGTGTTGTAGTAAGAATTAAATTTTTAGCATTTTCATAGCGATTCCAAGTTGGTTGATTAATATTTAATTCATTAGAAATTTCTACTTGAGTCAAGCCTTTCTTTAATCTAATTTTTTTCAAATTTTCACCAGTAACCTTTATTTTAATGTCTGGTTTTTGATTAGCATATTTCTTTTTATCATTAAATCCAACTACGTAATCGATTGAAACATCAAAATAATTACAAAATTGATTTAATCTTTTTAGAGGAATAGTATCAGTTCCACACTCCCACATACTATAGCTTCCTTTAGAAACATCCATAGCTTCTGCAATATCTTTTTGCTTTAAACCAGCATTTTCCCTAATTTCCTTCATTCTTGGAAAATTCATATATATCACCAGTAGTAATTTTCTCAAAAAATACGTAATTATTAACATTTTGGAGTTTAAATGTATAATGTTTTACAATAAGCAATTTATATGATAAAATTATAATAGGTGATAATAATATGGATAAAGCACTATTCATTGAACAATTATATCATGATTTAATAGATGATATAGCTTTTGATGAAGATATTAAAGCTTTATCTTTAATTTTAATAAGCCTTTTAAAAATAGATCAAAATAAAAGCATAAATAACTGGGTTACTATCATGAAGCGATATGATTTAAAAAAAAAGAGTAAAGACATAAATTTTTCGCCTTTAACTCATGATTTTTTAATAGAAGTATTAAAAGTAAATTCTATTACAAAATTATTTAGCATTTTAAAGTTATTACCCTATGAAAATGTCCAAATAATCAAAGATGATTTTTTTAATGTATTTAATATTCATAGTGGAATTAATCAATATCTAAATAATTTAATTTTAAAAAAGAAAACAAATAATCAAATATTAAGTGAAATTCAATTAATTTTAAAGCAAAGTTCTAGTTTTAATAAGTTAGTATTTGATGAAGAAGTTTTTTTGAAAAATGTGATTGAAATATTTTTAAAAAATCAAATAATAGATATTAAGTTTCTCTTAAAAGTGGCAGATTTAACGAATAATAGTAAAAATAGAGCTTTACTAAAAACGTTATTAATTGATTATATATAAAAAAATGTGTATAATAAGCAAAGAGGGATAATTATGAAATATTTTTTAGCAGTAGATAAAGGGCAATCCTTTAAAAATGCCCTAAGATTTTATAAAATAGACTTAACGGCACTAAATCCAAAATTAGCAGAAAATAATAATTTACAAGCTTTATGTACTTTTACAACAACTTTTGAAAACGAAGCACAATTAAAAGCTTTTCTACAAAGTCAGGGATTATTAAAACTTAAAGATATAGGCAGTGATTTAATTATTACTTATTATAGAGAATATAATCACTTTATAAAAATTCCATATTTAAAAGATGCTAAATTTTTAAATTTCAAAAACTTAGAAGACATAATTTATAAATATTCTAAAAAGCCAGGTTTTTTAAAAGCAGTTATAAGTCGTTATAATAATTATAAAAATGTATTTAGTGAAATATATTCATTTAGAGGCTATTTGCAGAATCCTTATGCTGATTATAAATTTTATGATGTAGTAAGACAATTTGTAGATAAAATTTGCTTTAGAACCACAAATAGTAAGAAAAAGATAAATTATAAAGGATTATATGATTTAGGAATGTTAATTTCTACTTTAGAAGAATATGAAAATGTTAGAAAATTAGAAATAGAGAAAAAAGAAGCAATGAAATGTTTCCAAAAAAGAGAATTAAACGAAGAAGATCCTGAATATTTTCACTTAGAAGAACTAAGAGCACGAAAAAATGAAGAAATAGATGGACAAATGCGTTTATTTTAAAAGCGTAAAATTTATGTCAATAATTTACAAAATATCTTCATAATTATGTAAATATTTAGTATGATAATAATATAAAAGGGAGCGGTGAATATGTTATATCCTTCGATAGATAAGCTACTAAATATTGTAGATTCAAAGTATATCTTAGTCCATGTTGCATCAAAAAGAAGTAAACAGATGCTGGAAAATAGACATTTTCAAATGAAAGAGAATGAATATATTAATAAAAAGGAACTAGGAAGAGCTTTGGAAGAAATTGAAAAAGGATTAGTTAAGATAAAAAATTAATTTTTTAAGAAAAAACTCTTGATTTTAGCTATCTCATATGATAAGATAGTTATGTTCTTTGGGGAATTAGCTCAGTTGGCTAGAGCATCACGCTTGCACCGTGAGGGTCGCGGGTTCGAGTCCCACATTCTCCACCAATTAGAATTTTAGCCCGTATCGACGGGCTTTTTATTTTACTAAATACACTTTTTCTAGTTTACTTAATAATTGACAAGAAACCATAAGTTAATATGGTTTTTTTATATCTAATTTGTTATAATAAATAATAGGGTAGTGTGATAACATGAAAAGAACATTAAATTCATTAGAATTAGAAAAAATAGATGCCTATTTTAGAGCGGCTAATTATTTAGCAGCAGGGGAACTTTATTTAAAAGAAAATCCTCTATTAAAAGAGCCATTAAAATTAGAGCATATCAAAAATAAATTAGTAGGGCATTGGGGCACCACTCCTGGTCAAAATTTTTGTTATGTTCATTTGAATCGAATTATAAAAAAAAATAATTTAAATATGATTTTCATTTCAGGTCCTGGACATGGTGGTGGAGCTGCCTATTCCAATGTTTATTTAGAAGGAACTTATAGTGAAATTTATCCCGAAATAACTTATGATGAAGAAGGCTTAAAAAAGCTCATGAAAAGATTTAGTTTTCCAGGAGGAACTTCAAGCCATGTAGCTCCTGAAGTTCCTGGAAGTATTAATGAAGGCGGAGAATTAGGCTATAGTCTTTCTCACGCTTTTGGGGCTGTTTTAGATAATCCAAATCTTTGGGCTGCTTGTATAATTGGAGATGGTGAAGCTGAAACAGGTCCTCTAGCTACTAGTTGGCAGTTAAATAAATTTTTAAATCCTTTAACAGATGGGGTAGTGTTACCAATTTTACATTTAAATGGATATAAAATTGCCAATCCAACAATTTTAGCACGTATCAGTAAAGAAGAATTAACTATGTATTTTGAAGGAATGGGATGGGAACCATTTTTTGTCGAATATGAAAATGTTTCTCAAATTCATGAAAGAATGGCTACCGTTTTAGACAGCATAGTTTTAAAAATTCAAGAAATAAAAAAACAAGCTCAAGCTCAATCAAATGTAACTCGACCATTTTGGCCTATGATTATTTTAAAAACACCCAAAGGATGGACGGGGCCTAAAATTGTTGATGAAAAAATAATTGAAGGAACATTTAGAGCTCATCAAGTACCCGTAATAGTGGATCAAGATCATAAAGAAAATTTAGAAATATTAGAAGAATGGTTAAAAAGATATCGACCATGGGAATTATTTGATGAAACAGGGGCCTTAAAAAAAGGATTACAAGAACTGATTCCTAAAAAAGAACTGAGAATGGGAGCAAATGTTCATGCTAATGGGGGATTATTATTAAAAGAATTAAATATTCCTGATTTTCGTAATTATACAATAGATGTAAAAACACCAGGAAAAATAAAAGAAAGTGATATGACAATATTATCTCTTTTTATCCGTGATATTATTAAATTAAATCCTAATAATTACCGTATTTTTGGCCCTGATGAAGCATTAAGTAATCGCCTAAGTCATGTTTTTGAAGTAACAAATCGAAAATGGAACGGAGAGACTCTAAAAACAGATGAATATTTAAATACAGATGGCGAAATCATTGATACGATCTTATCAGAACATGCCTGTGAAGGAATGCTTGAAGGCTATTTGTTAACAGGAAGGCATGGAATGATTCATACTTATGAATCGTTTAGTCGCATTATTGATTCTATGGTATCTCAACATGCTAAATGGCTAAAAATAAGCAAAGAACTTCCATGGCGATCTCCTATATCTAGTTTAAATATTATTTTATCTAGTCATGTATGGCAACAAGATCATAATGGATATACTCATCAAGATCCAGGTTTTTTAAATCATATAGTTACAAAGAAACCAGAAATCGTTCGGATTTATTTGCCGATAGATGCCAATACCTTGCTTTCTACATTTGATCATATTATACGGACAAAAAACTATATCAATGTTGTTGTTGCAAGTAAACATTTATCTTATCAATGGCTAGATCAAACTGCAGCAATTGCCCATTGTAAAAAAGGAGTTGGAATTCTTGATTTTGCAAGTAATGATAAAGGAAATCCCGATATAGTATTAGCTAGTGCGGGAGATACTCCCAATTTAGAAATTTTAGCAGCTTCTGTTTTGTTACGAAAACATATACCTAATATCAAGGTAAGAGTAGTAAATGTAATAGATTTAATGCGCTTAGTTTCCGAAGAGGATCATCCCCATGGTCTAAGTGATTTAGAATATGATAAATTATTTACCAAAGATAAACCTATTATATTTGCTTTTCACGGCTATCCAAATCTAATACACGAGCTTACTTATAAAAGAGCAAATAACAATTTACATGTAAGAGGATATATAGAAGAAGGAGCCATTACAACTTCCTTTGATATGCGAGTATTAAATAAGATAGATCGATATAATTTAGTAAAGTTAGCAATTAAACATTTGAAAATCAATTCTATAGAAGCGATCAAACTAAATGATTATTGTGATATTATGTTAGCTAAACATAAAAAATATATTAAAGAAAATGGCATAGATATGAAAGAAATTACAGAATTTGAGTTTGATTTTGAAGGAAGGGATCAATATGGATTATGATTATATTATTGTAGGAGCAGGAGTTGGAGGACTTAGTGCAGGCCTAAATCTTGCTTTAAATAATAAAAAGGTATTAATATTAGAAAAAAATAGTTTACCTGGGGGATATGTAACAACATTTAAAAGAGGAAGATTTGAATTTGATGTTTCTTTATATGATTTAATGGATTATGGTAATGAAGAACATATAGGTTCATTACAAAGAATATTTAAAAAATATGGCTTAGCAATAGAAACACTACCAATACCATATAATATTAAAATAAAAAGCCCTAAAAATCATTTTGATGAAACGATCAAAGGAGAGATAGACGATTGGATTTTACAATTAGAGGAATTGCATAGTGGATCAATGAGTACTTTTAGAAGCTTATTACCAGTACTAAAAGAAATCCATGAAGCTTTAACCGCTATAAAAAAAGGAAGGAAAAATATTGAAAGAGACTTTCCTAACTTTATCAAATATTTAGATAAAAGTGCATATGAAGCATTAGTTGATTTAAATCTCCCAAATGAAACCATCCATATATTAGGATATATTTGGATTGAAATAGGAAGTCCTCTTCATAAATTAAATTTTATTGATTTTGCTGAATTTATGTATAAATATATTTTTAAAAGGCCAGTAGCACTTAAAAATAAAAATCTTGCTTTTATTTTGCAAATAGTAAAAAGATATGAAGAATTAGGGGGAAAAATATATTATCGCTCATATGTACAGCAAATTGTTGATACAAAAGATAAAAAAGAAGTTATTTTAAAAGATGGAACAAAGTATTTTGCCAAGAAAGTAATCTGCAATTTATCAGAACGATATGTATATAAAGATTTAATTAAAGATGCTAGTAATTTTTGTAAGCAAAAAGAAAATGCTAGAACTCTTTCTATGAATGGATTAGTTGTCTATTTAGGATTAAATAAATCATATCAAGATTTAAAACTATATAATTATCGTTATTATGAATTTGATAATCTAAATAGTGAGATTAATATTAAAAGTATGCAAAAATTAACTCATCATACTATAGAAGCAATTGTGCCTAATATTGTAAATGATTCTGTAAGTCCCAAAAATACAACAATATTAGTTCTAAAAACTTTATATTATAAAGATGTATGGAATACAGTAAATAAAAGTAATTATTATTCAACAAAAGAAATGCTTGCCAATGAATTAATTGAAGAATTTGAATCTACTTTTAATGTAGATATAAAAGAATATATTGAAGAAATAGAAATAGCATCTCCCTTGACATTTGAACGGTTTACAAATAATATAAATGGATGTATATATGGACCAATGCGACTAGGCTATGACAATAGTATTGATCGCCTTTTATCATATGAAGAAGAGAAAATTCCTAATTTAAGTTTTGTTGGTGGAAGCTCGATCTTTGGAAGTGGGGTAGATAATGCTTTTTATAGTGGATTTTATATAACCGAAAAATTATTAGAAGAAGAAAGAAAGGAAGATTAAATGGAAGCAACAGAAAAAATTGCAAAAATAAAAAAAGAACGAAAAGATATAATTGAAAGCTCTAGTAAGAAAAATATAGAAGATACTTACATAGATAAAGAAGTATCTAAAATTCAAGATATATATCACGTAATTGTAACAAATATTGTAGATGAAGCCCCTGATGTAAAAACTTTTACTTTAACTTCTGATAAAAACTCATCTACTCCTAATTTGGCACCTTTTAAAGCAGGACAATATATTACTATTCATGTTCCTATTGATTCATCAACCGTTACACGGGCATACTCGGTAAGTTCTGCTCCAAGTTTAGCAAATAAAGATATGTATCAAATAACCATAAAAAGAGTCAAAGATGGTTTAGTAAGTAATTATATGTTAGATAAAGTAAAAGTAGGAGATCATTTTGATATTAGTAGACCAGCAGGAGAATTTGGCTATAATCCTATAAGAGATGAAGAGAATGTAATTGCCATTGCAGGAGGAAGTGGGATAACTCCATTTATGTCTTTAGCTCATGCAATAATAGAAGGAGTATATGCTTGTAATTTAACTGTATTTTATAGTGTAAAAACATATGATGACATTATTTTTAAAAAGGAAATAGAAGAAATAAATAAAAAAAGCAAATTAGTAAAATTCATTATAACTTTAACTAGAGAAGAAAAAGAAGGATATTTGCACGGTCATTTATCAAAAGAAATGCTAGAGCCGTACATGAAAGAATTTAATACTATTCTAATGTGTGGACCTAAAGAACTATATCGCAGTATGAACGAAATATTAAATGAATTTAATATTCCAAGGAAATCAGTTCATTATGAAAATTTCTTTGTGGAATATGAACCAGATGAGAAAAAATCATATAAGTTAAAAGTGATAATGAAAAATCAAATAAAGGAAATACCGTGTCAAACTGATGAAACTCTCTTAGTTGCTATGGAAAAAGCTGGAATCAATGCACCTTCTTTATGTCGAGTAGGAGAATGTGGCTATTGTCGAAGTATTTTATTAGAAGGAAAAATAAAAATGATTGGTTCTTCCCTAAAAAAAGCCGAAGCAGAAAATGATTATATTCATCCATGTGTATCATTTCCAGATAGTGATATCGTTTTGAGATTAGATATTTAAGACAGGAGATAATTTCCTGTTTTAATTTGCCATAAATTTGTATTAAAAATAATTTATCAAAAAAAATTAATCAAAATATGATTTCACTATATTATGAATTTAAAAACTAATAAAAAATTAATTTTGTGGTTTATCAATTCTATCTAAAAGATAATCAGCAGAAACATGATATTGATAACAAAGCTGGTATAAAAAGGGAGTAGCAATTAAATATCTTCCTTTTTCATAATTGCAAATTACAGATTTATTCGTATTTAAAACTTCTGCTAATTTTTTTTGCGTTAGATGATGTTCTTTACGGAATTCTTTTAATCTAGATCCAATGATGGATAAATTGATACTTTTATTAAAGTCTGCTTTTAAATGAGAAGAAAAATTTAAATCAAAAATATAGTCTATAGAAGAATTAAAATAATTACTAAAACAAATTAAATGCTTAATAGGAATTAATTCATAACCATTTTCATATTTAGTATAAAGTGTTCTATCAATATTGATAATATTAGCAACCTCTTTTTGACTTAAATGATTTTTTTCTCTGATATCTCTCAAATTAAGCTTATAATGCATATATTAATCACCATACAAATTTTCTCATTTATGTACATTAAATATAACTACATGTGCAAAATGCAAAACTTTTTCTTGACTTTTAATCTAGCTATATTTATAATTTAACTATAAGCTAGGAAAATTATCATAGATATATGATAGATTATTTTAATATTATTTAAAATGAAGCCTAGCATCATGTTAGGAGCAATAATATGGAAATAGAAACTTTAAAGAGAAGCTATTTAAAAAGAAATATGGTGATTGTATTACTAGTAATAGCAATAATTAGTGCCATAATACTTACGTTTACTAAAGCAAAATATAAAAATACAGAATCTATCCCACTAGTAAATGGAACGATTAATTATAAGGTTCCAGATTTTAATACTTTAGCTATATATATTGAGAATGAAGAAGGAAATTATGTGAGCGAAAATAAAATTCCATTATCGGGCTACTATATAAATGAGGAAAAAAGTTATTGCCAGACAAATGACAATAAGGATTCATCTGTCAAAATGAAATATGAAAATGGTTCTCTTACTATAAGTAATGTAACGCAAAAAACAAAATGTTATTTTTACTTTAATCTTCAAGAAAAAGCATCTAATTTAAAAGATAAAATCTTAGCAAATAATGGTGGAATAGAATATATTACTTCCAAAAGCGAACCAGACTTTTCTAAAATATCTCCTACTTTTATTAAAGCAATAGATCAAGGAGTTACAAATTCAAATGTTGGCTCTTCGGATGCTACTATAATGACATACGTAGCTTATGCTGATTCTTATAGCTTTGATGAAAAAACAGGATTATATAGTTTAAATGATCCGAAAATTGCACGATATCACGATATCTATAAAGAATTGATAGGAAAATATATTTCTTCTCCATATTGGTCTGGTGATAATACAGTCCCAACAACAAGTCTAACAAATGTTTATTATGTTACAGATGCTGAGTCAAGTGCAATTTATGTAAAAATGTCCATGAAAACACTTGAACAAGACTTAACAGATAAAGGGGTATATAGCACTATAGATAATGATGGGACAACATATTACTTTAGAGGAGCTGTAGATAATAATTGGCTATACTTTGCAGGTTTTTATTGGAGGATTATAAGAATTAATGGAGATGGATCCATTCGTTTAATATATACTGGTGAAAAAGATAAAATAGATCCTACAAAAGGAAGCATTAGTTATTATAGTGTTGATACAGGAATCACAACTTCTTTAAATAATCCATTTAGTTCTAATTTTGGAATGGCTGAATATGTTGGATATATGTATCAACTAGGGAAAGCTCACGGTTATAAATATGATAGTCAAATAAAATCCACGATAGATATATGGTACTATAATAATTTATTAAATTATACTACATACCTATCTGATGCAGGATTTTGTAATGATCGAACTGGATATGATTCTACTTTGCAAAATAAATTAGAAGGAATTGGAAAAACAGATGTAATCTATGAATCAACGATTCGCAATTATATAAATCATAATCCAAGTTTAAAATGCTCAAATAAAGAGGATAATTTTACTGTTCAAGATACTCAAAAAGGAAACGGAGCTTTAACATATCCAATCGGATTAATAAGTGTAGACGAAGGAGCTTATGCAGGATTGGTATTTAATACTTACAACTCTTATAATTATTTAAATACAGGTCTTGAAAGTTGGACAATAAGTCCCACAAAAAATGAGACTACAGGAATCTATGGTTTAAGAACATGGATGCTTGGATCAACTGGAGCTATAGTGGATAATCATTCAAATAATCCATATGGAAGCATAAGACCAGTTATTAATTTAAAATCAACTGTAAAAGTGATTGGAAATGGTACAGCATCAAGCCCTTATATAGTTGTTAGTGTTGAATAAAAACAAACCACCATAAATATATTTTAATGGTGGTTTTTATGTTAATTGCCCATAGAGGATTAGTAAAAGAAGGAATAAAAGAAAATACTTTAAAAGCCTTTTCAGAAGCAATAAAAAGCCCAAAATATGCTGGATTTGAATTAGATGTATATACAAGCAAAGATGATATTTTTGTAGTTCATCACGATCCTTTAATAAACGGTAAGTTTATATGGAATATGACATATAAAGAATTAAAGAAAAAAGGTATCATAAAATTAATAGATGTTTTAAAATTAGAGACAGATAAAATTATTTTGATAGAGATTAAAGATATTAATATAAATATAGAAAAGTTTACAATATTATTAAATAAATATAAAAATAAAAAAATATATGTCATGTCTTTTTTTAATAGCGTTATAAAAAAATTTAAAAAACCAACCTTTAAAGTTGGCATATTAAATTATATTTTAAACAGTACCTCAGAGTATCATTATAATTTTATAGGTATACTTTATGATGTAGCAACTAATCATATGATAAATAGTTTGAAAAAACTTAATATTGAAGTATTTTTATATGCTTTAAATAAAAAAGATAAATATATATTTCCAGATGTATACTATATAGTAGATGATTAAATTAAGTTTTCTTTTTATTGAATATATAGAAAAATAACAAAATTATAATAATAGAAAATCCCAAAGAGATAAAAGGAAGAGCATAATAAGCAGCTAACTCATAAATATAATTAAAATCAAAAACGCAAATAATCATAAAAGCTAACAGAATAATAATAGCAATTGTACTCCAAGAACTATGTTTTTTAGGAACAAGCATTTTAATAGAATAAATACTAAAAGCAGAAGTAATAAACAAATCAAATGCCCAAGCTATAGATAAAATATTTTCTACTTTTTCAATAAAATTAAGCATTATAACTTGTTTTAAAACCATATATTCAGGGAAGCGAAAAACATTTACTAAAACTTCTCCAAAAACACCATTAATACAAAGAATAGCTAAAATAATTAAAAATACTGCTAATAAATAAAATTTAACGTAATTTTTAACTTGACTATTAAAATGCAAAGTTAAAATTCCTGGAAAAGAACTAATTCCTGCAAAAGAAATAATACAAATAAGAAGATTAGAAGGTGAAGCAGTTAGAATAGGTAAAAAATTATAAGTATCAAAATTGCCAATGATACTAATAATTGATAATATAGATAGCACTAATCCAATAGGAAATACTGAACAAGCAAGTTTATGAATTAAATCTAATCCACCCCAAGCACAATAAATAAGTAGCAAAATCCAAGGAGCAAGAATCATAAATATAGGAGTATTAGTAAGTAAAAAACTAGAAACAAAAATTTCATATATAAGTAAAGTATAGAGTAGTAAACAGATACTAGCAAGAAGAATGAATAATTGGGCAATTTTTCCAATAATTTTGCTTTCTTGTAAAATTTGTGATAAAGATTTATCCTTTTTGCTTTTTATAATATATCGATATCCTAAAATAATAAATAAACCTAGAATAGATCCTATAATAGCCCCAATATATGTATCTTTATTAGTATATTTACATATTAAAGAAATTCCAAAACCAAAAAATAAACTTCTAGTGAGAAAAAATAAGATTGTTGCATTTTCTTTTTTCATGATTTCACCTCAAAAGTTAATCCTTTCTTATTAATTTTTAAATCAATATCATAAGAAATATCTTGCTTTGTCCATTTAAAGAAATCTTTTATCCGATATTTATTATAATAGCTTTTTCCAATCTTTAATAAATTAGATTGTGAGTCTTGAAGTTTTTTTAAAACCTGATCAATTTTCTTTTCAATCACCTCAGTAAATTCTTTTTCTAGTTTAGTATAAGTATCAGAATCTTTTAAATCATATTGGCAATTATTTTCACTAATTCTAGCATTAATAGTTCCGTTAACTATGATTCGATCCTTTCTTGGCTCGATTTTAAAATCACTTTTATAATCAGCGATCACAATATCATGATCATCATCACAAGTCATCTTAAAATGAATAGATTCTACATTAAAATTATTTAACATATTAATAATACTAGTCTCTTCAACATTAAAAGAGGTAACTAATTCATAATCCCTAAAAGCACCTAAACCCATTAATTCAATTTCTTTATCATGAACTTGGAAAATAGGAAGCATAGCATCTTCTCCTTCACTTAAAATACTATTTAAAGTTTTAGTAAAGGGGGTATAATAAGCAGAATTATAAGTTTCTAAATTATACTCTAATAGTTGTACTAAAAAAGAACTAACAATGGGATGCTCTTTTGATGAAGCACTGATTAAATCTTTAGCATCTCCCCAAGCAATGGTAGCATAAAACTCATTTCTAAGTCGTTCACTACGAATTAGGTAATCTACACAATCTTTTAAATGGTAGCGAGCAATATTTTCACTAAATATAATTATTTCTACATGTTCAAAATAAGGAATTTTATCCATTTGATTAGCAGCTTTAGTAAAAGCATAAACTAAATTTTCTCCTTTAGAACTAACCAAGTAAGTACTATTAGATGCAGAAGTTTCACCTTCTTTTTTAGTGCTGATAATTTCAAATGTAACTTCAAATTGTTGATCTTTATAATCAATTGCAATTCCTGAAATGATAGCTAAGTCATCTAATTGATTATAGTCATAGCATCCTCCTAAAAATAAAGGAATTAATAAAATTAAAATTATTTTCTTCATATATTTTCTCCTTGTTTTGTTTTATTTTTTCTAGCTAAGAGATCACTGCGATATTTATCTTTTCTTAAAGGAGTTTTCAGTGCCGTTTTAAAAAAATAAGTTTTATCAAAAGGCACTAGTGGATAAAAATAAGGCTTTCCAAAAGAATGAATTTTATTAATACGTATTAGAAAATAAAATGTGGCAAATACTAAACCTAATATTCCATAAATAGCCGCAGCAAATAAAAAGATAAATCGTAAATTACGTAAAGCATTAGATACTTCAATCTCAGTAAAAATTAAACTTGCCATAAAAGTGAGAGCAATAATAATGATTGTAATAGGGGAAACAATACCTGCCGATACGGCTGCATCACCTAAGACTAAAGCTCCTAAAATAGAAATGGCGCTTCCATAAGTATTAGGAAATCGAAGATCGCTTTCTCTTAACATTTCACAAACAAACAACATAATTAAAACTTCAATAATAGAAGGGAAAGGAACTCCATCTCTTTGAATACTAAAACTAACCAATAGTTTTGTAGGAATAGTTTCCTGGTTATAATTTATTAGAGCAATATAAATCGCTGGTACAGTCATAGATAAGAAAAAACAGGCAAAACGTACAACTTTAAGAAAATTAATATTTTTACTTTTATGATAATTATCAATTCCAGGATTGATAAAATCAATAAAGAAAGCAGGTAAAATTACTGCAAAAGGAGAGGTATCTACTACTAAAACAATTTTTCCTTCTAATAGAGCTTTAGCTACAAAATCAGGTCGTTCTGTAACTTGATAAGTAGGAAAATGAGTTTTTTCTTCATCTGTAATTAATTGTCCAATACTACTAGAATCTAAAATACCATCAATATCAATTTTGGCTAATTTCTCACGAATTAATTGAATTGTTTCTTCCTCAGTAATATCTTGAAAATATAATAAGCCCACCTTAGTTAGGGTTTTCCTACCTAAAGTAAATTCTTCTGTTTTTAACATACTGGATTTTAATCTTTTTTTAATAAGTCCAAGATTAATCTGATAATTTTCTGTAAAGGCATCTTTTGGCCCATTTGGCGCAGCTTCTGTTGAAGGAGTTGGAATCCCTCTATTAATGTCTGCTCTTGTTTCAATGGCTAAAATAGTATTTTTATGAACAATAATAGTAAATCCATTTGTAATAAAATATTCTATTTCATCAATATTTTTAATTTCTTTTGTATTAGGACTAGGTAATATACTTTCAATACCCATATTTTTAGTATTTTTAAAACTGCTAAAATTACTTAAATTTTTTAAGATATACTCATTTACTTTATCACTAGAACTGACTGTCTCTAAATAAAGAATATAAACAGTATCAAATAGTGATATTTTAACTTTTTTAATAATTAAATCGGGAGTATTTTGAAATTCTTCTTGAATTCTTTTCACGATTTTATTTTCCATATATTCCACCTAAAATTATTATTGGTATAATTGAGCATTTCTATACGAAATATAAATAAAATCACATATTCAAAAGCTAAAATATTATGATATATCTTAAATAATGTGCAAGGTTAATGTGAATTTAGAGAAAATTAATGATATGAAACAAATAAATGCAAATAGAAAAAAGGATCAAAAGAGATTGATGACAATCTTTGTTCAATAGTTCCTAACAAATACTATCTTTTTTTTATCAAATATGATACTATTAAAACAAGATAGTGTAGAAAGATAATTAGAAATTACTAGATACGAATTATTATGGTGGCACAAATGAAAAAAATATTCATTATTTTGGGAATAGCCATAGCAAGTTTTGCTCTTTTAAAATTTATTTTTCCCAAAGAACTCAAAGTTTATTATTCTTTAGATACTTTAAAGGAATTATTAGAGGATAGCAAAACAATGATCATATGTCGCTATGATGTACATAATCCTTATAATTTTTGCTCTGAAGATACAATGATAAAATCAATTTCTGATGAAGATGAAGTTAATGAAATTATTTCCTTAATTACTACATCAAATATATCGAATGGAAAAACAAATATGATGGGTGCAGGTACCGTAATTCATACTTTTGATGCGAATGGAAATTTTTTAGTAAATATTTTTTATTATCCTTATGTTGGACTAGAAAAAGGGGATTCGTTTTATACGTTAGACTCAAAAAATGCAAAGCGCATAATAAAAATACTTGAATAAATTTTTACTAAAAATAAAATAGCAAAAAATTGCTAAGATATTTTGGTAATTAGAAAATAATAAAGGATAGTCAAATGATAAGTAACGAAAGCAATGAATAGTTTTATTCTAATCTAAAAGAAAATACTAAAAAATGATTGACTTCAATATGATTTTAGTGTAATATTAAATAGTACTTATAAATTGATGGAGTAGTACTCAAGAGGCTGAAGAGGGGTCCCTGCTAAGGATCTAGGTCGGCGAATGCTGGCGCGGAGGTTCAAATCCTCTCTACTCCGCCATTTAAGTGTTTTATCCCGTATTTGCGGGATTTTTTATTTTATAGGAAATCCATGTATTCTTTAAGTAAGTGATGTATCTATACATTAAGAAAAGAGATTACAGATGCTATATTTAGTGAAATCATAAGAGTGCACAAATATAAGTGTAACTAGCTAATTAAGATTAAAATTAAAATATAAAAGAAGTATGGGAACAACTCTCGAAAGTATGGCTTATGGTGGATAAAAGTGCCTTAGATAAAAAACAAACCATGAGGTTTTACGAATTAACGTAAATTAATTCTTATGTTCTTGTTTAAACATATACCTATTTTAATATAAACTTTATTTTTTCTTAGGAGGCACAAAATCAATTCCACCTTTAGAAAATGGATTACATTTTAAGATTCTTTTAATCATTAACAAGCTCCCCTTAAAAAAGCCATGAACTTCTAAAGCTTCAATTGCATAGTTACTACAAGTAGGATAATAACGGCAATGATTATGGAAATCTCCAGGAATAGATTGGTATAAACGAATGAATTTAATTAAAACTTTTTTCATGTCTTCATCACAAATTAATTGTATCACAAAACGAATTGTAAACTCTACCATAAGTTGCTTGCAAAGGAAAAAAATATGACCTATAATAAAAGTAAGTGGGAAAGTGATGATGAAATGAATAAGCTAATAAATAAGGAGTATAAGAAAAAAAGAATCAAAATTATATTAATAATAAGTATGATTTTAATTATATTATTTAGCACTGTATTTTTAATATGGAAAATAAATAAACCTAAGTATAGTAAAGACCATGCTTTTACCCAATTTTATATTCCAAATACTAGTAATATAAAAGGGGATGTAAATATTGAAGAGTTTATCTCAATTAGTCCAGATTTTGCAATTGGCGCTAACAAATATGGTTATGCAGTATTTATTGACCCTGATAAAGCTTTTGCAAGATTACTAAAAAATTATGAAAAAGGAATTAATTTGATAAAAAAAGAATTTAAATTAGGAAAACTAAGTAAAAATAATTTTATGAGTTACGAAATTTATGGTGCTCAAGCAACAACAGGAACAGATGAAGAAAAAAAGGAAGCACGCTTGGTAAGCAGAATTTTAGATATATATGAAAATAGCTTTGATATAGATACAATTGATAAAATGATGTTTCATGAATAAAGTTTTAGATCAATCAAGTAAATATTTACTTGTTTTTTTATATAATGTATAGTAAAATACTATTGGCAAATAAATTGCAAATACACATTAATATTTAGTGATATGCCTAGTGCCGCGAAGAGTGGTGGTGTATCATGTTTGACAATATTAAGAGGGTAAAAAACGAAAGGATGGTGCTTTTTATGGCCGTTGTTTCTATGAGTTATTTATTAGAAGCAGGTGTTCATTTTGGACATCAAACAAAAAGATGGAATCCAAAGATGAAAGAATACATTTTTGGAGCAAGAGAAGATATTTATATTATCGATCTTGAGAAAACAACAAAACTTCTTGAAGAAGCATATGTTGAAATTAAAAAAATTGCTGATAACGGAGGAACTTTCTTATTTGTTGGAACTAAAAAACAAGCACAAGAAGCTGCCAAAGAGGAAGCAGAAAGAAGTAAGTCTTACTATGTAACTGAAAGATGGTTAGGTGGTACTTTAACTAATTTTAGAACAATTAGAAGAAGAGTAAAAAGACTAGAAGAAATTGAAAATATGGAACGTGATGGTAAATTTGAAGTTTTACCAAAGAAAGAAGTAATTGGACTTAAAAAAGAATACGAAAAATTAAATAAAATTTTATGCGGTATTCGAGAAATGAATAAACTTCCAAATGCTTTAATTATAGTAGATCCTAAAAAAGAAATTAATGCAATCAGAGAGGCAAGAAAACTTAGAATACCTGTATTTGGTATTGTAGATACTAATTGTGATCCTGATGATGTTGATTTTGTAATTCCAGGCAATGATGATGCAGTTAGAAGTGTTAAAGTAATTCTTGGTGTACTTAATAATGCAATTTGTGAATCACGCAATTTAGAATTAATAGATTATGTAACAGAAGAAGATAAAAAATCAACAAAAGAGATTAAAATGGATGAATTAATTAAGGAAGAAGAAAAAAAAGTTAAAGAAACATCAGAAACTAGTGAAAATATAGAAGAAAAAGAAGAAATAACTGAAACTAGTGAAAAAAATATAGAAGATATGACTTTAACAGAGTTAAAAACTATCGCTAAAACACGTGGTATAAAAGGTTATAGTACCATGAAAAAAGATGAATTAATAAGTGTATTAAAATAGCTAAGGAGGAAATGTTATGGAGATTACTGCTGCAATGGTAAAAGAGCTTCGTGAAAAAACGGGAGCTGGAATGATGGATTGCAAAAAAGCTTTAAATGAATGTAATGGAGATATTACCGCAAGTATTGATTGGTTAAGAGAAAAAGGAATAGCCAAAAGTGCTAAAAAAGAATCTCGTATTGCTGCTGAAGGTCTTGCGAATATTTACATAAAGGGAAATAAAGCTGTAATTTTAGAAGTAAATAGTGAAACAGACTTTGTAAGTAAAAATGAAGAATTTACTAGTATGATTGATACAATTGGGTATGCTATTTTAAACAGTAATGCCAAAAACTTAGATGAAGCATTAAAAATAAATACAGCAGAAGGAACAATTGAAGACTTAATAATAGCTAAAACAGCAAAAAGTGGTGAAAAATTATCACTTCGCCGTATTGAAGTAGTAGAAAAAAATGATGATGAAGTATTTGGCTCATATTTACACATGGGTGGTAAAATAGCAGTATTAACAGTATTAAAAGGGGCAAATGAAAGCGTTGCTAAAGACGTTGCTATGCAATCAGCAGCAATGCGCCCAAGCTATGTTTTTAAAGAAGATGTGTCTGAAGAAGTTCTTGAAAATGAAAGAAAAGTTCAAAAAGAACTTGCTATTTCTGAAGGAAAACCAGCTGATATTGCCGAAAAAATGGTAGAAGGAAGAATTAAAAAATTCTATAAAGAAATTTGTCTAGCTGAACAACCATTTATAAAAGATGGAGACATAAGTGTAAAAGATTATGTAGCCCAAAATAATGGTGAAATTAAAAAGATGATTCGTTATGAAGTAGGCGAAGGAATGGAAAAAAGAAATGAAAACTTTGCTGAAGAAGTAATGAATCAAATAAAGTAAAGCTCTTTAATAAAAGAGTTTTTCTTTTTCTATACATTTATTTAACAGAATAAAAGGTTTTTTCTTAATTTTATAGAATGAAGATGCTATAATAAAAGTGTGGTGAAAAACATGAAAAAAAAGATAAAAAGAATTTTACAAGGCTTATTGTTTATAGGAATTATAGTAGGATTTATTCTTATAGGGACAAAAGATTTTAATAAAGAAGTAGAAGTAGATAATGAAAAATTTGATCAAGATTATGCAAATGTAAATAAAGATAATGTTTTTAAATATGTAAATGCAGTTGAAATAGCAACCAATTTAAAAAAAAGTGCTGTTATTTTTATGGGGTATCCCCAAAACACTTGGAGTGGCTATTATGCCAATATTTTAAATGAAGCTGCAAAAGATTCAGGCATAAAAGAAATATTATACTATGATTTTTATGAAGATCGTATGAATCATAATGCAACTTACCAAAGTATTGTTCTAAATTTATCCAATTATTTAATCACATTAGATGATGGAACTAAAGAAATATATGCTCCAACCCTAGTAATTGTAAAAGACGGTAAAGTAATAGCATTTGATAATGAAACAGCATTTGTTCGTGGGAATTTAACTCCAGAAACATATTGGAATGAGTATAAAACAGGAGCAAAATATAACTTGTTTAAATCAATGTTTAAGGAATATTTAAAATGAAAAGATTCATAATTACTTGTTTATTGACGATTATTATAGGAATGTCAATATTTGTAATTTATAGTTTTTTATCAAAAGAAAAAGATCAAGATGAAAGCCAAACAGAACAAGAAAGCGTTGAAGAAAATTATGAATTTGATATTTCATATGCTAAACAAATTTCCACTGAAGAATTAGAAAATATCCTAAATAAAGAAGGAACAACTTTCATATTTATAGGAAGATCGACAGAAGATGCAACTAAAAAAGTAAGCACGATTTTAAGGAGTATAGAAAAGATAGATTCTCTAAATTTCTATTATCTAGAAAAAGACGAAATTGATAATACTACTTTATATCAAGACTTACCTATGAACTATCCTGATATATCTAACTATATAAATTTTACACCTGTAATTTTAGCTTTTAGAAATAACCAATTTTTAGGAGGATTACCAGGAGAGGTAAAATCAAAAAATGTAGTTAATTTTCTAAATTATATCGAATCAATCGAATAAGATTTATACTTGTAAAAAAAAGAGAATTTAAGTATAATGATAGTATAAAAAATAATTTTAGGAGGAATATTAAAAATATGGACGAAACAGAATTAAAGTTCAAAAAAACAATAGAAAGCTTAGAAAGTAAGTTGTTAAATATTAGAGCAGGTAGAGCAAATCCAGCCTTGTTAAATGGAATTAATGCTAGCTATTATGGAGTACCTACTCCTATTCAATCTCTAGCAAATATAACAGTTCCAGAAGCTCGTAGTTTAATGATTAAACCATTTGATAAAGGTGCTCTAAAAGAAATAGAAAGGGCAATTAATGAAGCAAATATTGGAATTACTCCTGTAAATAATGGAGAAATGATCATTTTAACTGTGCCTGAGCTTACAGAAGAAAAAAGAAAAGAATATGTTAAAATGGCAAAAAGTGTATGTGAAGAAGCCAAAGTAGCTTTAAGAAATATTAGACAAGATGCTAATAATGATATAAAAAAGCAAGAATTGCCAGAAGATGAAGAAAAAGCTTTTTTAAATGACATACAAGATAAAATAAATGAATATAATAAAAAGATAGATGAAATATTTAAAGAAAAAGAAACAGAATTAATGAGGGTTTAATATGAAAAAAAATTTTAAGGAAATAGATAACAATGAAGTAAACGAAGTTGTATCATTAACTAAGAAAATCTTAAAATTATTATACATTGTTATGATAGTTGCTATTATCTTATGTGGTACAATTATTCTAAAAAACTTAAATGTTTGGAATATTCTTTTAACTTTCCTTAAAGTTTTATCTCCACTTTTTATTGGTTTTGTAATTGCTTGGCTATTTAATCCATTGGTAAAAAAGCTTAATAAAAAAGGAATTCCAAGAATAGTTGGAAGTTTACTTGTATATGTAGTATTCTTACTATTTATATATTTCTTTTTAAGAATGTTAGTTCCAACCTTATATACTCAAATTAATGAATTAATTGCTACACTTCCATCAATCTTAGATAAATTCAGTACTTTTATAGATGATTTTGTAAATCAAATATCAATTAGTGGAATTGACCTAACTGGATTTAAAGATAATTTATTTGATGGAGTAGGAGGATATTTAATTCATTTTACCAATTCTTTACCTACATCATTAATAGGAATATTGGGAAGTCTAGCATCTGGATTAGGAACTATCCTAATAAGTCTAGTAATTGGCTTATATATGTTATTTGATTTTGATGCTATTACAAAGCACTTTTTAAAACTAGTTCCTAATAAAAATAAATATGAGATTGAAGTATTAATTACCGATATTGGCAAAGAAGTAAGAAAAACGATTAGTGGTACCTTATTAGTTGCTTTTATGGTATTTGTAGGAGATACAATTGGCTTTGCTATAGTAGGATTAAATGCACCACTATTGTTTGGCTTATTCTGTGGGCTAACAGACTTAATTCCATATATTGGCCCATATATAGGTGGAGCCGCTGCGGTTATAGTAGGCTTTAGTCAGGGAACTATTACAGGAATTGCTGTTTTAATTATATGCGTAGTGGTTCAATTACTAGAAAACTATGTTTTGCAGCCAATTGTAATGAGCAAAACAACTCATCTTCATCCTGTAACAATTATGATTGGATTATTGGTATTTGCTCACTATTTTGGTATAGTAGGTATGATCATAGCCACTCCATGCATTGCTTTATTAAAGGTAATATTTAGATTTATAGTGAAGAAATATAACTTATTTAAAGATGATGAAGTTTTATTAAAAGAAGTACTAAAATGATTTAGAGTACTTCTTTTTTTAAAGTTTTACCACAAATATAATCCACAGATACATGAAACTTAGTAGCAAAAAAGCGCAAATAATCTACTTTTAAATGTTGTGGATTTTTTTCATATCTATGAATAGTAGGAATAGAAATTTTAAATTCTTTAGCTAAATCTTGTTGAGTTACTCTGTGAATTTTTCGTACATATTTAAGACTAAACTTTAAGTACTTTAAATCAAGATCAAATGGACCGAATTCACTTGTATTTTTACTTAATCCTAATAAAGTATTTAAAGAAATTTTAAAATAATTACTAATTTGATTTAATTCTTCTATTTTCATTGGACGTATATTTGCCTCATAAAGTTTATAAGAAGACAAAGTAATATGTAATACTTGAGCCATCTCTTTTTGCGATAAATGATATTGAGATCTAATTTTGGCAATGAACATGCCATCTTGCATAATATTCCTCCTTTCGAGTGGTATAGTATACTTAAAAAAATTGTAAAATTTGTCGAACGGTGGAGGTGCCTTTAAAATATGAACCCATATTGCTAAAAAATAAAGGAAATCAAGAAAAAAAGGGTAATAAATAGTAGTGAAGGGAGAAAAAATTAGATGCCTAAAATAGAAGTAGTAAAACAACGTGATTTAAAAGATTGTGGCGCTTGCTGTATTGAATCTATTTTAAAATTTTATGGTGGTTACGTTCCATTAGAGAAAGTAAGGGATGATACTTGTACTAATATGAATGGAACAACAGCTTTCCATATAATAAAAGCTTTATGTAACTATGGATTTGATGCTGTTGGTGTAAAGGCAGAAAGTATTTTAGATGAAAATATTTATTTACCTGCTATAGCACACGTTCAGTTAAAAAATGGCTTGCAACATTTTGTGGTAGTATATAAAATAAACGAAAAATATATTCATTTAATGGATCCAGCAAAAGGAAAAGTAAAGATGTCAATTCAAGAATTTCTGGATATTTGGGATAATATATTGATATTAATAACACCTAGTAGCAATATATTAAACTACACAAAAGAGCTTTCCATAGTGGGCTTATTTGGAAAATTATTAATGAAGCATAAATACTTATTTTTAAAAATAATAATAACGAATATTGTCTTAATGCTTCTAACTATAATGGGAAATTTTTATTTTCAAATAAGCATATCATGTATTCAAGAAGGGCAAGAAATAAAACTTCTTAAATTTATCGTAATTTTCTTTTTTATTATACTTCTTTTTAAAGTTATCATAAACTATATAAAAACCTATTACCTCAATTATCTTAACAAAAATCTAGACACCGAACTATTTTCTTTATTTTTAGAGCACATATTCAAACTCCCTTTAAAATTTATTCAAAATCGTACAACAGGAGAAATAGTAACAAGAATAGATGAATTAAGTGATACTAAAAACTTATTTTCGGAAATATTTTCTACATTGATTTTAAATACGATTTTGATATTAGGTGCGATAGTAACACTATTTTTAATAAATAGTAAATTGTTTTTTCTTCTTTGTTTAGTAATTTTTATTTATTTAATAGTAGGGCTTTTATTTAGCAAAATAATCTATCACAAAGTAAAAGAAAATATAGAAGCAACAACGAATTTTAACACAACATTAATAGAAAATGTAGACATGAATTTTAGTATAAAAAATTTAAATTTAATTCGAGAATTTATATATCGAATTGAAAATAAATTGATACTAATGTTAAAGAGTAATTTTTCTTTTATTAATATTTTAAATGTAATTGAATTAATGAAAAATTTTATTTATGAAATTGGCTTGTTTATTATTACAACTTTAGGAGTTTATTTAATTTACAAGGGAGAACTAGAACTATTAAGTTTAGTAACTTTTAATAGTGTTATTCTCTATTTATTTAATCCTGTAAAGGAGTTAGTCAATTTAGTACCAAAATATAATTATTTAAAAGCCTCTTTCAGTAAATTAAGTGAATTTTTAGCAGTAGAAATAGAAAAAGAACAAGGCGGTTTAAAACGAATAGTAGAGCCTACTATTACCGTAAAAGATTTAACTTATTCATATGATTTATTTAATAAAATAATTAATAAAGTGAATTTTACTATAAAGAGCAAAGAAAAAGTTTTGTTAAGTGGTCCATCAGGAAGTGGTAAAAGTACCATATGCAAACTGATTTATCGAAGTTTAGGCACTTATTCTGGAAATATAGAATTTAATAATACGAGTGAATGTGATTATAGTTTAAAAGCTATCAGAGAAAATATCCTATATGTAGGCCAAAACGAAAAGCTTTTTACAGGAACAATTCGAGAAAATATTATATGTTTTAGAAATATTTCAGATGAAAAGTTTAAACAAGTATGTAAAATTTGCAAATTAGAAGAAATCATAAATAAAAGGCCAAATCGGTATAATACAATTATAAATGCTTCTCTAAATAATTTAAGTGGAGGAGAAAAACAAAGGATTATTCTAGCAAGAGCATTGCTTAAAAAAGCTAAAGTAATTATTTTAGATGAAGCATTAAGTGAAGTGAATGTTAATATGGAAAAAGAGATCTTGGATAATATTTTTAAATATTTTAATAATCATACTATAATTTATGTTACACATAAAAATGTAGAAGATAAATTTACTAAAATTATTCGCTTAGGAGAAACATGTTAGATATTTTTAATAATAAAGTTGCTTTCTTGAAAATAAAGCCTAGAATAGGATTTTTAGTAGTAATCTTAATGCTAATTGCTTTATTGTTTTTACTAATTTTCATGTATAAAGTAAAAGTCTATGATCACTATCAAACCAAAGGAGTGGCTAATTGTACAGATACTTGTACAATTACTACTGCTATACCAACCAATTTAAATTTTGCTTTACTTGCAATCAATAATAGAACATCAACATATGAAATCATCAAAAAAGAGTTAAAAGTAGATAACAAAAGCTATGAAACATACTATGAAATAGTTTTATCTGTATCTAATGACTTTCATAATAATGAAGTAGTTAATTTAAATTTCTATTATAATAAACAAAGAATAATAACTAAAATAAAAAATAAAATGTTTTAAAAAAGGAGGAACTTATGAAAAGAATGGAAAATAAAGAATTAATAAATTGTAGTGGAGGAGGACTTTTTAGTGTTGTTGCCAATTTAATATCTAGTGTGATTTCATTAGTAAAAGCTATTTGTTCCTTGAAGAATTTAAGAGGCTAAAATGAAATATTTAAAAGAGAACGAATTAAACAATATAAACGGCGGTATTTCGGCAATAGGAATACTAGGAGGAATAGCGATTGCTATAACTTTCATAGCATCAGTAGTATATGGATATTTTAATCCAAAGGAGAGCTAACATGAAAATAAATGATCACGAATTAATTAAAATTTATGGTGGAGCCATTAATGGAACATTAATAAATGCGTTTGCGAGATTATTAGATTTGGCAATTGAAATAGGAAAAATGATTGGCTATTCCCTTCAACGTTTAATAAAATAATCAAAAAAGGGTTTTTATTAAAACTCTTTTTTGATATAATAAATTATATGGTGATTATACATGAATAAAAAAGGATTTGCAGCTACATATATGGTGTACTCTTTATTTTTAATTTTCATTTTAATGATGATAACTGTATTATTAGTCAATAATTATAAAAGTGATTTTTTAAATGCTTTAAAAAAGGATATTAAAGAAGACTTAAAAGAAGAAAAATTAGAAGTAAAAGAAGAAATAATACCAGAAATAGGAGAAAATAGTGTGAATTAACACTTAAAAAACTTGCTTATCATGTTCTTTGGTGATATAATCATTTGTAGTAAATGAAGGGAGGGATTTGTAAATGACAAAAGTAGTAGTAAAAAATGGAGATGTTGATGGCGCATTAAAAAAGTTTAAAACAAAAGTTGCCCGCAGCGGTGTCCCTTCAGAGTTAAAGAAAAGAAAACATTATGAAAAACCAGGCGTTCGTAGAAGAAATGAAAAAAAAGAACAAATAAAAAATGCAAGAAAGCATAGAAATTATTAAGGTGATCATATGAATAATAAAATTGCTGAAGATTTAAAAATAGCTATGAAAAATGGTGATAAATTCAAGCTATCAGTTCTAAGAATGTTAAAAAGTGCTTTACAATTAGATTCTATAAGTAAAAAACATGATCTTAATGATGATGAAGTAATGGCTGTAATTAAAAAGCAAGTAAAAACTCGTAAAGATTCTATAGAAGAATTTAAAAAATATGGAAAAGACACAGAAATAACTAAATTAGAGCAAGAGATAGAAATTTTAAATGCTTATTTACCAGAAGAAATGACAGAAGAAGAAATTAATAAAGTCATTGATGAAGTATTTAACAAATTAAATCCTACAGGGATGAAAGATATGGGCGGAGTAATGAAAGAATTAAATACCAAAATTACCAATGCTGATATGTCGCTAGTAAGTAGGATGGTAAAGGAAAGACTAAGTTAGTCTTTTTTGTTTAAAAATATTAGAACCACAATAAAGGGTTAAAAGTTTGAAATTTTATATAAAAATTTCATTTAGGTATTTAAAGAATAATTTTTTTCTTGACAAATTCATATAATAAAGATATAATGTTATAGAAATTGAAAAAGGAAAGCGAATTTTATTCCACCTGATGAATAAAGGTTCATAGGTAAAAAGCCATAATAGTTTAATATTAATGAGTTTTTTAAGGTGGAATAGTATTATTCTACCTTTTTAAATTATATGGAGGTGCGTAAGTATAGCAAGTGTGAATAAAGAGTTACCAATTAATGAGCAAATCAAAGTAGAAGAACTAATGGTAATAGGTCCAAATGGAGAACAAATGGGACTAAAAAAAATAGAAGATGCTCTAACTTTATCAAGATATGCGGGTTTAGATTTAGTTTTAATGAATGATAGTGGCAAAATGGCTGTAGGTAAAATTATGGACTACAATAAATACCGCTATGAACGTCAAAAAAAATTAAAAGAAGCCCAAAAAAAACAAAGAGAAACTAATAAAGAATTAAAAGAATATCGTTTATCTACTACAATAGATGTTCACGATTTTGAAACTCGTGTTAGAAATGCAAAAGAGTATTTAATAAAAGGGCATAGAATTAAAGCATTTATTCGCTTTAAAGGTCGTCAAATGGCAAGACCTGAATTAGGACGTGATGTTTTACTAAGATTTGCTGAAAGTTTAAGTGATGTTTCAAGTATAGAGGCAGAACCTAAATTAGATGGTAGACAAATGTTTATGCTATTAGCACCCAAAAAATAGTAGGAGGATATATTATGGCAAAGTGCAAACAAAAAACACATAAAGCAAGCAGCAAGGTTTTAACAAAGAAAAAGAATGGAACTTTAACTTACAAAAAATCAAACGGAAATCATAAGACAAACAAAGATTCAGCAAAACAAGTACGCCAAAGAAGAAATAAAGGTATTTTAGGAAAAGGAGAAGCTAGCAGATTAAAATCTGTTATCTAAGGAGGTTAAAAAATGACAAGAGTTAAAGGTGGAAGTGTTTCCAAAACAAGAAGAAGAAAAGTTTTAAAAGAAGCAAAAGGATATTTTGGAAGCAAACATAGATTATATAAAACAGCACAAGAGCAAGTTTTCCATAGTGGAGCATATGCTTTTAGAGACAGAAAACAAAACAAACGTAATTTTAGAAAATTATGGATTACAAGAATTAATGCAGCTTGTCGTGAAAATGAAATCAGTTATTCTAAATTCATGAATGGATTATCTAAAGCTGGAATTGAAATCAATCGTAAGATGTTAAGTGAAATGGCTATTGATAATTCTAATGCATTTGCTGAATTAGTTAAAATTTCTAAAGATGCCTTAAATGGTAAAATGCCTGTTAAAAAAGCAGAATCAAAAAAAGAACCAAAAGTTGAAGTTCAAAATCAAACAAAAGATTATAGTAAAATGACCTTATCAGAACTTAAAGCAATAGCTAAAGAAAAAGGAATTAAAGGTTATTCTACAATGAAAAAAGAAGAATTAATTACAAGTTTAAATTAAAAGAGCCCTAAAGCTCTTTTTTGTTATAAATGAAAGTGATGATTCTAAATCACATAAATTTATTAAATTTTTCAATAAAAGAAAATAGCCACTGATCAGTTAAAGAAATGGAAGTAATAGAAACACATTCTTTTGTCGAATGAGCATTTAATATTTTAGAAGAAATAATAGCAACTTGTAAATCTTTCATTTTTTCTTGAAAAAAGCCTACTTCAACAGTTATATGAGCTAATGTAACATTAGGCACCTTAGAATATGGAGAAGAATCTTGAAGAAGTTTAACGAATGAAGAATTTGCATCAGAATAAAAGCCTGGTTGATATCCGATAATTTGCAGTGTAAAATTATAACATTCTGCATAGGCTTTTAGTTTTTCTAATGTGATATTAGCTTCATTCTCTCTAGAACTTCTAAGTCCAATCTCTAATCTTTGATCGTGAATTACGCCTAAATTTAATGAAGTTGTAACTAATTTTTTTTCGTTAAAATAAAGAGCTTTACTAGGGAATTTTACTAAAAAATCTAATAGTAAAGAGGAATTGCTATAATAATGAGAATGAAAATCAATTTCATGAAATGTAACTGCTAAATTAGGATATTTTTTTTGATATTTATCTAGAAAAGATGATATTTTTGATAGAATAATACTTTCATCACTATTAATAATAGCTTCTGCTTTTGAAGGAAAAACATTATTTTTAGTACCACCATCAATACAAATTACTTCTCCATCTATGCTTTTGAGTAATTCTGCCATTAATAAAATAGCATTACCACGTTTTTTATTGATATCATATCCCGAATGTCCTCCAAGTAGGCCACTTAAAAAAATAAAATAAGAGTGTTCATATTGTCCTTTTTTAGTCTTTCGTTCCTTCGGTTCTATAAAAAGATCATAATAGGCTGCTGATTCAGTTAAAATTGTATTTTCTTCAAATCCATCTAAATTAAGTAAATATTTTCCACTTAAAAGTGTTGAATCAAGATGAATAGCACCATCCATAGTTGTTTCTTCACTAGTAGTAAAAACAGCTTCAATATTACAAGGAAAATCGCTATCTAAAACGTTCAGAATTTGAGCTACTCCAATACCATTATCAGCTCCAAGAGTAGTATTAATAGCAGATAAATAATCATCTATTTCTTGAATTTGAATAGGCATTTTATCAAAATCAAAATTTGCTATATCACTTACACACACCATATCCGTATGAGCCTGTAAAATGAGGCAAGGAAAACGCTTATCTACTTTCTTAATGATCACATTATGATATTCATCTTCAAAATAAAATAAATTTCTTTCTTTAGCAAATCTAACTAAATATTTAGCAATATTTGCTTCGTTGCCAGATTCACGAGGAATCTTCGCTATTTCTTTAAAAAAATGAAGGGTTTTATTCATGGATTCTCACTCTTCCTTTTCTTCTAGAAGGGCTTCGATCATTTCCTAATTCAGTGCCGTTAGGTTTTATAATAACATCATCTATATCAATATCTTTATTTTCAAGTTCATAAAAAGCAACTAAATTTTGGTCATCAAAATTATAAACTCCTGGCTTTATTTCCTTATCTTGTAAATGATATTTTATATTTTCTAATAATCCTAGAAATAGTGGTTCTGTATTTTGAAATTCAAAAGGAATAACTCTACTTGTGCAAGGTTTATCATCAAAATAAAACTTAATTACAAAAGTAGGAGCTTCCAATAATTCTTCATCTTTTGTTAAAGTATAATATCCAACAATCTTACCATGAATCTTAGCATTTAGAGTATCTCTCAAATATTTAGCTCCACCTTTTGCTCCATTAATACTCATATAGTTACGGCAATCTGCTACAAAAATAACATCAAAATGCGGTAAAATAGATTGATACTTTACTAAAGCTTCTAACACAATTTCATAAATATGTTTGCCTATATTTTTAATGCTATTATTTTGCTTTACTAAAATTCCTGTAACTTCAAAGAAATTTCGATCAGGAATAGGATAATAAGGATTTGTATATTGGGAATTATTTTGATAATATTTAATGGTTGCAGCCCCTAAGATATCCAAAAATCCGTCTATTTCTTGATACGCAAGAATGATAGGGTATTTCATGTAGTTATCTAATATTGTTTTGACATCAGGAATATGAATAAAATCTGCATTACCTAGCCAATTTTCATCATAAAAATTACTGATTTTCCCAATGATATCTATTAAAGAATTAATATTTTGAAATCGTTCTTCGCATTGCAAAACACAAAAATGTACTTGATCATGATATTTTTTACTAATTCGTACACATTCTTGAGTAAATAATTGATAACAATTCATAGATTTTTTAAAAAATTTTTCATTCATTTTTTTCTCCTCCATTTTATAAGGTATAAAAAAACCATGGCAATTTACTTGAGAACGCAAAAAGCCATGGTAAAAACCATATTTCTTGATAAGCGCTCCGTATTTTCATACGACAGTGAATTATATATTCTATAATCCCCCAGAAAAGAAAACGGCAGATACATTTTCTTAACTTCGGCAATTTTTCCTTTCATAATTTAGCAATAATCTGCATACCTAAATTCCTACTAATAAAAATTGCAACCTCTTTCAAGTGGTTTTAATTGTACCATTATTTAATTCAAATGTCAAACACTCTTTTTTTTTAGAAAAAATAATGATATAATTATTCCATTGTGTGGTGATAAAATGAAAATATATTTAGTTGCGGGAAAATCTGGTTCTGGAAAAGGAGAAGTAGCCAAAATTATAAATGAGTATTATTTATCTTTAAATCAAAAGCCCATTATAACGAGTTTTAGTAAATATATTAAAATGTATGCTAAAGAAATAATTGGTTGGGATGGAAATGAACCTAAACCACGTAAATTTTTACAAGATTTAGGAGTAACGATAAAAGAAAATATGGACATGCCTTTGTTTTTTGTAAATAGAATGATCGAAGATATTAAGATATACTCTTTATATCGAGATGTAGTAATTATAAATGATGTAAGACTACCAATAGAAATAGACGAATTAAAAAAGACTTTTAATAATGTTTATTCTATGTATGTTATAAATCAGTTTGCACCAAGCAAATTATCAATAGAAGAACAAATGCATATTACAGAAACCGCCTTAGAGAATTATAGCAACTTTGATATTACAATCGTAAATGATACTATTGAAAAGCTAGATAATCGCGTAATTAATTTTATAGAAGGAGTAGAAAAATGAACTTAAAAGATAAATTCATTAAATATTTTGTTGAGCATGATCATGTAGAGATCCCTAGTGCACCATTAATTCCTGAAAATGATCCAACGGTATTATTTAATACGGCAGGAATGCAACCTTTAATTCCTTATTTATTAGGAGAAAAGCATCCCTTAGGAAAAAGATTATGTGATGCTCAAAAATGTGTACGATTAACTGATTTAGATGAAATTGGTGATAAAACTCATCATACCTTCTTTGAAATGCTTGGAAACTGGAGTTTAGGAGACTATTTTAAAAAAGAAAGCATTGAATACAGTTACGAGTTTTTAACCAAAGTATTAAATATTCCCAAAGAGCGTTTAGCCGTTACAGTTTTTGAAGGCAACGAAGATATACCTAGAGATGAAGTATCAGCAGATATTTGGAAAAAATTAGGAATAAAAGAAGAAAGAATCGCTTATTTAGGAGTAGAAGATAATTTTTGGATAGCAGGAGAAACTGGACCATGCGGAGGCGATACAGAAATTTTTTACTTTCGGAGTGAAGATAAAATTCCAGAAGTCTTTGATCCGAAAGATGATCGCTGGGTAGAAATATGGAATAACGTTTTTATGGAATTTCATAAAGATAAAAATGGGAAAATTACTGAATTATCTCAAAAAAATGTAGACACAGGAATGGGTTTAGAAAGAGTAGTAGCCATATTAGAAGGAGTGGTAGATAATTATAAATCTTCTATTTGGAAAGAGATTATATCATCAATAGAAAATATAAGTGGAAAGACTTATGAAGGCAATGAAAAGAGTATACGTATTATTGCCGATCATATTCGTACGAGTGTTTTTATTAGTGCTGATCCTGCTGGAATTAAGCCAAGTAATAGAGATCAAGGATATATATTAAGAAGACTAATTAGAAGAGCTATTCGTCATGCTACATCCCTTGGAATTAATACAAATGAAAATTGGATGGAACCAATTGCTTTAGAAGTAATAAAAAAATATGAAGATTACTACTCTGAAATTAAAGAAAATAAAGATGTTGTATTAGAAATATTAAAAAATGAAAATGCAAAATTTAATCGTACACTAGAAAAAGGATTAAAAGAATTTGATAAATTATTAACTCATATGGTGGGAGATATGATTGATAAAGATCAAGCTTTTAAATTGTATGATACTTATGGTTTTCCAATTGAGCTAACTGAAGAGATGGCCAAAGAAAAAGGCTTAAAAGTAGATATAAAGGGATTTCAAGAAAAATATAAAGCTCACCAAGAACTTTCCCGTACTGCCTCTAAAGGAAAATTTAAAGGTGGATTAATGGGACATAGTGAAATCGAAACGAAATACCATACAGCTACACATTTATTAAATGCGGCCTTAAAAATAGTGGTTGGAAGTACTGTTCATCAAAAGGGAAGTAATATTAATGAAGAAAGAATGCGTTTTGACTTTTCTTGTGATCATAAACTAACAGAAGATGAAAAAAATGAAGTGGAGCAATTAGTTAATAAGTGGATCCAAGAAGATTTACCAGTTACTATGCAAACCATGAAAAAAGAAGAAGCAATAAAAAGTAAAGCCGAGGCTATGTTTATTGAAAAATATGCGGATATAGTAAATGTATATAGTATCGGTGATGTTTCAAAAGAAATATGCGGCGGCCCTCATGTTAAACACACAAATGAATTAGGACATTTTAAAATAATCAAAGAAGAGGCAAGTAGTGCAGGAGTTAGAAGAATAAAGGCTATCTTAGAATAGGCTTTATTTTTAATTAAAAATATGGTATGATAAATATTATAGAAGAGGTGGATTAGATGACAATACTAAGCATAGGAAGAACGAGCTATGATATTACTTGCCCAGTAGATGAATATCCCGTAGAAGGAACCAAATATTTATTAAACGAGAAAATTGAATCAGGTGGAGGAACAGCAGCAAATGTAGCTTATCTGCTTGGAAAATGGGGAGAAACATCCTATTTTGCAGGAGTAGTAGGATCGGATGATTATGGTTCTCAAATTCGTAAAGAATTAGAACAAGTCATGGTGAAAACGGAATTAATGGAAAATTCTTATGAAATTGGAACGCCTGTATCTGTCATTTTAGTAAATAAAAAAAATGGAACCAGAACAAGATTTGATATTGTAAGTGCCACTCAACCTCAATTAAAAAAATATGAATATACATTAGCACCAGATGTTATATTTACAGACGGAAAAGAATATAGTGCAACGATCAATGCTTTAAATAGATTTCCTAAAGCAATAAGTATTTTAGATGCTGGAAGAGTAGACAGAGACTTATTAGAATTATGTAAATATGTAAAATATATAGTCTGTTCAAAAGGTTTTGCAGAATCAGTAAGTGGTTTAAAAATAGACTATAATAATTCTGCTACTCTTGTCCAAGTATATAAAAAATTAAAGGATCGTTATCCCAATAATAATATTGTAATTACTTTAGAAAATATGGGTGCAATGTATTCTTATAATGGTGAAATAAAAATTATGCCAGGTATAAAAACAAAAGTCGTAGATCCTAGTTGTGCAGGAGATATTTTCCATGGTGCCTTTGCATACTGTCTAGCAAATGGTTTTGATTTAGAAAAGGCTATTACATATTCCAATATTACTGCAGGACTATCTGTTGGCAAGATGGGAGGACGAGTTTCTATTCCTAATTTAAAAGAAGTAATCAATTACTATAATCAAAAATTTCAAATTGTAGAAACACCACCAGTAGAGGAGAAAAAAGTTGAGCCAACAAATGAAGAAAAGCTTCCTGATATTCCAGATCCTAGTAAAATAGTAATGCCTACAAATACTAATAATGTAGAATCTGGAAGTACCTTTTTTGGTGGATCAACAGCCATTCCTAAAATAGAGCCAAGCAATGACGGAAATGTTCACTAGTGCTTCACCCGTATTAAATGTCCATGGTGAGACAACAGATACAGTTGTATTTTTTCTAAATGATTTTATAAAAGATAATGTAAAATTAAAAAATACATATATAGGGATTATTCATGGTAGAAGCTCTAATATTCTACGAAACCGTATTCATGAATTGCTGAAACAAAATAAATTAGTTGATTCTTATAAAATAAATATTTGGAATCCAGGAATGACGATTGTAAAATTAAAAATTGATAAAAATCAATAGTAAAAAGTTAATTTTTACGCTAATTTGACAAATAGATTTAAATATGCTATAATGAACATGTAATTGAAATAGGGGGTTAAAATATGAAAGGTTATGTTTTAGATTACATTAATGAAAACGAATTTAAAAAACTAGAAAGAGCATTAAAAAAATATAATATGCTAGCTTTTAAGAAGTTAAATTTTGATTATTATCCAGCACTTAGAAATGGTAAATTTGTTGGAGAACTAATAAGTACAAATAAAAAAGAACAAACTGCTAAATATGAGCTTAAATTACCAAGTGATAAAATGTTTGCAGCTGTTCACGGGGAAGTAAAACTTTATTATACTGTCTACTTAAAAGAAGGTACAATTATGCTTGATACAATTACACCAACTGAAATATTGTTAGAAGGACATATGAGTGAACTTGCAACATATAAAGGAATAATGATATCAAAAGCGAATGCATCTAAAGATAAGTTTAAAATTGATTTATTAAATATGTTACAAGAAAAGTAACATATTTTTTAGGTGGATTATGAGAAGAGATTATACCTTTAATACTCAAGATTTTCTTCCCTTTATATATGATAGTAAAATAAGTCATATTGTGAAGAATCATGAAAATACTTTAAAAATAGCTAGTAAGTTTATTCTTTCTTTTTTAAGTAGCAGAAATTTTTATTTAGAGCTTTTAAATGAGCAATTAGGCAAAATTGAATTAAAAGCATCCGCTAATGGTAAAGATTTATTTTTTACTCTTTTAAATGAACAAATAGTAATAGAGTATGAAAATAAACAATACACATTTTTAACAGATTGGACAGATTTACAATATTTTGTTAAGTTAGAAATGTATAAAGTAAAAGAAAAGGATAAAACAATAACACAAAGCATAGATGCTCATCAAATAAAAATAGAAATCCAAGTAGAAAAGAGAATTTATAGCTTTATTATTCCTTATGATATTGATTATTATTTAGATATTCATTCTTTTAACATGATTACCAAAGATACGACAATACTTGATTTAAAAAGAATATATATGAACCGTTTTTTTAAAAATCAAAGTGCTTATGAACATCAATGCCTAACATATGTATCTATAAAAGAGATAACAGAGCAGGGGAATATAATCTTATTAGATGAATTGACGATAAAAGAAGGCTTTGTTTTAAAATATGTATTAAGTTCCATAAATCATGATGTAATTATAAGAATAAATGGAATACCTAATGAACCCAATGAAATACAAATTTTAAATTATCAAATGCAATCAGAAATAGACTTTAAAAATGAAATAAAAAACTTATATGAAAGAAGTAGAAGAATAAATATTGAATGATAAATAAGGCGAATATTATATGTATTATTTTATAAAGTGAATAGAATAAAGTAGAAAATTGGAGGTGAACAATGAATAGAGAAGATTTTCCATTATTAAAGGATGATATTATATATTTTGATAATAGTGCTACAAGTTTAAAGCCAAAATGTGTTATTGATAAAATAAATGATTACTATACCAACTATCCTGCTAATGCCCACCGTGGAGATTATGATCTTTCCTATAAAGTGGATCAAGAATATGAGGAAACTAGAAGTTTAGTAAAAGAATTTATTAATGCTAAGTATTTAGAAGAAGTCATATTTACTAATGGAGCAACGGAATCTTTAAATATGATAGTAGATGGCTTTTTTGCCCCTTTATTAGAGCCAAATGATGAAGTCCTATTAACAACTAGTGAACATGCATCTAATATTTTGCCTTGGTTTCGTTTAGCTAGAAAAAATAATATTAAAATAGGTTATATTCCTTTAGATAGTAATTACTATGTTACTTTAGATAATCTAAAAAAGGTAATAACACCTAAAACAAAAGTAATAAGTATAGCGGGGATTACAAATGTAATAGGAGATATTAGACCTATAAAAGAAATATGTAAATTTGCTCATGAAAATAATATTTTTATGGTTATGGATGCAGCTCAAATGGCACCTCACATTAAAATAGATGTACAAGATTTAGATGTTGATTTTATGGCTTTTTCTGCTCATAAAATGTGTGGTCCAACAGGAGTAGGAATTCTATATGGCAAAAAAGATTTATTAGAGCACCTAGAACCAATCACACTTGGCGGAGGGATGAATGAATCCTTTGATAATCCAAATGAGGTATATTTAAAAGAGTTACCTGCTAGATTAGAAGCAGGAACAAGGAATATTGCTGGTGTAATTGGCTTTGGAGAAGCGATTAAATATTTAAATAAAATAGGGATGGATACCATTCATAAATATGAATTAAATTTAAGACAATATCTAATAGATAAATTAATTCCCTTAAAGCATATTGATATTATTAATATAGAAAGTGATAGTGGAATTATAACGTTAAATGTTTCTAATATATTTAGTCAAGATGTAGCTTATTACTTAAATAAATATAATATATGTGTTAGAGCAGGGAACCATTGTGCTAAAATATTAAAATCTAGTGTTGGGGTAAAAAATACGGTAAGAATTAGTCTATATTTTTATAATACTTACGAAGAAATTGACAGTTTAGTAGAATTATTAAGTAATTATGATAAGATAGTAAAAGAGATGATTTAATGAATATAAATGAAAAAAGAGAAATAATTATGGAGAATTATCTTCATCCTATCAATAAAGATATCCCTCATGAGGGATACACAAAGATAAATACTCGAAATGAATCGTGTATAGATAATATTAATTTATATATTAAATGGAATGATAATAAAATTGAGGATATAACTTTTGATGGAGAAGCATGTGCGATTTCAATATCTTCTACTTCTCTTATGATTAAAAATTTAATAGGAGCAACAAATGAAGAAGCTTTAATATATATAAAAGAATTTTATCGAATGACAAATGGTGATCAATTTAACCCAGAAGTATTAAAAGAAGCAGTAGCATATGAAGATATTACTAAACAATCAAGCCGAAAAATATGTGCAAACTTGCCATTAAAAGGACTAGAAAAAGCTATTTTAGAACAACTAAAATAGTTTTTTTCTTGCTATTTAAAAATATATCTTTTATAATGAATTTATTAGGTGATGGGTTATGGCAAATGTTTTTGAAGAAATAGAAATAATAAACGAATTAATTAATCATTATCAAAAAGAAATAGAAAATATAACTTTGTATTATTCCGAATTAGTTCAAACAAGCTTTGAAAATGATATTGTTTATCAAAACCAAGAAATATGCCTTGAATATATGGAATTTCAAAAATATTGTAAATTAACTGCAAATATTTTAAAAGAGATTTGTCATAAAATAAAAAAAGAACTTGAAACAAAAAAACAAACAATCCAACATTTAAAATATATTAGAGAACACAAAATTAGTAAACTTCTTTCTCTTGCAAGCAGTATACCAATAAAGGAAAATATATTAATTAGTGATGGAATCCATATAAACTTAAATCCTAAGATCGTTTTATCTATAGAAGAAACAAATATTTTAATGGAATATTTAGATGCAAAGTATTGGAATGAAGAATTCAACTTTTATGATTTTGTCCATGAAAGTAAAGGCTTAAATTAACCAAAAGAAAAGGAGAGTACTGATGAAATTAGAAGTAGTAGATTTGCAAAAAAGCTTTGATAATAAAGAAATATTAAAAAATATTAATTTTACTTTTGAACAGGGAAAAATATACGGCTTATTAGGAAGAAATGGAGCAGGAAAAACAACCTTTTTTAATTGCTTAAATGATGATGTAACACCAGATAAAGGCACCTTTTATATAAAAGAAGAGAATCATACTCGCTTACTTAGAATAGAGGACATTGGCTATGTTCTATCTACTCCAGTCGTTCCTGAATTTTTAACAGGTAGAGAATTTTTAAAATTCTTTTTAGAAATTAATGAAGAAAAAATAAAAGATGCCAAAACGATAGATGAATACTTTGACTTTATGAAGATTGACGAAAAAGATCGTGATAAACTCTTAAAAGATTATTCTCATGGTATGAAAAATAAAATGCAAATGTTAATAAATATCATTGCCAATCCAAATATTTTATTATTAGATGAGCCACTTACAAGTTTAGATGTAATTGTAGCTGAAGAGATGAAAGAAATGCTAAAAAGTATCAAAAAAGATCATATTTTAATTTTTTCTACTCATATTATGGATCTAGCTCTAAGTCTTTGTGATGAAATTGTAATTTTAAAAAATGGTTGTTTAACATTGGTAGATAGTAAAATAAAAGGGGAAGAAAAAAAAGAAAAAATAATTGAAATGTTAAGAGAGGGAAATTAAAATGCTTCATACCTTTATTTTATCTTTTCACCTCCGTAACACCTATAAAGTAAATACCTTTATTTACGCTTTAAAAAGCTTACCCTTAATAAAAAAAATTCTACCAGATAAATTATATCAAAGTAAAATTTTAAAAATACTAGGGAATGTAATTAGTATTTTATTTGAACTATTAGATATTTTTTTAGGAAAATTTTTGTATGTTTTTCTAATGATCTTTTATATGACTATGATGTATCACTCTAATATTAGTGCAACATTCTTACATATTTTTCTTTTTTTAACAATAATTGGAGCTTTTTTAAATACTTATATGTTTAATCCAACCAAAGATAAATACTATGCCATGTTCATTATGAGAATGAATGCTAAAAGTTATTCTTTAAGCAATTATTTTTATGCTATATTAAAAATAATCATTGGTTTTTTACCATTTACTATTATCTTTGGACTATTATCAGGATTAAATATTGGCATATGTCTTTTAATCCCTTTCTTTGTAGTGGCCTTAAAAATAATTGTAACATCTTATTGTTTATACCTTTATGAAAAAAAGAATATTGTTATTAATGAAAATAAACCAGTAAAACACATATGGATCTTAACTTTTCTATTACTAGCGCTTGCTTATGGTTTACCATTTTTAGGAATCATTTTACCTGTAAAAGCATCTCTTATTATGATGATAATTAGTATCATAGGAGGTATAGTGTCAGTTAAATATATTTTAAAATTTACCAAATATCGTGAAATGTATAAAAAAGTGTTAACAGATACTAGTATGAATTCTATGGAAAATGCTAATACGATTGCTAAAGAAACTGTTTTAAAACAAATTAGTATTGATCAAAAATTAACAAGCAAGAAAAAAGGATTCGCTTATTTTAATGATTTATTCGTAAAAAGACATAGTAAACTTTTACTAAAAAGTTCTAAGAAAGTTGCTATGTTTAGTATAATAATATTTAGCATTTTATTTTTAATAGTTGCCATGAATCAAAGTATGAAAAAAGATATAAATGATCTAATCATGAATTATTTACCTTATTTTGTATTCATTATGTATCTAATAAATAGAGGAGAATCTGTTACAAGAGCCATGTTTATGAATAGTGATCATTCCATGTTAACTTATGCCTTTTTTAAAACTCCTAATTCAATTCTTAAACTGTTTAAAGAGCGATTAAAAAGTATGATTCTAATTAATTTACTACCAGCTTTAGTAATAGGGATAGGACTACCTTTACTACTTTTTATAACAGGAGGTACTTCTAATCCATTAAATTATCTTATTTTATTCGTCTCTATTATATCAATGAGTATTTTCTTTTCAGTACATCACTTAGTACTTTATTATTTATTACAACCATATAATTTTAATAGCGAAACTAAAAATACAACATATACAATTATAAATTTATTAACATATATGATTTGTTATTACATGATTAAAGTAAAGCTTCCAACTTTCTATTTTGGTTTGTCTATGATTTTATTTGCCATTATTTATAGTTTAATATCTTTAATATTAGTTTACAAATTAGCTCCTAAAACTTTTAAAATCAGAGCCTAGAAAATAAAAAGAAAACAAAATATTGAAATAATTATTTTAATCGAAAAATATAAAAGATTTATTAATTAATATTGTCATCAATAAGATTTTATGGTATAATTATAAAAACAAAGCAAAAGAAAGATAAGTAATATCATTTATTTTAATAGAAAGCTTATGGTTGATGGAAATAAGTAAATATTGATATGAAATCTCCTTTCTAGTGGGACTAATCCTCCCCGGTATAAAAGCCGTTATTAAAATTAAGCAAATAAAAGGATGGTACCGTCTAAAAGACTCCTTTAGATACCCATTCTTTTTTATTTTAGAAAGAAGGATAAAAAATGATTGATATCAAATTAATTAGAGAAGAAAAAGAATTAGTAAAAGAAAATATTAAAAAGAAATTTCAAGATGAAAAACTCCCTTTAGTAGATGAAATTTATGAGCTAGATATGAAGTATCGTAATACTAAAAAAGAGGCAGATGATTTAAGAAATAAGAAAAATAAATTAAGCGATCAAATAGGCATTATGATGCGTGAAGGAAAACTAGAAGAAGCAAAAAAAATAAAGGAAGAGGTAGGAGCAATTTCCTTTAAAATTGCTAATTTAGAAGCAGAAGAAGAAAAACTAGAAAATACAATTAAAGAAAAGATGATGATGATTCCTCAAATGATTGATGATTCTGTTCCAATTGGCAAAGATGATTCTGAAAACGTAGAGTTAGAGCGTTTTGGAGAGCCACTAGTACCAGAATATGAGATCCCTTATCATGCTGACATCTGTGAATCTTTAAATGGGTTAGATAAAGAAGCTGCAGGAAGAACAAGCGGAAATGGTTTTTATTTTTTAACTGGAGATATTGCTAGACTTCATAGTGCTATGTTAGCATACGCTAGAGATTTTATGATAGATAAAGGATTTACCTATTGTATTCCGCCTTTTATGATAAGAAGTGATGTTGTAAATGGTGTAATGTCTTTTGCTGAAATGGATGCTATGATGTATAAAATAGAAGGAGAAGATTTATTTTTAATTGGTACAAGTGAACATTCAATGATTGGTAGATTTAAGGGGGAACTTGTAAAAGAAAGTGAACTTCCAATTACATTAACTTCTTATTCTCCATGTTTTAGAAAAGAAGTAGGAGCTCATGGTTTAGAAGAAAGAGGATTATACCGAGTTCATCAATTTGAAAAAGAAGAAATGGTTGTAATCTGTAAACCAGAAGAAGCAATGGATTGGTATAACAAAATGTGGAAATATACTGTAGAATTCTTTAGAAGCCTAGATATACCAGTAAGAACATTAGAATGTTGTAGTGGTGATTTAGCAGATCTAAAAGTAAAATCATGTGATGTAGAAGCATGGAGCCCAAGACAACTTAAATATTTTGAAGTAGGTTCATGTTCAACACTTGGTGAAGCTCAAGCAAGACGTCTTGGAATTCGAATGAAAACAGAACAGGGAAATAAATACGTAGCAACTCTAAACAATACAGTTTTAGCAACACCAAGAGGCTTAATAGCCTTTTTAGAAAATAATTACCAAAAAGATGGAAGTATCAAGATTCCTAAAGCCTTACAACCATATATGGGTGGAAAAGATAAGATTGAAAAGAAACACATATGAAATCAATTATAATAAAAAAAGATAATGATTTAAAAGCTTTAAAATTTGTTTTATATTATTTACACCAGTATAATCGTGCCCATTGTGATTATATCAAAAATAATTCTAACCAAGAGCATAATAACAAAATAAATGGTGATTTTATTATTTATGATAAAGATAAAATAATAGGAGGAGCGATAGGATATATCAGATTTAAATGGTATTTTCTTACGGATTTATATTTAGAAGAAGAATATAGAAAAAATGAGTTGGGAACAAAAATTTTAATGGAAGTTGAAAAATTTGCTAAAGAACAAAAAGCTTTAGGGATAAGAGTAGAATCATGGGATTTTCAAGCACCTAAATTTTATCAAAAATTAGGATATCAAGTTTATGCAATTTTTGAAGATTGTCCACCTGGAACAAAAGAATATTTATTATATAAAAAATTTGAGAATTAAAATCTTGATATTGTTAAGTAGATTATAGGAAATCTGCTTTTTCTATGTTATAATAGCAATAGAAAGTGAGGAAAGTATGAGAAAAGTAGGACTATTATTAGCTATGTTTATTATGATAGGCTCAAGTGGTTGTACAATTACGAACAAAAAAGACACACTAGAAGAACAAGAAAATGTATTAAGTCAATTTAAAGAAGAGATACAAAATACAGAAAAAGTTGTTTTAGCATTTCATAACGATAATGGCGATATTTTAGGATTAGATGGTTGGACTTATAAAGAAAAGCAAGTAATTACCAATGAAGAGACTATCACTAAAATAATTGATATAATAGAAAAATCTACCGTAACTAATGCTATAACAGATGACTATATTGGAAAGCTAATCCAGTTTTATGATGAAGATAATCAATTAATCGCTGAATATGAAGGGCATTATTTAATAAATAAAGACCATTCTATAGGAATAAACCTAGATAAAAACTTTAATTCCTTATTGTACTTATTTGAACAATAAAAATAAGAATTAAACTTTAAATTTAGCAATGTTAATAAGTTTGGTTATATGAACGATTATCAATTATATAATAAAATGAAAAGGAGCAAAAAATGAAGAAGAATATTATTTTATTTATGATAAGCTTATTAGAAATATATTTAATTTTAAGCTTTTTTGTACCTCCTTTAAAAGTTGGTTTGATCGCTTCTCCATCAGAATATTTTTTAGCCAACATTACAGAAAGATGGGTCTTTAAATTTATAATTTCTCTAATATTATCTTTTATAGTAATTATAATCAATAAAAAATTAATAAATACTAAAAAAAGGGAAAATATAATGAAAATAATATTAATGATCATATTGATTATAACGATTATAATAATTATAAATGATTGTAGTAAAGCAATGTGGTTTTAAAAATTAAATAATGAATGAAACCTTGACTAATTATGAAAAATATGGTTTAGTAAAGATAGAAAGGATGAGAAAAATGATAGAAGGAAAAGTAGCTGTAGTTACAGGAGGAACAAGAGGAATTGGTTTTGAAATAGTAAGGAAATTTTTAAATAATGGGGCAAAAGTCGCATTATTTGGTTCAAAAAAGGAAAGTATAGAAGAAGCATTAAACAAATTACAACAAGAAAATAAAGATTTTAAAGTAATAGGGTTTTATCCAAATCTAACAGATGAATTGGAAGTAAGAAATACATTCAAAGAATTAGCGAGTAAATTTGGTAAAATTGATATTTTAGTCAATAACGCAGGAATGTCTTCAAGTACTAAAATAGAGGAATATACAATAGAAGAATATGATAAAATCAGTAATATAAATATGAAAGGAGTATTTGTTTGTTCAAAAGAAATAGTTCCATATTTAAAAGAAACAAAAGGTTGTATTATCAATATTTCATCTATGGTAAGTATTTATGGTCAACCTGCTGGATGTGTATATCCAATGTCTAAATTTGCTGTGAATGGACTTACAAAATCATTATCAAGAGAATTAGCACCTTTTCAAATAAGAGTAAATGCAGTAGCCCCAGGAATCATGAAAACAGATATGGTCGCAAAACTACCAAAAGAAATGATTGATCCTTTAATAAATCAAATACCTTTAGGAAGGATAGGAATACCTGAAGATATCGCGAATGCTTGTTTATTTTTAGCAAGTGATATGGCAAGTTATATAACAGGAGAAATCATGCAAGTAGATGGTGGAGCTAGAAGTTAACAACAATGAATATAGGAATAGATATTGATGGTGTATTAACAAATGATGATGAATATATGGTAAGTACATTAGATAGGTTTATTTATGAAAATCATTTAGAAGATCATAAAAATTTTAATGCTTATGAGTATAATAAAGTAAATTGGGATCAATCCCATTTATCAAAATATGTTGATCAATATTTTTGGAACTATGGTAAAAAAGAACCAGCCCGAAAATATGCAAGTGAAGTAATAAAAAAGCTAAAAGAGGATGGAAATAAAATATATATTATAACTTCAAGACGTTATACAACAGAAAATACTAAAAACGGAAAAAAAGAGCGGGCAATAGTAAAAAAGTGGTTAAAAAAACAAAAGATCTTTTATGATCAATTATATTTTTCTAAAGATAAAGTAGAAGAAATTAATAAGCTAAAAATTGATATTATGGTGGAAGATAGTCCCGAAACAATTCCTATTTTTGTTAAACACACTCATGTACTATGCTTTGATTGTCGTTATAATAAACATTTAAATTTAGATAATATGACTAGAGTTTTTAGTTGGTATGATATATATATGAAAATTTCCAAAAAGAAAGAGGGCACTGAATAATTTTTAAAAATTATGAAACAGACAGAAGAAATATTATATGCCTTATCAAAATCCCACTTTAGAAGCAGTTTTCATTTAAAAGAAAAAGATAAAGAATATATAAAACAAAAAGGAATAGATAAAATTGAAAATCATGCTTATGAATTTCTAAGAAAGAGGCTTGCTCCAGCCTATATTCCCAATGATGGTAAGCAAACGCCCATGAGAGGACACCCTGTTTTTATAGCACAGCACGCAACCTCGACTTGTTGTCGAAATTGTTTATATAAATGGTATCGAATTCCTAAAGGACGGGATTTAACAGAAAAAGAAATAACACTTTTAATTACAGTAATAATGGCATGGATTAAAAAAGAATTAATAAACCAATGATATCTGTGCCTTTAAAAAAACAATAAAAAGGGGAAAAATAGGAGGAAAATAAATGATTTGTACAAGTAGTCATAATAATTGGCAATCAGATAAGTTTAAAACTTATGCTATTTCTGGTAATCGTGGGAAAGATGTTAATTATCATGGATATGGTTATCCCAAATTAGCCCCAAAGTTATCTTTTTGGAAAATATGGCATGATAATATCGGTAAAATTTCTGAGGAAGAAAATAATAAATATTATGTTGAGGAGTATTGGAATCAAGTATTATCGAAACTAGATCCAGAGCAAGTTTATAAAGAGTTGGATAATTCTATCTTGCTTTGCTATGAAACAAATACTGAATTTTGTCATAGGCATATTGTTGCGGCATGGTTTGAGTTATTATTAGGTGTAGAGATTCCTGAGGCGAAAGCAAAGGATTATGAAATTGAATATAATATTGAAAGACCAGAATATATTAAAGAGTATTTAGAAGAAGTAATCAAAAAGGGCAGAAATATGCGTGGCTTTAAATCTCTAAGAGCTTTGTATCTATTTGAAAAAGGAGAAAAATTAGAAATATTAGCAGATGAATTAGAATTTAAAACGAAAAAAAATTATGATAATTATCGCCAACACGCTTGTTTTTTAAGATGTGATGCTGATATGGAAGAAGAAAATTATAATAAGCAATGTAGAAAAAGAAAGACTCGTTAAATAGTAACGAGTTTTTGTTTTAATTAAAAAAATGATAGTATTTAAAAGACGAATCTTGTATAATAATATTTGAGGTGCAAATATGTTAAAATTAAAAAATGTTACCCAAAAATTCACAAAAATAAACAAATCAAAAGAAAAGATCAAATTTTATGCTAATAATGGAATAAATCTAGAAATTTATGATAAAAAAATGATAGGATTAGGTCCAAATAGTGTTTCTAAATCCACTTTTCTGTGCATTATCACTGCCGTATTAAAAAATATAAAAATGAGAAAGTATTATTTGACGAATGGAAGAGTTAAAAATAATTTTAAATAATGAAGCAGTTAAGATAAGGATTATTTATAAAAATAATAAAAATATTTACTTTCGTTTTAATGACCAAAATGAATTAGTTGTAACTGTTCACCCTAGAATAAGCACTAAAAAAATATTAAAACTGATAAAAGAAAATGAAAAGTCTTTATCGAAAATGTATATGCGTACTAAAAATAAACAAGTTGGAAAAGATGAGATAAGAATTTTAGGTTTAAAATATGATATAATAATAAGTGAAAATTATCAAGATGTTACTTTTGATAATGGTATTATTTATGTGAATAATAAAAATGATTTAGATAAATATATGAGCGATTTGACTAGAAAAATATTAAAGGAAGAAATAAATAAAGTTTTAAAAATAATGCCAAATATTCCTGAATTTACATTAAAAATACGTAAAATGAAGACTAGATGGGGTGTTTGTAATTATGTGAAAAAAATAGTTACATTGAATTCAGAGTTAATAAAATATGAAAGAAATATTATTGATTATGTAATTATACACGAATTTTGTCATTTTACTTATCATGATCATAGCACTTCTTTTTGGAGGCTTGTCAGTATGTATTATCCAGAATATAAAAAAGCAAGAAAGGAATTAAGAGAACAATGAAAATAGAATCTTTGAACAATAGTAAAGTTAAAAATTGGGCGAAATTAAAAGAAAAAAAATATCGAGATGAAACAAATCTATTTCTTGTAGAAGGGGATCATTTATTAAATAGTGCGGTAGTAAAAAAAAGGGTAGTAGAGATAATATCAACAGACGAAACAATGGAAATACCAGGGATCCCATTTTATTTAGTAACGGACTGTATTATGAAAAAGTTGTCAAGTCAAGTAAGTAGTACTAAAGTAATTGGTGTTTGTAAAAAAAATGAAACACAAGAAATAACTGGTAATGTTTGCTTGCTAGATAACATTCAAGATCCAGGAAATCTTGGAACAATTATTAGAAGTGCAGTTGCCTTTCATATTGATACTTTAATCCTTAGTAATGATACGGTAGATGTATACAATGATAAGGTAATTAGAGCTAGTGAAGGGATGATCTTTAATCTTAATATAATCCGTGCTGATTTAATGAATATCATAAAAGAGCTAAAGAAAAAAAATTATCAAGTTTATGGAACTGATGTATTAAATGGATTAGATTTAAATGAGATAATCTTTCCTGAGAAAACAGCTATTATTATAGGCAACGAAGGAAGAGGAATGAAAGAAACTATAAAAAAAGAGTGTGATCAACTAATTCATATTAAAATCAATTGTGAAAGCTTAAATGCTGGAGTAGCTGCTAGTATTATATTTTATGAGGTGAGTAAGAATGGATACAATAAAACTAAATAAGGAAGAGGCAGATGCTTATGTTTTAAGTATTTTAAAAGAAAACATAGATTGTACAGATGAACTTTGCCTTAAAACAGATTGTAGTAATAATAAATTACATTATCAATTAGAAGATGAATCATTATATCATGGTAGTTCTGTTAAACGTATCACGCCTTTAACATATTTAGAATACATAGCACTATTAAAGAATGCTTTATCAAAAAAGGGATATGTTCATATATTTATAAAGCCAATTATAAAAAAGGATTCTCTAAGATATGAAGTATCCTTCCGTCTCTTGGAAAATAGATCACTTAAACGAAGGAGAAGAAAATGAATTGGATATATATTGGAAAAATAGTAAATACTCACGGAATTAAAGGAGAAGTAAGACTTCTTAGTAATTTTTCAAAAAAAGCTCTTGTTTTTAAAAAAGATTTTAAAATATACATTGGTGAAGAAAAAGAAGAAGAAATAATTAATACATATCGTCCTCATAAACAATTTGATATGCTTACTTTTCAAGGGATAAATGATATAAACAAAGTATTAAAATATAAAGGAAAAAAAGTGTATATGAATAGAGAAGATTTATTTTTAGAAGAAAATGAGTTTTTATTAGAAGATCTAATTGGAATGAAAATCATATGTAATAATGAATCTTTAGGAAGTGTTCATGATATAATAGATAATAAAGCAGGAAAATTATTACAAATAACATTTGCAAAAAATTATTATATTCCTTATAATAATTATTATATAAAAAAAGTAAATTTAAAAACAAAAGAAATTTATACTGAAAATATTAAGGATTTGATATTATGAGAATTGATATATTAACACTTTTTCCTAAAATGTTAGAAGGTTTTATTACTGAAAGTATAATTAAAAGAGCAATTGAAAAAGGATTAGTAAAAATAAATATAATAAATATTCGCGATTTTACTTTATTAAAGAATAATCAGGTAGATGACACTCCTTATGGAGGCGGAAGTGGAATGGTTTTAATGTGTGAACCAGTGGTAAGAGCGATTGAATCAGTAAAAACAGAACAATCATTAGTATATTTAATGTCTCCGAGCGGGAAAACGTTTCATGATAAACTAGCTGAAGAAATCTATAATAAGACAAAACATTTAATTTTAGTATGTGGTCATTATGAAGGATTTGATGAAAGAATAAAGAATTTTGTAGATGGTGAAATTAGTATAGGAGATTATATTTTAACAGGAGGAGAGATACCTGCCATGGCTATCACAGACTGTATCACAAGATTTATACCAGGAGTGATAGATACAGAATCTTTTAAAAATGAGTCATTTAAAGAAAATTTATTAGATTATCCCGTATATACAAAGCCAAGAGATTTTCGTGGATTTAAAGTACCAGAAGTCCTATTAAATGGAGATCATAAAAAAATAGCTGAATATCGTCGAAATGAACAGATAAGAATAACCAAAGAAAAAAGACCAGATTTATTAAAGTAGGTGAGTTATGAAAAGTTATTGTTTGAAAAAATTAGATTCTAATTATGAATTAGAAAATTTTGATTATAATATCAAGGGATTTTATTATCGAATAAAACCAAATAGAGGAAATATTTTAAAAATAAAAGAAGTAGTAATTGTAAATCCAGAGATTATATCAAATTTAATTTGTCATAACTTTAACAAAAAATATCAAAAAATAGTAGAATATTTTTTTAATAATAGTGATTTTGATGATGATACAACAGGAACGAATCTTATGATGGCTTTAGACGAAGTAACAAGATTAAGAACAATTATAATTAATAAATATCATTCTTTTTTAAAACGGCAAAAAGAAGAGGAATTACTAAAAAAATTAAAATTTTTAGAAAACGAATTACGCGTAAAAATTATAGATTATAAACTGATTAGAGAGCAAGAATTAAATAAAGAAAAAAATAAAAGTAGATAGTTTATATACAGTTATAAAAAATGTAGATACTTAAAAATTGTAATCTACATTTTTTTATATAATTTTTAAATAAAAATTAAAAATAAAACTAAAATCAAGTATATTTATTTATGATCTTTTAAAGCTAAACATAAATCATCTGTAAATAAGATTTGTAGTTCATGTAGTGCTCTAGTCATAGAAACGTATAATAATTTCATATCAATAACATGAGTAGAATGATATACATTTTCTGAGGCATTTGCAATAATGACTCCATCAAATTCTAGTCCTTTAGATAAGTAACTAGTAATTGTACAAATACCACCTTGATATTTAGTATCTGCGGATGTAATATTAAAAAGGCTAATGCCATGATTTTTTAAATCAGAATAAATATGATAAGCTTCTTCTTGATCTTTACAAATAATCGCAATGCTTTGATATCCTTTATTTTGATAATCACTTAAAATAGAAAGAATGTAAGTAGAAGGACTATCTTTTATTTGTCTATAATTAACTGAAACTCCATGTCTAATAACTGGCTCAGCTGTATTTAATCCTAAATATTTTGTAATATGATTCGCAGCATTCATAATTTCTGTTGTCGTTCGATAGCTTTTAGTTAAATATTTAATTTCACCTTTCTGTAAAAAAGAGGAGACAATAATACATTCCCAATTATCAATGCTTCGATATTGATATATAGATTGAGCTAAGTCTCCAAAAATACTAAAAGTACTATTTGAAAGTAATTTTTTTAAAACAAAAAAATTAAATTCTCCATAATCTTGTGCTTCATCAATAACAGTGTGTCGATATTTGCTAAAATGTAGGGAACCATAAATACGATAATTTAAATAGATTAAAGCAGCTAAATCTTCAAATTCTACTTTCTTTGCTTTAATATTATTGATCACTTGATTAATAGAATGAGTATCATATTCATCTATATTTTCTAGGTAATTTTCAATGTTTTTTAAAAAAGAATGATATAAATTTAATATTTTAGGGAAGGCATTATGAAAATATTTTTTTAAAGAAGTTTTACAACCATTTTTTATTTCTTTTTCAATATATAAAAGATGTTTCCGCTCTTTTTCTATATTGCTATGATCCATTTTTTCAATTCGCCTTCTAAATTGTTCATAAATAGAATCATGAATTTGCTCATAATGGTTCTTAATATATTTTCCTAATAATAAAATCATTCGCTCTATCTTTTGATTTACAATTTCATAATAGTGATCTTCTAATTCAGTATAAATTTTTTTTATAATAGAGTAGGGGATAATTTGATAATTATTTATTTTGAAATCCTCTTTTGGAAGAATATTTTCATCAAAATCTTTTAAGAACAGATCAATAGACTCTTTAAAAATCATTGAAACTCTCAATTTTTCAAATGATAATCTTTTAGAATTATGAATAGATTCAATCAATTTATTTTCATCTGTAATAAGAGAAAATTTTTCTTTCAGAAGTTGCTTTACGATTTCTTCATACGTAACTTGAGCAACATAATCCACATCTAAATCTGGTAAAACTCCTGAAATATAATTTACAAAAAATTTATTAGGGCCAATCACTAAATATTGTTCTGGTTGAATAAAATCCATATTATTATAAACTAAATAGGCAATACGGTGTAAAGCAACGGTAGTCTTACCTGAACCTGCTACACCTTGAATAATTAAATTGTTTTGTAATCCAGCTCTAATAATTTCATTTTGCTCTGATTGAATAGTAGCAACAATATTTTTAAGACGACGATCATTATTAGCGTTTAAATAAGGCTTTAATATATCATCATTGGAAACAGTATCAACATCTTGAAAATTTAATAATGATCCATTTTCAATATCATACTGCCTTTTTAATAATAAATTTCCTACTACAAGTCCCTCTGGAGCATAATATTCTGATGGTCCAATATTACTATCATAATATAATGTTGCAATAGGAGCTCTCCAATCAACTGTAACTAATTGATGATCATCATCTTGAACACCGACTTTACCAATATAACATTCCACAGTATTATGATCTTCTGCACTTTGAAAATCAATTCTTGCAAAATAAGGCTTTTTCTTCGTTTTATTAAGCATAGATAACCGTTTATGATATTGAAACAATAAACTATTCAATAATGCGGGGTTATCTTTATAAATACGAGGTAAAACTTGTAATTTCTGTTCGGTACTACTAATAATTTCTTGAAAACGGTTTAAAGTTTGTGATAAATATTTTTTCTCTTCTTCTAAATTCTTATACATTCAATCCTCCAAATTCTAATCTATGCTAGCATAAAATGGCATTAAAGTCAATAAATTAAAAAGAATTTAAAATAAAAAAGCCCGTAAAGGCTTCATAAACTAAGTGGTGACTCCGGGGCGATTCGAACGCTCGACCGATCGCTTAGAAGGCGATTGCTCTATCCAGCTGAGCTACGGAGTCATAACTAACAGCTACAAATAATTATAACGTATTTTTTCTTTTTTTGCAAGAAATTTTTTTAATTTCATAATTATTATAATCAATTTTTTATTTTATATTCTGTTATTGTTAAAAATATGATAGTAATAAATTTGATGATGCAGCTAAAACTAAAATCCTTCTTAGAAGAACAAAGTAAAATAACTTTTTTAATTCATTGAGTTAAGTAGTTGACTTTTTATTCCAAACAGTGTATATTTAGTTAGGCAGCTAACTAAAAGGAGAAAATATGAAGCTAAATATTATTGAAGAAATTAAAGCTTTAGAAGTAGAAATAGGCAAAAGACTATTTCAAGAAGCTAAAGTATTAGAGTTAAAAAGACCACCAAGTCCATTACAAGCTAAAGTATTGAAATATATTTTAGAACATAAAGAAAAAACAATTCGTCAGAAGGATTTAGAAATGAGTTTAAAAGTAAGTAAAGCAACCATATCAGAAGTATTACTTACTATGGAAAAAGGTAAAATCATAAAAAGAGTGAGTGTCCCAGAAGATGCAAGAGCAAAAAGAATTGTTTTAACAAATACTAGCTTAGAAAGATTAAAAGAGTTAGAAAAAAACTTTGAAGTTATCAATGATGAATTGCTTTATAATATATCAAATGAAGAGTTAGCCCAATTTTTAAATATTTTAAAGAAAATGCAACAAAATATGAAAGAGAGAGGAGAAACAAATGTTAAAGTTATTAAAAAATTTAACTAAAAAAGATTATTTACTAATTTTAATTAGTACAATACTTATTGTATTTCAAGTTTGGCTAGATTTAAGATTGCCAGATTATATGGCAAATATTACTAGTTTAATTCAAAACGAAGAAACAGCCTTAGGGGGAATTTTAAAAAATGGTGGTTACATGCTTTTATGTGCTGGAGGAAGTTTAATATCTGCTGTAATTGTCGGATATATTACTTCTATGATTTCTGCCAAGTTTTCCTCAAATGTGCGAAAAAAATTATATAATCAAGTAGAAAATTTTGGAATGGAAGAAATTAAGAACTTTTCTACTAGTAGCTTAATTACAAGAACAACTAATGATATTACTAATGTTCAAATGCTATTATCTATGGGACTTCAATTATTAATTAAAGCACCTATAACAGCAGTATGGGCTATATTTAAAATATTAAATAAAGGATGGCAATGGAGTTTAATAACAGGCATTGCTGTATTAGTCTTATTATTTATGGTAGTATTATTAATGATTTTAGTAATACCAAAATTTAAAAGAGTTCAAAAATTAATTGATAAAATAAATAATCGTACAAGAGAACAATTAACAGGAATAAGAGTAGTTAGAGCATTTAATGCTGAAAAGTATCAAGAAGATAAATTTGCTGAAGAAAACAATGAATTAACTAAAATTCAAATGTTTAATCAAAGAATGATGTCTTTAATGTCGCCAATTATGTATTTAATCATGAATTTGCTTACATTAGGAATTTATTTTATTGGTGCAAGTCTTATTAACGAAGCAGGATTGTTAGATAAAATAGACATATTTAGTAATATGGTAGTATTTTCAAGTTATGCAATGCAAGTAATTATGGCCTTTTTAATGTTATCAATGATTTTTATTATGTATCCAAGGGCAAGTGTATCAGCGACAAGAATTAATGAAGTATTAGATACAGTACCAACGATTAAAGAAGGGAATTTTGCTCAAAAAACAAAAACAGTTGGAAAAGTAGAATTTAAAAATGTATCTTTTAAATATCCAGATGGAGAAGAATATGTATTAAAAAACATTTCTTTTGTTGCAAATAAAGGGGATACTGTAGCATTTATTGGTTCAACTGGATCAGGGAAATCAACGTTAGTGAATTTATTATTAAGATTTTATGATGTAACAGAAGGAGAAATTTTAATTGATGATATAAATATTAAGGAATATCAATTAGAAGAATTATATAATAAATTTGGATATGTTCCCCAAAAAGCTATAATGTTTAGAGGATCTATCGTAGAAAATGTAAATTATGGAGTAAACGGAAGAACAAAAGCTAGTAATAAGAAAGTAGAAGAGGCAATTAAGGTAGCTCAAGCCGAAGAATTTGTAAATAAACTAGAAGGAAAATACGAATATCAAATTGCTAGAGGCGGAACAAATCTATCAGGCGGACAAAAACAAAGAGTTTCCATTGCTAGAGCAATAGCTCGCGATCCTGAAATATTTATTTTTGATGATTGCTTTAGTGCTTTAGACTATAAAACCGATTATTTATTACGCCATGAATTACACAAATATACTAAAGATGCTACAAGTTTAATTGTCGCTCAAAGAATAGGTACAATTAAAAATGCTAATACAATTTTGGTTTTAGATAGTGGAGAATGTATTGGTAAAGGAACCCATAAAGAATTATTAAAAACATGTAAGATATATCAAGAAATAGCTTATTCTCAAGCATCAAAGGAGGAGTTAGATAATGAATAATAAAAAGAAAAACATGGAAAAGCCTAAAGACTTAGTTTTAGGTACTAAGAAATTAATTCAATATTTACATTCCTTCTTGCCAATAATTATAATTGCTTTTATTATTTCAGCTTTAAGTTCAATATTATCTATAATAGGTCCCAATAAATTATCAGATTTAACAGATGTAATCACTGCAGGCCTTTTAACCTCTATTGATTTAGAAAAAGTAGCCAAAATTTCCTTATTTTTATTAGGATTATATTTATTTAGTGCATTATTTAATTTTATTTCTGGCTTTATTATGGCAACTGTTGCTAATAAATTTGCTAAGAATCTAAGAAAAAATATTTCTAAAAAAATAAATAGATTACCACTCAAGTATTTTGATCAACATAGTTATGGGGATATTTTATCACGTGTAACAAACGATATTGATACAATTGGACAATCTATGAATCAAAGTTTAGCTGCTTTAATTGGTGCCATTACTTTATTCATAGGTAGCATTATTATGATGTTTGTAACAAACTGGATAATGGCTATTACCGCAATTGCTGCATCTCTAATTGGTTTTGGTTTTATGTTTGTTATATTAATGAAATCGCAAAGTTATTTTGAAAAAAGACAAACTAAATTAGGAAAACTAAATGATCATATTGAAGAGATTTATTCTTCTTTAAATGTAGTAAAAGCTTATAATGGTAAAAAAGAAGCAGGAAAAGAATTTGATAAATTAAATGCTTCAGTATATGATGCTAATTTAAAAAGTCAATTCTTATCTGGATTAATGCAACCGATAATGAGTTTTATTGGTAATTTTGGATATGTAGCTGTATGTGTAGTAGGGGCTATATTAGCAATAAACGGGCATATTACTTTTGGTGTGATTGTTGCTTTTATGATTTATGTTCGTCTATTTACCAACCCACTTACTCAGATTGCACAAGGAGTAACTAGCATGCAAAGCACAATCGCCGCAAGTGAAAGGGTATTTGAGTTTTTAGAAAGTGAAGAAATGCCTATTGAAAAAACCAATAAAAAGCTAAATAGAGAAAGTGTAAAAGGAAATATTAGTTTTGATCATGTAAAATTCGGTTATAATGAAGATAAAATCATTATTAAAGATTTCTCCTTAGATGTAAAATCAGGTGAAAAAATAGCCATAGTTGGTCCAACTGGAGCAGGAAAAACAACTCTAGTAAATCTTTTGATGAAATTTTATGATATAAATGCAGGTGAAATTAAAATTGATGGAATATCAACACGTGAATTAACAAGAGAAAATATTCATGATTTATTCATCATGGTTCTTCAAGATACATGGCTATTTAATGGTACTATTAAAGAAAATATTGTTTATAATAAAGAAAATGTTAGTGATGAAAAAATAATTGAAGCTTTAAAAACAGTAGGAGTATACCACTTCGTTAAGTCATTACCTGGAGGTTTAAACTATGAAATCAATGATTCTGAAAGCATTTCTGCTGGTCAAAAACAACTTTTGACAATTGCCAGAGGAATGATTAAAGATGCTCCATTTCTAATTTTAGATGAAGCAACCAGTAGTGTAGATACAAGAACAGAAGAATTGGTTCAACAAGCCATGGATAAACTTACAGAAGGTAGAACTTCATTCATCATTGCTCACCGCCTTTCAACAATTAAAAATGCTGATAAAATTTTAGTTATGAAAGAAGGAAATGTAGTTGAACAAGGAACTCATGAAGAACTATTAGAAAAAAATGGTGCTTATGCTGAGCTATACAATTCACAATTTCAAAATTAAAGCCTAAATGGCTTTTTTTCTATGACAATTGCTTTAAAAGAAAATGACAAATATTAAATGAGAAATTTATAAATTATTAAGTTTATAGTGTGTTATTTTTTTAAAATGCTGAATATTTCAAATATAACAATTATAATCCCTATTATGATGTACATTATATATATGCTTGTAAATTTTAATAAAATGGTCATTGCTATGCTGAATAAAAATCCAAATATTCCTAATATAAATTGATTTATTGATTCAATAGTTACTCTTGATTTAGAAGAAATATGGTGGTGTAGCTCCGATATCATAATATTGTCAAAACTTTCTGAAAAAATATAGATTAATAATATGAAAATAATACCTATATAATTGTTTAGTATACCTATTAGTAATATGCATGTGCCAGCAATAAGTGGATGAAACTTTAAAATTAAATTGTATTTGTTTCTTTTTGTTATGCTTCCTATATAACTTCCAATAATACAAAATAATAATATGCATGCTGTGTAAATGCCAATGATAAATATTGGTATACCAATATTTGTTGAATATTCAGGATGACTTTCTTCTAACAATTTTATACCAGAAAATAGCATAGCACTTTTAAGCATTAATTTTAATATATAAGGATTATTTTTCACTTCTTTTATTCCATTTTTTAAAACTGATATACTGGCTTCGATATTTTTCTTTTTTTCATTGTTGTTTACATTGAGCATTAATAGAATAAAAAAATCAGCAATAAAAGGTATTAGCGTTATATAATATGTATAAACTAGACCAAATTTTTGGCCAATAAAACCGCCAATTATCATGGCTATCATGTATGAAATATTGTAACAAGAGGAATTATAAAATAATATTTTATTAAACTTTTTCTTATTTTTTAGACTTTCATATAATAATGAATTTATTATTCCAGAACTTAGAGAATTATTTAAAGCATTGAGTATTATAGCAATCAAAAATGTTAGATAGTTGTGGGAATTTATAAAGATTATTGTTGAAGTGATAAAAAGTAAATTGCTGGTTATTAATATTGCTTTTTTGTTATGTTTGTCAGCCAAAATTCCAAAGGGAATTTCAAATAATAAATTAACTAAGAATGCTATTCCAACAAAACTTATGTATTGACTAGAGGTTAGGCCACGTTCAATATAAAATAGTGTGTCGCATATGTAGAATAGTATAAAAGTTGATAAAAATGTATGAATGTAAATTAATATTATATTTTTTTTCATCTTTGTTTACCTCAATTTGTATTTTATATATTATATAATAAAATTTAAAGAAAATATATATAGTCTTTAAAAAAATCAAAGACTTATAGATTTATATAAAAAAGTTATTGAATTAGTAAAACATTATAAATTATTATAATTACAAGTACAACTTTAATTAAGAATATGGATTAGTCTTAACATTTACTTCATTAATAACTGATATTCAACGGAATATGGCTTTATCTATTGGAATAGTAGCCAAAATTGATATTAGTCAGAATACTTTAAATTATAAAGAACATTTAAAGAATGCTTATAAGCTTTATACAATGCTAGCAATAAGTGTTTTATTTTTATTTAGTATCTTATATAACTATATGAACCAAATCTAAAAATTATCTTAATTTGTCTTTGTTTTCGTATTTTAGATTGTTTAAATGTAAATAAAAAAATTAGCTAGGATGCAGCTAATATGAATTCAGTAAAACTAGGATTTGAATATGATTCTCCATATCCTATTTATTATTTTGAAAAATAATTATTCTTCTTTAAAAGTTTCGATAATTTCATCATCTACTTTAAAAATAACTTCTTCTATATTTAAAGTATCCTGTAAAGATAAGGAAATAGAGTATTTGACTTCCTCTAGGATGTTTTTTTCATCAAAATCATCAAAAATAGCATTGTTAAAACTAAGAGTAATTTGATTTTCTAGCTCTTCATAGCTTTCCAACTCTACACTACTAGCAAGATAACTCATAAGATTAGTCTCATAAATAGGACTGGATTTTAACTCATCAATAATGATTTCAATTTTATTTTCTTCTTGTTGATTAGAAACTTTTGTAACAGGAACATAATAAATTAGATCTTCAAATTTTCCAATATAGTAAATAGTCGTTTTAGTTAAATCTCTAAAACTTGTAATATCATATACTTTATTAATTCCGTATCCTCTATCTAAAGTATTAGGAAGATTAATATTAGTTTGGGGAAGGGTATCTAGTTTATTTCCTTCAACAAAGATCATAATTTGTTGAATTTCTTTTATTTCAGTTAAAGTATAAACAATAGCTTCAATCATCTTTTCTTCTAAATCTTTAGAAATAGTTAAAATATCTTTAGAGAAGTTAATCTTTAATAGACCATTTTCAAGTGATACGTCTAAGACCTTCGTATTTTTGGGAATAATTTGTTTAAAATGTTCAGATATATATTCTTTTTTATTACTATCAATGGTTAATGCCTCTAATAGCTCTTTAACTAATTGAATAGTATCGCTATTTTGAGTAGCAATATTAGTACGGATAACATATAAATCACTATTAAGTAAATAAATAGGAGTCTCATTAGCACTAACATATTCAACACTTTGTCTAAAAGATATCTTTTCATCATTATTAGGAAAAAAATATAAGACTCCAACAATTATAAGAGCCAAAGTAGAAACTGTGATTCTCCTTAAAGCAGATTTTTTAAGCATTTATATCACCAATAAATATATACGTGAATACCATCTTTTTAAGTACTAAAAAATCTCCCGTAGGAGATTAAATTATATTTTTATTTCACCTAATTTCACTAATTCAACCAAAGCTCCAGCTCGTCCTTTAACCCCTAATTTCTGAATAGTATTAGATACATGATTTCTAACTGTTTTTTCACTAATTTTTAAAGTCTCAGCAATTTCTTTTGTTGTTTTATTTAACACTAATAAATCAAATACTTCTTTTTCTCGAACTGTTAAAATACTTCTTTTCATTGGAATAATCACTCATTTCTATTATGTTTCTAGTGTATTTTATGATTATTCCTGAAAAATGGTTAAATAGATAGCCTAATTAACCAAATTTTACAGTTATATATTTATCAGTATCATATAGCGCTTGAACACTTCTGATAATATTATTTGCAAGGGTAACATCATGCTTTGTACTAGCAACAGTAATAGTAATATTAGACTGATCAATCTGAACTACTGAATCCAATTTATATTGTTCTTTAATAAGTTTAACGATAGTTTCTTTTTCACTTTCAGTTTTATTTAGAGTTTGTAATTCTTCATAAGCATCATTTTTTTCTTGTAAAGTGGCAACATCACTTAATAAAATATTTTGTAACTCTTCCATTCTTTCTAATAATTTTTCTTCGTCTTGAACTTTTAAAGCAACTAAAGTATCATTTTCTTCACTAATTACTACATCAGTTGTATCAGTAATTTCATTGTTTACATTAAGAGTAGATAATGTATCATCAGACATAGTAAGATAATAAATACTAAGTACCATAATTAACGAAAATAAGGTTAAAAACCATAGATTTTGTTTATTAATCATAAAATTTATCCTTTCTAAATTTACTAGATTATATGAAGAGAGTCATATTTTCAGAACAAAAAGGTAGTTTTATATCTTGTTAAGTGTTATAATAATATAGAGGTAATTATGAAAGAAATATTTGTGTATAGTAGTTTAATTTTTTATTTAAGTTCATTTATTGGCTATATATTAGAAGTATTTTGGTGCTATTTAGGATCTAAAAAATTTGTTAATCGTGGCTTTTTGTGTGGACCTGTAATACCAATTTATGGATTAGGAGCACTTTTGATATTATTTTGCTTATTAAGATATTATGAAGATCCAGTTGTTGTTTTTGTCTTTGGAGTTATTATTACCAGTGCCCTAGAGTATTTTACATCTTTTATTTTAGAAAAAATATTTCATAATAAATGGTGGGATTATAGTAATAGAAAATATAATATTAATGGGCGAATTTGTTTACAAAATTCTTTTGCATTTGGAATTTTATCACTATTAATAGTATATGCTGTAACCCCTGGATTTTATTTTTTATTCAGTTTATTTAGTTTTAAAGTATGGGAAGTATTAGCCATTATTTTTACAATATTCTTTGTGTTAGATGTCATATATTCCGTTATTATAGCTTACAATTTAAGAAATAGAATTATTATTGTTGAAGAACTAAAAAATGAAAAGATTGCCATGATTCCAATTATCTTTGAAAAAAGATTAAAAGAAAGTATAGAAGGCTTTAAAGCTTTTCCAAGCAGACTTTTAAAAGCTTTCCCAAACCTTGATAATAATGTTTTTGAAATGATGAAAAAATATCGTGAAGAAAATAAATTAAAAAGAAAAGAATTTAAGAAACATCAAAAATTAAAAGGCAAAAGAAAAAAGATAGCTAAAAATTAGTTATCTTTTTCAAATACGATCTTTATATTATGCTTTTTACATATTTCTAAAATAGTCTCATAATAAAACCTAGAATTACCAGTTTCAATCTCTTTAATACCATGACGGCTTTTTCTATTTAATTCTTTAGCAAGTTCGTCTTGAGTTAATCCCGTCCATTCTCTTAATATCTTAAAAGTTTCATGTGGCTCATAGTTATTTGCCAATAGTCGCATCATAAGTTATACCTCCTAAATCAAGGTTACTATAAAAAAACTTAAAATTATCATAAAGGTGGTTGACAACTACCTTTTGGTGTGATAAATTATATTTAATATAAGGTAGCTATTATCTACCATTATAAATATTTATTTATTAAAGTAAATGAAGCATAACATCACAAAGGAGAGTAACTATGGAATTTGAGGTATTAAAAAGAAGTCATTTAAAAAGAAATATGGTGATTGTATTACTAGTCGTAGCAATAATTAGTGCAATAGTACTTAATTTTACTAGAGCAAAATACAAAACAGAAGAGTCTATTCCCCTAATAAATGGCACAATTAACTATAAAATACCAGACTTTAACACTTTAGCTATATATATTGAGGATAGTAATAATAATTATATTTCTACAAATGAAGTACCAAGTGATGGATATGATTTCAATCAAGAAAAAAGCTATTGTACAACAAATAATAAAACGGATACATCAATCCAAATAGAATATTTAAATGGGTTAATTTCGTTAAGTAATATTAATAAACGTACCAAGTGTTATTTTTATTTTAATTTACAAGAAAACGCTACAAACTTAAAAGATAAGATAATAGCAAATAATGGTGGCAAAGAAAAATTAGAAACAAATATAATAAAAGACTTTTCTGTCATTGCACCTAGAACAATAAAAACTGTAGATGAAGGAACAAAAGAAAGCAGCGTATTTAGTACAGACGCTACTATAATAACTTACCTTGCATATGCAGATAGCTATGATTTTAATGAAGAAACGGGATTATACAGTTTAAATGACCCAATAATAAGCTCCTATCAAGAAGCATATAATAAAATAAAAGGAAAATATATATCAACACCATATTATACAAGTGAAACATCAACGAATATTCCAACAAATAATTTAGAACAAGTATATGAAGTAACAGATACTAATTCTAAATTAATATATATGAAAGAATCCGTAAAAACTCAAATTTCTGATATGAATGACAAAGGATTATACAAAACAAGTGATAGTTATGGGACAAGTTATTATTTTAGAGGTGCCGTAGATAATAATTGGCTATATTTTGCAGGATTTTACTGGCGAATTATCAGAATTAATGGAGATGGATCAATTAGACTGATATATACTGGAAAAAAAGGGGAAGTAATTCCCGCTAATGCTCCTGTTTCATATCGAAATATCAATACTGTATTAAACAATAGTAATAACTATCCATACACAATGTATACGAATCAAGCAGAATATGTGGGATATATGTATGAATTAGGATTATCTCATGGTGTAAAATATGATAGTTTTATCAAAAGTATAGTAGATGCATGGTATAAAAATAACTTAAAAAATTATACATCATATTTAGCAGATAATGGATTTTGCAATGATAGAAGTAGTGTAGTTTTAGGAAGTGTAACAACACCAGCAGAAGCAATAGGAACTAATCAAGTAGATTTTAATCCGTTGATTAGAAATTATATTAATAAAAATCCAAGTTTAAAATGTTCCAATAAAGAAGATAATTTTACTGTTCAAGATATTCAAAATGGAAATGGTGCTTTAACATATCCAATAGGATTAATTACAATTGATGAAGTAGCCTATGCGGGAGCGGTATATGAAAAAGTAAATCACAATAATTATTTAACTAATGCAGTAAATTATTGGACAATGAGCCCGTTTAATAGTGGAAATGGCAAATATAAAATGAGTAATATGAATGTAGCTTGGAATGGTATGATAGCATCAGATCAATCAAATAATGCCAATGGTGGCATAAGACCAGTTATTAGTTTAAAATCAACTGTAAAAGCAATTGGCAATGGTACTTCTTCAAACCCTTATGTTGTTATTAGTACAGAATAAAGATTTTTCTTTAATCTTTTTTCATTTTAAGTTATAATATTATTGGTGTTAAATATGAAAAAAGAAAACATACGTAATTTTTCAATTATAGCTCATATTGATCATGGAAAAAGTACTTTAGCAGATCGTATTTTGGAATATACGGGGGCAATTGATAAAAGAGAGATGAAAGATCAAGTATTAGACAGCATGGATCTAGAGCGGGAGCGAGGCATTACTATAAAACTAAATGCTGTTGAGCTTCATACAAAATATAATAATGAAGAATATATCTTAAATTTAATTGATACTCCTGGTCATGTCGATTTTTCTTATGAAGTTTCTCGTAGTCTTGCTGCCTGTGAAGGAGCAGTGTTAGTTGTAGATGCAGCTCAAGGAATAGAAGCACAAACGATAGCAAACTTATATTTGGCTATGCAAAATGAATTAACGATTATTCCTGTAATTAATAAAATTGATTTACCAAATGCCGATATTCCACGAGTAACCGAAGAATTAAAGAAAGTATTTGGATTTAATGAAGATGAAATTGTTTTGTGTAGTGGCAAAACAGGAGAGGGAATACCTTTGTTGATTGAAGAAATAATAAAAAGAGTTCCCTCACCTATAATAAGAGAAAATAGTAAGACAAGAGCTTTAATCTTTGATAGTCGTTATGATGCTTATAGAGGAGTAATAGCTTTAGTAAAAGTAGTAGATGGTTCTTTAAAAGTAAAAGACCATATTAAACTGATGCAAAGTAATTCTGATTTTGAAATTGTTGAATTAGGTGTATCAACCCCAAAAGAGGTTAAAAAAGGCGAATTAACAGTCGGAGAAGTAGGATATGTTTGTGCAAGCATTAAAGATATATCAAAAGTTCAAGTAGGAGATACTATTACATTGTTTAATGATCCTGCTACAACTCCCATAAAAGGATATCAACCTATGAAACCCATGGTTTATTCTGGTTTATTTCCTGTAGAACCGAATCGTTTTGAAGATCTAAAAGAAGCATTAAATAAATTAAAATTAAATGATGCAGCATTAAGTTTTGAAGCTGAAACATCAGATGCTTTAGGCTTTGGATTTCGAACAGGATTTTTAGGATTGCTACATATGGATGTAATTATGACAAGAATTGAAAGAGAATTTGGGATTGATATTATTGCCACTAGTCCTAGTGTAATATATGAAATAATGTTAAATAATGGGGAATTAATAAAAATCGATTCTCCTAACAAAATGCCAGAGCGTACTTCGATAGCATGGATTAAAGAGCCATTTATTTATACAAATATAATTGTTCCAAGTGAATATATAGGAGCAATCATGGAACTATGCCAAAATAAACGAGGTATTTATAAAACAATGGAATATATAGATGAAACAAGGGTAAATATACATTATAATATTCCACTATCTGAAATTGTCTATGATTTTTTTGATAAATTAAAAAGTTATACAAAAGGATATGCTTCTTTTGATTATGAAATTTGTGGATATGAAGAATCAAACTTAGTAAAAATGGATATTTTATTAAATGGAAAAGTAGTAGATGCTTTAAGTATGATTGTCCATAAAGATTTTGCTTATGAACGTGGAAGAAAAATAGTAAAAAAATTAAAAGAATTGATTCCTAGACAGATGTTTGAACTGCCTATTCAAGCAAGTATTGGCTCTAAAGTAATAGCAAGAGAAACTGTAAGCGCTATGCGTAAAAATGTTTTAGCTAAATGTTATGGCGGTGATATATCACGAAAAAGAAAGCTATTAGAGCATCAAAAAGAAGGTAAAAAAAGAATGAAAATGGTGGGATCGGTAGAAGTTCCACAAGAAGCATTTTTAGCTGTTTTAAGTGGGGAGGATGAATAATGAATAACGAATATTTAATTTCTATTGGAAAATATGTAATAGAAGGACATACAATCAAAGAAACTGCACAACATTTTAACAAATCAGAATCTAGTATTCAAAAATATTTAGCTAAAATAAGAAATCCTCAATCTGAGAATTATAATGAAATTTTAGCTGAAAAATTAAAATTAGCACAATTAAAAATGGAATTGCAAGGTCGTAAAAAAGGTGGATCAAATGGCAAAAGAGGAAAAACCTATGAGGAATTCACTGCTAGAATGTATGCAGAAGCATATTTAAGTGGACTAACTATTAAGCAGCTTGCTGATCTAAGTGGTATTCCTAAAAGTACTTTACATGATATGATAAGAGAAATTGATGATGAAAAGTTACAAAAAGTAATAGATGAATACACGTATAGAGGAATAAAATGAAAAAAATAAAATCGGTATATATTCATATTCCTTTTTGTAATAGCATTTGTTCTTATTGTGATTTTTGCAAAGTCATGTATAATAAAGACTGGGTAAAACCATATCTAAAAAGATTAGAAGAAGAAATAGACAATTCATATATGGGAGAAGAGATCGATACACTTTATATAGGTGGGGGAACACCAAGCAGCTTAGATATAGATGAGCTAAAAGAGTTATTTACCATTTTACAAAAATTTAACAAGTCCAAAGATATTGAACTCACTTTTGAATGTAATTTAAATGATCTTGAAAAAGAAAAATTTAAATTTTTATATACACAAGGAGTAAATAGATTAAGTATCGGAATTGAATCTTTTGATGAAGAAAAATTAGAGTTTATGAAAAGAGAAAGTAATTTCAAATTAGCCAAAAAGAAAATAGAGATGTTACATCAAATTGGATTTCATAATATTAATCTTGATTTGATATATGCAATTCCTAAAGAAACTCCTAAGATGTTAAAAAAAGACCTACATAAATTTTTAAAATTAAAACCAGAACACATCAGTACTTATAGCTTAATCATTGAAAAAAACACATTAGTAGGTCTAAATAAAGTAAAACCAATTGAAGAAGAAAGAGATTTCAAACTTTATGAAATCATTTGCAAAACTTTAAAGAAAAAAGGTTTTATTCATTATGAAATATCCAATTTTGCCAAAAAAGGGTTTGAATCTAAACATAATTTAACTTATTGGAATAATGAGGAATATTATGGCTTTGGTGTAGGAGCAAGTGGTTTTGTCGAAGCAATTCGTTATGAAAATACCAAAAGCTTAACTGAATATTTAAAGGGAAATTTCATTAGTAGTAAATCTTTAATGAGTAAAGTAGATAATATGGAAAATGAACTCATTTTAGGTTTTAGAAAACTAGAAGGAATTAATTTAAATCATTTTTTTGATAAATTTGAAGAAAATATGCAAAATATATTTCCTATTAAACCTTTAATAAAAAGCAAAGATCTTATCTATAAAAATGGATATATATATATAAATCCTAAAAAACTATATATAATGAATGAAATTTTAATAAAGCTAATTTAAGAAAGAATAATCTTTCTTTTTTTGTTTAAACTAAATTTAGGTGAAAGCTATGCTAAAAAAATTAGTGATTCTAAATGGTAAATTATCTACAAATTTTGATTCTCTAAATACTAGATATACGGTTGATACTGATCAGGAAGTAGAAAAATTAGAAATAGAATATGTTATAGAGGAAAGTGATCAAATTTCCATATTTAATAATCAAATAAATAACAATCAAAGCGAAATTGTTATAACTGTTTATAATGATGAAGAAAGTATGAGTTATTATTTAGAAGTTTATCCCACTAAAACAATCTTAAAAGAAGACAATGAAAAATATTTAGAATCATTAGAACTAAATCAAAATAAAGCTATACCTAAATATGTAACAGGATTGATTATAGGTACTTGTTTTATAATGATTTTTTTACTTTTTATAATTTTATTTAAAAAAAAGAAAAATTACTAATAGTGTTAATTTGAGTGATGAAAATATTCTAATTTATTTTATAATGGATATGATTTCATTAACCAATCATATCAAATTGCTCTTTTGCTTTATTCTTAATCCTCTGATACAATACCAAAAGAAAGGAGGAAAAGAATGTCAGATATCAAGTTATATTTAAAAAAGTATTTAAAAGAAATTATTTTTGGAGGTCTTTTACTAGGATGTGTAACTCTTACTTGTTACAGTATTTTTGCACCAAAAAAGGATACTCAAACATTTCAAAATGATAATTTTCTAGTAAATACTGAAAAAGAAGAGAAAAGCGAAACAAAACCTCAGAATGTACACGTAGATATAAAAGGAGCAGTTAAAAATCCTGGGGTATATGAGGTAGAAGAAAACTCTATAGTAAGTGATGTCATTACTCTTGCAGGTGGCTTTAACGAAGATGCGGATAAAGAAAGTATTAATTTAAGTAAAAAAGTAAGTGATGAAATGGTCATATATATTTATACTACAAAAGAAATGGCAAAAAATGAATCTAAAAAAAATAGTAGCACCTCAACAAGTAGTTGTAAAAGTAAAAGTTATAATATAAAAGATTGTGTAGAAAAAAAAGAAAGCATTATAATTCCTGGAGAAGGTGATAATAAAACAACAAGCGAAAGCGAAAAAATCCCTAAAATAATAAATATTAATACAGCTACCAAAGAAGAATTAATGACATTAAACGGAATTGGTGAAGTAAAAGCACAAGCCATTATAGAATACCGTAATACTAATGGCAATTTTAAAAGCATTGAAGAGATTGAAAAGGTAAAAGGAATAGGCAATGCCGTTTTTGCAAAAATTAAGAATTATATTACAATCTAAAAAATTTATTGTATTAAGTTTATTATTAATCATTTTATATATTTTAATATTTACAAGGTTGATAAGTTATGCAAGTAAATTAGATAAAAATACTAAAAGTTTGACTGGAACTATTTTGTCCTATACGATTGATGGGGATAAATTAAGTATGCTCATTAAATCTCAAGAAAAAATTAAAGTAAATTATTATATAGATTCATTATCAGAAAAAGAGTATTTAGAAAATAATATATTATTAGGTTCTACAATATATTTAGAAGGAGAAATAACAGTACCATATAATAATACAATACCAAATACTTTTAATTACAAAGAATATTTATATAATAATAAAATATATATAATCTTTAATGCTGAGAAGATAATTCTATCAAATAAGACAGATATATTTAATAAAATAAAAACCAATTTAATAAGAAAAATAAACAAAATAGGGGAATCAAGTGCATATTTACATGCCTTGATTTTGGGTGAAAGTGATTATATAGATAATGACGTTTATGAGAATTACAAGAAAAATGGAACAACTCATTTATTTGCTGTTTCTGGAATGCATATAGGGGCAGTGGCTTTGTTTTTAACTGCACTATTTAAAAGAATGCATTTAAAAGAATGCGTAGGGAATATCATAATTATAATATTTTTAATATTTTATATGTTTTTAGTAGGATTTACTCCTTCTGTATTACGAGGAGGGCTTCTTTTTATATTTTTACTAATTAATAAAAAAAGTAGATTGAATTTAAAAACAATAAATGTATTATATTTATTATTTTTAATATTAATAATAATAAATCCCTTTTATATTTACAATCTTGGCTTTATATATTCCTTTACAACCTCATTTGGATTAATTTTATTTAGCAATAAGATAACTGGAAACTATATAATTCAATTAATAAAAATAAGTACAATTGCTTTTATGTTCAGTCTACCTATCACTATTTATAATTTTTATGAAATAAATCTTCTAACAATTCTAAATAATATCATAATAGTTCCCTTTGTTACAATCATTTTGTTTCCCTTAACTTTTTTAGTATTTCTTTTGCCAATCTTATCACCTTTATTGTCTATAGGAATTAAAATTTTGGAGGGGTTAAGCGAAATTTTAAATATTTTTGCCATAAATTTAACCGTTCCTAAAATCAATATAATTTATATTTTAATTTATTATATAATAATCCTAATGGTTTATAAATTTCATTTTAAATATGCAATTTTTTTAATTGTTTTAACTATAGTATATAAAATACAACCTTATTTAGACCCAAATTCTTATCTTTATTTTTTAGATGTAGGGCAAGGAGATAGTAGTGTAATAGTAGGAAATAATTTAAACTATGCCATCATGATTGATACAGGAGGACTAATTAGTTACGAAAAAGAATCATGGCAAAAAAGAAATAAGACATTTGATAACGCAAATAATATAATTACATTTCTAAAGAGTATAGGCATCTCAAAATTGGATTTACTAATAGGAACTCATGGCGATATTGATCATATAGGCTATGCTGATCAAATAATAAATGAAATAAAAGTTAAAAATGTTTGGCTGAATAATAACGAAACAAATGATTTAGAAAAAAATATACTTTCTAAAATTAATAAAAACAATTTTACTAAATTAAGAATATTAAATTTAAATAATACAATAGTAGAAGATGAGAATGAAAGTTCACTGGTACTGTATTTTAAAATAGATCAAGTAAATGTATTAATGATGGGTGATGCTCCCAAAAGAATTGAAAAAGAGATTTCAGAGCAATATGACTTTCCTGTAGACATATTAAAAGTAGGTCATCATGGTTCTAAAACCAGTACTGATAAATCATTTGTAGAAAAATATCAGCCTAAATACGCGATCATTTCATCTGGAAGAAATAATCGCTATAATCATCCATCCATAGAAACAATTGAAACTTTACAGGAATTTAATATTCCATATTATAATACTCAAGATAGAGGAACAATTGTTTATACAATCAAAGATCAAATAAAAAAAGTCAACTTTTTTCCACCTTAATATATATATTTTAAAGATTTAATGATATAATTAAAAAGTGGTAAATATGAAGATAGTATTAATAAATGGTGAAAGTATATTACTAATTAATGAAAAGATTAATAGCATTATAAAAGAAAATAAAAATATAACTTCTTTTGATATGATAAATAGCAGTATAGATGATATCTTATTAGAAGCGGGATATTTTTCTATGTTTGATGAAGAAAAATATATTATTATAAGAAATGCTAACTTTTTTAGTAGTGATAAAATAAGTGAAAAAGAATTAGCTTCTCTTATGAATTATTTAGAAAATCCCAATCCTTTAACCAATCTTATATTTGTTTGTCATGAAAAAATAGATTTTCGTAAAAAAATAACAAAATTAATAAAAGAGAAATATGAAATTATTACGATTCCTAATCTGAAAGTCTATGAAATTGAAAATAAAGTAGAGCAATATTTTCAAAAAGAACATTATAAAATTGATAGGGAAACAATAAAATATATTATTTCTAACAGTTTGAATAATTATGATTTAGTAATGAATGAAATAAAAAAGATTGTATTATATTATAATAATCCATGCTATATAAAAAAAACAGATGTAGAAAATATGATTTCTAAATCAATTAATACAAATAATTTTTTGTTTGTTGATGCATTAATTGCAGGAGACTTAGAGGGAAGCCTAAATCTATTAAAAGATTTAAAAGTAATGAAAGTAGAGCCTACTATTATATTAACTTTAATTGCTAGAGATATTCGCATTATGTTAAATATCAAAAAATTATTAGAACAAAATAAGAGGGAATATGAGATATTAAATGAATTAAAATTAATGGATTGGCAATTAGAAAAATATTTAAAAAAGGCATTCCCTTATAAAATAAAAGAATTAGAAGAATGGCTAGTTAAATTAGAAGAGTTAGATTTAAAAATAAAAAGCGGAAAGTTAGATAAATATTATGCTTTAGAACTTTTAATATTGGATATTTGTACATAAAAAAGTGGCTATAATCTTATAATCTTATAAACCACTTTTTATTTTATCTTTATTTTTAAAATTCATTTTAGCAATATCATACAATTTATTAAACCCATATTTTTTTACGATATCTATACCGACTAAGTCTACGTTTGATCCAGCCCCTTTCGGAATAATAATTCCCAATGTTTGGCTTAATTTCTCCATTTCTCCTAAGAAAATATATCTAGAAATAATGGAAGCAGCTGCTACGGATAGACATTTATCCTCAGCTTTAGTTGTAAAAGTAATGTCAGTAACTTTTTCTTTAGCACTTTTAATATGCTCATAATATTTAGCAGGGTAAACAAATTGATCAACAACTATTTTTTCATAAGGAAACCCTTTGTTTTTCATGTTTACTAATACTTTATTATGCAAAATAGCTTTGATTTTGTTCATATTAAGATCTTCACTCCAATTTTTATTATAAGAAGTGTTTGTTAAAATATAGGTAGAATAAGGTATTTTTTTTATAATGGTAGGAGCGATTTTCTTAATTTTCTCATCTGTGATTTTTTTTGAATCTCGAACACCTAGATCAATTAAAAAGGGGATATCCTCACGTGAAACATAGGCAGCAGTTACAACAATAGGTCCAAAAAAATCACCAGTACCGACCTCATCAGAACCGATAGTGCTTTCATTAAACAAAACGCGCTTTTCTTTTTCCCTTTTCTTCTCAGTTCCATCTGGATTAATAATTCTTCCGTTTTTAATTCTTTCTTCTTCAATCCAATAACTAGCTTCTATGTCTGCACCAATACCTTGAAACATGACTTTTCCAGATTCATAAAGAGTAATTACACAATCAAATTCTTTCACTTGAAAAACAGAATAAGGGGGCTTATTAGGAAGCATGCGATCTTTATAAAATTCAAGCATTAATGGTTTAATATTATCGCTTATTTTAAAAACTATTGTCATCATTTACACCTCATAATTCTATAATATCATATATTTCTTTATTTTTCAAAAAGTTTAGTATATAATTATAATGAGGAGTTGATGAAATGACAATTGTAGATGCAGTTGTAATATTATTTCTATTATTAGGAGCAGTATTAGGATTTAAAAAAGGAGCAATAAGAAGTCTAGTAGGACTAGTAGGCACAATCGCTGTGGTAGTAATTGCATATTATTTAAAAAATCCAGTAGCAGATATTTTATATAATTTTGTTCCATTCTTTGATTTCAGTGGTAGCTGGCAAGGACTAGTAACATTAAATATTTTATTATATGAAAGCATAGCCTATATATTAGTATTTGTAATTTTATATAGTATTTTATCATTGATTTTAAAGTTGACAGGAATACTGGAAAAATTTTTAACAATGACTATTATTTTAGGAATACCATCTAAGATCATTGGAGCAGTACTAGGCTTTTTAGAAGCAGTTGTCTTTAGTTTTATTATTCTTTTTGTATTATTACAATTTAATATTAGTCATTCTTGGGTAAAAGAAAGTACTGTGGCAATGAGTATTTTAGATAAAACCCCAATAATTGGTTCAATGGTAAATGAAACTTATGATGCAATTTTAGAAATTAGTGATTTACAAGAAAAATATAAAGAATCTGAGGATAAAGATGCTTATAATGGAGAAATTTTAAGTATTATGTTAAAATATCATGTAGTTACACCAGAAACGACTAAAAAATTAATAGAAAAAGAAAAATTAAATTTTGAAGGAGCACAAACCATTTTAGATACATTTGAAGGAGGAAATAAATAATGATTAAATATTTAGAAAATGAGAATTTAAACGAAGTAATTAAAAAGGGAACATGGATAGTTGATTTTTATGCTGACTGGTGTGGACCATGCAAAATGCTTGGAACAGTATTGGAAACAATGGATGAAAATATTTTAAAAATTAACGTTGATAAACACGAAGAGTTAGCAACTTCTTACGGAGTAATGAGTATTCCAACAATTTGTTTTTTTAAAGATGGAGAATTAAAACAAAAAGTAATAGGATTTAGAAGTAAAGAAGAACTAATTGATATTTTAAACCAAATAAAAAACTGATTTCTCAGTTTTTTTCTTTTAATGCAATATTATTTAAAACTCTTAATTTAGCATAATAGCTTCCAATCAAAAAAATAATAGAAGCAATAATAAGAGGAATAGCGATTAGCAAATTAGATAAAAGATCTTCTTTTTGAACTATAGAATAAATTATTAAAAATATACTAAATGAAAACCCAACTACACTATAAATAATTAACCTAGCTATTCTTTTTTTAAATTCACTTCCTGCATATGCTTTTTGATACTTTTGAATAATTTTCTTCTTTTCTTCTTTATTTAACTGATTATAATAATAGTGTTTCATTTTTATCACCTTTAAAGTATATTTTATCATATAATTTATTAAATGAAAACAATTTACATAGAAACGTTTAATTGTTATAATTAAAGAGTGATTATTATGGAAAATAAAACGGAAAAAATTTCTTTATCAGAAATAGTTTGGTTATTTATAATAGGTTGCCTAGTTGGCTTTGTACTTGAAACTATTTTTCACTTTTTTAAAAATGGTGAATGGATTAATAAACAAGGGTTGTTATATGGCCCATTTAAACCAATTTATGGGTTTGGACTAATTTTTATTGTTTTAATAATGAATAATTATCGTGAAAAAAAGTTTTGGCAAAAGTTTTTAATAGGGGTTATATTAGGAAGTGCTTTTGAATATTTTGGCAGTCTATTTCAAGAATACGTTTTTGGTACATCAACATGGAATTATTCTCATTTCAACTTTAATATTGGTGGTAGAATTTATTTGCCATATTGCTTAGCTTGGGGTGTAATTGCAGTTTTCTGTGTAGATATATTATATCCTTGGTTTAAAAAGATCATCAAGAAAGTGAATGTTAATTTATATCAAATAACAACAGGAATTGTGGCAATCTTTATGATAGTAAATGTTTCTCTAACTGCTTTGGCTTCTATTAGATATTCTGATAGAGCTAATAATACTACAGCAACAAATGCTATATTTAAAGTAATAGATGAATGGTATCCTGATGAATATATGCAAGTAAAATTTCCAAAAATGAAAGTGATAAAAGAATGAAAAATAAAAAATATGATAAAAAAATGAAAAAATAATGAAATTAGTCTTGCATATTAAAAAATTTATGATATAATTAAATAGCATTTAATTGATGTCTCCTTAGCTCAGCTGGTAGAGCAACTGACTCTTAATCAGTGGGTCTAGGGTTCGAATCCCTAAGGGGACACCATAAATGGGTTTATGTAAAAGATGGGATTGTAGCTCAGCTGGTTAGAGCGCACGCCTGATAAGCGTGAGGTCGGAGGTTCAAGTCCCCCCAGTCCCACCATTTTTTGGTCAGTTGGTGAAGCGGCTTAACACACTGCCCTTTCACGGCAGCATACACGGGTTCGAATCCCGTACTGATCACCATAAATTGCTAGAAAGGCCCGTATTTACGGGCTTTTATTATGCTTGAAAATTAGATTAAAATAGCTTTTTTAATTAAAAATGATTTAAAAAATGATAAATCATAAATATAGGCTGTACTAATTTGATATCTTTGCTGTTCATAGAAAATAATTGTACTCTTACCTATATTTAATAAATCTGCCAATTTCTTTTTCCTTAAATTAAGTCTTGTCTTATGTTTTTTAATATTTTTATTTCAGAATTTAATCCAATAGCTTTATTGCTCTTTTCTAAATCTGTAAATGCAAGCAAGGAGTCAACTGTAATCCTATAGAAATTAGCTAATTTAATTAAGTTATTTAATGGAATTAGGCAATCATTAGTTTCATAATAAGAATATAAGGATCTTTTTATATTAATTATATCCAAAATAATTACGTATATTTTTTAATGAACCGCCGATATTAGTATTTGTTCTCATCATAACCATTTCCTCTAATTATAATTTTACTTTTTTGTAAAAATATTTGAGTTTTTTGACGTTGGCACCGACTCTTGTGGTATAATAAGATTAATCAAGATTAAAAATTTAACTCTATACCATAAATTTGTGTATCTTGATTGGGTTAGTATAAGAATAAAAAACAAACTACTCTTTTTAAATGCTTTTAAAATAAACACAAGCAAGTTCAATTAGTTATTTTAATAATATTTTCATATACGAATATAGATGGAGTAGTAGAATTAGGATATACAATCTTTATACAAAATAATTATGTAACAAGTATTTTTGATAATACAAATGAAGTTGATTTACCAGATTTGACAAATGAAATTAGTACATTAAAACTTATAATAAGATTGTTTACAAATATTTAACAAAAGAATTTTATGAATTTACTGAACAGACTAGTATAGATACTTCTGGTGCAATTCAAAAAAATTATAATATAAAAAAAGTATAATGTAAAAATATATTGGCGCAGCGAATTCTGAATATTTAGAATTTTCTTTAATTATAATGGAGGAAGTATGAATCGAATTAAAATTATAAAAATAATGATATGGCTTGCTTTGATTATATTTATAATATTTATATTATATTTAATGTTTGTAGAACCTTATACAAAAAATGGAAACCATATGATAACAATGGAAGAGTGCCAAGAAACTTATAACTGTGACTGTACATATGATAATGGTAAAACCTGTTTATGCACTTTAAAAAAGTGGCTTATAGAAAAGGAGTATTCTTGTAGTAGAGAAATAATTGAGGATAGCCAAATTATAAAAGAATAAACTTAATTCCATAACCGAAAACTGAAAAAGGTAAAAAGGGAAAACTAATCCCACAACTTTGCGTAAACATAATACTTGATGTTATTAAATATTGTGAACAAGAAGTGAAATTATTAAAAGAAAAGTATGGAAATGATATTCAAATTGTTCCAAATTTATTTTTGGGAAAATATGGTGAATACATGTTTCCAGACACCTTAACACATAATTTGGGTAAATTTAAAGAAAACATAAAGAAGAACTAACAAAGATAATTGGAAGCAAAAACATAACTTTACATGGATTACGTCATAGTTTTTGCAACGTATTTCTAATAAGCGTGAAATCGGAGGTTCGAATCCCGTACTGATCATCATAAATTGTAATAGAAGCTCTAATTTTAGAGCTTTTTTAATTGTTTCACGTTAATATAAATTTGAAGCAAGTTTATTTTAGTGCAACGAAAGCCACTATTAATCCTCAAACAATTTATCTTAAAAGTTTAAAAATAATAATATGCAATCTGAAAAATCAATGTTATACCATTACAATTTTGCAAAATAACTTTTTTAAATTATGTAAATTTAGATAATGTGTCTTCTTATATAAATGCAGAAATTGAGTATGCGATAATAAAGGAAGAGTTTATAGTCAAAGAAAAAGCTTACTTATTTAAAATGAAGTAAGCGTAATATTCATCAAAAGTAATGTTATGTTCATAAATATAAGTGGCAGCATCAACCCCAACATAACGCCAGTGCCAAGCTTCCTCTTTAAATCCAGTAATATCTTCCGTATCTTTTTGGTAGCGTTGAATAAAGCCATATTTATGAGCATTTTCAGTAAGCCAATTATAAGCAGGGGAATCTTTAAAATTAGAAGTTGTAGTATTTTCTTTACTAAAAATATCCAAAGATAAACCTGTTTGATGTTCAGAATAACCAGGACGAGCAGCAATAGAATCGGCATAAGTAGTTCCTTGTGAATCTTTATAACCATCATATACTTTTTGTTGTTCTTGAAAGGTTCGATAACTAGAATTAATAATCAAATAAATACCAGCTTGATTAGCTTGATTCCACATATCAATAAAAGCATCATAAGCAATTTTACGAATTTTATGTCCTTCCCCATAATAATATTTATTATTAATATTAACCAAATCATCTGGTTCATAAGAAGAATTCAAATGATAATATTTATTAACAAGCATTAAATAATCCTGATTCACATCTGTATCTAAATCATGAGTATAATATTCATAATCATTATTTGTATTAACAAAAGATACAACCTGTCGAGCACTTTTGCCTTCGTTTTCATTGTGATAATGAATATAACGATCTAAATTATTTTGAATAAAATAATCATCTTTTAAAATCTCAATTAAAAATTCATCTTTTTCTTTTTGAGCAATATCAGTTATTTCTTCTTCATCTAATTTTTGCTCTAACAGTTTTATTTCTTCTTTTTGATATCCTGCCTCTAATAACTTATACATATTTGTCTTTTTATATTGTGCATTATGATAAAACTGTATACCTATAAAAATAATAAGAGCCAAAAAGGCAATTCCTCCTAAAAAAATCCAGACATTCTTTTTTAGCTTTAGCTTTGTTTTTTTCATATCCTCACCCAATAATATTATAACGAAGTTTTTTTTGTTTGACAAATCTATTTTTTCATTGTAATATGTAATTGTAAAGTAAATAGTAAAGGATGATAAAATTGAAAAATAATAAGCTAATATTAAATTATTGTAAAAATTTTGAGCGAATAGTAAATACCGATTTTTTAGAAGGAGACACCTTATCTATTCAATTAGTTAGAATATATAAAGACTTTATTTTTAATATTGAATTAACAGAACAAGAAATACAAAAAGCAATAGAAATTGATAAAATAATGGGAAGATACATTGATGACTATTTATTTAGAAAAACCTTAAAGCAAGAATTAACCAAAGTAAAAGTCAAAAAAAGTTGTAGTGATATCATCAAAACAATTGTCGAAAACATTATTGAAATCTTTCATAGAGTAGAATTTGAGCAAACAAGAAAAATATATATATCAAAATGGATTTAATAAACACAAACGTGTTTATTTTTTATAGAGTTTTTGTTATAATGAAGAAGAAAAAATAAAAAGAAGAGTGATCCAATGAATTTTTTAGACAAATATAATATTAAAATAACTGATAAAGATTTGATGAATACAGCTCTAACTCATAGCAGTTACTCTAATGAACATGGAGGAGAAAATTATGAACGATTAGAGTTTTTAGGAGATGCAGTTTTACAATTAATTACCAGTGAATATTTTTATAAAAAATACGACTATCAAGAAGGAGAATTATCTAAAATTAGAGCTAGTTTTGTATGTGAAGAAGCTTTAGCTCAATATGCAAAAGATGTGGGAATTGATAAATACATCAAAGTAGGGAATGGTCAAATAAAAAATATAAATGATACTATTATAGCTGATACTTTTGAATCAGTATTAGGAGCAATTTATTTAGATCAAGGCTTTGAAACAGCTAAAAAGTATGCTCTACAAGTATTAAGTCCATATGTATTAGAACATCATGTTTTTTTAGGGGACTATAAATCTAGATTACAAGAGATGGTTCAAACAGATAAAAAGTCATTAGAATATCGTCTAATAAGTGAAACAGGACCATCTCATAATAAAACTTTTGTATTTGAAGTAGTAATTGATGGCATTGTATATGGAAAAGGTAGCGGAAAAAGTAAAAAAGAAGCGGAACAAAAAGCTGCCTATGATGCCTTAAAAAAGGAAGCAAAATAGGTAAGGTGAAAACATGCGTTTAAAAAATATTAGAGCCTACGGTTTTAAATCTTTTGCAGATAAAATAGATTTAGAAATAAAATCAGGAATTACAGCAATTGTCGGACCAAATGGCTCAGGAAAAAGTAATATCGTAGATGCAGTTCGTTGGGTATTAGGAGAGCAGTCAGTTAAATCGCTTAGAGGAACTGATACCATGAGTGATTGCATTTTTTCAGGTTCTAAAACAAGACCACCCCACAATAGAGCCTATGTTTCGTTAGTTTTTGATAATTCTGATCATTACTTAAATAGTGATTTTAGTGAAATAGAGGTAAAAAGAGTAATTTATAACACTGGAGAAAATGAATATTATATAAATAATAGCAAAGTTCGCTTAAAAGATATTACTGATCTATTTTTAGATACAGGAGCAGGAAATGACTCATTTAATATTATTTCTCAAGGAAGTGTAGCTGATATCATTAGTAGCAAACCAGAAGCAAGACGTACAATATTTGAAGATGCTGCAGGAGTACTAAAATATAAAAAGAGAAAAGAAATTAGTTTAAAGAAATTAGAAAAAACGAAAGAGAATATTTCCAAAATAAAATTAGTAATTGAAGAGTTAGAAAAAAGTGTAAAGCCACTAAAAAGACAAAGTGAGATAGCTAAAAAATATATAAATTTCAAAGAAGAACTAAAAAATGTTGAAATTGCCTTGATTGCAAATGATATAGAAAAAATTAATATTGACTATAAAAAAATCAAAATAGAAGTAGAAAATTTACAAAAAGAACTTGCAAAAATGACTACAACAGGAGCGGAAGATTCTTCTAAATTAGAGAAATTAAAATTAGATAATCTTAAATTAGAAGAAAAAATAACCCAAAAAAATAATGAATTTTTATCTTTAACTGAAAATTTAGCTAGTTTAGAGGCTGAAAAATTGGTTACCATGGAACGAAAAAAATACAATACAGATAAAAACAATTTAGAAGAGGCTATGATAAAACTAAAAGAAGAAGAATTAGCTTTAAAAAAAGAATTAACTACTGAAAAGTCAAAATTAGATGATATCATTTCTGATATAAAAGAAAAATCAATTGAAAAAGACAAAATAGATAATAACTTAATAATGGAAAAAGTGAAAAAAAATAATTTAGTTTCTAAAATAAATGATTATTCAAAAGAAATATTAGTTTTAGAAAATAAAATTGAAATATTAAAAGAAAATATCAGTAATAATTCTAAACTACCTAATGCTGTACGAAGTGTTTTAAATAATATGCGTTTAAAAGGAGTTCATAATATCATTGGGAATCTAATTGAAACAGAAAACATGTATGAATTAGCAATCACAACAGCCTTAGGAAATGCTTCTAGTTTTTTAGTAGTAGAAAATGAATCATCCAGCAAAGAATGTATTAGCTTTTTAAAAGAGAATCATTTAGGAAGAGCAACTTTCTTTCCTCTAAATATTATCAAAGCAAGAGATATTCCTAATAGTGATCTAATAAAAATTAAAGACATTCCAGGTCTAATAGATATAGCTAGCAATTTAGTAACATACGATCCAGAATATGATAATATAATAAAAAATCAATTGGGAAATGTTATCGTCGTAAAAGATATTGATACATTAAACCAAGTTGGAAAGACATTAGATTACCATTATAAAATTGTTTCTTTAGAAGGCGAAGTATTATATCCAGGTGGTTCTATAACAGGGGGATCAATTAAAACTACTAATAATAGTTTTAATGATAAACTAAAATTAAGCGAATTAGAAGAAAAATTAGAACTAACCAAAATACAATTAAGTAATTTAAATATAGAATATCAAGAATTTAACGAAAGTTTTAATAATTTAGAACAAAAAAACAGCGATTTATCCAAAAATTTAATTAATTTAAACGAAATTTTAAATACTCGAACAAATAAAGTGCGTTCTATAGAAGATAATTTAGCTAAAAAAGAATTAGAAATTAAGGGAAACGAAGAAATTAGTACAAACAAATTAGATCAGAAATTAGTAAGTATCTTAGAAGAATCAAGCTTTGTAGCTAGTAAAAAAGATATAGTAAATGAAGAACTAAATAAATTAAAAAAGCAAAAATCAGAATTAGTATTACAAATAAATGAAATAGAAAGTCAAAATCATAAGACAAATTCAGAATATAATCATCTTCAGAATAATTTAAAAGAAAAGGAAGTAATACTTGGTAAATATGATGTTAAATTAGATAATTTACTATTAAATTTATCAGAGAGTTATTCAATAACTTATGAATATGCTTGCAACAATTATGAATTAGATATAAGTGAAGATATAGCAAGAAATAAAGTAGAAACTTTAAAAAAAGAAATTAACAATTTAGGCGAAGTAAATACAGGAGCTATTAGTGAATATGAAAGAGTAAACGAAAGATACGAATTTTTAATGAAACAAATAAAAGATTTAGAAGACTCTAGTTTAGAATTAAATAATATTATCACAGAGATGGATAAAATCATGATTGAAAAATTCAAAGTAACATTTGATCTAATAAGTAAAGAATTTAATCATGTGTTTAGAGCACTATTTAAAGGGGGAAGGGGAACTCTTAAATTAACAGATCCAAATGATTTATTAAATACAGGAATTGAAATAGAAGCAGAGCCACCAGGCAAGAAATTAAATTCGATTGGTCTTTTATCAGGTGGAGAAAAAACATTAACAGCGATAGCAGTTTTATTTGCAATATTAAATGTTAAACCAAGTCCATTTTGTATATTAGACGAAGTAGAAGCTGCATTAGATGAAGCCAATGTAGATACTTTTGGTAAATACTTGCAAGAAAGAAAAAATCAAAGTCAGTTTATTTTAATTACCCATAAAAAAAGAACTATGGAATATGCTGATATTTTATATGGTATTACTATGCAAGAATCAGGAGTAAGTAAAATTGTTAGTGTTAATTTAGAAGAAAACATTTAAAAAGAATAGTCGTAACTATTCTTTTTAAATTTCTCGATATTTTTGAGCATCTTTAAAAGGGTTCTTAGGATCAATTTTATCAATAAATAGAATTCCGTTTAAATGATCTATCTCATGTTGAAAAGCAATAGCAATATCCTCTCTTACACGAACTCGAAAACTATTTCCATCTAAATCTTGAGCTTCAACAGTAATTCTTGCATATCTTGGCACAATTCCTTCCACTTCACGATTGATGCTCAAACATCCTTCACCTTCTCCTACATAAATCATCTCTTCACTATGACTAATGATTTTAGGGTTAATAATAATATAATTTTTGAAGGTTTCATCTTCCAATTCCTCTACAATAACAAATATTCTTTTAGGAATTCCAATTTGAACATAGGCAAGTCCCATTCCAGCTCTTAAATCATATTTTTTAGCATACTCTTCAATTTGACTCATTGTTAAATAAGTAATCATATCTTGAACATTTTCTTTATCTTCTTTAGATAAAGGAAATGTTACCTCTTTGCTAACTTTTCTTAAACGTTTATCCACTTCATCTAAAATTTTAATATTTGGTAATTTCATAAAACTACACCCCTTTAAGTGGCTTTATTTTATCATAAATTTTAAAATTTGTAAAATAAAAAGGAAGAAAGTTCTTCCTAATTGTTATTACTCCAGCTCCATCCAGCGCCAATAATAATAACAAGTAAAATAAATAAGACGATCCATATAGCGGCTCCTATACCATAGCCACTTGTATATCCAGCATATCCTGTATTACAACAAGGTTGGTATCCACCATAGCCACCGCCATAGTAGCCATTATTTCCATAATAATACATATTTATACCTCCTTTATGTATCTATTATAGTTTACTCATTTAGGCACCATTTTGACATTAAAATTTTATAATTCATAAAATTTCTTTAAAATAAATAAGGAATATGATAAACTATATATAGGGTGTTATTAGTGAAGAAACTATTTAGTAAAATGGACAAATGGTTGTTAATTTTAATGATTATATATAGTATTGTAGGATTAATTATGATTTTTTCCTCATCAAGTGTATCCACTGTATTAAGATATAATGTTCCCCAATACCATTTTTTTCTTAGACAAGCCATTTTTTTATTAGGAGCATTTATCATTGGCTTTTTAATTGTAATACGTTTTCCAACAAGCAAGTATAAATATATAGCTCCTTTTGCCATTATAGGCATCATTGTAGCATTACTAGGATTACTAATCTATGGACAATTAACCAATAATGCACGAAGCTGGTATGATTTAGGTCCTTTTGCTTTGCAACCAAGTGAGTTTGCTAAATCTATTATTATTGTTTTTTTAGCAGTTGCATATAGTAGATTAGAAAAAAGAAAAACTGGAAATATTTATGCGTTTTTATTTCCAGTAGCAATATGCTTAATAATAGCTATTTTAATTGCAATGCAGCCTGATTTTGGTACAGCTCTTATTATATGTGGAATCATCTTTTTTATTTTTATAAGCATTCCTTTTGTTAAAAAAAATATTATAAAAGTATTAAAAATTGGTGGTGTTTGTTTAGTAGTAGCAGTTTTAGCTCTACTTTATAGTAATACAGAAATATTTAACTCAAGGCAATTGCAGCGTTTTGAATTTCGCAATCCTTGTGAAAGATATACAGAAGATACAGGATATCAAGTATGTAATGGTTTTATAGCAATTCATAATGGTGGATTATTTGGAGTAGGATTAGGAAATAGTAGTCAAAAATATTTATATTTACCAGAAAGTCATACTGATTTTATTTTTCCAATCATTGTAGAAGAGTTAGGATTAGTAGTTGGGATAGTATTAATAGTTGGTTATATGGTAATGTTGTGGCGAATTTTAATTATTGCTAGACAGGCAGAAAATTTAAGATTAAGTATTTTAGCTTACGGTGTATTTTTATATCTTTTGTTCCACATATTAATTAATTTATTGGGTATTTTAGCCCTAATACCTTTAACTGGAGTTCCACTTCCGTTATTAAGTTATGGTGGTTCTTTTACCATTAATGTAGTGCTTATGCTCTTTGTCGTAGAAAGAGTATCAATTGAAAATAAAACAATCAAAGCCAAAAGAGAAATGGCTCAAATAACAAATTAAAAATCGTAAAAATAAATTACGATTTTTTTCTTGGATATGGTTTTCTTTCATCTGTTAAATCTAGAAGATAATCAACACTAGTATTATAAAATAAGGCTAGTTTAATTAAAGAATTTTTGTCAATACTTATTTCTCCGCTTTCATAGCGAGAATATGTTTGCTGACTGACATTTAAAATTTTAGCAATGTCTTTTTGAAACAAATCTCTATCTTCTCTGATATCTTTAAGTTTTTCCATAACTATCACCGATTGTAATTTTACAATATTCGTAAAAAGTGTATTGACTTATACGCGTAATATGCGTATAATATTATTAAAATACACGTTATAAGTGTATAAAATAATAAAAAATAATTAAATGAAGCATAGCGTCATGTTAGGAGAAATAATATGGAAATAGAAACTTTAAAGAAAAGCCATTTAAAAAGAAATATTGTAATAGCTGTGGTAGTAGTAGCAATTATTAGTGCAATAGTACTTAATTTTACAAGGGCAAAATATAAAAATACAGAGTCAATACCACTAGTAAATGGAACAATTAACTATACACCATATGATTTAAAAATGGTTGCTATGTATCAAGAAGAAAATGGAGATTATAAAAGTATAGATACAGTACCAACTAGTGGATATACTTTAAATGAAGAGAAAAGCTATTGTGAGGTAAATGATGCAAAAGATGACAACATATCTATGGAATATAAAGATGGTAAAGTATATATAGGAGTAAGTAAAAAAGGAACAAAATGTTATTTGTATTTTGATATACAAAATCAATATTTAGTAAAGGAATATCTTCTATCTAAATATCAAACAATTTTAGCAAGAAATGATTTTAATGTAGCTTTAACTGAAAATACAACAGGAATAATTTATCAAGGTGAAGATAATGATGGGCAAACATACTATTTTGCAGGTAATCCCACTGATAATTGGGTCAAATTTGCAGGATTTTACTGGAGAATTATAAGAATCAATGGAGACGGAACGCTAAGACTAATATATAACGGAATAAATGCGGACGCTACAGGTGATAACACTTCGATAAAATTAGGTTCGTTTAATAACGATCGCACAAATAATATGTATGTTGGCTATAAATATACCAATAATGAAATTCATGGTTTAAATTATGAGAGTACAATACTTATAGCATTAAATGAATGGTATCAAACAAATTTACAAAGTTATTCAGCGTATATTGATATTAATGCTGGTTTTTGTGGAGATCGGGAACCAAGTACAAACAATACAATCAGTAATGGTTCAGGAGGAACAGGAACAACAAATACTTATTATGCGTCATATATTAGATTAGTTGCTAATAAAAACCCAACATATAAGTGTAAAAGTAATGATTTATATACCACAAGTAAGAGTAATAAGGGAAATAAATCTTTATCTAATCCCATAGGATTAATTAGTGCAGATGAAGTAGCCTATGCGGGTGGCTCAAGCAGTATATCAAATAACAATTACTTTCTTTTTTCGAAAGGCTCATATTGGACCATGTCGCCATATTTTTTCTATAATAATGGAGCATATGTATTTTATGTTGATTGGTATACAGGTAAATTAGCCTATTTTTCTGTTAGTTCCAGTGCAGTGGGTATACGCCCAGTTATTAATCTAGCTAGTGATGTAACAATAAAAAGTGGGAATGGAACATCTAAAACACCGTATGAGATTAGTTAATTATCAAATAGAGTTTAATAATATCATTTTAATATAGCTCATTTCTAATACTTTTAACGCATAAAATAACCACTATAAAAATATCTATAATTTCTGCTATAACTAAAGAATACATACCAATATGACATAATGACAATAAAGACATAGAAAGTAGTTTAACAATAACTGCTACTATGGTAATAAACATAGTAGTTTTGGCTTTACCAATAGCTTGTAAAACACTTTGTAAGGGTCCTTCCAAATAAAACAAAACAAAAAAGGGAGCTAATATTTCAATATATTCACTACCTTTAGTAGTGTTATATAAGATAGAAAGTAAAGAATCACGAAAAATATAAATAAAAGTAGAAAAAATAATACCTACCGCAAAAGACAATATCAGAGCTTGTTTTAATCTTCTTTTAACCATGCTAATGTTTTTTTGATAATAAAATCTGGATATTTCTGGAAGTAATGAAGAAGATATAGCAGCGATAAAAAAAGAAGGCATAGCAAGTAAAGAAATAGTATAAGCATTATATGCACCATATTCATTTAAAATAAATGACATTGAATATCCTGAAAATAAAAGAATATTAGTAAGTAAAATAGGTTCAAAGAAAAAGCCTACATTACCAATTAATCTCCCTGAAACAGTAGGAATAGAAAGATTTAAAATTTCTTTTGTTGTTTTCATATCAGGTTTTAAATCCTTTCTTGTAATTTTAAATTTTTTAGGTAAAAAAGCTAAAAAAACGAAAATAGAAGCGAGCTCTGAAGCAATACTAATAAGAATAAGTCCCATAACCGAATATACAATTCCTTTATTAACAAGAGAAGGAATGATTAAAAAAATTAAAAATACCCGTGCAATTTGCTCAATAATATTAGAAATTGTATGAGGTATCATTTTTTGTTTCCCATAAAAATAACCTTTCAGAATACTTGAAATAGACACAAATGGAAAAGTAAGAGCCATAGCCATTAATAAAATACTGCATCTTTCATCATTTAATAGAGTAGTGGCAATAAAATCTTTGGTAAAATAAATAATAACAATAACAATTAAATTTAGAATAAGCGTAATTACAGTTGCACTCGTAATAATTTTAATACTTTTTGTTTTAGCTTCACTAATTAATTTAGAAATAACTATTGGTAAAGAAAGAGTAGCAATTGTAAGAAGTAAAGAATAAGTAGGCATAACAAGAGAATATAAATTAATCGCGTCGCTTCCAACCATTCTTGTATAAATGATCCGAATACCAAACCCCAATATTTTAGTAATAAATCCGCCAATCATTAAAATGAAAGTAGCTCTTAAAAATTTATTTTGTTTCATATGTCCCCCTTTTAAAATTTTATGATTTAGTATATAATTAAATATATGAAATTAAATTTTATTTAGTAGGTGAGAAAATTGCATAATGAAATTAAGTTTAAAAGTCTTGCAGAATTATACGAAAGAATATTACCAGCTTTAAGAAGCAAAAGAAGAGAATTAAGAAAAAAAGGGATGGACTATATTGGTGAAGAAGATATTTGGAATTATTTAAAAAATTACAAATGGACAACTTCAAGTGCTCTTGATTTAGGAGATATGGTAAATGATATTTTTAATATTGAAATTCCTGAATTAGATCACTATGTAAAAGAAGAGTTAAAAAAATATAGAAGGAAACCGAATCAAGAGGAGATATAGATGAAAACAGAAGAAGAAACGATAACCTTTGAAAGCGTTTATGAAAGCATAAAAGAAAACATTAAAGATACAGAAGAACTATTAAAAATTAAAGAAGCTTATCAGTTTGCTTTAGAAAAACATAAAGGAATGAAAAGACTAACTGGGGAGGATTTTATTACTCATCCTTTGCATGTTGCTAAAATAGTAAATAGTCTAAATGTAGATGCAACAACAATTATTGGTGCATTATTACACGAAGTAATGAATAATGGTGAAACAGAATTAGATGAACTAAAAGAAAAATTTGATTCTACTGTTGCAACAATTGTTGATTCAATTACGAAAATTAATAAGTTAGAATTAGTAGATGACTCTGAATCTAGTGCGATTTATCTGAGAAAAGTATTAGTTGGTCTTGCAACAGATGTCCGTGTATTATTTATCAAATTAGCAGATCGTTTACATAATATGCGAACCAATTATGCCATCAACCCTAAAAAGCAAAAGCAAAAAGCCTATGAAACAATGGCAGTATTAATACCAATTGCTCACCGTTTAGGAATTAATTCTATAAAGAGTGAATTAGAAGATTTATGTTTATATTACACCAAACCTGATGTTTATAATGATATATTAGAAAAGTTAAATGAAACACAGAAGGAATTAAATGATTCCTTAGAGGAAATGCAAGAAAGTATAACGAATATTTTAACTGAACAAGGATTGAAATTTAAAATAAAAGGAAGAGTAAAGAGTGTTCATAGTATTTATAATAAATTATCAAACGGCAAAAAATGGAATGAAATTTATGATATTTTAGCTCTAAGAGTAATTTTAGAAACAGTAAGCGATTGTTACTTAGCAGTAGGACTTGTTCATGCAAAATATCGTCCAATACCAAAGCGTTTTAAAGATTATATTGCTATGCCGAAAGCTAACATGTATCAATCTCTTCATACCACAGTATTTGGAGTGGATGGACATTTATTTGAAGTTCAATTTAGAACATATGAAATGGACGAATTTGCCGAAAAAGGAATGGCTTCTCACTGGTCATATAAAGAACATGGAACTAAAAAAGTACAAAATATAATGGAACAAAAATTAGAAATGTTTCGTAATTTAATAGAAACTCATGAGGAAGTAGATGACTTAGCCTTTGCTAAAGATGTAACAAGCGACATGTTAGCAGAAATGATTTATGTTTTTACCCCAAAAGGAGATGTCATGGAACTTCCAAAGGGAGCTACTCCAATTGATTTTGCATATCGCATTCATTCTGATGTTGGAGATAAGACTGTAGGAGCAATTGTAAATGATACCATTGTCCCTTTAAACCATGAATTAGAAAATAATGACATTGTAAAAATTAAAACCAATGTAAATAGTTCTCCAAATAAAGATTGGCTAAATTTTGTTAAGACAAGTCAAGCCAAAAATAAAATTAAATCTTATTTTAGTAAACAAGAAAGAAGTTTCTTAATTGAAAAAGGAAAAGATATTTTAGAAAAAGAATTACGTAAAAGAAAGCTTTCCTTTAATGAGACAATGAGCGAAGAAAACATCAAGAAGATATTAAAGGATTTAAAATTAAAAGATATAGAAGATATTTATTTATCAATTGGTAGTTTAAGATATACAGCAGGCTTTATAATAAGTTTAACAACAAACATAAAAGCCAATGTAGAAGATGCATTAATTGAAAAAGTTGCCAATCATACCAAACAAGAAAGAAATTATAAAAATGATATCATTGTTGCTGGAATAGGAGATATATTAGTAAATATCGCCAAATGTTGCAAACCTGTAAAAGGAGATGAAATTGCTGGCTTTATCACGAAAGGTCAAGGAATAACTGTTCATAAGAAAAATTGCCCTAATATTACTGATAAAACAGAAAGAATGATCGAAGTAAAATGGAATTATCAAAATGAATCAACTTACTTAACGGATTTATTCATTGAAACAGATAATAATAAAAGCTATTTATCTGATATTATTGCAACATTTACAAAGCGAAATATTCATATTGATTCATTTAAAACAAAGGAATATGCTAATAATTATATCTATGAAATAACAGCAAAAGTTAAAAATAAAGAAGAAATAGAAAAGATTTTATTAGATTTAGAAATATTATCTTTTGTGATCAAAGTAAATAGGAGTAAATAATGAAGGTATTAGTACAAAGAAGTAAAAATAGTAATGTAGAAGTAGATGGAAAAGTAATAAATTCTATTAATAAAGGATTAGTATTATTAGTGGGATTTACTATAAACGATACAATAAAAGATCTTGAAAAAATGGCACAAAAAGTTGTAAATTTAAGAATTTTTGATGATGAAAAAGGCGTTATGAATAAATCAATTTTAGAAGTTGGAGGAGAAATACTTTCTATTAGTCAATTTACTTTATATGCTAATACTAAAAAGGGAAATAGACCTTCTTATATAGAAGCTTTAAATGGCAAGGAAGCCATTATCCTTTATGAGAAATTTAATGAAGAATTAAACAAATATATTCCAACCAAATCAGGAATTTTTGGTGCTGACATGCTAGTAAATATTACAAATGATGGTCCAATAACCATTATGTTAGAAAGTAGATAATTATGAATTTAGAAGAAACAAAAACAATATTAGAAACATATGGAATGAAACTAGAAGAAAAGGATTATTTCGTAAATCTAAGTATGCATTTAGCTAATAGCTACTATAACTTTTTTAATGATCAAAAAATTGATGAATTATATCAAGAGGGAATGTCTTTAGATAAGACTAAATTAAAGATTTATTCTTTCTTTCCAATTGAGAAAGACAGGCATTATTTAAGGCAAAATGAAATAATAAAATTAAAATTAGAAGAGAATTCTTATATCGTATGTGATTCTACTGGACAAGTTCATGAATTTATAATTCAGGAAAAAAGAATGAGAATCCAAAATTTAAATATTTTAGAAGCTTTATATATTGCTAATCAATATCATGTTATCAAAAAAAATCAAATAATAATTCAAACAATAGAAAAATTAGAACTATTATCAGCTATATATCATTTTGCTTTTCTCTTATTAAATTTAAATCAAGGATATAGTATGGATATTGTAAGAACAGGAATGTTTCATAATGCTTACTTTCATTTAATCCATTTATGTGAACATCTAAAAAAAGCGAAAGATTTGTATTTAAGCTTAGAATTAGAAAACGTAAGAAAATAATGAATATAGAAAAAATAACAGAAGAGCTATTAAACTATGGTCAAAAATTAGAACAAAAAGAATATTTCCTAGTTTTAGCCCATAAATTAGCAACTAGTTACTATAAGTACTTTAATAAAACGCAAATTATGAAAGTGGTAAGAGAAAAAAATTATATTTCCGCTGTCTTATCTTTAGCAAACATTCCCAATTTAGATTATAAAAGTGCATATTATTTAAATTATCAAGAATATTTTACACTTTATATTAATTCTTCTTCTTATGTAACATTTAACTTAAAAGGAATGGTAAAAAAAATAGTACTTGATCATGAACTTCAACAAATACCTCTCATAACTTTAGAAGAAGCTTTAGAACTCCTAAAAATGAATAAATTAGAAATTAAACAAGAAGATATTAAGTCTTTAAATGAGACACAATATTTAAAATCACTAATATACTCTTATGCTTTAGAATTATTAAAAACAAACTATAAAGATAAAGAATATTTAACAAGAGCAGGTATGTTTCAAAATGCTTATCATAATTTAATAACTTTCAAAAATAGACCATTTTTATCATCAATAACATCTCCAACTAGAAATTAGTTCTTTACAAATTAATTAATTTCTGCTACAATTATTCTTACACCTAAAAAAGTGTATAGAAATGGAGAATTTATGAAACAAGAAAAAAATAAAAACAGCATAGAAGATTTACTATTATTTTATAATAAGTATTTAAATGTAGGAATTGGTGAAGGCTTTCTTTTAGAATTAGTTAAAAAATGTGCAACAACCCATCAATTACAAGAAATATCAGCAAAGGATACATCAATTATATTTAATCAATTAGAATTAGAATTTTTAGCTTTCCATCATTTCAAATCTATAGAATTAGCCAAAGACTATACAATTATAATTGATTCCATGGGACATATTACGAATTTTTTATTTAAACCAGGTTTTGACTTAGCAGAAAAAGAGGAACTAAAAAAATATATAAATAATAGCATTTTTAATTTTTTAGAAAGCATTCCTGTAAGTGATGAGCAAATAGCTTCAAAAGAAGAAGTTCAAAATATGATTTTACAAAATATTTTTGTATCTAAAATTAGTAAAGCAACTTATGAACAAATCAAAATAAGAGATGGATTGCTTGCCTCTACTCGTTTTATGAATAAAAATAGTGAAATTATCAATTACGAAGATCAATTGACTAGTGAATTAAATTTTGAAGAGCTTTTTGCTAATAAATTAATTTTTTCAAGATCTCTTCGTTAAAAGAACTTGACAGCAAAAACAAAATATAATAAAATGAAATACATAGAATATTTTTCTAAAGAAAGACCGAGTACAATTAATATTTACTTCTAAGAGAGGACTAGATGCTGAGAATGTCCAAGTAAAATAATTAGAAAGACAGCTTTCATATATTTAGAAAACGCATAAAATGCGATAAAAAATGAAGAGTACTTAGTAAAATAAGGTGGCACCGCGGAAATGATCCGTCCTTATGTTACTAAGTTTTTTTATTTAAGGAGGAGAAGAAAATGATAACAAAACCAAAAGGTACCTATGATATTTATGGCAAAAATGCTAAATATTACAACTATATTAATGGAGTATTCTCATCTATATGTGAATATTACAACTATGAATATATAAGAACACCCATTTTTGAAGAAAGCGAATTATTTCACAGAGGTGTAGGAGAAACGACAGATATTGTTTCAAAAGAAACTTATGACTTCAAAGATCGAGGAGAGAGAAATTTAACACTTAGACCTGAAGGAACTGCTGGAGTAGTAAGAAGTTATATTGAAAACAAAATGTATGGAGAAGCAAATCAACCAATTAAACTTTACTATAGTGGTACAATGTACCGTTATGAAAGACCTCAAGCAGGAAGATACAGAGAATTATCCCAAATAGGTGTAGAAGTATTGGGAAGTAACTCAGAAATTATGGATGCTGAGGTAATATCACTTGCTTATCGTACATTAGAAGAAATGGGAATAGATAATATTACAGCTAAAATTAATACTTTAGGTGATAATGAATCTCGTGAAAATTATCGAAACGCTCTTATAAATTATTTAAAACCACATTTAAATGAGTTATGTGAAGATTGTCAAAAAAGATTTTTAACAAATCCATTAAGAATATTAGATTGCAAAGTAGATAAAGATAGTGAAATTTTAAAAAATGCTCCATCAATCATGGAATATTTAAATGAAGAAAGTAAAACTAGATTTGATAAAGTTTTACAATATTTGGATTATTTAGATATTGATTATGAAATAGATTCAAATATTGTAAGAGGACTAGATTATTATAATCACACTGTTTTTGAATTAGTAGCAGACTTAGATGGGCTAGGAAATGCTAGTACATTATGTGGAGGAGGTCGCTACAATAATTTAATAACAAATCTAGGTGGACCTGATACTCCAGGAATCGGCTTTGCCTGTGGAGTGGATCGCTTAATGATTGTGCTACAAGAATTAAATAAAGAAAAAGAAATAGAAAGTTCTTTAGATGTTTATGTTCTAGCTGTAAGTGAAGAAGAAAAAATCACAGCTTTAAAATTAGTACAAGATTTACGTTGGAGCGAAATTAAAACAGAAATGGATACTTTAAATAGAGGATTAAAAGCTCAATTTAAGCAAGCAGATCGTCTAAATGCGAGATTGCTAGTAATTCTTAATAATGAAGATTTACAAAGAGGAATTATTACTGTAAAAGATAATTTAACAAAAGAAGAAGTTAAAATAGATGAAAGTGAAATATTAGATTATATTATTAGTAATTTATAGGAGGAAATATGGAAAACATTTATAGAAACCACTACTGTGGTGAAATTACCAAAGAGAATGTTGGACAAGAAATTAAAATAGCAGGTTGGATCAATTCTATAAGAAATTTAGGGAGTCTTGCTTTCTTAACAATACGTGATGAAACAGGAATTGTCCAAGTAATTAGTGAAGATATTGAAAAAATTAAAAATTTAACTAGAGAATCTACTGTTACAATTACAGGTACAGTTGCTTTAAGAGAAAAAGATATTAATCCAAACATGAAAACTGGGGAAATTGAAATTCTACTAAAAGAAATTACTATTTTAGGAAAATGTGCAAACATTTTACCCTTTGAAATAAATAGAAGTAAAGAAGCAAGTGAAGAAACAAGACTAAAATATCGTTACTTAGATTTAAGAAATCCTCTAGTACATGATAAAATTTTATTCCGTACCAAAGTAATTGATGAAATTCGTTCAATTATGAAAAAAATGAACTTTACAGAAATTACAACACCAATTATTACTGCATCTAGTCCAGAAGGAGCAAGGGACTTTGTAATTCCTTCACGAAACTATAAAGGAAAATTTTACGCTTTACCTCAAGCCCCTCAAATATATAAACAACTATTAATGGTATCTGGTTTCAATCGTTATTTTCAAATAGCTCCATGTTTTCGTGATGAAGATTGTCGAGCTGATCGAACCCTAGAATTTTATCAATTAGACTTTGAAATGAGTTTTGCAACTGAGGAAGATGTATATCAAGTAGGAGAAACAATTTTTTATGAATTATTCTCAAAATTTAGCCACAAAAAAGTCTCAGCCCGACCATTTAGGCGAATTTCTTACAAAGAAGCTATATCAAAATATGGAAGTGATAAACCTGATTTAAGAAATCCTTTAATAATCGAAGATATTACAGAAATTTTTAAAGATACGGATTTTAATGGATTTAAAGATAAAAAAATAAAGGCAATTAAAGTAAAGGAAATAGAAAAACCAAATTCATGGTATAAAAAATTAGAAGAATATATAAAAGAAAAAGGAGCAGAAGGACTTGCTTATGTAAAAATAGAAGAAGATTTAAATCTTAAATCAACAATTACAAAGTTTTTAAGTCCTAAAGAAATCGCATCTTTAAAAGAAGCACTAAAATTAGAAGCAGGAAACGTTTTATTTATTATTGCAGGAAATAAAGATATTGATAAATATAGTGGTATTTTAAGAACAAAACTAGGAGAAGAATTAGATTTAATCAATAAAGATGTTTTTGAATTTTGTATTATAAATGATTTCCCAATGTATGAATGGAATTTAGAAGAAAATAAATGGGATTTTGGTCATAATCCATTTAGTATGCCTAAAGGAGGTTTAGATGCTTTACAAAATATAGACCCTGAAAATATAGTAGCCAATCAATATGATTTTGTTTGCAATGGATATGAAATGGCTAGTGGAGCAGTAAGAAATCATGATATTGAAATTATGAAAAAGGCTTTTGAAATAGCAGGATATGATGAAGAAACGATTAAAAATAAGTTCCGTTCATTGTATACAGCTTTTAGATTTGGAGCACCACCTCACGCTGGAATGGCTCCAGGAATTGATCGTATGATCATGTTATTAACTGAAGAAGAAAATTTAAGAGAAGTTCAAGTATTCCCACCAAATGTAAGTGGAATGGATTTACTGATGGGAAGTCCAAATACTTTAGAAGAACATCAATTAGAAGAATTACATATAAAAATAAAAGATTAAGGAGAATCAAAATGGATTTAAGAGATTTATGGAAAGATATCGAAACTCATATAGATAAAAAAATAAAGTTAGAAGGATGGATTAGAAACCACCGTGATCAAAAAACTTTTGGCTTTATTGATTTTTCTGACGGTACATGCTTTAAGCATTTACAAGTTGTATATGATAAAGATATAGAAAACTTTGACGAAATAAAAAAATTATCAATTGGAAGTGCCATTGAAATAGAAGGGACAATTACTCCCTCAAGTGGTACTCAAGCCTATGAAATGCAAGCTTCTAAAATCACTCTTTTAGGACCTTGTTCAGAAGATTATCCCATTCAACCCAAAAGACACACTAGAGAATTTTTAAGAGAAGTAGCTTATTTAAGACCAAGGACTAACCTTTTTGGAGCCGTATTTAGAGTAAGAAGTATAGCCGCTTATGCGATTCATAAATACTTCCAAGAAAGGGGATATGTATATTTTCATGCACCTTTAATTACAGCAAGTGATTGTGAAGGCGCAGGAGAAATGTTTCAAGTTACAACACTACTAATTGAAAAATTAAATGGTAAAGTAGACTACAGTAAAGACTTTTTTGGCAAGATGACTAATTTAACAGTAAGTGGTCAATTAGAAGCTGAAACTTTCGCTATGGCCTATAAAAAAACTTACACTTTTGGTCCAACATTTCGTGCTGAAAATTCTAATACCAAAACTCACGCTTCAGAATTTTGGATGATTGAACCTGAAATTGCTTTTTGTGATTTAGAAGAGGATATGGATATCATGGAAGACATGCTAAAATATATTGTAAAATATGTTTTAGAAAACGCTTCTGAAGAAATTGCTTTTTTCGATCAATATACGGAAAAAGGCTTAAAAGAAAAATTAGAAAAATTAGTAAATAGCAAATTTACACGTATCGATCATGAAGAAGTAATTAAAATTTTAAAAAATGCTGATATAAAATGGGAATTTGAGCCAAAATTTGGTGAAGATATTGCCAAAGAACATGAAAAATATATAACTGAATATTTTGGTGGACCTATATTTATTAAAAATTGGCCCAAAGATATTAAAGCCTTTTATATGAAATTAAATAGTGATGGAAAAACAGTAGCTGCTGTAGATCTTGAAGTACCAGGAGCAGGAGAACTAATGGGTGGCAGCCAAAGAGAAGAAGATTATGATAAATTGATTAATAGAATGCAAGAATTAAAAATTGATTCTTCTTCCATGGATTGGTATTTAAATTTAAGAAAATATGGAGGTTGCGTTCATTCAGGATTTGGAATGGGATTTGAAAGATTACTAATCTACTTAACAGGAGTAGATAATATTAGGGATGTAATTCCATATCCAAGAACACCAAAAAACTGTGATTTTTAAGGAGGTCTCATGAATAAAATTATAGCGATTGTTGGAATGTGTGGTTCAGGTAAATCAGTAGCATGTGATTTACTGGAAAAAAAAGATTATAAAAAGGTTTATTTTGGAGGAGTTACACTTTCTAAACTAGAAGAAGAGGGCTTAGAAGATACCCCAGAAAATGAAAAGTATATGCGTGAAAAATTAAGAAGTACCTTAGGAATGGGAGCTTATGCCCTTGTTTTACTTCCAGAAATTATGAATCTCGTTCAAACTCATAATGTTGTTTTAGATGGATTATACTCTTGGGAAGAATTAAAAATTTTAAAAGAAAAATTTGGTAATCAATTAAAAACTATTGCCATTATAGTAGACAAAAAAATACGATATGAAAGATTAAATATAAGACCAATAAGAGCTTTATCGGCTGAGCAAGCAGAAAAAAGAGACATTTCTGAAATAGAAAATATTGCCAAAGCGGGTCCAATAGCCTATGCAGACTACTACATAGATAATAATAAAACAATTAAAGATTTTGAAACAAGATTAGATTATATTTTAAAAAAGATAGAAAGGAATCAAAATGAGTAAATTTACAAAAGAAATGGTGAATGATTATGCTTTAAAATTATTAATTGGTTTAACAGAAGAAGAAAATCAAATGGTATTAGATGAATTTGAAGCAATTGATCAAAACATAGATTTAATAAACAAAATACCCAACATTGAACAAGTTGAGCCAATGACTCACGCTTTAGATGATTTTGTATGTGTTCTAAGAGAAGATATATATACTCCAACAATTCCTATTGAAGATGCACTAAGAAATGCAGGAGCTGTAGATGGAAGAGAAATTGAAGTCCCAAAGGTGGTGGAATCTCATGATGAATAAAAGTATCAAAGAACTACATGATCTACTAATAAATAATCAAGTAACCAGTGAAGAGTTAATTAAAGAGTCAATAAATAAATCACATGAAATAGAAGAAAAATATAATGCTTTTGTAACAATATTAAATGATGCCCAACCAAAACCAGTAACAAATTCACTAATATCTGGTATTCCCTTTGGTGTAAAAGACAATTATTCTACAAAAGATATATTATCTACAGGTTCTTCTAACACTTTAAAAAATTATATTCCTTTTTATACTGCAACAGTTGTTCAAAAATTACTTGATGCTGGAGCAATTATAGTCAATAAAACTGCCTTGGATGAATTTGGAATGGGTGGAACAGGAACTACTTGCCATACAGGAGCAGTATTAAATCCTTGGGATAAAACGAGAATGTGTGCAGGATCATCAGCTGGTTCTGCATGTGCAGTTGCCAAAGGAGTATATCCTTTTGCTTTAGGAAGCGACACAGGGGATTCTATCCGAAAACCAGCTGCCTATTGTGGAATTGTTGGTTATAAGCCAACTTATGGCATGTTATCCCGCTATGGTTTATTTCCATTTGCAAGTAGCCTAGATCATTGTGGAGTCCTAACTAGAAGTGTCGAAGATGCAGCAATAGTAACAGACCTTATGAAAGGAATAGATAAGCATGATATGACAACTTGGGATTCTAGTGATATTCATTTGCAAGCTTCTTTAACAGGAAATATTAAAGGAAAAAAATTATTTTACATTAAAGAAATTTGTGATATCAATAATTATTCTAATCCTTCTAATGAACTAAAAAGTCATTTAAAGAACTTTTTTGAAACGTTAGAATTATTAAAAGAAGAAGGAGCAAAAGTAGAAGAAGTAAGTATAGATCAATCCCTTTTAAACGCAATTGCTAGTACATATGTTGTTATTTCTTGTGCCGAAGCAACAAGTAATATGTCCAATTTAACTGGAATTGTTTTTGGTCCAAGAAGTAACAATAAAAATGTATTTGAAATGATGAAAGAACACCGTACTAATGGCTTTTCTCCCTTAATTAAAAGAAGGTTTATAATTGGTTCGTATGTTTTACAAAAAGAAAATCAAGAACGATATTTTAAAAATGCCCAACGTGTCAGAAGACTAATTGTAGATAAAATGAAAGAATTATTTAAAGAATATGACTGTTTAATCTTACCAGTATCATCTGGTCCAGCTAAAAAATTAAATGAGGATAAAGATGTAATTGATGCATCTACTTGTGTTATAGAAGAGCATTTGCAGATAGGAAACTTTGGAGGTTTTCCTTCTATTACAATTCCCAATGGATTTATCAATAATTTACCAGTAGGAATTAACATGACTGGTAATTGCTATGATGATGCAAACATATTAAATATTGCTTATACTTTAGAAGGAAAAATGCCTTATAAAAATCAAATAGCAAAGGAGATGCAGAAATGAAAAAACAAATAGCTTCAATTGGTCTAGAAATGCACTGTGAATTAAAAAGTAACTCTAAAGTTTTTTCTGAAGCTCAAAATACTTATAGTGAAACGCCAAATTCTAGCATTGCTCCACTTGATATGGGATTTCCTGGTACACTTCCAGTTGTCAATAAAAAATGTGTTGAAGATGCCTTGAAAATAAGTATAGCCTTAAACTGTAAACAACCAGAATATATGTATTTTGATCGTAAAAACTATTATTATCCCGATCTTCCTAAAGGCTATCAAATAACTCAAATGGAAAACCCTGTAGGAATAAATGGAGAAATACAAATAGAAGTAAAAGATAAATTAATACCTGTTTATATTCATGATATTCACTTAGAAGAAGACTCAGCTAGCTTAGATCACTTCTTTGACACATCTAATATTGATTATAACCGATCTGGAGTACCACTACTAGAATTAGTAACAACCCCTTGTTTTCATAATTCTGATGAGGCGATATCCTTTTTAGAAAATATAATTAGAATATATCGATATTTAGATGTATCAGAAGCAGATACTAAAAAAGGACAAATAAGATGTGATGTAAATGTTTCTATAGCAGATGAAGATAGCTTAGAATTAGGGACAAAAGTAGAAGTTAAAAACGTAAATTCTCTAAGTGGAGTTCGCGACACAATTAATTATGAAATTATAAGACAAACTAAATTAAAAGAAGCAGGAAAATATCATGAAGTAGAGCAAGAAACAAGAAGATGGGATGAAGAGCTTAAACGTACAATCCGTATGCGAAATAAAGCTGATGCAATTGATTATAAGTATTTTGTAGAACCTAATATTCCTAAATATAAAATTAGTAATGATTGGTTAGAAAAAATAAAATTAAGTATTCCTAAATTACCTTTAGAAAGAAAATTAGATTATATGAATCAATATGGACTAAATAGTTATGATGCCGAAATACTAATAAAAGAAAAAGATATAGCAGATTATTTTGAAGAATGCTTAAAAATAAATATTGATGCTAAAAGTGCATCTAACTGGATTACTACTCAAATTTTAGGATATTTAAATAAAACAAACCAGAATATAAAAGATATATATTTAACTCCTGAGAGATTAAAAGACTTAATAAATGAAATAGAAAAAGAAACAATTAGTTCTAAACAAGCAAAAGAAATATTTGAAAAAGTATTAGAAGAGAAAAAAGATATTAAAGCATTTCTAAATAAAGAGAATGCTCAAATAAATAATAAAGAAGAAATAGAAAAAATAATAGAGGAAATTCTTTCAAATAATCCCAATCAAATAGAGGAATATAAAAACGGTAAGACCAATTTATTTGATTATTTTGTAGGTCAAGTAATGAAAAATACTAAAGGAAAAGTAAATCCCGTGTTAACGAAAGAAATATTAACAGAAAAATTAAAATAGGTGAAATTTTACATTTCATCTTTTTTCGTATATAATATAATTGGGAAGTGAATCGTATGTCAAAAAAGAATATTATTTGGATAATTATCATTGCTGTTCTATTTATTGGAGCTTCTATTTTCATTTATTTTCTAGCAAAAGAAGATGAGGAGTTGAGTATATCTGGAAAGGTATTAATAAGTAGGGATGGATACATTATGATTGAAAGTAATAATGTTGATTATATCATAAATAATATTTCTAATATCTATGAAGTAGGAGATAAAATAACCGTTACTTACAAAAAAAGCGGCCTAAAAGATACTACAAATCCTAAAGAAATTTCAGCCATAAAAGATACTTTAATAAATAAAAAAGAAACAGATCCAAAATTAGAAGAAAATACTAACACTTCAAATACATCAGAAAATATTATAAACAACCAGCAAAAAAACAATACCAATTTAAATGAAACAAATAAAAATAATACCACACACAATACTATAACTAATCATAATAATTCTAATATTCCAAATAACAATAATACAAATAATAATAAAACGCCATCTAACAACAATTCTAATAATAATGTAAATACCAAATCTGCTGATGAAGCCGTATTAGAATATGTAAATACTATTCAAAATGATGCAAATAAAGAAATAACAGACACTTTAAAAAGTGGTTTTATCACGGTTATAGACTTTCTATTCTATGATGCCAAAATAGCAGGTCATTCTTTTAATGAACTAACTGCTAAAGCTAAATTAGAAGTCTTAGCGGCAGCTTTATGGATAGATGATAAAATAGATAATGTTTTTCCTGGATATAAAGAAACGATTAGCAATAAAACCAATAAAATATATACCAGTGTTAAAAATTTAATTATAAGTACTTATTTAGATATCACAACTAACATTTGTGAAGCAAATAATAATTTATGTACTCAAGCGAAAGAAGACTTTCAAAGTTTAAAGAAAAGTTTTGGCTTTACTTGGGATTTTATCAAAAGCTTAGCAAGTCAAGGTTTAGATAAACTTAAAAATTGGTATGAAATCTGGAGCGGAAAATAAAATAGAAAACAGTAGTCATAATTTGAATCCTGTTTTTTTGAGAATAAATAAAATATTTAAAACACCTTTTTTTTTATAGTTAAACATGCTATAATTACATATAGTAGGGTAGGGATAGTATGATATTTGGCAAGATTTTATATATTAGTGATAATATTGCCCATGTAGAAAACTTGAGCAAAGACACAATAACAGCAGATTTGATGAACATTCATGTAGTTTTTGAAGATAAAGAGCAACGCATATTAGGAGAAGTAATAGAATTAAATAATGAAGAAATAAAAATTCGCTTTCTAGGAGAATATGTAGGAAATAAATATATTAATGGTGTTATTAGAAAACCATTATTATCAAGTTCTTTGCGAATTATTAATAGTGATGAGCTCTTGGAATTAGTAGGTACATTAAGTAATAAAAGCTTTACATTAGGTTCTAGTGCCACTTATAAAGGCTTTCAAATATGTCCTAATATTAATGATCTATTTTCCAATCATCTAGCTATATTTGGTAATAGTGGATCAGGAAAATCATGTGGAGTATCAAGAATTATCCAAAATATATTCAAGAATCCTAAAACTGTTACATATAATGCTAATATGTTCTTTTTTGATGCTTATGGAGAATATAAAAATGCTTTTAGCTCACTAAATAAAATCAATCCTCATTATAATTATAAATTTATTACAACTAATCCAACTGAACCAACTGATTATTTATTAAAAATTCCTGTAAATTTACTTACATTAGATGATATAGCTTTATTATTACAAGCGAATACTCATTCTCAATTACCTATTCTTGATAGAAGTATTAAATATGCTAAAATATTTTCTAGTAACTCTGAAGAAGTAATAAAATATAAAAATCATCTAATTGCAAAAGCTTTAATTGCCATTTTATTTAGCAATTCTACAACTAGTTACAAAAAAAATGAAATATTCAAAGTAATAGAAGTGTGCCACACCAAAGAATTTAATTTTGATTCCGTCATACCAGGACTAGGATATACTAGAAGTTTTAGTGAATGTTTTGAAATTGATTCTAATGGTAATTTTGGTGAATCTGTTTTAATTACCGAATATATATTAAAACATATTGATGAATCTATTACAGAGATGCCAGTTCCAAGTAATGCTTTTTATACCTTAAAAGATTTAGCCAATGCTTTGGAATTTACTTTAATTAGTGAAGGATTTCAAGGAAATCAAATGATGTATAATGAAGCCATGATTCTACAAGTAAGACTTAATACAATTATTGGTGGAAAAGTAAATAACTATTTTGATGGTTCTAAATATACTAGTACCAAAGAATTTGTTGCAGAGTTATGCAAAAAAGAAAATACGAGAGCTCAGATTGTCAACATCAATTTAGAAGATATTGATGATGCTTATGCGAAAGTAATTGTTAAAATAATTTCCAAGATATTATTTGATTATGCAAAAGGGTTACAAAAAAGAGCAAGTATTCCTTTTCACTTATTTTTGGAAGAAGCTCACCGCTATATTCAACAAGATACAGATACATTTTTACTTGGATATAATATCTTTGACCGTATTGCTAAAGAAGGACGTAAATATGGCGTAATTCTTGATATTATTTCTCAAAGACCTGTTGAAATAAGTGATACCGTTATTGCCCAATGCTCCAACTTTTTGATATTCAAAATGACACATCCCAAAGATATAAAATATATTGAAGAGATGTTGCCTAATATCAGTAGTGATGTTATTGAAAAAATGAAAGTATTACAACCAGGAAATTGTGTTGCTTTCGGTAGTGCTTTTAAAATTCCTATGATTTGTAAATTGGAAATGCCAGATCCAATGCCATATTCAACAAATTGCAATGTATCTGCATGTTGGGAAGAAGTTCCATCAAATTCTGCAACTATTGCTCCAGAGCCTATCTCTAATAATTACAAAACAGAAGGGATTTCTACTAATGATTTAGAAAATAAAATTTCTTCATCTCCACAAGAAGGTTTTAATAATTCATCAAATAATGAAGATTTTGAGCCAATGTCTGGAATGGGCGATATATCTAAATTTGGCTAGAATATTTTCTAGCTTTTTTATGTAAAAATATGTCTAAGTACTTGTATAAAAATTATAATATATGTTATAATAAAAATGCCTAGAGGATATAGTTTATCTGTAGCATAAAACCGACTATGTGATATTATTGGGAGAATAATTACATGTGGAGTTGAAGACTGGTCTTTGATTAGCCAGGATCCAGAAGCATGTATGTTTCTTACCACCTCGCGAGAGCGGGTTTTTTATCACCAGATAGACTTTCCATCTAGGTTTTTATTTGATATAATTTTTGTGGTGATATATATGTTTGATAGATTAATCCCCTTAATAGGAGAAGAAAACCTAAAAAAAATTAAAAATACAAATATATTATTAATAGGAATAGGTGGAGTAGGGGGTTTTACTCTTGAAGCTCTTGTTAGGAGTGGCTTTCAAAATATTACTATAATTGATGGTGATACCATTGATGAATCCAACTTAAATAGACAAATAATTACAAATAATAAGAACATTGGAAATTTAAAAGGAGAAGAAGCTTCAAAAAGATATTTATCGATCAATTGTAATTTAAATTTAAAAATTTTAAATATTTTTTTAACAAAGGAAAATTTTAGCAAATATATAAACGAAAAATATGACTATATTATTGATGCTTGTGATAGCTTAAACATTAAAGTAGAATTAATAAAATATGCCCAAAAAAACTCTATTAAAATAATTACAGCATTAGGAACTGGAAAAAAAGTAAATCCTCAATATTTAGAAATAACTACTTTAGATAAAACAAAAAATGATCCTCTAGCTAGAAAAATACGCAATCTAGTTAGAAAAGAAAACTTAAATTTAAAAGTTCCAGTTGTATTTAGTAACGAAAGTCCGCTTAATACTAAAAATACAATCGGTTCTTGTATATTTGTCCCAGCTGTTGCAGGAATTTATTTAGCCAATTATGTTTTTTTAGACATTATAAAACCTCAAGAATAATTTTGAGGTTTTAATTTATGCTTTTTTAATTAAAAAATCTACTAATATTTCAGGATCTTTATGATTAATAGCAATATCATAAATAATATTAATAATAGGCATTTTTATTTTTCTATTCTTAGTTAAATCTTTAATAGACAAAAGAGTATAATAACCTTCCGTTGTGTTATGTTTTAAGTATTCATCAATTTCAGCTGTTTCTTTTCTTTCACCTAATAACCTACCATAACGATAATTTCTACTTTTAGGACTACTTGCAGTAAGCATTAAATCACCAATACCTGCAAAAGACATGATCGTTTTAGGATTACACTCCATTTTTACTAGCAATTCTTTTATATCATGCATAGATTCTGTAATTAAAAATGCTCTCGTTGATTCACTAAACCCCAGTCCATCAAGAATTCCAGAAGCAATAGCAATAACATTTTTAACACTTCCACAAAGTTGAGTACCATATAAATCTCTGTTTTCTCTTAGTTTAAGTCTTTCATTATCAAAAGCTAAACTAGTAAATTGAAAAGCTTTATTAGTAGTTACAGCTGCAGATAAAGCAACTGGATCTTGATTAATTAAATCAATAGCAAAAGTAGGTCCAGAAATAACGGCAATATGTTTTGCTTTAAGTTCATTTCTAACAATATCTGAAAGGAAAGAAAAAGTATTATTTTCAATCCCTTTACTAGCTATACAAATGGGAGTTAAAACATTAAAATATTTTTTCATCTGATTGCATATAGTTCTAATATATTTAGCAGATGTTGCTAAAACCACAAAATCAGCACTTTCTAAAGCTTCTTTTAAGTCAGATGTAATTTCTATTGCATCAGGTATAAAAGCATCTGTAATAGGCTTTAAATTATGTTTTTCTAAAAAATGCTTTTCTAAATCTTGATTTTCTGTCCACATTTTTATATGATGACCATTGCTAACAATATCTAAGCTTAAAGCGATTCCATAAATACCTGTTCCAATAACACTAACTTTCATTTAATATCCCTCATTTCATCATATACTCTATTTAAATTCATTTCATATTTATTATTCTTTTTAATGTAGTATTTTTTATTTTTTAATTTATCAGGCATATATTCTTGAACCACATAATCATTTTTAAAATTATGAGGATAAATATAATCTGGAGATCCTTCAATAATATGTTTAGGAATTTCACCCGCTAAACCTTTATTAATATCATTAATTGCCGCATCAATAGCCAAATAAGTACTATTACTTTTAGGAGATAATGCCATTTCAGCAACAATTTGCCCTAAAGGAATTCGTGCCTCAGGTAACCCAACTAACTCAGCAGCATGAATAGCAGCCATTACTTTAGGTCCAATCGCTGGATTAGCAAGTCCAATATCTTCATAAGCAATGACGCTCATTCTCCTATAAATACTATCTAAATCTCCCGCAACAATAAGTCTTGCTAGATAATGTAAAGCAGCATCAACATCACTCCCTCGAATAGATTTTTGAAAAGCACTCAATACTTGATAATGACCATCTTCATCTTTATCATGAAAAAAAACAGGCTTACTATTAATTTTTTTTATTTCATCAATGGTAATAGTATGATCTTTAACAGCATAATATGTAACTTCTAAAGTATTTAAAGCAAAACGAAAATCACCAGAAGAAAGCATAGCAATATATTTTAAAGCATCACAATCAATATTAATATCTGGTAAATATTCTTTAGCTCTATTTAATCCTTCTACAATATCTTCTAAACTTAATTCTTTTAATTCAAAAATTTGACATCTACTTCTTATAGCGGGATTAATTTTATGATAGGGGTTTGAAGTAGTAAGACCAATTAAAATAATTAACCCAGATTCAATATGAGGAAGCAAAATATCTTGTTTATCTTTATTCATTCTATGAATTTCATCTATAACCAAAATCATTTCCCCATACATTTTAGCCTCTTCAATAGCAATATCAAAATCTGCCTTATTATTAGTAGTAGCATTTAAAAATTTTGAACGAATATGCAACTCATTAATCAAAGCATTAGCGATACTAGTCTTACCAATTCCAGGCTTGCCATATAAGATCATAGAAAATATTTTACCATTTGAAACCAAATTTGTTAAAATTTTTCCTTCACCAACCAAATGTTTTTGACCAATAATTTCTTTTAATGTTTTAGGTCTAATTTTATTTGCAAGTAATTCCATACTATATCCTTTCTTTTTAATATTATATCATATTTTAAAAAAGAAACATATCTTTTCAACTACATACAGTATATAATACATTTGTACGCATGTCAAGAATTTTAAATTTATGTTATAATATAATTGGTGATAGAATGAAAAAAGAAGAATTAGAAGATATTTTCTCTTACAATCCCGAATTAGAAAAATACATAACTGAATATTTAAATTCTGAATATAACACAAGTAAAAATACCAGAGAATCATACACAACTGATCTTTATCTTCTAGCCAAATATTATCCTAAAAAGAATCTTAAACACTTAAAAAAAGAAAATATCCAAGAATATTTAAGAAACCAAAATAAATCTAGTAAAACAAAGGCAAGATATCTAACAACTATTAACAATTTCTACAAGTACTTAATAAACAATAATATTATAAAAGAAAATCCTTGTGAAGGAATAAAAATGCCTAAAATTGAAAAAAAACTTCCTGAATATTTAACAATAGAAGAAGTAGATAATTTATTAGATATTAGAACTAGTACTGCCTATGATCAAAGAAATAAAGCTATGCTAGAAGTATTATATGCAACAGGAATGAGAATAAGTGAATTATGTAATTTAACTACGAGTAATCTCTTCTTAGAAGATAAATTAATTAAAGTAATGGGGAAGGGAAGCAAAGAAAGATTAATACCAATAAATGACATAGCCATTGATTTTTTAAATAATTACTTGAAATTTGGAAGAAATGAATTATTAGGAACAACTTCTTGTGAATATGTATTTATAAGTTCTAGACACACCAAAATAACCAGACAAGCATTTTTCAAATATATAAAAAAAATATGTCAAGAAAAGGGAATTAACAAGAAAATAAGTCCTCATATCCTTAGACATTCTTTTGCAACACACTTATTAAGTAATGGAGCTGATTTAAGAATTGTCCAAGAATTACTAGGACATAGCGATATTTCAACAACTCAAATCTATACCCATTTATCTAATGAAAAAATAGAAAAAGAATATGATAAACATCCATTTATGCATGAAAAAAGCCACTATTAATAATATATCGTGGCTTTTTATATTTAGCGAGCTTCTCTATTAGCTTTAGAACTTCTTTCGCTTTTTTCATTTCTAGAATTTCTAGATTCACTTCTAGAGTTTCTACAATTCTTATTATTTTTAGAGTTCTTATTTTCTCTATTATTTTTCATTCTCTTTACCTCCCACTATTATTATGAGTTAAATTACATGAAACATTCATATAATTTATTGGTGATTATATGGAAATTATTGGTGCTTTACTAGTTTCTACCATTGCAGGGTTATCTACAATATTAGGTTCGTTTGTTATCTTCTTTAAATTTAAAGAAAAAAATATTAATAAATTTATAACAACATCTTTAGCTTTTTCCCTTGCCATCATGATTGGGATTAGTATTACTGATTTAATTCCAGAATCAACATATATTCTCTTAAAAAATTATGGAATAGGAAAGGGAATTATTTTTTCTCTAATTGCTTTTGTTTTAGGAATCATTCTCATAAAATACTTAAATAAATTGATAAATAATACTAAACAATCAAATGATTTATATAAACTAGGAATATTAAATATGTTAGCCTTAGTATTACATAATTTTCCTGAGGGAATTGCAACATTTATGACATCATACAAAGATATAGGAATCGGATTCAAATTAGCAATTGCTATTGCCTTTCATAATATACCAGAAGGAATATCAATAGCCGTTCCTATCTATTATGCAACAAAATCTAAAAAAAATGCAATCTTTAAAACATTCTTATCGGGAATTGCTGAACCAATCGGAGCCTTAATAGCATATATCTTTTTATGCAAATATATAACTGATAGTTTAATTAGCATCATTCTTCTTTTAGTAGGTGGTATTATGATTACTCTAGCAATTGAAGTAATATTACCAAAAGCAAAGAAATATAATCTTAAAAAATACTTATATTTTGGATTAATAATAGGAAGTATTCTAATATTATTTAATTACTTAATTTTTTGACTTTGTAATCAAATCATAAACGATTGGAATAAGTATAACTGTCGCAAAAAATTCATAAATAATTATAGTTTTATCATAAAAAAAGTCGTTGTAAATTACTATAAATACATAGCAAAAACTTACCGAAAATATAATAGATATATAAATCATTTTTTTAATACTATATATTTGTTTATTTTGAATATATTTAGATAATTTTATTAAAAATATTTTTAACATTCTGGCTAATTTAATTTTTAAAATATAAAACAAGTTAATCAGGGTTATAAAAGGAACTTTAAAAAAATAGTTAATTCTACCCCAAAAAGTTAATTTTATTTTTCCTGTTTTAAACAAATATTCTACCTTTTCTATATTAAAACATTCTACCTTTGAGTTAAAAATCATGAATATATTAGAAATAAACAAATTAAAATTAATAATTAATGAAAACATTCCTAAAAATGGAATAATACAAATATATAATATCAAAAGCATTTGTATTAGCCATTGTTTTTGTGTATTTAAAAAATTTAAAAAAGCTTGAAAAATTTCGGGATCAATAACAAAAAAATATAGCAAAGAACTTAAAAGTAATATCTCAGGAGCATACTTATTCAAAAGGGAAGGGGAGACATTTTTATCTTTAAAAATTTTAATTAATATATATGTAAATGATAAAACAGAAAACAAGCTCCAAAATTTACTTTTATAGATAACTAGAAAAGATATTAAAAAAGCAATAAAAAACGCAAATACAATTTCATAAAACAATTTAAATATAAAAAGTTTGGTACGATATTCCACACTTGATAAAACTTTATAGTTGCAGCTGTTAGAATTAATCGAAAACCAATTCTTAATAAAGTCTTTCATGATAAAGATAAAATTAATAATTATAATTACACTCATTAGTAAATTAAAAGTACCTAATAATAATTTCATAAAAACAGTCCTCAACTTTTTGATCTATATATTAACATTAAATCCTAAAATTTTCAATTATATTTAAATAATTTCAGAGAGCAAAGTTAACATAATATATATTTAGCGAACTATAAAATGTAAGAAAAATTGATCTAAAAAACTTAAATCAAATTAGAAAAATACACAAATCCACCATAAGAACTAAACATAATTAATTATATAAACTCATAACTACATAATTATAATTCGTAAAATAATTTCAATTTAAGGTTAAACACACGCGTATATATCATATTTTAATATATTATAAGGTTATAAAAAGAACTTAATTAAAAGTTCTATTTTAAATTACTTGAATACCAATAATAATTATCATGATTGTCTTTCTTAAAAGTATGTTTGTATAATTTACCGTATTTTTTCACAAATTCCTCATTTATTTCAATACTATCATTATCTTTCAATACTTCAGAACAAGTAGAAATTTCTTCTTCGCTTGTATTTGATCCATAACACTTGTTATCGGATATTCTTAAATAATAATCTGTAATAACAATATCATCATTTAGTTTAACAGAAGCCTTATCAATCAATCGATAAATCGTTGCTTCTGGAGTTAAGGAATATATAAAAGTTTCTGCTTCTCCACAATAATACTTTCCGTTACTATAATAGCAAGCATTTGTACTATTTATATAAAAAGTTTTATCATTAGGTAAGTCTTCGTTGTAAATAGTAGAGTAGGCATTTTCTAAATCATCAGAAGAAATAATCTGATAAGAACAAGCCTCCTCCCCTTCTTTTGCAGCAAACTTAATCCCCTCACCTATTTCACATAATTGTACATCATTATCATTTGTAATAGTTACTTTATGTGAATCAGAACTAATAGATTCTGAGTCTAAAGCATAATAGGCCATGCAAAGCTTATTTTCATTAGAAAGAGTATCTTTATTAACTTCTTCACCAGAATAGGCATTCAAACCACCACAATGATAAATATCAACTTCTCCTAAGTAAGAATACAATGTTGTTACTTTTTGATCATCCAATTTAAGCGGTTTATCTCCCAAAAAGATGATAAGTAATATAACAATAACGATTACAACAATTCCTAATACTACTAATACTTTCTTTTTCACTATACTTTTCTCGTTTCTATTTCTGCAATTTTTTCAAGAACTTCAGCAGCATTTTGTTCAGTCATTTGATCATAGCCAAGCTCTCTTAAAGCCTGAATTTTAATAGTATTTAATTGTTGCGTACGACTAAGTTTTTCTTCATTTTTTTGCTCTATTTCTTGCACAAAACGTTTATGACTTTCTTTTAATTTACTTCTACTAGCTCCACCATTATTATATAAAGTCAAAGCAGAATATAAAATTCCTTCAAATATAAATTGTTTTTCTTCATTAAATGCAAATTCATCTGGACTAATAAAACCAGTCGTTTTAGACATATAACCAAGAATATACTTAATTTCAGGAACATTATCCATAGATTGTAACATATGATATAAATAACTAATTACATGGTAATTTTCCTCTTTTTTATTCTCATCCAATAATTTTTCCTTTAATAAATAATTAATATCAGCTAATAAAGTTTGAGAGTTTTTATCCAAACCTTTCATATCAAAATAACTATCCATATCACTAGTATTTTTAACTCCTTGATTAAGCCTGTTTTCTACAGCCATTAAATAATCTGTAGTAATTTTAATTTTACTAATTGCACTTTCAGTACCATCTTCAATATCCAAAAGTTTTAACAGTAAAATCTTTTTTTCTTTAGGCCATTTATTTAAATCCTCTAATTCCAGATAATTATAAACCATTTGTCTTGAAACATTTAAATACTTAGCAAGTCTAACTTTAGATATTCCCAGTTCTTGTAATAATTCATTTAAACTATTCATAACAATTCTCCTTTTACTTTACACCTTAATTATAAATTACTTAACACTTATATGTCAAGCATTAGTTAAATAAATGTTTAGGATAAATACCAAAGTTTCTCGCCGTTTTTATAAACATCTTTAATAAAGCCACATCCTAAACACTCATCCCCATCATAAAATACACAAGCTTGACCAGGAGTAACAGCTTTAGCTCGAGTAGGATATTTTAAGCAGATTTCTTTATCTGTTATACTAATTACTTCAGCAGGAACATCTTCTCCCCTGTAACGAAACTTAACAGTTAAATTATGAGGAAGAAAACCCAATAAATTAATTTGATCTAAAACACATTCATCACTATATAAATAATCACTATCCCCAAAAGCAACATAAAGTATATTATCCTTAACATTTTTGCCACAAACATAATGTCTTTTATCATCCCCACTTAATCCTACATTTCTTCGTTGACCAATTGTATAGTTCATAAGACCAGTATGTCTTCCTATAATTTCTTTTGTCTCTACATTGACAATATTTCCAGGATTAGGTTTTAAATAATTCTTAATAAAATCCTGATAATGTCTTTCTCCAATAAAACAAATACCTGTAGAATCTTTTTTCTTAGCAACGTTAATATTTTCTTTTAAAGCAATTTCTCTTACTTCTGGTTTGGTATAATCACCAAGAGGAAATAAAACATCATTTAATTGATCTTTGGAAATATCTGCCAAAAAATAAGTTTGATCTTTATTTAAATCTTTAGCTTTATATAATTTTTTATCCTTTACTCTAGCATAATGCCCTGTTGCAATCAAATCAGCTCCCAATCTTTTAGCTTCCTTTTTAAATAAATCAAATTTAATAAATTTATTACATAACAAATCTGGATTAGGTGTCCTCCCCTTTTTTAATTCTTCTAAAAAATAGGTAAATACATAATCCCAATATTCTTTAATAAAATCGACTCTATAAAGAGGAATTCCAATGATTCGACAAGCTTCTAATGCATCATTATAATCTTGTTCTTGAGGACATATTGATTCAGTCAAAGTTGGATTGCCAAGATAATCATTATTGATTAAAGCATCCCAATTACGCATGAAAAGTCCTGCTACTTCATACCCTTCCTGTTTTAATAGTAAAGCGGCAACAGCTGAATCAACTCCCCCACTAATTCCTACAATAACTTTTTTCATAATTCATCACAAAAATATTATATCATGTCTTGTTTAATTAGTAAATTAAGTTAATAAAAATCCGAACTTCAACAAAATCGAACTCCCACCAAAATATATCAAAATATCATAAATAAAAATCCCCAAAATAGCAACTAAAATAATTTGATATTGAGATTTAAAAGATATTTCTACCTTTTTTTGTATAAAAATATTTTTAACAATACTAAAAATATTCTTAAAAATAAAGCAAAGCCCCATAACCCAGCACCATTTTAATAACAAATTATAAAGAACCCCAAAAATTACTCCAGAAATGCCAAATACACCTCCAAAAACAAAGATAGAATAACTAATACAAATAATTTCCCACAAAAAATAAAGAGGAAATAATAATATACCTAACAAAACAAAAGAACTAGATATTAAAATAGACAATATAATTAAATGAAGGATTAAAAAATTAATGTGTCCATTTTTTAAATATTCACTTATATTTTGAATATCATCAATAAAAAAAGTAGAATCTATTTTTTTATAAAAAACAAATCCTACAAAAGCTCCCAAACAAACAAAAGCTAGTAATATTTTTAAATATTTTTTCTTTATTTTTAACTTTGATCTAAAAAAATTCATAATATCACCATTAAATTATATTGAAAAAAGAGCAAAAATATGATAAATTATATAGAGAAATGGAGATTATTATGAGTAAAAGAGCAAGAAAAATATTTGCTTGGTGTATGTTAATAGCCATGATTGCTTCTGTTGCTGCAACAGTAATATCATATGCCATATATAGTTAAAAAAGGTAGTTCTGAAATATTTAAATAATAACTAAATTTATTTTTTTATATTTTTATAGGAGTGTAGGTTTTCATTTCAGAACTACGCTTTTATTTTAATATGAAATAATTAAAAATTCAACAAAAAGCGTTCGACAAAATTCGACGCTTATTTTTTTAAACTTTCTTCTATCAAAACATCTAGTAAAGTCCTATAACAAATACCACTTGCTTCCCATAACTTAGGATACATACTAATTTCTGTAAAACCTGGAATTGTATTAATTTCATTCAAAATAATATTTTCTTGTTCATCTAAGAAAAAATCAACTCTACTATACCCTCTTAAATTTAAAACTTGAAAAGATTGTATGGCTGTTTGTCTTATTTTCTGTAAAAGATCTGCTGATAATAAGGCTGGAATCTTAGTATTAATTTCTTTATTCATATATTTAGCATCATAACTATAATAATCACTATTTGTAAGTACTTCTCCAATAACAGAAGCTAATATTTCTCCATCACGTTCTAAAATAGCACATTCTAATTCTCGTCCCTTTATTTCCTGTTCAACTAAAATTCTTACATCTATTTTCAAAGCCTCTTTAATTGCTAATTCCAACTCTTCTTTTCTTTTTACTTTACTAATTCCAATAGAAGAACCACTATTCGCAGGTTTTATAAAAAGAGGATAAGACATCCTTTTATCTATGAAATTCAAAATCTGATTAAAATTCCATTTTTGCCCATTCATAATATAATAGTCCATGTATTTAGTAAAAGCCAGATAATGAGCCGTTTTAATATGATTAAGCTCTAATATTTCCTTTGTATAAATTTTATCCATTGTAATCATGCTAGGAGTAGGATTATTTCCAACGTATGGAATATTCATAAATTCCAGTACACTTGCTAAAGTACCATCTTCCCCGTTTTTCCCATGAATCATTAAAAAAACACAGTCAATCGTTTTTAAAAACAAAAAAGGTTCTTCAATAGGTTCTAATGGGACTGGTAAAACACCTATTTCCATAGGCTGAATAGTATGAATATCTTTCTTCCATAACCAAAATTGATTATTTTTATCTAAGTAAATGGGAAAAATTTCATATTTCTGATGATCTAAGTTTTGAATAATAGAACACGCTGATGCAATCGAAACTTCATGTTCATTGGAAGATCCGCCAAAAATAATTGCTAATTTCATAAATACCTCCTCTAAAACTTATGCATTATCTCTCTTTTTTAACACTTCTAAAAAGGGCTGAAAAGCTGTAGGTATAGCATATTTCATATCAATCTCATTTAGTGTTTTCCAAACTAGATGATCCATTTTAGAAGATACTTTTACTATATAAGCTTGCATATACCAAATTTGATGAGTAAATATATGTTTATTTTCAATACTCTTTTCGATTGAAATAAAAGGAATATGCTTTTCTTCTAAATATTTTTTTACTTCATCAATCGTTAAAATGCCATCAATATTAAAGAACTCCCATAAATGTTGTAATAATTGTTGTTCTTTTCTTTTTGAAATCGCATAATACTCTTGGTAAGAAAATAAAAATACGGTAAAAAACTTTTCCTTTTTTCTCTTTTTTTCTAGTCTAACAGGAATTTGTTGCCATGTTTTTTCAATATATGCTCTACATAATTTTTTTATAGGACAAATATCACATTTAGGCATCCCATTTGGAAGGCAAATGACTTCTCCTAATTCCATCAAAGCCTCATTAAAATTTCCTGCATCTGATGGCATAATTTTGCTTAACTCTTCTCTAATTTCTTTCTTAGTTTTAACTAAATCAATATTTCTTCTATCATTCATAACTCTAGTATAAACTCTTAAAACGTTTCCATCCACTGTTGGCGTAGAAGCATTAAAACAAATAGAAGCTATAGCCGAAGCAGTATATTCACCAATTCCAGGAAGCATAATGATTTCTTTATAAGTACTAGGAAACTCACCATAATATTTTTCCATAATTATTTGAGCCGCTTTCTTTAAATTTCTAGCTCGGCTATAATATCCCAAGCCTTCCCATAATTTCAAAAGGTCATCCAAAGAAATGACAGCTAAACTAGATATATCAGGAATTTTCTTAATAAATCTCTCATAATAAGGTATTACTGTTTCAATTCTTGTTTGTTGGAGCATAATTTCAGAAATCCAAACATAATAAGGATTTTTAGTTTCTCTCCAAGGTAATATTCTTTTATTGAATTGATACCATTCTAATAATAGCAAAACTATTTCTTGCATCTTCAAATTAAAACTCCAACGTTTTTAATTCATCTACAATCTGAGAAAAATTCATAGCATGACTCGCTTTTATTAATAAAGTATCTCCTTTAGTAATAGCTCTTTTTAAAAAGATAATGGCCTCTTCATTTGTTGTAAAATGAAAACAATTATTTTTATTTAATCCTTGTTTAATAGCTTCTTCATGAATATATTTAGAATCCTCTCCTACCGTAACTAATAAATCAATACCAGAGTTAAAAACAAGTTTGCCTATATCTTGATGAATTTTCTTACTAAAATCCCCTAATTCTAAAATATCTCCTAATACTGCAATTTTACGTGTTGAAAAACTTTTTAAAACATCCAATGCTAAAGCTACAGAATCATAACTAGAATTATAAGTATCATCTAAAATACAAAAACCATCTTTCAAAATTTTAGACATTCTATGCTCTTCAGCTACTTGATTTTGATAGGCAAAATTAATTTCTTTATCTGAAACATCAAGCATTCTTCCAATAATATATGAAACTAAACTATTATAAATAAATGCTTTACCATAAACAGGAATTTGATACTTTTGATTTTTTAAAGTAAAAGTAGTACCATCTTTTGAATATTCAATATCTCTCGCTTGATAATCACTTTCTTGATCAATTCCAAAGGTAATAATAGAATATTCTGGATGAGATTTTGCCCATGTATAAAGTAAATCATTATCATTATTTATTAAAATAGGACCCGTTAGTCCATATAATATTTCAAGTTTTGCTTTTAAAATATTTTCACGACTTCCCAAATTTCCAATATGACTAGTTCCAATATTAGTAATTACTGCCACACTAGGTTTAGCAATATTACTAAGCAAACTAATTTCTCCAAGATGATTCATCCCCATTTCAAGTACAATACATTCTTCATCTTGATAATTTAATAAAGTAAAAGATAAGCCAATTTTAGTATTCAAATTACCTTGTGTTTTCAAAACTTTATATTTTTGCTCCAAAACACTAGCAATTAAATTTTTAGTACTGGTTTTTCCAACACTTCCCGTAACTGCAATTACAGGAACATGAATATTTTCTCTTTTTTTTGTTGCAATTGCCATAATAAATTCTATAGTATCATCAACTAAAATAATATTTTTATCTACATACTTTTTTTTCACATCTTCTATATTTTCTAGTTTAGATAAAATACAAGTCTTTGCTCCCTTAGAAAAAGCATCTTCAAAAAAAACATTTCCATCAAAATTTTCGCCTGTAAAAGCAACATAAGTATCTCCCTTATGAATCACTCTAGTATCTTTTGAAAAGTTATCTAGCGAATCCTCAATATTACCACAAATTAATTTGGCATTACTAATATTTAAAACATCTGCTATTTTCATATATATCACCTAAAAAAATTATACTAAAATTCTCATTAAAAATCCACTATTCTAAAGAATTCAGTATAATTTTTTACATATTTACAAAAATAAACGATCAAAAATTTCTTGATAATTTTTAACTAAAACAATATTCATTTTCTCTCTAATGATATCAGGAACCTCTTCTAAATCAAGTTCATTTAATGCAGGAATAAAAATATCGGTAATACCATGATTATAAGCTCCAATGATCTTTTCTTTAATACCACCAACCTTCAAAATATCTCCATTTAAAGAAATTTCTCCTGTAAAAGCAAGGTGATTAGCTACTTTTTTATTCAAAATAATGCTAATAATGCTAGTTGTAATAGCAACACCTGCACTAGGACCATCTTTTTTAATTGATCCATCCAAAAAATGAATATGAATATCTTTAATATTAAAATAAAAATCTTTAAAACCAAATTGTTTTTGTCGAGCTTTAATATAACTTAAAGAAACATGAGTAGATTCATCCATAACTTGACCCAACATTCCTGTTATAATAAAGTCTCCTTTTCCCTCATAAATACAAGATTCAACAGGAATAATTTTTCCGCCTCCTCCTGTTACACCTAAAGCATTTACTCTTCCAACAAAATCATGTTTTTTATTTTCTATTCCATCATACTTTGGAATACCCAAATATTCTTTTAATCGCACTTTACTAATTTTAGTTCTTTCATTAATTTTACCCATCAAAACCAATTTTCTAATAAGTTTCTCTAAGTTTCTATATAAATCCCGAACTCCTGCTTCCTCAGTATATGAAGAGATCAAAAATAAAAGCATTTCATCACTAATAGAAATAATCTTATTACTAATTTTATTTTCTTCTAAGATTCTAGGAATTAAATATTTTTTAGCAATATCCAACTTTTCATAATTAGTATAACTAGATAAATAAATAAGCTCTAAACGATCTCTTAAAGCAAGAGGAATCATACTTACATCATTAGCAGTAAGAATAAAAAATACATGAGATAGATCAAAAGCTTCTTCAATATAATTATCCACAAATTCTGTATTTTGCTCTTTATCTAAAATATCTAAAAGTACACTTGCAGGATCATCCTTTGCATTTACTGTTAACTTATCAATTTCATCAATTAAGAACAATGGATTTTTACTGCCACATTTTCTTAATCCTTGAATAATCTTACCAGGATTAGAACCCATATAAGTTCTTCTATGACCCATAAGTTCCGAAGAATCATTTAATCCTCCTACACTAATTTTATAAAATTTTCGATTTAAAGCACTTGCTATTTGTTTAGCAATACTAGTTTTACCAACACCAGGAGGACCAACTAAACAAATAATTGGACTTTTAATTTCTGGATTATTATTCTTTAAAGCGACATATTCTAAAATACGCATTTTTACTTCTTCAAGACCATAATGACTTTCATTTAATTTCTTTTTAATATCTTCAATATTATTATTTTCAAATGTTTCTGATTTCCAAGGTAAATGTAAAACCCACTCTAAATAATTTCGAATCATAGCATTTTCAGGAGACAAATCATTAGTATATTCTAACTTTTTAATTTCTTGTAATAACTTACTATGAGAAGATTTAGAAAGTTTTAATTTTTCTAATTCTTGATAATATAAATCCGCCACTTCATTTTTTGTATCGCCAAGCTCTTGTTCTAAAATTTTTACTTTTTCTCTTAAAATAAATTCTTTTTGACTTTGTTCTAAACTATTTTCTAATTCTTTTTCTATTTTTTGATCTAACTTTAAAACTTCTAACTCAACTTTAATATCTTTAAGTAAATTTTTAGCTCGATAAATCGGATTTATTTCTTCTACATATTCTAATTTTTTAGCAAAAGAAAGAGGAATAAACGAACAAATAGTATCAGTAAGTAGCGATAACGTATCAATTACTTTAATACTATTTAAAATACTATTAGAAACATGAGTAGAACTAGTAACATATTCTTGAACAATTTCATTTAGTTTCTTTATTATAGCTTTTTCTTCTACTTCATCAAATTTAGGAAGAACAATATTTGTAAAAGATGCTTCCAATATATCTCCATTAAAAGAACTATTTTGAAATAAAACAATCTTAACCCGATCTACACCTTTTAAAGTAATACGAATATTACCATTAGGAAGTTCAATTCTGCTTTTAATTTTGCCAATAACTCCAACTTCAGGTAAATCATTCACCTCAGGAGTTTCTTCAATTTGATTATGAGGAGTAATAACCAATAAAGAACGATCATACTCTTTTGTTGCAAGATTAATAATCTCCTTACTTAGAGTATTATTAAGTTCAATTTTAACTTCCTGATTAGGGAGTAAGATTAAACCTTTCAGAAGCATAACTGGCAAAAATTGTTCCATATTAATAATCCACTCCCCTCAAAAAACATTTCTTCTTATTATAATGAATTAAGCATCATTTGTCTACACTATTTCTATAAAATTTAATCCAAATTATACCAATTATTTTTTAAAAGCTTTACTAAATTTAGGCCATATACCTAAATGATTAGGAGTATGTTCAGGAAGTTGATAAATATCATGTCCAGGATATTCATTTCCTTCTACTAAGATCGGTCCATCAGGAGTAAAACAAACATCCCAACCAACATAACGAATTTCAACTACTTCCTTACTAGCATCTTGTACTAGTTCTAAGGCTTTTTTCCAATCTGGAAACTGAAACCCTTTAATTAAAGATTTAGTCGCTGGATGATATTCATAAAGATTCTTTTTTTTATCAATTGCTCGATCAGTTACTTCTCCTGTATCAATATCTACTGGAGCAACCATTCCTCCACTATTAAAATTATCTACATATTTTCCATTACCTATACGAAAATAAGCACAAATAACATGAGTCTGTCCTTCATCATCAACAATTGTAACAATGCGTACTGTATTAATAGAATCAGGATAAATACTAGCTACCTTGGAATGTTGTTTAATAACTTCTTCTAACTCATAATCCATACCATCTTGAGTTAAATAATTATAAACTTCTTCTAAAGAATCATAAACACTTACATCTATTTTTTCAATACCTTTTCCACAAGTACCAACAACTGGTTTTGCCATAAAAATAGAATGTTTCTCCATAAATTTCAAAACAAGTTCTTTTGGACTAGAACAAACATCTATAAAATCTCGTTTAATATAACTTCTAAATCTAGTATTAAATTCAACTTTATTTCTAAAAATATAATTAAATTTTGGATTATTATATTTTTGAATCAATTCATTATTTCTTCCTCTAGTAATATAAGTATCTCTTTCCTCATCAGTTAAATTATACATTTCAAATAGATCATAATCTGAATATCCAGCTCCATACTTAACAGCACATTCTCTCATATCATTAAAAATACTAATTCTACTTTTATCCGTTTTTTTATGAATACTATTAATCTTACTTAGCATATTCTTATAATCCATTTTCATAACTCTACTAACTAAATATTTAAAACTAGCCATATTATCACTCTTTCTAAGATTATTTTATCAAAAATTAAATCTTTCGTCTATTCATCAAACTAAAAAGTAGTTATCTATTCTTTGAGATAACTACATATTTACATATTGTTTACAATCAAATTACCACATATGGATCACTACTTGTTCCACTACCAGTTATTTCTACATCACTAGCTATATTAATGACTGGACGAACCCCCCGCGAGTTATCCACGCAGTTGTAACCGAGGTTGCCAATCGAATTCACAACGGACACGCTAGCCCAACTACTGCTACTACCAATACTAAAGTAATACGGAGACATGGTCCAATAAATTTGGTTAGTATATAGATAATAATTTTGATTAATTTGTCCATATACTCCTCCCGCCATGGCTACTTCATCTGCTGTGATTAGTCCTACTGGATTTGTTAAGGCTTTATTTCCCTTGCTACTCCCGTTTATAGTATATAAATCACTACTATTCTTACATTTTAACGTTGGCGTTTTATTTATATCTAGTCTTATACTCGCCCCATAGTATGTAGTTGTTGTTCCTGTTCCTCCTGAACCATTACTACTTGATGCACTTGTACTTGGCTCTCGATCTCCACAAAATCCAACTTCTGTACTTACTTTATTTCCATATCCCTTATTTGTTATATTAGTCTGATACCAACTATCTAATATGTCCTTTATACCACTATTCGTTCCTAATCCATGCACTTGTCCACTTGTGTACATGTATCCTACATACGCATTGTTATTGTATAGGTTATTAAACTTACTAGTTTCTATCTGTGCTTCTTCGCCTGTTGCTTCCGTACTTGTTCCATTATAGATTAATCTAATAGATCCATCTCCATTGATTCTGATAATCCTCC
>URNW01000002.1 GCA_900549285.1 uncultured Mycoplasmatota bacterium
AATCAGGGTTTTAATAGAGTGTTTTTTTACTGTCTACTTTTACTTGACTAGTTCATTTTGACTTACTTAATTTTCTTTCACCCATAATCCATGAAGATTACAATAAGAATATGCTTTTATTACTTTTTCGCCTTCAAGTAAAGCAAAATAAGCAATAGGTTCTTCTCCAGGCTTTAAATTCATCCTCTTTATGCCTTGATTCGTTTCTAAATAAATCCATTCAATATAATGTTCTTCTTCCATTGGATGAAGTGTCTGTCCAATTGTTACTTTGACTTTTGTTCCTTCTTCTTCGATTACTGGTATATGTTTTTCTATTTTAGCATCTGTAGAATTAGCAGTTAATAATATCATATCTGTTCCACAACAAATTGGAGTTACACCTGAATCATTAATCATTTCTATTAAATTTCCACAGCGTCGACATAATAAGAACTTCCTTTTCATTTTATTTCCCTCCAACATAAGATTAACAAATTTTGACAAAGAAATCTATACTTATTTTCTTTCTTTACATTAATTTAAGGGAATTTCAGGTTCTTGAGTTTGTTCTAGGCCTACTTTTTCAGTATATACTATAGACTTTAAATTGCATTTATGGAACAATTCTTCTATTGTATCATTTTCTATTGCAGTAGATGGATAATTATATCTGAAAGTAAATTCATAATTTTGGTCTTCTTTAATATTTCCTGCTATATTTTTAGGTACTTTTACAGTTGCTATCTCTTCAAATTGGAATTGTCCTAAAGTTAAGTAAATATACTGTCCATCATTGCTATCTTCAATATTTTTAACATTATAAGTTCTTGTAAATTCATAAATTACATCACTAGTATTGCTATTTTCTTTATTTTCTAATAATTTTTTCTTATTTTTTTCTGATAAATAGATATTTTTTTCAATATCAAAACTATCTACATATATTTTCTTTTTTTTTAAATTATCAATAACTTGATTTAAACATTTTTTATTCCATTTGAGATTAGAGACTTCATAGTCTAAATAATAACCTTTATTATAATTACGTAAAGCTATTTTTACTTCAGCTTCTTCTATATCTGGGTATATATATTCAATTTTAATAGTATCTTCTAAAGTATCATCAATAATAAGGTTATATTTGCCATATAAAACTAAATTATCACGCATTTCTATTTCTTCGGTTACTGTTTTAGTTTTTTCATAAACACTGTCGTATATAATTTCGGTATTAGCAATTTCAACAGTACTTAGTGCAAGTCCAGTTCCTGTTAAAATAACTACCATGATTACTTCAATAAAAATATGTTTGGCTTTTATTTTTTTATTAAAAATAAAATCTATTCCTAATTCTAATAGTAAAAATCCACCTTGAAATAATGATATTAATAAAATAAAAATTCCAAAATATGTTACACCTTTAATTAGTAAATAAATTCCTATTCCTAAAGCACAAGCAATTGCTATTAAATAACATATGACGCCTATTAAACACATAATAACTATGAATTTTAAGAAATAAACGCAAATATTTACGACCATATCAGCGATTCCTTTTTTCTTTGGACTAATTATTTGTTTGTTTTCTGTTTTTTCTTCTTTAATATTTCTTTCTTTTTTATTTTCTGGTTTCTTTTGGGTTTGATCTTCTTTCTTTTCAAATTCTTCTTCAGCATTGGCTATAATTTTTTCTGAAAAACCTTGAAAATATCTTTTTTCTATTATTTTTATAAATAAAATTACTGATAAAATAAAGTAAGTGAGTTCGACTATAAAAGACCAGATTCCATAAAAGATAGAGGATATTGGGGATCCTAAATCACCGAATATATTCCATCCTAAATCTTTTAATAATAAAAATGGTATTTTTAAAATTGCAATGAGTAAAACTATTAAAGCTATTTCAATTACAAATTTTAATATCTCTTTTCCATTTTTATGACTTAATTCATTTAAAATATAATCAAATCCTTGAGAGGCTTTATTTATAAAATGATTTAGTGTATTTGTATTTTTTTGCTTTACTTTATAAGCTGCTAGTAAATCATTTACTATTTCATCTATATCTCCAAGTTCTTTTACTGCTTCTTCTTCTGTTAAACCTCTATTTACCTTTTCCTCAATATAGCCTTCATATTCACTTATAATATCTTCTACTTCTTTATTTTCTAAAATACTTAATTCCTTTCTTAACTTATTTAAAAATTCTTCCTTTGTCATTTTTTTATACTCCTTTCAATAAAATTATTTACACTTTTAGAAAACTTCTGCCATTCCTTTAATTCTTCATTCATTATTTTTAGTCCCCGACTAGTTATATGATAATATTTTCTAATTGGTCCTTCAGTAGATTCCTTTGTATAAGTTTCAAAATATCCTTCATTTGTTAGTCTTTTTAAAATAGGATAAATTGTCCCTTCACTCACATCTACTACTTTACTTACTTTTTCTACTAGTTCATAACCATACATATCATTTTTTTCAACCATCACCAATATCAAAAGCTCTAAAACCCCTTTTTTAAATTGAGTATTAATATTATCACCTCTTTCGCTACTATCATATATCCGCTACTTTGTTTTGTCAAGTACTAAATAATACATATATTTATAATTATGTAATTTTGTGGTAAACTATTTATGATAGGATGGATAAAATGAAAACAAAATTTTTAATTGCTGGGTTCGTAGTTTCAGGTATCTTGCTTGTCTATTGTTTAGTATGTTATCGTATCCTCAATAAAAGAATTGAGATAAATACGAAAAATGCCATTTCTGCTTATTTTAACGCTTATTCTTCTGATGTTTCCTCCTATGAGTTTATTAAGGCAATAAGTAATCAAGTAGATACTTTTCAAGTATTCGTTAAAATGAAAGATGATTATTACACTTTTCATTTCACTATTAATGGTCAAAATTTTCAAATTCAAAGTGTAGAATTAGGAGTACCAAGTTACATTAGTTAGCTTTGATATTTATTAAAAAGATAATGCTTTTAAAAAGCTACACAAACTGTTCGGCAAATTCCAAAATAAAAAGAGCCAAGATTAATTCTTGGTTTTTTCATTATTTTTTAAGGTTTTAGATAGTTCTTTATATATTTTTACAATGCGTATTAAAATTTCTTTACTATCCATTATTAAATCGTTACATGCAATTAAAGTTGCTAATCCATTGGCATATAACCATACATTCATAAATAAAGTTTTAGCCTCTTCAAAACTGAGACTATGTTTATTTACTAAATTAATAATTGTGGATTGATTCCATTTTTCGTTTAATACGTCATTAATATTGGTCCAATTTAGATTATTAGATAAAAACATACATTTAAAATAATTCTTATGCATATAAGCAAATTCTACGTAAGCAACACAAACAGTTATTAAAGCATTTTTATTATCTACTCTTTTCATGATAAATTCATCATATTCTTTTTTTATGATGTTATTTACATCTGTTTTCAATTCTTCTAAACTGTTATAAATACGATAAATTGGCTTTGTTGAGATTCCTGCATTTTTAGCCAAATCTCTAGCATTAATACTTTCTATTCCTTCTTTTTCAACCATTTTTACCGCTACTTTTAGTAAGTCTTTTTTTTCAATTACACTTCTTCCAGCCATTTTTCACCCTCCTTTTTCACATTGGTAACTTTCGTTATCATTATATATAATTATTTATTTTTTGTCAAATTAAAACAAATACCTCTAGTATTTGCTTAATCTTTTTTGATTTTAATTATAAACTGATAAGTATCATTTAAATCTGTTTCTTCTAATGATATGTTAAAGCCTTTATGCAGTAAATTATCCTTTGTATTACGGATTTCATTTATCGCTGTCTTTAAATCAATTCCTAGCTTTTCCTCTTGTTTTTCTTCAAAGTTTGGGTCTAAAGTATCGATTAAATCTACTGGATCAAATATTTCTTTATCATCATTCTGAATAAGACTAGGATTACCAAAGTTGGCATTTAATGGAGATGATATGTCTTTTTTTGTTTCTTCATTATTTATTTTAGGAAGTTCAAAATTTAAGACTGGTGTTTTTAATACTGGTTCTTCCATATTCATATTTACTTTTTCGTTTTCTAAAAAATTAAAGAAATTCCCTTTAGAATCATTTTTAGCTTGCTCAACAGGTATAATGTCAGGACTAAACATTTTTTCTCTTTCAATTTCTCTTAATTTACGAGCGATATCACTTTCTTCATTAATATTTGGTATCTCTGTTGCTTCTTTTCTAATAGCATCAATATCTATATTTTTTACTAGTGGTACATCTGTATCATCTACAGCTTCATTACTACTATTCAATTTTTTTAATTCATTATCTAAATCTCTGACCGTCATTCTTTCATTAATTATTCGTTTTAGCCATTTTCTTTGCTCTTCATGATTCGGAAGTACTAGTAAGCTTCTTGCATGTCTTTCACTAATTTGATTATTCATTAATGCTTTTTGAACTTCTTCATCTAAATTTAAAAGACGTAACTTATTTGCTATAGCACTTTGAGATAAGCCCATTTTCTTAGCTAATTCTGTTTGAGTTAAATATCCTTTATCTAATAAATTCTTATAACTTCTTGCTTCTTCTATAGCAGACAAATCTCTTCTTTGAACATTTTCTACTATTGCTACTTCGGCACTTTTATTATCATCAATGTCCGCTATAACAGCAGGAACTGTTTTTAGTCCTGCTAAAGTTGCTGCTTTATATCTTCTTTCACCAGCAATAATTTCGTATTTATCTTCCATTCTTCTTAATACAAGCGGTTGAATAATTCCATGTTGTTTAATGGAACTAGCAAGCTCTTCTAGACCTCTATCATCAAAATTAAGACGTGGTTGGAATCGGTTTGGTATAATTTCATCAATTGGTATTTGTAATATATTTTGCTCTAAATTCACTTTCATCAGCCCCATTTATCTATTATTTTTATTTTATCATTATTTTTGCTTTTTTTCAACTTAAATGAGTTGTTCAAATAGTATTATGTTTCCTTTAGACTCGAAAATAAATTAGTATTTTTTAAACTTGGAAAATATTTTATCAATTCTTCTTTTAAATATAATCCTTTTTTATAGAGATTAGGATAATTATTAATTATACTATCTTCTTCGCAGGAACAGATTCGCTCAAAGACTCTTGCTCTATCTTCGGTTTCATATGTATAAGAATAATTATCTATAAAATAAACATTATTTTTATCTTCTTCGGTTAAAGTATATTTATAATTTCCTATCTTATTGTAAGAATTATTATAGGTAACATTAGGAGGATTATAGTTTTTCCATTTTTCAAAAGGGTATATATTTTTATTATTTAAGAAAAATTCTATATTGTGTAATAATTCATGACATAATAATTCTTCAATATTCGATTGTTCTATATCTATTACTATTATATACTCTCCATTATAATTAAGTGAATATGCTGCAGGATTAGATGCTTGTGTTTCATAATCATCTGGGGTTAGCTTTCCTGTTAAATAAATATTTAATCCTGAGAAGCCATTTTGATAAAAATTTTCATAAAATTCTTGATTATACTTTAATAGAATATCTTCTATTTTATATAGAGCATCTGCTATAAGTTCATTATTTAATAGAGGTTTGGCACTAAAATCAGGGAAATCTATTGAAGCTTCTTCTTTTATCTTAATATTTACATGATAAGTATCTTTTATAGCCTTTCTTTCTTTTTCTATTTTGTTTGCTAAGTTATCTGTATCTTCTTCTATATTCATGGTTGGTAAATTCACGTTTTCTAAATCAATTACATAAAAGTTTTCTTGATCTTGTAAGACGTAAACATATAAATATTGATCACTTATCATTAATTTAGCAATAGGATTATCTTGAGACAAAATTGCTACATCTAATTTTTTTATAGTTTTATTTTGCATATCTATAAAGTATAAAAATTGATCTATGGGGTTATATAGATAAAAATTATTTTGATCAGTACTTAATATGCCACTATAAAAATATGATTTTTCAGTAGGATTTGAATAGGATGTTATCTCATTTTCTTCTAAATTATGAATTTCAAAAATTACACCGTCATTATAAAATACTCCATTTTCATATTTAAAATAACTTTGTTTTTTAGAGTTCCATAGTGAATCACGATCTACATCATATAAATAATAATAACCTTCTTTATCTGATAAAATTAAAAAAGTATTACTAGATGTTTGTATATAATTTTCATAAGATAAAAGAATATCTGAAGAAATAGTACGATATGCCCTCTCTTCATTATCAAGTAAATAAATAGATTGATCAGCGATTTTCATATAAGTATCTTTATAAGGTACATAGCTTACATCTAGTTGTTCTATTTTAGGAGTGTAGGTAAAAGTTTTTTTAAATTCTAAATTATACACTTCAAATAAATTAGAAGTATAACAATTAATTTCTTTATTTTCTAGTTTACAATATTCATTTGTCTTTTCTAAAGTATTTATTTTTGTAACTTCATTAGTATTTATATTTAGTTTTTTTAATTGATAATTATAAATATTTTTAGTATCATCTATAATTTCCATTAACAAATAATATACTTCATGATCTTGGACTAAAAAGCCATTTATAATTAAATTTTCTGTTTCTAAATCATATTGATAGATAAATTCATTTATCTTTAGACCATTTAAATTGCTCTTTGGTTTATTAATATGTACTTTTAAGAAAAAAAGCATTAAAAATAGTGTTATTATACTTAATAATATCGCAATATTTTTTTTCATATTCAAACACCCTTTATTATAAATATAATAGCACTTAATTTTTTTTATGTCTATTTTAAACTATCTATTTTTTACAATTTTGTCATAATTACGAGGATATCTTTTATCCGTTTGCTTTTCTTTTTCAATTACAACTAAAGTGCGATTACTCTCTTCTATCGGTAAATTAAATTTTTTCACTTCTAATATATTACTATTTAATTCTTTTAATATCTTTTCACTTTCTTTTAATTCTTCTTTTAATAAACCCTTCATAGCTATAAATTTCCCTTTTATTTTTAAAAATGGAAGAGAAAGTTCACATAAAATTCGCAGATTAGCTACAGCTCTTGATGTTACAATATCAAAATATTCCCGATATTGATCTGGTAGATTTTCAGCTCTGGTATTGATACAGGTTATATTTTTTAAGTTTAATCTTTTAATCACCTGCTCTAAAAAAGTTATTTTTTTATGATTAGAATCTAATAGTGTTACTTCTAAATTTGGATAAAATATTTTTAAAACTAAACCTGGAAATCCTGCTCCTGTTCCAATATCTAATAGTTTTAAATCTCCTTTTAAATCAACTATTTTAGATAAAGTTAACGAATCATAGAAATGTTTTAAATAAATATCTTCTTCGGTTTTTATAGCTGTTAAATTAAATTTTTTATTATATTCTAATAGCATTTCCTTATAAATATTCAAATCATTTAAATTTTTTTCTGTTACTTCTATATTTAATTTTGCTAACTCATCTTTAAAAATTTCTATATTCATCTCTTACTCCTTACTTATCATATTTCTTTTTTAAATATACTGTTAGTATAGCAATATCAGAAGGATTAACTCCACTAATACGAGTAGCTTGACCTATTGAGTTTGGTTTTACTTCTTTTAACTTTTGTCTTGCTTCACTTGCTAAATTTAAAATATTATCATAATCTAAATCTTCTGGTATTTGCTTTTCTTCTAGTTTTCCTGCTTTTTCTGCTTCTTTATAAACTTTAGCTATATATCCTTCATATTTTACTTCAATTTCTACTTCTTCTAATATTTCAGATGGATAATCTAATGTTATAAACTTTTTTATGATTTCCATATTTACTTCTGGTCTTTTTAAAAACATGTATAGACTTGTACTACTAGATACATTTTCTAACTGAAATTCTGCTAATATATTTTTGGTTTCTTCATTTAATTTTAAGTTATTATTCCTTAAAATATTTTTTACTTCATTTATTTTTTCTTCTTTTTCTTTTAATTTAGCATATCTTTCTTGATCAATGGTTCCATGATTATAACCTATTTTTCTTAATCTTAAATCAGCATTATCATGGCGTAATATTAGACGATATTCGGCACGAGAAGTAAGCATACGATATGGTTCTTTGGTTCCTTTGGTTACTAAATCATCAATTAATACTCCTATGTATGCTTCATCTCTTCTTAAAATTAAAGGAGGTTTATTGGTTAGTTTATGATGAGCATTAATTCCTGCGATCAGACCTTGAGCGGCTGCTTCTTCATATCCACTAGTACCATTAATTTGACCTGCTGTAAAAAGATTCGCTATTTTTTTATTTTCTAAACTTGATTTCATCTCTAATGGATTTAGAGCATCATATTCTATTGCATAAGCATATTTTGTTATTATTGCTTGTTCTAACCCTTTTAGAGAATGAACCATCTTTTCTTGAACATCTCTTGGCATAGAAGTAGAAAAGCCTTGTAAATACCATTCATCATAATATAAGCTTTCTGGTTCTAAAAAAAGTTGATGGCGTTCTTTATCAGCAAAACGTACTAATTTATCTTCAATGGATGGACAATATCTTGGACCTACTCCTGTAACATAACCTCCATACATAGCAGATTTGGTTAAATTGTTTCTAATGATTTCATGGGTTACTTCATTTGTATATAATAAATAACATTTTTGCTGCTCATTTACTTTGTAAAATGGAGGATTATCGAAGCTAAAAGTATAATATTCTTGATCACCATTTTCCTCTTGCATTTGACTAAAATCAATGGAACTAGCTTTAATACGTGGAGGTGTTCCTGTCTTTAACCTTTGAATGGTTAATCCTAGATCTTTTAAATGATCACTTAATTGATTACTTCTTTTTTCACCATGAGGTCCTCCAGGAGTATTTTCACTACCTATTAGTATATTTGCTTTTAAATATGTTCCTGTAGTTAAAATAACTGCTTTACTATCAATATGTTCTTTATTTGCAAAAATAACGCCTTTAGCTTGATTGTTTTCGACAATTAAATCTTCTACCATTCCCTCTTTGAGTGTTAAATTAGGGGTATTATTTAAAATTTCTAACATTACTTTAGGATAAGTTATTTTATCTGCTTGAGCTCTTAGGCTTCTTACTGCAGGTCCTTTTCCATTATTTAACATTTTAATTTGAAAATGAGAACGGTCAGCAACACGTCCCATAATTCCTCCTAAAGCATCTATTTCTCTTACTATTATTCCTTTGGCTGTTCCTCCAATAGAAGGATTACATGGCATATCTGCTATATTTTTTATATTGGCAGTTACTAAAAGGGTTTTTAAACCTAAAACGGCTGCTATATGAGCTGCTTCACAACCTGCATGTCCTCCACCTACTACAATTAAATCATACATTCTTATTCCCTTACTTTCCTAAGCAAAATTTACTAAATAGTGTATCTAATAATTCTTCTTGATAAGATTCTCCTGTAATTTCACCAAGTAAATCCCATGCTTTTTTAATATCAATCGCAATCATATCAACAGGTAAAGATATATCTATGTTATTTATTGCATTATTAATTGCATTTAAAGCTTCTTTTATCAACCCAATTTCTCTTGCACTTGATATTACTTCTAAATTACTATTATTAATTTTTTCTAAATCAAATAGCTCAACTATCTTATTTTTTAAGCTATCTAACCCATCTATAGTCATTGTGTTACCAATTACTGCTTCTAAATTTTTATTATTTAATTTTGATGGTAAATCACTTTTATTAATAAAAGTGATATGTGTTTTATCTTTTATTCTTTCTTTTATTTCTTCATCTTCTTTGCTAAAAGCTTCATTATTATTTAAAACATGAATTACTAAATCCGCATCTTCAATCATTTCTAAAGACTTATCTACACCTATTTTTTCAACTAAATCATCAGTTTTACGAATACCTGCTGTATCAATAAATTTTAAAGATATTCCTTTTAGTTCTACAGATCCTTCGACAATATCTCTTGTTGTTCCTGCAACATTTGTTACTATGGCTTTATTTTCATTTAACATAGCATTTAAAATACTACTTTTTCCAACATTTGGTCTTCCGACAATTGCTACTTTAATTCCATTTTCAACTATTTTGCCAATCTTGGATTCTTCTAACAAACTTTCTAATTCTTTTTTGATTTCATTTAATTTTGGTGGTAAATTTTCTAATGTTATTTCTAAAGCATCTTCATATTCAGGGAAATCAATATTTACCTCTATATTGGCTAAAAGTTCAACAATTATTTCTCTTACTCTTGTAATTTTTTTAGAAACTTTTCCACTAATTCCATTTAAAGCTAGTTTTCTTTCTAGATCGGTACTTGCTTTAATTAAATTGTTTACTGATTCTGCTTCTAATAAATCTAATCTTCCATTTAAAAAAGCTCTTTTTGTAAATTCTCCTGGTTCGGCAAGACGAATTCCATTTTCAATTAATATTTCTAATATCTTTTTAGTTGTGGCAATACCTCCATGAGAATTAATTTCAACAATATCTTCCCGTGTATATGTTTTAGGTGCTTTTAATACAGTTACTAAAACTTCATCAATTATTTCATTATTACTTACAATATGCCCATAATGAATTGTATGACTTTTTACATCATTTAAATTTTTTACATCAAAAAGTTTAGCAACTTTAGATATTGCTTCTTCTCCACTAACTCGAATAATAGAAATTGCCCCAACTCCTAGAGAAGTTGATATGGCACATATGGTATCATACATAAAAAGCCACTCCTTTTAAGCGACTTTATTATAGCATTATTTCTCTTTTTTTACAAATTATTTGCGAAGTGGTTCTTCACTTCTTTTTTCAGGATTATAGTTAAACCCTAACATTTCCCTTAATATTCTATTTTCTTCATTTAGTAGATCTCTTATTGAATCTTGTATTAATATTAGCGTTGTTGGTTCTGTTCCTTTAGATACTAACAAATTGTTTGGCTGAACAAGAAAAATTCTAGCATCAGAAATAAATAATAATGTTCCTTTTGGCAAATATCCCAATTGCGTTCTACGAAAAATAAATGTTTGTAACTCACATTCATTTGTTAAGTACATACCTATTTGAGACATTTCGTTCATTACTATTGCTAATACACCTTCTAAATTTTTTCCTTCAACTGTTTTATTATCTACACTTCTAATTTTTATTTGATGACCTTCTTTTAATATTCTACTTATATTCATGCTTATTTCCTTCCTTTTTCTTTTTCTTGTTCTTCTTTCCTATATTTTTTATAAATTTGTCTAATAATTGCTTGATATACTTGGCTCTTGTTATTAAATTCTGGATTGATTTCATCAGCTAGAACATATTTGCTAAAATCGGGATTAAATCTTGATATTAACCTGTACTCTTCTTTTCCTTTTAGTTCCTTTATTATTAAAGCATCATCTAATACATAAAGAATAATATATTCTTCACGTGGCTTAGTAGATAAAACTAATTTTCCATTTTTGATAAATTCAGTTCCAGCTGGTAAAATTAACTTTTTGCCTAAATAACTAGATTGATTTAAAAAGCTTGCTAAAGTAATAAATCTTTCTTCCATATCATTTAGACTATCTAAAACTTCATGTGTGCCTTGTTCATGGTTTACCATCAACACTTTATCATTATTAAAGAAAAATAGCCAAAAATTTTCATCTATTTTATTTTCACTAAATAAATCTGGATAAAGTGCTTTTAAAAATCTTTTCTCCTCTTCACTAACTTTTCGAGTACCATCTGCTGTTTTTATTTCTAAATTAATAACAATTTTCTTTTTTACATATATTGTTCCATTTGAATACATTTTTTAGTCCCCCTTTTTGGTTTATTAATATTATATTTCTTTTTTTTATTTTGTCAAATATAAGATTAAAAAAACAATTAAATTGGTTAAAAAATTAACCATATTATTATCTATCACTTTTATTCCTTTATAGAATATTGTCGTTTTTTGGCAATGAACTTTTGTCTCTACTATTTCCTTACATTTTTGGCATTGATACTTCACTTGAATGATAGCACCCAGTATACTATCTATTATGCTTCCTAAAAATCCAGATAAAACTATAATTACAAATGATAAAAAGTTTTGTTCCATTCCAATATAGTAAATTATACCTATTAAAATTGATCCTATTAAAGCTGAAAATAATCCAAGCATACTCACATTTCCTGATAAGCCCTTTTTGCTTCTTTTCCATGTTAAAATATTAACAGGCTCTTTTTTCGATAATTTTCCTATATCTGATGCTAATGTGTCTGCTAGAGATTCAGACATCACTGCAGCATATATTAATAAATATATATTATTTCTAGTTAATCCATAAATAATTATAGATAAAGCTGGAATTCCCACATTACAAATAATTTGAATTATATTTCTTGATTGTTTTTTCTTTTCTTTTTGAAATAACTTAGTAATTATGCTTCCTAAAAAAACAGTTACTAGGATGATAAAAGATGTTAGCCCACCATAGTAAGATATTATAATAGAAAAAATAACGGCTAATATTAAAGCTGGTATGGTTAATGCTTTTTTTAAATAAGCCATTCCTCCTAGTAATAGACTTAGTAAAATACTTATGATTAAATTCATTTTATATCCATCTTTCTAATATATAACAACATAATGAAATTCCAAGAGGTAAAGTTAAATTATCGCTTCCTTTTTTATTCAATAATTCTAAAGGTATTGATATTAAACCTAATAAAAGTATTTCTATAAAATTTAAATTTAATTGGTAGATGCTCTTAAAAATTATAATAATAATTACTGTAAAAATCATCACAGTAAAAGAACCTGCATATGTTTTGTTGGTGTTTTTAATTTTTAATTTATTAAATTTTCTTCCTATTAATGGGGCAAAACCATCTCCTAGTGCCATAGTAAAAATACCTATTCCATAAAAGGGAAGAAAATTGTTATCATAATAAGTAAGACATGCTAAAACAACAAAACTTATGGCATAATAGATTGTTCCTTTTGAATCTTTTTTCTCTTGTTCCATAGATTGCATAATATTAAATTTATATGATAAAAAATTAAATATTACCATTGTAATGGGAAGAATGATCATGTGTATACTATTTTTAAAAAAATAAACCATAATTAGCCATGTAAATCCCATTAGAATATGTACTAGTTTTCTTGATGTTTGCTCCTTTATTCTTTTTTTTGACTTTAAAATTCCTAATAAAATAAGAATTAAGAAAACATAGATGTAAGTTAATAAATAGCCTAATAATATATTCATAAATTCCTCTTATCTAAATTAATTATAATTTAAATGTTTTTGAATGTCAATTTTGCTTAATAAAGTTTGGGTGATTATATCTTTAAAATGCAAAAACCCTATAAACATATTGTTTATAGGGTGAAAAGAAAACATTTTAACGTTTTGAGAATTGTGGAGCACGACGAGCTTTTTTAAGTCCGTATTTTTTACGTTCTTTTACTCTTGCGTCTCTTGTTAAAAATCCATTCGCCTTTAAAATTTTACGATATGAATCTTCTCTTGTTTGATCTGTATTAGCATCAAATTCTAGTAAAGCTCTTGCAATACCTAAACGAATTGCTCCAGCTTGTCCAGAATATCCGCCTCCGTTTACAGTTACATCAATATCAAAACGATTGGTATTATCTGTAACAGTTAATGGTTGCTTTAAATCCATTACTAGGATTTGATTTGGGAAATATTCATTTACATCAATACCGTTTACAACGATATTTCCTGTTCCACCAGTAATTTTTACTTGTGCTGAACTTCTTTTACGACGTCCTGTTGCCGTCCAAACTTGTTTTGCCATTTAAATCCTCCTAATCAATATTTAAAGCTGTAGGTTTCCCTGCTTCATGTTTATGTTCAGAACCAGCATAAACAAATAATTTCTTACCCATACTTCTACCTAAAGAATTATGTGGAAGCATTCCTTTTACAGCTCTTTCTACCATTTCTTCTGGATATTTTTCAACCATTACTTTAGCAGATCTTTCTCTTAATCCTCCTGGATAACCAGAATGATTATAATACTTCTTGTCATTTAACTTATTACCAGTTAAATTTACTTTTGATGCATTAATAATAATTACATAATCTCCACAGTCTACTGAAGGAGTATAAGTAGGTTTATGTTTTCCTCTAAGGATTGTAGCAGCTTTTGTTGCTAATCTACCTAAATTCTTTCCTTCTGCATCAATTACATACCATTTGCGTTCAACATTTTCTTTTTTTTGCATGAATGTTTTCATATTTTTAATCCTTTCATTAGTTTTCCTTGTTTTGCTTTCCCAGGGCATTACAATTCCAACAAATAAAATGTACCATTTAAAATTATATGTAAAATTATGCTATTTGTCAAATGAAATTTTATATTTTTCTATCTTTGTAATGATTTTTCTCTTTTTTCCAATAATATTCTTACTTTTTGAAGATTATTTTTTAACTCTGATGTAATTTTTTCTTTATAGGAAGATATTTTTATTATTTTTAAATATTCTTCTGCAAAGTGAATTAAATTGTTTATTATATCTAAATCTATCTCATCTATCCTATTTTGTTCAATTATTTCTATTAAACTCTTGATCGCACTATTTACTGTATAAATACTATCTATACTATCAAACTTTTTCTTATTTGCGGTAGCAATTACTTTAGTAAAACTATTATATTTATTTAAAAAGTTTATAACTATGTCATTTTTCATTTTATCACCTCTAATACTCTATTTTATTTAAATATAATCCATTTGGAATAGCTGTTTTAAATTGTTTTTTTATCTCGGGATGTTTTAAGGCTTCTTTTATATCTTCTAAGCTTACCTTATTATTTTCTACATCTAACATTGCTCCTATTAAATTTCTTACCATATAGCGATAAAAACTTTTTCCAATTAGTTTTATTTCTAAAATATTATTCTCTTCTTTAAACTCTATGTTATATATAATACATTCATAATTCTTTCTTTCGCCTGATGTAAAATTTTTAAAATTATGTACCCCTATAAATAACTCAGCACATTCTTTCATTTTATCTATATTTAATTTATGATTTGGTTTATAAGTATAATCAAACAATAAAGGATTATAATCTCCTAGATTAATTTTATAAATATATTCTTTTTTAGCAACACAAAACCTTGGATGAAAATCATTCCTTACCTTTTTTATATTTGTGATGTAGATATAAGGAGCGATCAGACTATTTAAGGCTATTTGTAAATGTTGTTCATCTATACTTATATTTAAGTCGAAAGTAGCTTTTTGATCTAAAGCATGTACGCCTCTATCTGTTCTTCCTGCTCCTTTAATTTCAATTTTTTCTTTAGCAATCAGACTTAATGCTTCTTCTATTTTCTTTTGAACGGTATTTTGATCATTTAATCTTTGAAAGCCATAAAATTTTGAGCCATCATAACAAATACTAATTAAATATTTCATGATTGCTCCTTAATTCGATAGATTGCTTTTAGTAAATCTTTAGGATCACGATAATTTTCAATAGAAATCCCTTTGTTTCGCATTAAATCTATAAACTCATAGATTGGAGGTTTATCTAAATTAGCCATTAGTTGATCATAATTTTCTTTAGAAATAGTGTTAATAACTTTATATTTATCCACAATAATTAGTTCTTCTGCTACACTCCAAATTGTTTTTATGTCATTTGTAAAAATAATAATTGTTTTATTATATTCACTTGTTAATTTTTTCCATAGTCTTTTAAAATATTCTAGTTCTTTTTGAGTTAGCTCCTTTTCAAAATAATCAAATACTAAATATTCCTTATTTTCTATTAAAGCTTTAGCTAAAGATATTCTTTTTAGTTCCCCTACTGAGCATTCACTTGATTCTTTTGTTAAAATACTATCATTTAACAATACCATTTTTAGTGATGAACTTGCTTTAGGGCTATCTAAATATTTTTCTGTTGTTCCTTTAAATTTGTAATCTCTTACAATACTTATATTATTATTATAAGTCGTGATATTGATATTTCCCATTAAACCATATATTCTTTTTATAGGTTTATTTTCAAAAATTGTGATTATTTCCATAAATCTTCCACCAATTCTAAACTATCAAAATATGTTTTATCTACTAATTGATAATATTTTAAACTATTGGATAATTCTACTATAAATGGTAAGTTAAATCCTAGTTTTTTTAATATTTTTTCTTCTTGTAACACAAGCTTACTCTTTCCTTCCATAATTACTTTTTCCTCATGAATCACTATTAAATAATCTAACCATAATGTTTCTTCTATTTCCATGGTATAATTTATGATTCTTTTTTGATGTTCTTTTAGATATTTCATTACTTTTTCTTTGAAGTCTTTATTTAGATAAGTTAAAACATTGAAAAAAACAAATATTTGACTATTCATACTGATGGCAGATAAAATCTTTAATTTTAAATTATCAAATTCAGTTAAATCTTTTTTATTTTTTAGTTCTTCTTCTTTAAAGTAAGTATAGATATCATCAGAAATCTCTTCTAAATTATTAGATCTTTCTTTGGTTATAACAGCACAATTATTATTAATAAAATAAATGATGTCTTGTGTATAATTGTAAGAATATGTATATAAAATAGTTGTATCTATATCATAAATTGTTTTGTTATTAAACTTAAATAATATATTCATAGTAACTTCACCGCCTATATCATAACAGAATTTATTTCTTTTTTAAAGAGAAAATGTTGGATTGATAAATTTATATAAAATAAAAATGTTGATAAATTATATCTTACCAACATTTTAGTTTTCTTCTTTATTTAATCCATACTTACGATTAAATTTTTCAATATTTCCAGTTTTCTTTACTTTTCCTTGAGCTCCTGTATAGAATGGATGACATTCACTACAAATTTCAACTTGGATATTTTCCTTTGTTGAATGTGTTTTAAATGTTGCTCCACACGCACAAGTGATTGTTGCTTCTTTTGTTTCTGGATGTATTCCTTTTTTCATTTTTTTACCTCCCGCCATATCAAAATTTTTGACATAGTAAATTCGTTTGTCTTTAGTATTATATCATATTTTTATAACTTTACAATAGTTTTTTTATTTCTTCATATATTCTTTGATGTCCCATATAATTAATATAAAAGCTGTCTTTGTTTAAATAATACTCTTCCTTCATTAATATTTTGTTAATATCCACAAACAAAAAATCATTCGTTAATACTATATCTCTAATACTTGCATTTAGTTTTTCTATCGTTAGTAAATCATTTTTACCCCATGAATATAAACTTATAATAATTACTTTATTTTGATTTAACATTTTTATTATACTTAATAATTCTTCTAAATCGTGTAAATACTCATTTTTTATTTGACTTGTAATTTTGGTATTCGCAAGTTCATCCATACCTATAGCAATCGTTAGAATGTCTGCTTGATTTATAGCTTGTTTTATTTCTATTTTTTTATTCTTAATCGTTATTGCTTTATTTTCTTTAATTTCATATATAAGTTCTTTTATTGTTTTTCCTTTATCTGCAAATTCATGAATATATGATTTTAATTCATGTTTATTTAAGTAATCTTCTTTTAAATAGTCATTATAACTATATCCTTCTATATTATATGGTGTCATTCCTAAAGATAAGCCATCTCCTAAAGCTACGAGTGTTATTTCATTCTTTTGAGTAAAAAAATAGATAATAACAGATAAAATGGTGCCTATTAGTACAAGCGCTATTATCTTCTTCTTCATTACATCACCTCAAAAAAAATATAGTACATTATACTATATTTCCTTAATTTCAATTTTAGCACCAACACTTGTTAGTTTTTTATCTATGTTTTCATATCCTCTTAAAATATGCTCTACATCATTAATTGTTGTTGTTCCTTCTGCTGTTAAACCTGCTAAAACTAAAGCTGCTCCTCCTCTTAAATCTGTTGCTATTACCTCACAGCCATGTAATTTGCTAGGTCCAATAATCATGGAACTGCACCCTTTTACGGTAATATTGGCTCCCATTTTATTTAATGATGGAACATGACCCATTCTATTTTCCCAAATTGTTTCTTCAAAAAGAGATGTTCCATTTGTTTGAGTTAATAAAACACTCATAGGTTGACCTATATCCGTTGGGAACCCAGGATATACTAGTGTTTTTATATTAATTGGCTTTAATTCTTTTACTTTGCTTATCGTTATACTATCTTTATTGATGGTAATATCTGATCCCATTTCTTTCAGTTTTGTTGTTAATGCTTCTAGATGCTTCGGAATAATATTTTTTATACATAAATTTTTTCCTACTAATGCTCCTAAAATAATATATGTTCCTGCTTCAATACGATCAGGTAATACTGTTATTTTTCCACCTTTTAATTCTTTTACTCCATAAATGGTAATTTCTTCTGTACCAGATCCTTCTATTTTAGCTCCCATACTAATTAAATAATCCGCGATATTTTCTATTTCAGCTTCCTTGGCAGCATTATGAATCACAGTCTTTCCTTCTGCTAAAACACTAGCTAGCATTAAATTAATGGTTGCTCCTACACTTTGAAAACGCAAATAAATATCTGTTCCTACTAATTTATCTGCTTTTAATATATATTTATTTTTCTCAATCGTTACTTGGGCTCCTAAAGCTTTAAACCCATCTAAATGAATATCAATTGGTCTTGCTCCTATATTACATCCACCTGGAATATACATTTCTACATATTTATCTCTTCCTAATAAAGCTCCCATAAAATAATAAGATGCTCTTAATTTTTTGGAATGTTCTTCATCTATTAAATTATTCTTTAAATTAGTTGTATCAATTGTTAATTGATCCTTTTTTAAAGTTACATTGCAATTTAATATTTCTAAAATATCAATTAAAGCATCTCGATCAGATATATTAGGAACATTGTCAATTATCGACACTCCATTTGCCAAAATAGAAGCTGGCAATAATGCTACTGCACTATTTTTTGCTCCTCCTATTTTAATATTTCCACTTAATATATGATTTCCTTCAATTATCATTTGTTTCATTTTAACACACCCTTACTTTAAGATTTGTAATATAAATAGGCTATTATACTATTTTTTATGTTTAATATTTTTTTTGGTGCATATTAAAAAGACTTTAATAAATTACCACTATTAATATATCGATTAATTTAGGCTTTGTCAAATATTTTTAATTTTTTTATGTCTAATTTGAATAAATCTAAGGACTTTTATCTTAATTATATTAGGTGAGTTTATGAAAAAAATGATTATTATTTTATTTTTTATTAGTTGTTTATGTTTATTCTTTAAAGAGGATGATGAGATTATAATTCCTGATCAAGCAATTCGTTTTCGTGTTATTGCTAATAGTAATTCTCTAGAAGATCAAACAAAGAAAATGATTGTTAAAGAGCAAGTAGAAAAGGAAATTTATAAATTAATTCAAGGTGCTCAAAATATTGGGGAAGTACGATCTCTTTTAAAAGATAATATGAGTGTTATTGAACAAATTGTAGACGAATATCAAGTTGCTTATCAAATTAATTATGGAGATAACTTTTTTCCTACAAAAAGTTATAAGGGTGTTCTTTATCAGGCAGGAAATTATGAATCTCTTGTTATTACTTTAGGCGAAGGTGCTGGTAAAAACTTTTGGTGTGTTTTATTTCCTCCTCTTTGTCTATTAGAAAATAGTGAAGAAGATATCAGTGATGTAGATTATCAGATATATGTTAAAAAATTAATTCAAGGGTTCTAAAAGCAAGATCTTTTAATAATATTTGTTAGGAGGTCTTTTTGATTGAAAGAGTTTTTTAGTCTTCTTCTAATTGGGCTTGCTCTTTCTATGGACACTTTTTCCTTATCACTGGGAATTGGAATGTTTCATGTGTCTAATAGAAAAGCTTGTAAATTAGCTTTTATTGTTGGAATTATGCATTTTATTATGCCTTTTTTAGGTATGATACTTGGGGAACAGTTGATACAAATATTTGAGATCAAATATGATATTTTATTAGGTTTTATTTTAATCATTATTGCAATACAAATGATTATTGATGTTATTCGTCATGAAGAAGAACAATTTAATTTATCACTTTTAGGAATGTTTGTTTTTGCATTAGGAGTTAGTTTAGATAGCTTTTCTTTAGGGATTGGATTAAAAGCGATCACTTCTAATATTTATATAGCTATGTTTATATTTGCTATTTGTAGTGCTTCTTTTACTTATTTTGGTATTATAATTGGTAGATTTACTAATAAATTACTTGGGGTATATGCTAATATTATAGGAGCTATTATTTTATTTATTTTAGGGTTTATTCATTTAATATAACCTCACTTTTAAGGTGAGGTTATTTAGTTTTTAATTTATATTTTCTATTCTATTAAATAGAATTTCAGGTTTATTTAATTTTAATTGTTCTTCTAACATTCCAAATTCACTGATACTTTCATAACTTGTATTTTTAGTATTTAATTGGTCTAATATTTTTTTGGAAGTACTTGGTATAAAAGGACTTAATAGAATTGCACAAATACGAATTGATTCTAAAAGATTATATAAAACAGTTGCTAATCTTTCTTTTTTATTTTCATCTTTAGCAAGAACCCATGGAGTTGTTTCATCAATGTATTTATTACATTTTCTTAAAACATCTATAATCTCTTCAATTGCTTCATTTACCTTTAATTCATTCATTTTTTGCTCGACTATATCTTTTAAATTGGTTGTACTTGCTATTAAATTATAATCTATTTGTTCATTTATTTTAGGATTGCTTGTGATTCCATCAAAATATTTATGAGTCATAGATATCGTTCTATTTACAAGATTTCCTAAAGTATTAGCTAAATCACTATTTGTTCTAGAAATTAAAGATTCTATAGAGAAATTTCCATCATTTCCAAATGATACTTCTCTTAAAGCATAATATCTTACGGCATCTACTCCATAACTATTAATATATTCCCTTGGGTCTTTATAATTTCCTAAACTCTTAGAAATTTTATCTCCACCTATTTTTAACCAACCATGGCCAAATACCTTTTTAGGAAGAGGAAGATTTAGTGCCATTAATAGACATGGCCATATAATGGTATGAAATCTAATTATTTCTTTTCCTACTAAATGTAAATCCGCTGGCCAATATCGATTCATCTTTTCTTCTTCTTCAGGATATCCTAAGGTTGTAATATAGTTTGTTAGAGCATCTATCCATACATATATGACATGTTTAGGATCAAAATCTACTGGTATTCCCCATGTAAAACTAGTTCTTGAAACACATAAGTCTTCAAGTCCTGGATTAATAAAATTATTTAACATTTCATTCTTACGGGAAATTGGTTGGATAAAATCAGGATTTTCTTCATAAAATTTCACTAATTGATCTTGATATTTAGATAATTTAAAAAAATAAGCTTCTTCACTAACTAATTTTACCTCTCGTCCACAATCTGGGCATTTTCCATCTACTAATTGAGATTCTGTCCAAAAAGATTCACAAGGAATACAATATAATCCTTCATAAGTTCCTTTATATATATCTCCTTGATCATATAGTTTTTTAAATATTTTTTGTACTCTTCTTTCATGATCTTCATCCGTTGTTCTCATAAAATAATCATAAGAAATATCAAGTGATTTCCATAAATCTTTGGCATCTTCAATTATTTTATCTACATATTCTTTTGGAGTTACTCCTGCTTCTTTCGCCTTTTTTTCAATTTTTTCGCCATGTTCATCTGTACCTGTTTGATAATAAACATCATAACCAGTTAATCTCTTATATCTAGCAATAGCATCTGCAATAATTGTTGTATAACAATGACCAATATGAAAATTCGCACTTGGATAATAAATAGGAGTTGTAATATAAAATTTTTCTTTCATCTTTTTTCCTTCTTTCTATAAAATACTTTTTAATTCATATACATTTTTGATTGTTGGTATATCTTTTTCTTCTTTTTCAGTAATTAGATAAACAGACATTCCTAGCTTTTTAGCAGGTAATATATCTATTAAATAATTATCACCAACCATTAAACATTCTTCTGGGAGATGGTCTCCCATGGCTTTTTTAAAAGCTTTAAAATTTGGTTTCATAGCTGTTTCACCACTTATTATTTCTTTAAAAAAGTTAGCTATTTTGGCTTTTTTTAGACGATTATATTGAGAAATATAAAACCAATTCGTTAGTATTACTAATTCATATTTTTTTTGTAAATAAGAAAGTGTTGATATTAATTTTTCGTCTACTTCACTCATGTTTCCTAAGTGTTTTAACCAGTGCTTTATGATAGAATTATCTACATTTTTTTTATATATTTGATTAAAATACTTTGTCATATTTTCTATACTTAATTGAGTTAAATTTTCTTGATATCCTTTTTTTAATTTAGAAAGTGTTTGATCTTCTAAAGTAATATGACACTCTTTTAAAGCTTTTCTAGCTGCTTCATCATATTCCTCTTTCCATGCAATTAAAGTATTATCTAAGTCAAATATTATTCTTTTTAACATGCTAACCTCCTTTAAAACAAATAAAAAACCATAAACTAAGGACGAGAAAACCCGCGGTACCACCTTAATTCATGATTTTATTTCATGCTACTTTCTCTTTTAACGGTTGAGTTTCCGATTAAACTCCAGAGTCATCTTCCATACTATTTTATACTTATTTCCATCAACCATAAGCTTTCTATAATGAAAATAATATGTACTCATTCCTTCAACATTTAAGTGATTTCATTATATTATATGCATCACTCTTATGTCAAGAACTTTATATATCTAATTTGTGAGAAAAAATACTTGCTATTAATTTTCCTATTACTGGTTCTTCTTTTAAATTTGATTCACTATATAAAATGATTAGACCAATACTGTCATTTAAAGAAATAATTGGTACAAAGACAAAATTGCCTTCTAGTGTATATTCTCCTACTTTAAATGATATGTTTTCTTTTATTTTTATTTCTCTTTCTTCTATCATTTCTAAGTATTCATCAGAAATTTTATTTCCTATGATATTGATATTTAAACCTGCACTTGCTATTACTTTTTCACGGTCTGTTATTATTATTTTATAATTAAAAGTATTATAAATAATTTCACATAAATTATTTGCCAAATCACTATTTGAAGTCATTCGACAATATTTTTTTAAGATGATATTATCACTTTCTGTAAATATCTCCATATTTTCGCCATCACGTATTCCTAAATTTCTTCTTATTTCTTTAGGTATTACGATTCTTCCTAACTCATCAATTCTTCTTACTACCCCAGTAGATTTCAAATTTTACAACTCCAATCTAATATTAATATTGGCTAGTTTAAAAAAATTATGCATTTGAAAAAGCTACTTTTTGGTAGCATATCTTTTTCATTCTTTAATAACTTCTCTTAATATTTGGATTTTTTTAAAGTTATATGTATTAAATCGTCTATTATGTTTATAAGTATATGATTCTTAACTTAAACTGAGTTTCTTGTTCTTTTCGTACTCATGATTATATCATTATTTAAATAGGAAAATATATTGCTAATCTTCATAATAAAAATTGAAATTATTTATTATTTCATGTAAAATAAATTTAGGCTAATCTATTATTATAGGTATGTCTCCGTATAACTTCAACAACGGTAATGCTAACGTGTTCTATGTGAATTCGACTGGCAACCTCAACAACAACAACGTGAATTGGACTGAACCAGGTGTGCGCCCAATATCCTTTTAAACTTACTATTTGGCTAAGGCTAAATAAAAAAGCATTAGGATACAAGATTAGCCATTGGGAAACCTAAATATTTGATATTGATATTTTAAATCTTGTATTTAGAATTAGAACAATATCTTTGAGAGAGAATTCTCTCTTTTTCTTTACATTGATTTTAAGAGATATTGGCTATTTACTTAAAACTTGGAGTTATATTCATTTTATTATATTTACTTGTAGTTATGGAGTTACAAATCTAAAGTATACACGTAAATTTTATATTATCTTTCAAAAAGGTCATCCACTGGATGACTAATTGATAAACCAGATAAAATAAATATTATCGCTTTAAACAGGTCAACGATAACTACAGATATGAAAAATCCAATTATTATTCCTGTTAGTCATGAAATAATAAATGAACATGATTTAGAACTAAATATTCTTGCTAATCGTGATTTCTTCTTTTACTTATGTCAGTCATCAATATAAACTAGTAAAAGATAATCATAATTATTTTGTTGATATTTTACTATTTAATATTGAACTAAATTGTTATGTTGTAGTTGAATTAAAACTAAGAATTTTAAAGAAGCCCTTTTATAATTAAACAATTGGTATTATTATTTCTAAAGAAAGTGATCAGTTAATAGTTAATTTTGTCCGAAATGATATGATTATTCCATTAGATTATAAACTGATTAAATCTTTGTTGTAATTTTTTTATTATCATCTTATAATAAGATTGGTTAATCTAATAAATGAAGCATGATGTCTCCGTATAACGTTAACTCTAACGGTAATGCTAACGTGTTCAATGTGTGGTCGGATGGCAACCTCAACAACAACCGCGTGGATAACACGAATGGTGTGCGCCCAATATCCTTTTAAACTTATTGTTTGGTTAAGGCTAAATAAAAAAGCATTAGGATACAAGATTAATCATTGGAATATATCCAAAATAAATAATGTTGATGTTTTAAATCTTGCATTTAAAACTAATACAATATTAAAAAGTCTCATATTATTGAGGCTTTTTTGCTAATTAGAATATAATAGTTTATATATTGTAGTTTATACTATTAATAAAGATTAAACTACCATCAATAAATAACGATTATTTATTATGGGGTATGATATTAAAAAATACCTTATTATTTAAGATATTTAGGATCATCCGTTTTACCTAAGAGGTAATCAGCAGATATGTTGTATTTTTTACATATATCATATAAAAATGGCGTTGCTATAATATTTTTACCTATTTCATAACCACTAATTGTTGATTTTGAATAATGTAAAATACCTGCTAAATCTGCTTGAGTTAAATTATATTTTTTACGTAATTCTTTTAAACGTATCCCAATTAATTTTTTATTTATTTCTAATCTATAATTAGAATAGTTTTTCATATTTGTAAAGCCAAATATATAATCTAGGGATATATTATAAAGATTAGATAGTGTATTTAAATGTTTAACAGGAATAATGGTCTCTCCTCGTTCATAATGACCATAGACATTTTTGTGTAAGTTTAAAAAAGTTGATATATCTTTTTGCGTAAATTTTTTTTCTTCTCTAGCATCTATTAATCTTTTCGTATAAAACATAAATACCACCATAGAAAAATTTTCTCAAAAGAAATAGAAAAAGTCAGAAATAAGACTTAATAGCGTTTTTGATATTGACTTTTAAACAGAACTCAACTATAATGTATACATAATTGAAAATTCTTAACATAATAATCACTTTCTAATATATTTAGGTTCATCTATTTTACCTAAGAGGTAGTCAGCAGATATATTGTATTTTCTGCATATATCATATAAAAAGGGTGTTGCAATTATCTTTGCCATTCTTTCATAATCCCCAATAGTGGATTTACCAACATTTATGCTATCTGCTAATTCTTGCTGGGTTAAACCATATTCATTTCTTAGTTGCTTTAATCTTTCTCTTTGAAGTTCTTTACTAATAGTAGGAACAGCATTTTTATAATTAAGTACATCACAAAATTCAAAAACATAATCTAAAGATACATTGAAATAATTGCAAACATAATTCAAATGTTTAATAGGAATAATAGTTTCTTCACGTTCATAATGTCCATAAACTTCATTTCCTAAACCTAATAACTTGGATATTTCTTTTTGTTTTAAATCACATTTAGTTCTAATATCAATAAGTCTTTTCTTATACATTTTTACCACCATTTTAATTTTCTCAAAAACTTAAATTAAATGTACAATTAAGACTTAATAGCGTTTTTGTTGTTGACTTTATTATAACTATACTTTATACTTAATATAGTTAAGGATTTTCAATTTTATAGTGAAAGAGGTTATAAAATTGAAGAAAGATGGAAGTATAGAATTTGAAACTATTAAATCTCATAAGAATAGATTATACTTTTTGTGTGGAATAGTCTGTGTAGTAGTACTTCTTGTTGTGTTTGTTATAACTAGAAGTCATGCTAAGTACCGAACAACAGAATCTATTCCCTTAATAAATGGAACCATTAACTATATACCATATGATTTAAAAATGGTTGCTATGTATCAAGAAGAAAATGATGGTTATAAAAGTATAGATACAGTACCAACTAGTGGATATGCTTTAAATGAAGAGAAAAGCTATTGTGAAGTAAATGATACAAAAGATGAAAGCATATCTATGGAATATAAAGATGGAAAAGTATATATAGGAGTAAGTAAAAAAGGAACAAAATGTTACTTGTATTTTGATCAAGAACCAACGGCAAAAGATACAATATTAGCAAATAATTCTGTTAATAGTGGAACACCAAACTTTAGTCAGGTAGCAACAACGAATGAAGGAGTATATAAAACACAAGATGATTGGGGAGATAGTTATTACTTTAGAGGGGCTGTAGATAATAACTGGGTTAAATTTGCAGGATTCTATTGGCGAATTATTAGGATCAATGGAGATGGATCTATTAGATTAATCTATAATGGAACAAGTACAGCAACAACTGGAACAAGTACTCAAATACAAACAAGTACATTTAATAGTTCATATAATGACAATGCACATGTAGGATATATGTATGGAAGTACAGGAGCAAATAGTTATGCAGCAACACATGCTAATACTAATAGTAGTACAATCAAAGGGGTATTAGATAATTGGTATCAGACTAATATAACAAATAAAGGATATGGAAATAAAGTAAGTACAGAAGCAGGATTTTGTGGAGATCGGGAACCAAGTACAAGTACATCAACAAGTAACGGTTCAGGAGGAACAGGGACAACAACTACATACTATGGCGGAAATATCAGATTAACAAATAGTACAAAATCTCCAATATTAAAATGTAAAAATAGCAGTGATTTATATACGGTAAGCGGAAGTAGTAAAGGAAATAAAGCATTATCTAATCCAGTAGGATTAATAACCGCAGATGAAGTAGCTATGGCAGGAGGTGTGTGGGAAACAACTAATCAAAGTTATTATCTATATACAGGACAGAATTATTGGCCCATGTCTCCGTCTAACTTTTTCGGCGGTTTTGCTCGCATGCTCTATGTGTCTTCGGATGGCACCCTCAGCGTCGTCGGCGTGAATTACGCGCGAGGTGTGCGCCCAGTTATCAATTTACGGTCTGATATTACTATTTTATCTGGTGATGGTACTAGTTCTAATCCTTATGTTGTTTAAGTAATTTAAAAAGCATCAAATTATTAGTTTGGTGCTTTTTCATTAGAATTATTTCCTGGGAAATAATCTTCTTTAATTAATTCTAAGATTGGAACGAAAGTATATAAAAAATGTTTATCTTCTGGTTTTAGCAAAAGTGTTAATTTAATTCTTTTATTTTGATAAGCAAATTTTATGTTAGGATTAATGTTATAACTTTCTAGAAATAGTTTATCTGCTTTTATATGGTTTGATAATTCTTCTGGTAATTCTAGTTCTACTAATCTTTCTGTTTGTGTTACTCTTGTAATATTTAGTGATTTTGCTAATTTTTCAAACCATTCTTCATACATGTAAATGATCATAGTTTCATCTACTTTTCCAAAACGATCTTCCAATTCTTCTTTTACCTTTTTTAAGCTTTCTAAAGAATCAACTTCATTTATTTTTTGGTGAATTTCTATTTTTATTTCGTCATCAGTTGTATAATCGTCTGATATATGGGTACTTACATCTACTAGTGATTCTTTTGTATCCTCTTCTGGTATTTCTTCACCTTTTAACCGACGCATTTCTTCATCAATCATTTGCATATATAGATTAATACCTACTGAATCTACAAATCCAGCTTGTTCACTTCCTAATATATCTCCTGCACCACGGATTGCTAAATCTCGCATTGCAATTCGATATCCACTTCCTAATTCTGTAAATTCTTTTATGGCATCTAATCTTTTTATTGCTATATCATTTAACATTTTACTTTTATCATAAAGTAAATAAGCATAGGCTATTTTATTACTTCTTCCAACTCTTCCTCTTATTTGATATAGTTGGGATAAACCAAAATGATCAGCATTATAGATAATTAATGTATTGGCATTAGGAATATCAATTCCTGTTTCTATAATTGTTGTACAAATTAAAATATCATATTTAAAGTCAATAAAGTCTTGCATTACATCTTCTAATTCTTCTTTTTTCATTCGACCATGAGCGCTTATAATTCTTGCTTCTGGTACTAACGCTTTTATATGACTTGTAATACTATCTAGCTTATCAATATTATTATAAAGTATGAATATTTGACCTTGTCTTGCTAGTTCTTTATAAATAGCATCTTTAATAATTAAATCATTTTCCGCTATAACATAAGTCTGGATTGGATAACGATTTACTGGTGGTGTATCAATAACAGATAAATCTCTTAATCCTGACATAGCCATTTTTAAAGTTCTTGGTATTGGTGTTGCTGATAGAGTTAACACATTTACATCTGTTTTTAACTTCTTTATTTTTTCCTTATGAGTTACACCAAACCTTTGCTCTTCATCTACAATTAATAATCCTAATTTATTAAATTTTACATCATCACTTAATAATCTATGAGTACCAAAAACAATGTCAATTGTTCCATTTTTTAAACCTTCTAATATCCTTTTTGTTTCTTTTGCAGAAGTAAAACGATTTAAGAGAGCTATTTCTATAGCGTAATCTTTAAAACGTTCTTTCGCTGATGAGTATTGTTGCTTTGATAAAATGGTTGTTGGACATAAGTAAAAAACTTGTTTATTATTTAAAACGGCTTTAAACATGGCTCTAAATGCTACTTCGGTTTTTCCAAATCCAACATCTCCACATAATAACCGATCCATAGGAACTTGATCTTTTAAGTCTTGATCTATTTCTTTTATCGCTTTGGATTGATCTTTTGTTGGAATATATTCAAAACTATTAGCAAAATCTCGTTCCATGTCATAAGATTTATAAGCATCCCCTTTTAAAGCTTTTCTTTCAGCATATAGTTTTAACAATTCTTCGGATATATCTTTTATTTTCTTTTCTACTGCTCTTTTTGTTTTAGCCCATGTTGAAGAATTTAGCTTATTTATTTTAGGTTTTATTCCTTCTTTACTAGTGTATTTTAAGATTGTATTCATTTTTTCTACTGGTACATAAACTTTATCATTATCAGCATAAAGTATCTCAATATAATCTTTAGCTAATCCTTTTTTAGATAATGTTTTAATTCCGTTATATATTCCGATTCCATGAGCCATATGTACTACATAATCCCCTTTATTAAGAGAATTCAAATCTTTAATTTTATGACCAATTTTATATAGATTCCGATATTTTATTGTTTCTTTTTTTACTTGTTCAATATCATTTTCACTTATCACTACACATTTATCTATTATAAATCCCTGAGACAAATATTTATTTTCAATCGTGATTGGTACAGTGATTAATTCTTTAATAATCTTAATTTGATTTTCTTTACTTAAATAAAAGAAAATTTCATAACCCTTTTTATGCCAAATCTCTGTTTGCTCTTTTAATTTTTCAAAATCAGAATGAAAGTTTGGTATTTCTTTAGCATTAAAATCTAATATTTTAGAATGTTTGGATATATTTTCAATAAAATTTATATAAATATTTTCTTTTGGAGATATCTCATCTAAGCTAAACATGAAACGATAATCTTTTTCTAGTCCTTTAGCAATACGATATTCAAACATCTCTTCTTCTAACTTTTCATAATTAGCTTGGATTCTTGTTTCATCAATTGTTATTACAATTGCATTGGAAGCATAGTCTAATAAACTAGATTGATGATCAGATATTATTTCACTATTCGATATTAACCTAATTTCTTTTATTTCTTTTAAAGACATCTGGGTTTCTTCATCAAAATATCTTATAGATTCTATTGTGTTACCAAAAAATTCTATTCTAATTGGATGTTCTTCTAAAGTTATAAAGATATCTACTACAAATCCCCTTACAGCATATTCACCTGTGGTAGTTACTATTGTGTCTTTTTTATAATCTAATTTTTCTAATAATTCTAATAATTTTTCACGATTTATTTCATCTCCTTTTTTTAAGATGATATTCATTTTTTCTTGAGTGTTTTTATCTGTTAAAAACTTTAAATAGCCCATTAAGTTAGTTACAATGATTCCTTGTGTTTTTTTTATATTTTCTAAAGTATCGATTCTAGTTGTTTTTAATTCGGGTGATATGGCTAAAGCTTGACTTGTTATAAAATCATCCATAGGAAACAAAAAGGTAGATTTTTCATAGTTTTTAATTCCTGAAAAAAATGTATTGGCTTCATATAATGTACTTAATAAGACTATAATATTTTGCTTTTTTTCTTGGAAAATTTTAGACACATAAAGATAAGCTAACTCATGTGTTAACCCTGTTATTGTTAAATTATTTTCATATTTAAAATATTTGTCTAAAAATTTCATGAAATTCACCTTATTTAAACATTATTATTTTTGCGGTTAAATTTATTCATTGTTTTATCTATACCATTTGCTACAAAAGAAGAAATGATTTCCTGAAATGTAGGGTATAAATTTTTTAAGATATCTAATTCCGAAGAACTAAATTTTCCTAGTACATAGTTTTTTGTGTCTATTTGTTTATTATTAGATATTCCAACTTTTAAACGGGCAAAGTTTGAGGTACCAAGATTATTAATAATTGATTTAATCCCATTATGACCACCACTACTACTATTTGTTTTTAAACGGTATTTGCCAATTTCTAAATCTAAATCATCTTGAATAATTAGAATATCTTCTAATTTTAATTTATAAAATTGAAAAAAAGGAACTATGGCATCTCCTGATAAATTCATATAAGTTAATGGTTTTACTAACAAAATTTTTTCATTTTGAATATTTAATTCTGTATATAAAGAGTGCCATTTTTCTTTCCATACACAATCTTTAGCTAAAGAGTCAATTACCATATAACCAATATTATGTCTTGTATTTTCATATTCTTTTCCAGGATTACCTAATCCTACTATTAATTTCATTTTTACCTCCTTTTATGCTACATCTTTGATTTAAATATGTTGCTATTTGTTCTAAATTATCAAAAATTATTCCACCATTATTTCTAACTATATCTTTTACATAATTAAGACTTTCTAACTGATGTTTGTCAAATTTTTGACCATTAAAATCATTTAAAACACAAAAAATTACTTTATGTGGCTCTTTATTACTATAATCCACAACAGAAGCAATGGAACAAAATCCTTTTTGCTCTGGAGTAATAACATAAAGCAAATAATCACAAGTTTTTAATATTTCAAGCTTGTTCTTTTTTTCCTCTTCATTATATTTCCATTCTCCTTTTGAAAGTAAAGGGTTTCTATAAAATATCTCTTTTCTTAACATTGGAATTAATATATCTCTCCAATTACTATTCCCACATGTTCCACCTAAATTTATTTTCAAACTACTTCACTTCCTTAAATATATTTTGATATGTTTTAGTATTTCTATTAATAGTTATTGCTTTTATTTTTGTTCCTATCAAAGAATTTTTTACCATTTTTATTAATACCATTTGTGATTGTTCCTCTATATTGGAGTAGACAAATGTTATTTTTTTAGGATGAAGATTATATTTATTTGCTAATATTATTATTTCCTCTAACCGTTCTGGGCGGTGAACTAAATAAAATTTACCATTATCTTTTAGTAAAAATTTTACTACTTTAAATATTTCTTCTAAAGTAATTGTTAGTTCATGTCTAGCTATGGCTTTTATTTCTGATGTATTAATCAAAGAATCTTTTTGATATTTAAAAAATGGAGGATTACATGTAATAATATCAAAATTATTTTCTGGGAAATAATTTTTTAATTCTTTGACATTACAATTTAACATATGAATATTATTTAACTGATTTATTTTAATACTTTCAACAGCTAAATTATAAATTTCTTTTTGAATTTCTACTCCTGTTATATTTATGTTATATTTTTTTCCAATTATTAAGGGTAATGGCGCATTTCCACTGCATAAATCTAATAAGTTTTTATCTTTTTTAGTGATTTCGACATATTCACTTAATAGTAAGGAATCTAAGGAGAATTTAAAATAACTATTATTCTGAACAATTTTTAGACCATAATCATATAAATCATTTATGACTTGCATTATTTTTCACCTAAAAAAATATCATATTTTTCATTATCAATTAATACTTTATAAGCACGATTTAAAATATCTACATTTACTACTGTACCCGTTCCATATTCTGTTGAAACAGTTTCTCCGATACTAGGTAATCCTGCATTACAACGTGTATATTCTTGATCTTCATAAGTTAAGCAACACAAAAGCCTTCCACATAATCCATTAATTTTAGACGGATTTAAAGCTAAGCCTTGATTCTTTGCCATATTCATAGATACAGAATCTATATGATTAAGAAAGTTAGCACAACATATTTTTTGACCACATGTTCCTACGCCACCTATTTCCCTAGCTTTATCTCTAGCTCCTATTTGTCGTAATTCAATCCTAGTACGATAAATAGATGCTAGTCTTTTGGCTAATTCTCTAAAGTCAATTCTTTCGTCAGCTAGAAAGTTAAAAATTAATTGTTTGCGATCAAAAGTATAACTGGCATTAATCATTTTCATATCTAAATTTAGTTCTTTTACAATTTCTCGGCAATGTTTTAATGCTTGATCTGCATCCTTTAAATTTTTTAAATATTCTTCATAATCTTTTTTAGTTGAAATTCTAAGTATATCCTTTAATTCTTCAACGTTTTTTATATTTTCATTATTAATATAACTTACTATTTTGCCAAATTGAAGTCCTTTTTCAGTTTCAGTAATGACAGTAACGTTAATTGGACAACGAGTTTTACTTTTAAAGTTATATATTTTGCCGTTATCTTTAAAATTTACACCATATATGTAGTATTTATCCATTTTACTTCCTCATTTCTAAAACAAATTTATCTAATAATAACTCTATATTTACATTATAACTCAATTCTTGAAGAATTTTGGAAACAATATTTAATTTTGAAAAAATTTCTTCTTTTTGATTATCGTTTTCAAAGTTGTCTATTAATTCGTTATTATATGGCTTACTTAGTGATTTTAAAAATATATTATAATATATTTCAAATATAATTTTAAACATAGTTTCTATTTCTGTTCTTTCTTTATATTTGCTTAAAATAAGTTCTTTATTATTGATAAAATTATTTGACTCTATTTGCTTTAAATATTCTTGTATTAGAGTTTTATAATTATTTAACTCATTTTCAGATATATTTAATTTCTCTAGTAAATTGTCATTTTCATAATTTACTACAATTATCTGGCATCTACTTTTTATTGTAGGTATTATTACATCTTTATTATTTGTAATAAAAAAACCTAATATGCCTGCTGTTGGTTCTTCGACAAATTTTAACATAGCATTTGCACTACTACTATTTAATTTTTCAGCATTTTTTATAATATAAACATTATATTTGCTATATATGGGTTTGGTTTCAAATGATAACTTTAATGTTTCTATTTGGTTCTTTTTTATACTTGCTCCTTCAGGTTCTATGGTTATTATACTTGGTAAATTATCTTTTGTAATTAGGTTACATAAATTACAACTTTGACAATGTTCTTTATATTCATTAGGGCAATTGATGGCTTTTATTAATTTTTTTAGATCATCTAATAATCTAGTAGAGTTATTTGTTTCAATTAAATAAGCGTGAGCAAGTTTTTTCTCACGATATTGATTATAAATTTCTGATAGATTATTATTAAACAATGAAATCACATCCTTAAATTAGTAAATATACTACTACTAATCCTAGTATTCCTGGGGATCCTAATAAAGTTACAAGAACAATTGTGATTATATTTATCGGTATAAATATATTTATTCCTGATAAAATTAAATTTAGGCCATATAACATTACAAACGCAAAACATAATTTACTGAGGATTTTAAGGATTTTCTTTTTCATTTTCATCACAGTAAATTATATGTTTATATATATTTTTTTATTCTGATATTTTTTTTCGATCTTCCAGTGCTTTTTCTAAAGTAACATTATCTAAATAGTCAATTTCCGCTCCAATTGGTATTCCATATGATAATCTAGATATCGTTACTTTTTTATTTTCTAATATTTTTTTAATATACAGTGTGGTTGCTTCTCCTTCCACTGTTGGTTTTAGTGCTAAAATTAGCTCGGGATTATCTAATTTTTCAATTCTAGATAACAAAGAAGATAAATTAATATCTTCAGGACCTATATCATCCATAGGTGATATTAAACCATTTAATACATGATATGTACCTTGAAAAGTTCCTGTTTTCTCAAATGAAAATATACTTTTATAATCTTCAATTACACATATCACATTTTTATTTCGATTTTCATCACTACAGATATTGCAAATTTCTTGGTCTGTTAAATGTCCACAGATAGAACATCTAGTAAGATTTTTTTTAGCTTCTATCATTGCTTTACTAAAGTCATTTACTTCTTCTTCACTAAATTCCAATGTTGCTATTGCTAATCTTTCAGCACTTTTTTCTCCTATTCCTGGTAATTTTTGATAATGGTTAATTAATATTTCTAAGTCTTTAGGATAGTTCATTAGAATAAGCCATTAAATGATGAGCCATAAGCTCCCATTTTATCTTCTACTTCTTTATCGATTTTCTTTACAGCATCATTTATAGCTATTTTTATCATATCTTCTAGCATTTCTTTATCATCATTTTCAATTATTCCATCAAAAATTACTTTTACTTTTTCTACTTCTTTTTTACCATTCATTTCAACTTTTATCCATTCTGATGTACCTTCAAATGTTGTATTATCAATTTCTTCTTTCTTTTTAGTAATTTCTTTTTGCATTTTTTGGGCTTGAGCCATTAAATTTTGAATATTCATTTTTTTCCTTCTTTCTTATTCTATTTCTATTTTTTCTTTATCAAATATATCATAAGCGATTTTTTCAATATTATCAACATTATTTTCGCTTTCTTTTTCAATTATTGGTTCTTCTATATAATGATATTCTACTTTATTTTTTAAATTAGTAATATATCTTTCTTTTTCTTCATTCCAATAGATTTCTGTTAAAGTAATAAACTTATAGTTAGTTTGAAATTTATGATTATATAGTGTTTCTAGTTCTATTAATTTTGTATTAATTAAATTTGCTGTTCCTTCTAGTTTACTTGTTAAAATGGCAATTTGATCACTTGCTGTTACGACATTACAATCTATTATTAAATTTAATAGATTCTTATCTTCTAGGGTTGATATAAATTCTATCCAATTAGTTTTTACTTGTTGTAAATACTCTTTTTTGGCATTAACAAAGCAATTATTTACTCTTATTTTAGGTAACTCAGAGTTTGTTTTAATAGGTGAAATTATTTCCTGGGAAATAATTGGTTCTTCTTTTGGTTTTTCTTCATCTATTTTTTTAGTTATATGAGTTTCTTGGGAAATAATATTATTTTCTATTGCAGGTGTTGCAATTGTTGAATTAAAATACTTTAATAATGTTATTTCAATCAGTAAATAAGGATCTATACTCATATTCACATAGTTAGAAATATCTGCTAGAGAAAAGGCTAATTCTTTTAACTTTTCATATGGTAATCCTTTATAATTATAATCTTTCTTTGAGTTTAAGGCTTCTTCTTCGATTTTTTCTAATAATTTTTTTATCAATAATTTATAGTCAATTGCTAGTTCTTTTAATTTTTTCATAGTATTATCAAAGTTATCCACATCATTTTTTAAAATTAAAGCATATAAATCATTAATTTGTTTTTTAGATACGGAACCAAAGTGCTCAATAACATCATTGATCGTTATTTTACTTGTATTACTTGAAAGCTGATCTAATATACTTAAAGCATCTCTCATTCCACCATCACTAATATAGGCTATCTCTTCTAAAGCTTCTTCTTCGATTTTTATATTTTCGTTTTTTGTTACATATTCCAATCTTTTTATGATATCTTTTATTGAGATTTTATGAAAATCAAAACGCTGACATCTAGATAATATAGTAATTGGAACAGCTTCAATATTTGTTGTTGCAAGAATAAAAACTACATGTTTTGGAGGTTCTTCTAAAGTAAGCAAGAGAGCATTAAAAGCACTAGTACTAAGCATGTGAACTTCATCAATTATATATACTTTATATTTTGAGTAAGCGGGAGCCAATTTAATATTATTTATGATTTCTCTTATTTCATCCACACCATTATTAGAAGCTGCATCTATTTCAATAATATCTGCATTTTCTTTAAATGTTCGACAACTTTCACATTCGTTACATGGGCCATTTTCTGTAGGATTTAAGCAATTGATTGCTTTAGCAAATACTTTAGCTGTACTTGTTTTTCCTGTTCCTCTTGGACCAGAAAATATATACGCATGTGATATTTTATTCATTTTGATGGCATTTTTTAATATTGAAATCATATATTCTTGACCAATAATACTTGAAAAATCATCAGGTCTATATTTTCGATATAATACTTTATAATCCATAATTCCACCCCGTTTAATTATATCATATTCCCCTTTTATTGTCTCTTTTCTTTTTAAAAAAGTTATTTAAAACTTTAACGTACTTTTGTTCGTTTTTTGTGTTATTTAATTTATTAAAAATTGTTTTATTATATTCCTTTTTAGTTTCTGGTTTATTTAAAAGATAGTATACATTTCTAATTCTTGATTGTTTAATTATATTTTCACAAATACTACATGGTTTTAAGGTTACATATAGATCACAATCAAATAACCGCCAATCTTTTAATTTTTTAGTTGCTTTATTTATTGCTATTATTTCTGCATGTCCTAAAATGCTATTCTTTTTATTTCTATTATTATAAGCTTTTACTAAAATCTTATTATTTTTGACTATTATGGCACTAATTGGAACTTCATCTTTTTTACTAGCTTTTATAGCTAATTTTATTAAAATATCAATATATTTTTGTTGCATATCATCACCCAATAAAAAAGTGCACACAAATAGGGATTGATGTGGCTGCTACTTTCCAGTCCTGACCAGTTTACAATATATCTGTTGCACATATATAATTTACCATAATTTTATTTAAAATGCAAGTATATGTTTCACGTGAAACTATATTTTCTTTATTTTTTTAATGTTTCACGTGAAACATTATGTTAGTAACTTATTTTTTATATTTATAAAACTTATAATATGTTGTTTTAATAGAGTAAAATACAATTTTGCTTTATTAGATATTAAATATTTCAACACTTATATTTTTTTATTTTACAAAGCAATCTTTTGGAGAATTTATTTTGTATAAGTATATTTATTTTTAAATACTTTATAAATTTTTAGTTTTATTTGTAAAAAGTTTTTAAGTAGAGGATATATGTTTCACGTGAAACATTGTGGATAACTATATATATTAAAATTATTTTCTTACCATTTTTATTATTTATAGTTTCACGTGAAACATTTTTATTTTTCCCTATTATTTTACAGTTATCCACAATTATTTTTATATTTAAAAAAAAGTAAAATTGATCATAAAAAAACTGTAATTTATTCATGATTACAGTTTAATTAGATCTATTCTTCATTTGTTTCTTTTTCAGCTTCATTTTCTTCTGTTGGTTCTTCTTCTTTTTCTACTAAGCTAAAAGTTGTAACAAATTGATCATCTTTTAAATTAATTAATCTTACTCCTTGAGTAACTCTTCCTAAGGTATTAATTTGATCTAAAGTCATACGCATTGTAGTTCCAGTATTTGTCATAATAACCAATTCTTTATTTTCATCTACTACTTTAACAGAAGCAATATTACCATTTTTATCAGTAATATTCAAAGCTTTAACACCTTTACTTCCTCGGCTTGTTTCTCTAAAATCGCTTACTAATGTCTTTTTTCCATATCCTTTAACAGTTACCAACAATATTTTATCATCTTCATTTACTACTTCTGCACAAATACATTTACTTCCATCTAAATTAATTCCTTTTACTCCACTTGCGGTTCTTCCCATTGCTCTTATTTTATCTTCTTTAAATTTAACCATTCTACCAGTTTCACTACCTAAAAGAATATAATTATTTCCATTTGTTCGTTTTACCGCGATTAACTCATCATTGTCTTTTAGATTAATACAGATTTTTCCAGACGTACGTATGTTTGCAAACTCTTCAATGGCTGTTTTCTTTACTAATCCATCTTTTGTTACAAATAATAAGTATTTAGTATCATCCTTAGAAGATATTCCTAGAATAGAGCTTATTGTTTCATCTTTTTCAAGTGGTAATAAATTAATTACTGGCAATCCTTTTGATTGACGATTAAATTCAGGTATTTCGTAGCCTTTGATACGGTATACTTTACCTTTATTTGTAAAGAACATAACATAATCATGAGAAGAGATATTAATTATATTTTCGACAAAATCTTCATCATTTGTTGTCATACCTTTAATACCCATTCCGCCACGTTTTTGAGCTTTAAATGTATCAGATGTTGTTCTTTTAATATAACCCTTATTTGTCATAGCTATTAGTACATTTTCCTCTGGTATTAAAGATTCATCTTCTATATATTCAATCGCAGTCATATCAATATCGGTACGGCGTTTATCGCCATATTTTTCTTTTATTTCTAGTAATTCATCTTTTATTATACTTAGAACTTTTTCTTCTGATGATAAAATTGATCGTAACTCATCAATTAGTTTCAACAATTCATTTAATTCTTCTTCAATTTTTTCTCTTTCTAAGCCTGTTAATCTTCTTAGGCGCATTTCTAAAATTGCTTCGGCTTGAATATCACTTAAATTAAAGTTATTCATTAATCCCGCTTTTGCTTCTTCATCAGATTGTGAGCCCCTGATTAACTTTATTACAGCATCAATATGATCTAGGGCTATTTTTAAGCCTTCTAAAATGTGTACTCGCTTTTCTGCTTTATCCAAATCAAATTGAGTTCTTCTTATAATAACTTCTTTTTGATAATCGATATACTTAGATATAATGTCTTTTAATCCTAATGTTTTTGGAACCCCATTATCAAGCATTAAGAAAATGATACCATAGGTTGTTTGAAAAGCGGTGTGTTTATATAATTTATTTAATATTACACTTGCATTTGCGTCTTTTTTTAAGCTGATGGTAATTTTAATTCCTTCTTTTAAATCAGAATGGTAATCTGTTATTCCCTCTAATACTTTATTGTGTACTAATTCTGCTACTTTGTTTTTTAACTCTAAAGTGTTTACACCATAAGGAACTTCCTCAACTATGATATATTGACGACCATTTTTTTCTTCAATATGGGCTCTACTTCTAATAGTGATTGTTCCTCGACCTGTTTCATAAGCTTTCTTGATTCCACTATTTCCTAGGATAAGGGCTCCTGTTGGAAAATCGGGGCCTTTAATATACTGCATTAATCCTGCTACATCTATATCAGGATTATCAATATAAGCTACACAACCATCTATTACTTCACCTAGATTGTGAGGAGGAATATTAGTTGCCATACCAACCGCTATTCCCATTGTTCCATTTACTAACAAATTTGGAAACCTTGATGGTAAAACTTCTGGTTCTTTGGTTGTTTCATCATAATTTGGAATAAAGTTTACAGTATTTTTATTAATATCTCTTAATAATTCCATAGATATTTTAGGCAATTTTGCTTCGGTATAACGATAGGCAGCGGCTCTATAGCCATCAATATTACCAAAATTTCCATGACCATCTACTAACATATAACGGTAATTAAAATCTTGGGCCATTCGAACCATTGCTTCATAGATACTTGAGTCTCCGTGTGGGTGATATTTACCCATTACATCACCGACAATAGTTGCAGACTTACGATATTGTTTATCTGGTGTCAAACCATTTTGAAGCATATCATATAAAATACGACGGTGAACTGGTTTTAGGCCATCTCTTAAATCTGGCAATGCCCGTGAAACAATTACACTCATGGAATATTCCAAAAAGGAATTTTTAATTTCTGTTACAATATTATTTTGTTCTAATCTATCCATACAAAACCTCCTTAATAATCTAAGTTCTTAGCATATAAAGCATTGGCGGCAATAAACTCACGACGTGGTTCTACTTCTTCTCCCATTAGTTTAGAGAATATCTCATCTGCCGCTATAGCGTCATCTACTGTTATTTGTCTTAAAATTCTTTTATTTATATCCATGGTTGTTTCATTTAATTCTTCAGCATCCATTTCTCCTAAACCTTTCATACGAGCTATCTCATATTTTGTAGATGGTGATAATGTTGCTAAGTATTCATCTCTTTCAGCTTCATTTAATACGTATTTTATCGTTTTTCCATGCTTTATAACGAATAATGGAGGTTGGGCTGCATAAACATGTCCTGCTTCTACAATTGGCTTAAAGAAGCGATAAAAAAGGGTTAAAAGTAGAACTCTAATATGGGATCCGTCTACATCAGCATCTGTCATAATAATAATTTTATGATATCTTAATTTATCTAAATTAAAATCATCCCCAATACCTGTTCCAAAAGCCGTGATAATTGTTCTTATTTCTTCATTTGATAAAGCACGATCTAAACGAGCTTTTTCTACATTTAATATTTTACCTCTTAATGGAAGAATGGCTTGAGTTAAGCTATCTCTTCCTTTAATAGCTGATCCTCCTGCTGAATCTCCCTCTACTAAAAATATTTCGCTTACACTAGCATCTTTGCTTTTACAATCTACAAGTTTTCCAAAGAAATTTGTTACTTCCAAATCTCCTTTTCTTCTTGTCATTTCACGGGCTTTTTTAGCAGCGATTCTAGCACGAGATGCTGTCATACATTTTTCAATTATTGTTTTAGCTACACTTGGATTTTCCATTAAAAAGCGTTCAAATCCTTCACTAAAAACATCATTTGCTATTTTTCTTACTTCACTATTTCCTAATTTTGTTTTAGTTTGTCCTTCAAATTGAGGGTCAGGATGCTTACAAGAAATAATCATAGCAAGTCCTTCACGACAATCATCTCCTGTTAGTGAATCATCATTATCTTTTAACATTTTATTATTTCTAGCATAATTATTAATAATTTTTGTTAAAGCAAACTTAACACCGTCTTCGTGTGTTCCGCCTTCATAAGTATTTATATTATTGGTAAAAGAATATAAACTGGAATTATAAGAATCATTATATTGCATAGCTACTTCAATATTTACGCCATTTTCTTCTCCTTCTACATATATTATTTCATCATGTAGAGGTTGTTTATTTTTATTTAACATTGCTACATATTCAATAATTCCTCCATTGTAGCAGAATGTAGCTGTTTTACCATCTCCACGTTCATCAATTAATATAATTCTTAATCCCTTATTTAAAAAGGCTAGTTCTCTTAAACGATTTTCTAAAGTTTCATAACTGTATTCTGTTGTTTCTTTAAATATTGTTGGATCGGCTTTAAAAGTTACTGTTGTTCCTGTACGTTCTGTTGCACATTTTTCAGTTACTTTCATTGGAGCTACAGGATGTCCGCCATTCTCAAAACGTTGGTAATGAACTTCACCTTCCCTGTAAACTCTAACTTCTAGCCAGCTTGATAAGGCATTAACGACACTTGCTCCAACGCCATGAAGACCACCACTAACTTTATAGCCTCCACCGCCAAATTTACCACCTGCATGTAAAACAGTAAAAATAGTTTCTATCGTTGATAAACCTGTTTTAGCATTGATTCCAACGGGCATTCCACGTCCATCATCTTTTACAGAAACAGAATTATCTTTGTGAATTACTACTTCAATATCATCACAAAATCCTGCTAAAGCTTCATCTACAGCATTATCCACTATTTCCCATACTAAATGGTGTAATCCTTTTTCACTAGTTGATCCTATATACATTCCTGGACGTTTTCTTACTGCTTCTAGTCCTTCTAATACCTGTATATCACTATCTGAATATTCATTTTGCATATTTACTCCTCCTCTACTTTGCCATCAATCACATGAAAAATTTTTGATGTTTCTAATAATTTTTTATCAACATTCGATATTTCAGTAGTTGTTATGAATGTTTGTAAATCGGTATCAATTAAATTTAAAATATTATTTATTTTCTCTCGATCTAATTCACTAAATAAATCATCTAGAATTAAAATAGGTTTTTTATGTAATTTAATTTCAATATTTTTGATTTCTGCTAATTTAAAAGAAATAATACTATTTTTTTGTTCACCAACTGATGAAAATTCTTTTACAACTTCTTCATTAATTTTAAATTCTAGATCATCATGTTGAATTCCAAATAAAGTTTTACCTAAAAATATTTCTCGGGAAATATTTTTTTTAAACATCTTCATTATTTCTTCTTTGTTTTTTCCTTTAAATTCACTTTTATAAAGGACTTTTAATGAGCCTTTATGGGTGATCTTATAATAAATATCGCTAATATAAGAATTTATATTGTTGATAAAGTCCTCTCTTATCCACATTATTTTTAATCCAACATCTACTAATTGTTCTGTTAAAATATTTAGAAATGGGGTTTCTAGCTTTTTCTTTTTACTTAAAGCTTTTAAATAAGCATTTCTTTGTTTTAATATCTTATTATAATTCGTTAATAATTGAAGATATTCACTATTTATACCCGATATTTCAATATTTAACATTTTTCTTCTTGTACTTGGAGTATCTTTAATCAATTTTAAATCATCTGGATTAAATAAGATTATATTTACCCTCGTAATATAATCGCTTATTTTGGTTATTTGATTATTATCAATTTTAATTCTTTTACCAGCATTACTTATAATAATTTTGTAATTATTTAAAATTGAATCCTTTATTCTTCCTTCTATTTTAGCTATATTTTTTCCTCTTTTTATAACTATATCTTCATTATTAGAGCGAAATGTTTTAGTTACTCCTAACATATATATTGCTTCTATTATATTAGTTTTTCCCATCCCATTTTTTCCATATAGCATATTCATTTTTGAAGAAAAATTTAATTCTAAACTTTCATAATTACGGAAATTTAATAATTTTAAACTACTGATTTGCATTTTTTAGCTCCTACTTTGCTGATATATAAAAATTAGTGGTATAATCGTACTCCTATACCTATTAATATTATATCATAAAAAAAGACCTTTTTAAAGGTATTTTTTATATTTTCGGCTTCTTAAAGATGATTCTAAACGAGTTGCTCTTAGTACTTGTTTATCAAAATTTGTATAACATAGATCTAACTCTAATTTTTGATCATTTTTAAACATTATTACTACTCTATTTGAAGAATTTATATAGTATTTTAAAATATTATCTAAGACAAACCATTTACAATTAGGATTTTTATTAGAAAGAGTAGGAACGAGAATTATTCGTTTCATTTCGTCTATTATTATTGGAGGTTTATAGCTGGCTCCTATTAAATAAGAACTTCCCTTTCTTCTTCCTTCTAAAGTTGATCCATTTAATATACAGTTATGCTCTATTATTTGGATTATTTTTTCTTCTATAATAAAGTCTTTTTCCCATTCTAGTACTCTTGTTTTTTTATCAATCGGTAAAAGTGCTAATGTTTTTTCAGTAATAATATACGGCATCCAAATGCCCCCTTTCTTATAACTATACTTTAGTTATATCATATAAAAAGGAGCATTTTTGTCGAACCGTGTCAATCCATTTAGTAAGTTTTTATAGGTAAAATTAGTTGGATTAATGATTCATCTGTTAAAGATTTAATAATTAATGGTTTTACATCACTGTTTAACAATAAAAGAATTTCTTCTTCTTGTAATGTTTTAATAGCTTCTAACATATATTTTGAAGAAAATGATATTTCTAGGTGTTCTTTATTATTTGTTTCTACTGTTAATTGTTCTTCTACTTTTCCAATTTCTGAAGCATAAGAATTTATAACCATTTTGGTATTATCTAAAGACATTTTGACAATATTTTTATCTTTTCCCTGAGTCAGTAGAGCTGCTCTATCTATAGCATCATTAAATTCTCTTTTATTTACTTTAATAATATAGCTAAATTCACTAGGTATTAAGTTAGATGTATTAGGATAACTTCCACTTAGTAAATTTGTTTGAAAATTAATATTTTTATATTTAAATAAGGCTTTATTATTAAATATATGGATTTCTATATCACTATCATCCATAATAATTTTTTCTAATTCCATAATGTTTTTACCAGGAATGACAATTTCAACATCTTTTTCTACTTCTTGAGTTAATTTAATATTCTTTTTGGCTAAACGATAAGAATCAGTTGCAACAGTCTCTAATACATCTTTTGCAAATTTAAAGTTTACTCCTGTTAAAATTGGTCTTAATTCTTGATTTGATATTGCAAAAACAGTTTGATTAATAATAGTTTTAAATTCTTCTCCATTAATAACAATTGGGTCTTTATTTTCTTCTAGTTTTACATCTGGATAATCATTAATATCTAAACAATTAAGATTATATTGATTGTTTTCTGTGTAAATTTTAATTTTTAAGCCATCTATTACTTCAAAGTTTATTAAATCACTTGGCATTTTTCTTACAATGTCTAAGATATATTTACTTTGAATGATTATTCCTCCTACACTACTTATTTGTTTAATATCTTTAGATTCTATTAAAACCTTAATTGTTAATTCAGAATCACTTGCTGTTAGATAAAGTCCTGTATTTGTTAATTCAAATTTTATTCCATTTAAAACGGGTATTACATTTTTAGTTGATATTGCTCTTATTACATTATTTAATCCTTCTAATATTACATTTTTTTCAATTGTGAATTTCATATTTATTCCTTCTTTCTAATTTATTATTATTTATTATAGTGTTAATAATGTTTATAACTTATTTTTTCCTTTATTATAAAGTCTTTTTTTATTATTTTTAATGTTTATAACTGATCTTTTATTCACAACTAGGTCACAAGTTATTTACAATTTAGCTTTAATCTCTTTTATCGCTCGTTCTAGTTCGTGATTTGTTAATAATTCTTGTTCAATTTTATCACAAGCAAATATTACTGTTGAATGATCTCTACCTCCAAATTCTAATCCTATTCTTGGGAATGTTTCATCTGTTTCCATTCGACATAAATACATGGCCAGTTGTCTTGGATGGGCAACTTTATTACTTCGTTTCTTTCCTTTTAGATCATCTACTGTTATATTATAGTGATCAGCGACAGCTTTTTGTATTTTAGTTATATTATTATTAGAATAGATATTTTTATTAACAAAGTCTTTTAATGCTTCGCATGTGAACTCTAAATCAATTGTTTTTGGGACAATCATTGCAGTGTAAGCCATTAATCGATTAACTGCTCCTTCTAAAAAACGTATGTCATTTTGACAAGCATTAGCAATATATTCAATACTTTCTTCTTTTATTAAGTTTGCAATACTTGTATTTTCAATCTTTTTCCTTATAATTCGACATCTTAAATCGAAATCTGGAGGATATATATCAACTGGTAGTCCCCACATAAATCGCGATCTTAATCTTTCTTCAAGAATTTTTAAGTCTTCTGGAGAACGATCACTACTAATTATGATTTGTTTATTTGATTGATGAAGATAATTAAAGGTGTTAAAGAATTCTTGTTGGGTTTTTTCCGCTCCAACTAGATACTGGATATCATCAATTATTAGTACATCAACATTTCGATATTTATTTTTAAAATCGTTGGCATATTCAACAGTATTTTTAGCATTATCGGGATTGGCAATGTTTGTATATTCAGTCATGAATTCATCACATGTACAATATAAGACTCTGCGATTGGAATTAGCAACAATGAAATTGCCTATAGCATGCATCAAATGTGTTTTTCCTAGACCACTTTTTCCATAGATGAACAATGGATTGTGAATTCTTCCTGGAGCTTCTGCAACTGCCATAGCTGCTACTTTAGCAAGTCTGTTTGTATCTCCTACGACAAAGTTATCAAAATTGAGATTAGGATTTAAATTTGTTTCAAAGTTGTTGTTGATAACTTCATTGTTATTAACAACTTCTTCTTGTGTTTCTTTTATATCACTTTCTAAGATGAATTCTATATCGTAAGTATTATTTGTAATATTGGTTAAGGTTTTATCAATTAAAGAATAGTAGTTATCTCCTAGCATCTTTTTGTGTATTTCCATAGGGACTTTAAAGGTGATTTTATCATCTGTTAGATTGGTGATTTCTAAATCGTTAAACCATGCATGAAAGGATGCTGGATTTATTTCTTTATATATGCTATCTAAAAATTGTTTTAATAGTGTTTCTTTTCCCAACTAAACCTCACCCCACAGTCTGGACTTTTAACACAATAATTGTATCGCATTTTTTTTAGAATTTAAAGTCTAAAATCATAAAATTTTTTATCCACATGTTATTCACACGTTTTGTCTCTTATAATACCTTACTTTAGAATATTTATCAACACTATCAACAAATTTTTTATTAAAAATATTTTTTATACACAATTGATATTTTTTTAATTATTGTTAATAGTGTGGATAACTTTTATTTTTGATACACGAGATTAGGTTGATACTAGGATTTCTAAAATATTTGATATGTGGATAACTTTCAGGTTATACACATTTTAATTATAAAACTCTGTGGATAAAAAAAGAATTAATTTTGATTAAAAAAAATAAATAGTGAATAAAAAGTGAATAATTTTAATTTTTATGAAAACCTACTATTTTATGGAAAAAACTTGACTTCACTCTAATAAAATATTATAATTAAACCACTTGAGTTTTTAAGGAGGTGTCGTATATGAAAAGTACATTTCAACCTAATAATCGTAAGAAAGCAAAAAAACATGGATTCTTTGCTAGAAAAGAGTCTAGTATTTTAAAGAATAGACGTAAAAAAGGTCGTAAAGTTTTATCTAAGTAGCCACTTTCTTTCTAGTGGTATTTTTTTTCTTTGATGAATTTAGGAAGTGAATTTATGAAAAAATATGAAGTTGTTAAGAAAAATATGGATTTTAATGATATAATTAATACGGGATGTTGTTTGAAATCAAATTTTTATAATATATATTATAAGGATGTAAATTCAAGTTATCCTAAATTTGGTATTGCTGTTAGTAAAAAATTTGGTAATGCCGTAGAAAGAAATAAAGCAAAAAGACAAGTTAGATGTTTGATTGATCAAAATAAGAAAGTATTTCCAAATTCTAAAAATTATATTATAATGGTTAGGAAGAGAGTAAAAGATTTGTCTTATGCAAAAATGGAACAGGAATTTGTTTTGTTATTACAGAAAGGATTTTTAAATGAAAAAAATTAAAATTGGAATTTTAATATTGTTAGTATTTTCTTTAACTGCTTGTGGAAATAGTAATTATATTTTGGAAGATAATACTCCTGTTGAGTATAAAAAAACAGGTCAGATTCTGCAAAAGGATATTTTATGTAAGCCAGAAGATAAAGAGTTAGATGAGCTATATAGTGAGTATAAGGATCAAACTAAAATTCATTATGATGATTTGCCTTTATGTTCAGATTTTAGTTTATCTAGTAATAAAGCAGATGGTATTTGGGAAGGTATTTTTGTTAAACCTTTAGCATTTTTAATTTTAAAACTTGGTTATTTAATTAATAGTTTTGGTTTATCAGTTATTTTAATTGGTCTTGCTATTCGTTTAATTTTAATGCCAATTTCTGCTAAATCTATGAAACAATCAAATAATATGAAAAAAGCTCAACCTGAAATAGCTAGAATAGAAAAAAAATATGCTAATAGAAAAGATAATGAATCTATGCTTCAAAAATCACAAGAGATGATGCTTGTTTATAAAAAGTATAATATTAGCCCTTTTGGTAGTTGTTTATTAGCATTTATTCAACTTCCTTTATTCTTCGCTTTTTTGCAAGCTATTAATAGAACTCCTGCTATTTTTGAAGATACCTTTTTAGGTCTTACTTTGGGTCAAACACCAATGGTTGGTTTATTTGAATATCATCAATGGGCTTATTTAATTATTATTGTTTTAATTATTTTAACAACTTATTTGTCTTTTAAAAATTCTATGTCTACTACTCAGACTGGAAATCAAGATATGGAAAGACAAATGCAATTTATGTTTAAATTTATGATTATTATGATTTCTGTTGCGTCTTTATATTTATCAACCGCTATTGCTTTATATTGGATTGCGACAAATGGTTTTGTTGTCCTTCAAAATTTATTTTTAAGAAAAATGAATGAAAGAGAAGAAAATAAAGATAAAATTATAATTCCAAATAAAGAAAAAAAGAGGATAGATAAAAAGAAAGGAAAATAATCATGAATGTAGTAAAAGAAGTAGCAAAAACAAAAGAAGAAGCTTTAAAACAAGTTTTAATCAAATTAAATGCGAATGAAGATGAAGTAGCTTATTCTTTTCATGAAATTAAAGGTGGACTTTTTAAAGGTGTTACTTATGAATGTAGGGGATTTTTAAAATTAGAAATTGTTGCAGATGTTCAAGAATTTTTAATGAAAATTTTAAAAGGTATGAATTTAGATGTTTCTTTTGAGGTTAATACAAAAGATGGTGTTACAACAATTAAAATGTATTCTTCTAATAATCCTATTATTATTGGTAAGAATGGGCAAAATTTAGAAGCATTAACAGTTATTGTTAGACAATACATAAGGAATTTAACGGAGAATGGTCCTAAAATTATTTTAGATGTTGAAGATTACAAAGATAGACAATTAAAAAGATTAGAACGTCTTGCTTGGAACTTAGCTAAAGATGTGGTAAGGACAAAAACGGATATTGAAATGGATAATATGAATTCTTATGAGAGAAGAGTTGTTCATAATGTGCTTGCTAATTTTAGAGGAGTTAAAACTGAAAGTATCGGAGAAGAACCTAATAGACATGTTGTGATTAAATATGATAATTAGTGCTTAAAAAGCACTTTTTTTATGTATTTTAAAAAGATTTTTTTAGTTAAGAAAAATAACGTATTTTAGGAACTATCATACAATACTTTAGAGGAGGATGTTTATGGCTAAAAAGGTTGTTATCGATCCTGGTCATGGAGGAGAAGATCCTGGAACAAGTGCTAATGGTATTGTAGAAAAAGATTATACTTTAAAGATAAGTGAGTATATGGCTAATCGATTATCAGATTTGGGAATTCAAACCGCTTTAACTAGAGATAGTGATGTAACTTTAGATTCTACTAATCGTCCTAAAAAAGCTCAAAGTTTGTTTGGGACGGGTAATGATGTTATTTTAGTTTCTAATCATATTAATGCTGGTGGTGGAGATGGAGCGGAAATTATTTATGCTTTGAGAAATAGTGATAATTTATCTTCTAAGATAGCCCAAGAATTTATTAAATCTGGACAAAATGTGCGGAAATATTATCAAAGGAGACTTCCTAGTAATTCTAGTAAAGATTATTATTATATATTAAGAGAAACACCAAATAATGAATCTATTATTGTAGAATATGGATTTGCTGATTCAACTGGGGATGATGTAGATCAAATTAAAAATAATTGGCAAGATTTAGCGGAAGCTGTAGTTCGTGCTTTAGCGGATTATATCGGAGTTAGTTATATTCCACCTGAAGGTGCAGAAGAAATTTATTATACTGTAAAAAAGGAAGATACTTTATATGGAATTGCTAAACAATTTGGTATTAGTGTAGATGAACTTAAAATAAGCAATTATCTAACTAATAATACTTTACGTGTTGGACAAACACTTGTTATACCTAAAATAGAAGAGTCTGATAGTACTTATGAAAATAAATATATTGTAAAAAAAGGAGATACTCTTTATAGTATTGCTAAAAGATATGGTATGACAGTAGATGAACTTAAAGATTTAAACCATATTACTAATGATATTCTCTCCATTGGTCAAGAATTAATTATTACTGATGAAAATACAAATCCATTAGATACCTATACTGTGAAATCTGGTGATACATTATATAGTATTGCCAATCGATTTGGACTTACAGTAGATGAAATAAAACAGCTGAACCATTTAACTAGTGATATTTTATCTGTAGGACAAGTTTTAAATATTAGTAATAATAATGATTCTTCTAGTGATTCTGATCCTATTTATATTGTTAAGAAAGGTGATTCATTATATAGTATAGCACGTAAATTTGGAATTACGGTGGATGATTTGATGAAGACTAATGGAAAAACTTCTAATTTAATTTCTATTGGCGAATCTTTAGTGATTCCTCTACATTCTAATACTCATAAAAGAACATATGAAGTACAAACAAATGATAGTTTATGGAAGATAGCTCAAGCTTATGGAACAAGTGTAAATGCGATTAAAAAAGCTAATGGATTAACTAGTGATTTACTTTCTATAGGGCAAGTTTTAGTAATACCTTAAAAAATAACTTTTTATTAAGTTATTTTTTTGATATAATTTTTAAGGTGAAGTATATGAAAATTAGAGGATTTGAAATAGCAAAAGGTTATGAAGATAAGGATATTCATTTGCCAGTTAGAAAAACAAAATATTCGGCTGCTTATGATGTTGAAGCTGCAGAAGATGTGGTTATTCCAATTTTTAAACCTGGAACTAAGCCTACATTAATTCCTACGGGATTAAAGGCTTATTGTCTTGAAGATGAATATTATATTCTTATTAGTCGTAGCAGTGGACCCAAGAAGGGACTTTTAATGAGTAATGGAATAGGTATTATTGATTGTGATTATTATGAAAATGAAGGAAATGATGGACATTTTTATTTTCAATATTATAATGTATCAGATCATGAAATTGTTATTCATAAGGGTGATGTTATTGGTCAGGTAATATTTCAAAAGTATTTATTAGTTGATCATGATCATAGTGAAAATATTCGTATTGGTGGTTTTGGTTCTACAGATAAAAAATAGAAGAGCTCAAATAAGTTCTTCTTTTAATATAACTCATTACATTCTCCACTTTTGGGGCGATAAAAGCAGTGGTTTTTATATTTACCAGCTAGTGGTTGATCATACCAAGTACTGGTGCAATTTTTATTGTTTCCTGGTGCATAAAACCATAAAGAATGTGTAGCTGGATAGTAATACTCTCCTTTTAAAGTACGTTTGGCTAAATTTTTTTCTTCAGTTGTTGATGAAGCATAAAAAAGAGATGAGTTTGTTCCAACAAATTGGTTTGGCTGGTATATGGCATCTTCAATTGAATTAATATTTTTAAATGTATAACAATCAGCAATAACACGATTTACTACTACATTTCCAACCATTAACATTCCTAGATTTCCTTCTGTTTGTGCTTCAGCACGCATAATTCTAGCTAAAAGGTCTAATTCTTTATTGGTATAATTTATTAACATATAAGATCACCTAATTTATTATATGAAAATACTAGTAAATTGTAATAATTTATGATATAATTCTTTTATATATTGATTTAATTTTAGGGGATTAGTTAAATGGTATAATAGGAGTCTCCAAAACTTTAGTTGGGAGTTCGATTCTCTCATCCCCTGCCAGATGTGGATAATCTCCAAAAATATGGAGTAAACATATATAAAAGCACGGAAAACGTAGAGTTTATCCGTGTTTTAGTTTGCTTGTAAATTTGGAGGTAAAAATGATAAAAAATTATGTAGAATTAAAAAGAAACGAAAAGTTTGAGAAAAAAATTAGAATTGCTTGTGATTTTCATAGTGCAAAATATGAGTTTACGCAAGGAAGAATATTAAATGTAGATAAAGTAAATGTGAGTTTTATAGAACCACATAGATTTTTAATAAAATTAAATGGTAAATAGATATTGGGATTATATCTTAAAGAAGATATTGCATTTAATTCTCAAAAATTAGAAGTGTCTTTATATCCTTAGTTCTTGCTCGTATATTGTAAAATCGTCGATTTTATGCTAAAATAAAGATGTATAAAAATAATGAAAGTATTTGTGAAAAGCGGTGAAATTTATGAATGAAATAGATAAAAAAAGTTTAGAAAATGCCAAAAAATTATTTTCAAGTGGAGATATTAACCACATTGAAATTGGAACAACAAAAGGATTACAACAAATTCATAAATATTTATTTGATGGTTTGTATGATTTTGCTGGTAAAATTAGAAAAGAAAATATTTCTAAAGGTAATTTTAGATTTGGTAATTCTCTTTATTTAAAAGAAATGCTAAAGAAAATTGAAACAATGAGTGAAAAAACTTTAAATGAAATCATAGATAAGTATGTTGAAATGAATATCGCTCATCCATTTTTAGAGGGAAATGGTAGAAGTACAAGAATTTGGTTAGATTTAATATTAAAGAAAAATTTAAATAAAATTGTCAATTGGGAAAATATAGATAAAAAACTTTATTTACAAGCTATGGAAAGAAGTCCAGTTAACACATTAGAAATTAAAACTTTAATAGAAAATAATTTAACAGATGATCTGAGTTTAGAAAGCGTTTTTAAAGGGATTGAAACATCTTACTACTATGAAACTAATGATTAAAAATTATAAAACAAAAAGTTTGTAATCTTTTAAGTCATGGTGTTATAATGTAAATAAACTCCTAATATTGAAGTTTTTAATATAAAGTGAGAAAGCTTGAAAGAATAGCTATTTATAGTTTAGTAAAAGTAGATGAAAATCTTAATATTAGTTAAACCTCTTATGTAATTTGCAACTATTATTTTATAAAATGTGAAATGTAAAAAATATTTGATTATTTGGTTAAATATTTTATTATATCGAGAAAAGCTATAAATTAGTAGTTAATAATATTTATAGAATATGTATTAAAACTAAAATTGGAGTAGTGGTTATGAGTAGGGAAGAATTTTTAACTAAATATTGGAGATATTATTTAAATATTGAAAATAGCGTTATTGATTTAGAAAAGTATATTACTTTTGATAAAAGAAATTATTCTTGCTTTTCTGATGAATTTATTAAAGTAATTCAAGTCATTTGTTCAGAAATAGATGTAATAGCAAAACTAATAACTTCCAAAGATAATATGGATGGGTATAAGAAATTTTTAATAAATGATGATAAATATAACAAAATAAAAGAAAGCAAAACAGAACTACAATTTCATAAGGCAATAGTACTATCACCATTTGAATTTATAGATCTAGTTGCAGGATTGAATTGGTGGGGAGATTATAATAAAATTAAACACAATAGACAAAAGGATGATAATTTTACTAAGGCGAACTTGTATAATGTGTTAACATCTCTAGCTGCACTATATTTTTTAGAATGTTTTTACTATCACAATAACTATTTTGATGCTGAAAATAGAAATAATGATTCTATGCCTAGACCAAAATCAAAATTGTTTAATTCAATTAGTAATATTAAAGATAATGTTGTTGAAAGCCTAGAAGGTATTGTATATGCTGAATGGGATGATTAATTGTGAAAAAACTTTATTGAAATAAAATTATAATTTTGGTAAGTATAACTAAAAATTTGGACACTTTTCAAGAGTGATATCTTTTGATATTATTGTAGAATTTAAGAAAATAAGTATATATCTGTATGAATGTTGTAATTTGTAAGATGTTTAAGAAGAATTTAAAAAATTTATAAGAATATCATTATGTAAATAAAATTAATGATATTTTTTTTATATAAAGAAATTTTATTTTAAATTATATTTTTAATTACTGTGTCTTTCGTAATGTTTAAAAATAAAAAGAGGAAATTTCATAGTATTTCCTCTAATTTGTTAACGTAATTTTAAGTTCTTTTTCTTTACCATCTCTAATAATAGTAAGTTTCATTTCATCTCCTACTTTATGCTTATATAAATAATATCTTAAATAAGCATTAGATGCTATATCATTGCCATCAACTTTAATGATTATATCTCCTACTTTTAATCCTGCTTCTTTGGCTGGACTGTTTTCCTCAAAGTCAGTTACAATTACACCACTGGTTACATTTGCTTTTCTTATTATTTCATAGTATTCTCTTGACATATATGCATTGCTTACATCTAGCATATATACGCCTAAAGTAGGTCTTTCTACTGTTTTGCCACTGATTAATTGTTCAGCATAATTAATAGCTGTTTCAATTGGTATAGCAAATCCCATTCCTTCAATTGCTTCGTTTGCTAGTTTAATTGATGTGATTCCAATTACTTCTCCATTGGCATTAGAAAGTGGACCTCCACTATTTCCATTATTAATTGCTGCATCTGTTTGAAGAGTATTTACAATCATTGGTGTTTTAGTATTTCCACTGGTTAATTCTACTTCTACTAAACGATCTTTTCCACTTACAATTCCTCTTGTTACACTCCAAGAATAAGCACTATCAATCGGAGCTCCAATAGCAAATACTGTATCTCCTAGTTTTGCATCTTCACTGCTACCTATTTCCGCAACAGAAATAATATATTCTTCATCAACAGATAATACGGCAATATCTGAGTAGACATCACTTCCGACAATTTCAGCTTTTACTACTTGTTCATTTGTGAATTTAACATAAACATCATCTGCACTATCAATTACGTGATTATTTGTTAAAATATAAGCTTTTTTGTTTTCAGTTTTATATACAAAACCTGTTCCTGATGAGTAGGCTTTTCCCTCTATATAAGTGTTTACAACTACTACGGAATCATATACCTTTTCAACTGCATCTGCTATTCCTTCATCCGTTATTGTAACATCTTTTTCTACTTTAGTAATTGTCTCACCAATTACATTCGGAAAAAAGTAGAAGATTCCATAAAGGGTTAGCATTCCTAATAAAAATACGATTATTAATATTATTCCATTTCTTAATGTTGTGTTTTTTTTCTTTTCAACCATTTTAATCCATCCTTACTATATCTTTATAATTTTTGGGAAATCCCATTCGATCTAATACTTTATCTATATTTATTGTGTGAAGTCTTCCTGATAAATAATCAATTTCATAAGATATTTCATTTAACATATTATGAAAATTATCATTTCTAAGTAGTCTTTTTAGAATAATTATTAAAGCAAATAAATCATTAATACCATATATATATTCTCCATTTGTTTTCGGAATATTTAATAAATTATGATATTTTGTAATAGGAATCTCTTTTTGGGTTTTATGCTCGTAACATATGTCTTCATGTGCACATAAATTACGGTAATTTGCAATAATTGGTAAATATATTAGCAAACTTTCTACATCAACATGAAATAAATTTGCAATTTGTTCTTGATCTTCTGGTTTTAAGATTGTATATAGTTCACCAACTATTCCAAATGATAGAACTTTTACAACAACCCATAAAGGAATATAGCCATAGTTGCTTTGATAATGCTTTGTTGCAGTATGTTCTCTGCCATTTACAATGATTTGTCTTTTTACTTTTTTTACTAAATCTTGTACTTGTCTTGTTCTTTTGGGATCTGTTGTAAAATTGTTAGGATTTAAATATTTTTTTTCTTTAAATCCATATTTTCGGGATAACTCATATGAAAGTATACTTTTTATGTTATTTTCTAAAATTAAAATATTTTTAAATAAAATATTTCTTAGTTGTCTATCAAAATAAAATAAAGCGTATATTTCTCTAAAGTTAGTTCCATTTATAAAAGTTTTGTCTTTGCTAGATTTATAAAATAAATAACGATAACCATTTAGAAAAAAATAATTTTCTCTTAAAAGAATGTTCTTGGTGTATTCTTCATCATCAATAATTAAATTTTTGTTGCGAAGAATCTTTATTTGTTCATCTAGTGTTTTAAATATTTTTTCCATATGATTCACCTATTATAAATTATATCACAAAGAACAACTATATTGTAAAAAAAAAACTTGTTACTAATGTTAATATTTCGTGAAAATTTGGTGAAGTTTAGTTTTTGTGTTATAATTAATTCAGGGGAGATGCTATGCCTGCTACATATACTCATCATCTTTTTACAAAAGATGTTTATAAATCTTTAGATATTCAGATCCAAAATAAACTGGATTATAATTTATTTTTACTTTTTGGAAAGAGTTTTGATGCTTTATTCTTTTATAAAAGTCATTTAGGTTCTTTTGCTCATCAAAATCATGCTAATTTATATTTTCAAAATATTATAAAGTATATAAGACAGTATCAATTAAATCAAAATCCTCAAGTATTAGCCTATTTATATGGTTCAATATGTCATTATGTTTTAGATAGTACGGTTCATCCTTTTATTTATTACTATGGAGGAAAGTATGACAAAAATGATAAGAAAGCAAAGAAATATTTAGGAAAACATGATTATATAGAAAGTATGATTGATGCTATTTTAGCTAAGGAAAGAATGATGAAGCCTATTTATAAGTGCCATATTGGAAAAGATATTTTTCCTCGTCTTACTTTTTCTAGTGATTTGAAGAAGATAATTGACTTTGTTTATGATGATACTTTTAAAGTAAAATCAGGTAGTAAAATTTATATTAGAAGCTATAAAAATTATCGTTTTATTTTTAAACATGGTATGCTTTCTAGGTGGGGAATCAAAAAGTTATTTTATATTTTAATTGATTGGTTTCATTTTTTACCTATAAAATTGCAAAATTTTTGCTATTATATTCCTAAATTAGATGTTCAAGTGTTAAATTTAGACCATAAAAAATGGGTTTATCCTGTTGATAAAAAAATTAGTTATCATTATTCTTTTTATGATTTATATGATGTAGCTATTGTAAAAGCTATAAAGTTAATTACGTTACTAGATCAATCTATTGATAAGGATGAAAAAACGATTCGCAAAGCTTTAAAAGAAGTTGGCAATCTTCATTATGGAACTGGAGTAAATGAAAATAGGTCGGTTACTATGAAATATTTTGCTAATTAAAGTAATTTATGATGGCATCTTTTATTAGAGATGCTATTTTTTGTTGATATTCTTCTGTAACTAATTTCTTTTTTTCTTCATTATTTGATAAGAAACCACATTCAATTAATACTCCTGGTATAGTAAGTTTATTATACATGTATGTTTTTTTAGGAATTTCTTTAATTTGCCTATTCGTGTTTAATTTGTTGTTTAAAGTTGTTTGGATCATAGTAGCTAAATTTTTTGTTTCTTCTTTCGCATAAAATATTTGGGGACCGTAATAAGCATCATTGGTTAAATAATTTAAATGAATAGATAAATAAATTGTTGCTTTACTATTATTAATTAACTTAATTCGATTATCAAAATCACTTTTTTTACGCCATCTTGCATTTGGTTTGGATAAATCATAGTCGTCATCTCTCGTCATTATAACTGTAGCTCCTGATTGGGATAGTTCAATTTCTAAGGCTTTACTAATTTTCAGGTTAATATCTTTTTCATAAATAGATTCACTAATAGTTCCTGGATCTTTTCCGCCATGTCCTGGATCTATAATAATTATCTTCCCACTTAAAGGCATCAACGCATTTACTTTAGTGTTGATAAAAAGTGCAGATAAAAGAAGAAGTATTAATGTTAATATTTTTATTTTTGTTTTCATATTAAATTATATAATAAAATAGCTTTAGCTATTCTTTAAAATTTGATTTATTTCACTTTCATTTCTTTTGTTGTATCCAATTAGTATTTTTTCGCTTTTATTACTTACTATTGTCATTATTTCTTTTAAAGTAGAATCAGTTTTTCTCGATAATCCGTCTGTTGCTACAATGTTATATTTTTTACCAGTATTATCCATTACAAATATTTGTTTTGATGTAGTGATTCCATATTGTTTTGTTTTGTATTCATAAATCCAAATTAAATTATTTTGATTTATTATTTTTAATGTTTTATTGAAACTTATGATATAGTTTTTAGTAAGTATTAAATGAAGTGTTTCATAATATTTTGTATTTTTATCATTTATTTCTTTTTCTAGTGTTTGCATTTCTTTTTCAGTTAATGTTGCTAATACTTTTTTATTTTTAATCATTTTTATTAGATATAAGACTAAGAATGCACATGCGATAGCAAAAGGTATTATACTAAGATAAAAAAATGCTGAGTGCTCTTTTGTTAATGAAACGTTTGTTAGATATACTTCTCCAAAATAACTATTAAAATCTTTTATTTCTATTGTATCCTCTTCATCTAATCCTTTATTATATACTTTTATGGCTATATCTTTTAAAGAACTAGAAATAGCTGCTGTCGTTCCATAAATGGTTATTGGCTTTTCTTCTATATTTTCTTTATTTAGTTTAGCATATATTTCATCACTTAGATAAGCAATATAATAGTAATTTCCGTCAAATACAATATAAAAAGCACTATGATCTTCATTTTGATATTTAGCAATAGAATATGGGGCTTTTACAATTTTTAAATAGGCATTTATATTTTCTTCATTATTTTTATTTTCAATTATATCATTTAAGTAGTAGTATTGATAATTTTTCTCATTATTTTCATAAATACCATAGCCAATAAATAATAATCCTAATGATATAAAAATTAAAGTTATATATATATAATTATTTATTTTTTTTAATTCTTTTTTTAAAAGGTTATTTTTTTTCATATATTTTCTCCTTTTTATGATATATATTATCATATATTTGAATATTTGACAAATACAGCTTTAAAAGGAATTTTTAAGATTGATTTCTAATATAAAAATATGCTAAAATTATATCGGATATAATTATGTTATATATAACATGAGATTTTAAAAATGAAAGGAGATCTTATGTTATATATTAAAGAAACAAGGGGCGATATTTTTAAAGTTATTGGTGCTAATGTAAGATACTACCGAGGATTATACAATTTAAATCATCCAAATGAAAGAATTTCTCAAGCAAAGATTGCTCATATGTGTAATGTTTCAACTGGTTTAATTGGTTCTTTGGAAACAGGAAAAGTTCAAGGAATTAGTATACCTGTATTATGGAATATTTCTCAAATTCTTGGTGTTAGTATTGATAAATTTTTTGAAGAACGCTAGCCTTAAAAAAACAGGTACTATTTCGTATCTGTTTTTCTTATAATGATTTCATCATCTTTTGTATATAAAAATTTTTCTTTAGCATATCTTTCTACATAATCAGGGTCTTTTAATTTTTGTACTTCTGCTTTTAGGGCTTCTTCTGTATCGAGTAATTCTTCATATGAAGTTTGTAAAATTGTGATTTTTTGGTTGTTTTTCATTATTTTTAACCAATCTGGAAAAATATTGATACATGTAAAACCAATTATAAAAATAAAAGATAATATAAAGAGTGTTAATCTTCTTTTTTCTTTTTTTGTTACTTTATGTTTTATTTTGATCACCCCTATTTTTTATAGTATACCATTTCTTTTTTATTTTTTCAATAAAACAGCGATATTTTACATTTTTTAACATTCTTTTTGTTACTTTTAAGTTAGTAATAAATCCTAAAATGATCATAATGAAAAAGTATATATGAAAAATACCATTATTTATTTTGTATATTAAAATAATATAAATTAATTGAATATTATACATGAATAGAATCGTAATTAGACTTCGATAAAATCTTTTTTTATTTTGAATAATGATATTGTTTAATTTATATAAATAATAGAAAATAAATCCATATAGGTATGATATACTTAAAGTGATAATTTGGAGGGTAGATGTCATCATTTAAAAAGTTTAGAAATAATGCTTTCTTCTTTTGTTTTTTCTTTATTATCTAGATAATTAAAACCATTTATTTTTCCCTTTATTTTTACATTGCCATCATGAGTATCTAATTTCATAATTTCTAGGTTTGATCCTTTAATTAATATTACTCCCATATTACTTTCTAATAAAAATTCTTCACTATCAAAACTAGTGATTTTTTTAATTCCTGTTAAAGATATTTCTCTTCTATCAACTAATTTTAATTCATGTGATCCAAATTCGATAACATTTGCATTTTCCATAAACAATCTCCTTTTAATATAAGTTTATGTATTATTAGATGGAAATATGAAAAAAAACTTGGATTTCCAAGTTTTATTCTGCTTCATTGTATGCTTTTAATATTGCATCTTCAAATAATTTACGTACATCTGGGTTAATTGGATGAGCTATATCTCTATATCCACCAGTAGCCGTTTTTCTACTAGGCATAGCTATAAATAAGCCATTGTCTCCTTCAATTATTCTGATGTCGTGAACAGCAAAAGAATCATCTAATAGTACAGATGCTATTCCTTTCATTCTTGAGCCTTCTTTTTCGATCTTGCGAACGTTTACTGATGTAATTTGCATAAATATTCTTCCCTCCTAAGTTTTTCAACTTATCTATATTTTATAGCAAAATCTTAGAACTTGCAAGTGTTTTACATATATTTTATTTTAATATCTCTTGTTATGATGTCGCGGTAAGTAAAACTTTTCTCTTGATTGTTTTCTATAATCGTAAATAAATTAGGATAAACAGCATGTATTTTTCCAGTATAACTGCTAGTCTTTCCACGCATGCCATATACTTTTATTTCTACTATTTTTCCTAAATTTTCCTTTATTTGTTTTTTTATTTCATTTATGTTCAAATTTATCCTCCTTCTCTTGGATAACCTACATACATGAGACCATTACATTTTATACCGCCTATACCATTATGACCATATTTTGTCTTGTTTAATAAATTTAACAAATTGATTTCTTTACTTCTTTCTGTTAGGGCAAGAGTGGTAGCAATAATAGCAGGATCTAAGGCATGAATATTTATTCTTTTGGGACTGGATGCAAAATTAGCACCAGATTTAATTAATTCTTCATAATTACTTTGACAAGCTCCTGCAATAATAATTAGCTTTTCATGGGAAGATTCATAGTTTCTAGCCATTTTTACGGCTTTAATAAAATTCCCTGAGTTTTTATAATTTTTAATATCATCTATTCTTCCTTTTTTGCTATAAAAAGCATCATGACCAGTAATAACGACAATATCAGGTTTAAATTCTTTTAATAGTGGTAGAATTGCTTCATAAATGTGATTTTCGCTTATTTTTCTTCCTATTGCTAATACGCCTTTTTTTTTATAAAATTTTAAACATTTTTCTAAATAATCTTTATCTCCATCTATATGTAGGATTTTAGCAGGTAAATAAAAGTATTCACTTCTTTCTTCTGGAATTATGGGTGTAGTAATTTCATCTATTAAATCTACGGTATCTTTCTTTAAAAATTTTACTAGATCTTCTTCGGGACTATCAGCATATAGTCTTACTTCAATTCCTTTTAAATAGTATATATTATCTTTTATATTTGTTATTTTAAATACAGTATCATGGTTATAGCTTTTTCTGGTTACAAGATCTCCTCGTTTTAATCTCATAAGTTTCACCACTTCATTTTATGCTTTTTTAATTATTTTATGTGTATAGAAAAAGAGTTAAGATAGAATATTGGCTATTTGTTCAAATATTTCTAAACTTAACTCTTCTGCTCGAACATTTTCTTCTAAGTGATTTTTTTCTAAAACTTTTTTAATCTTAGACCAATCATACTCTTTTAAGTTGTTTTTTAAAGTCTTTCTTTTCATTTTAAAAGAATCATTTATTAATTTAAAAAATAATTTTTCATTTTTAATATTTAAAGTTTCTTTTTTCCTTTCAAATTTTACTACACTGCTATCTACGTTGGGAATAGGATAAAAAGAGGTGCGCCTTACATCAAATAAATTAGTTATATTAAAATAATAGTTTAAATAAACAGTTAGAGAACCATATGCTTTGGATTTTGGTTTGGCACTAAAGCGTTCTGCTACTTCTTTTTGAACTAAGAGGGTTATACTTTTTATTTTGGTTAAATTTAAAAGATGTTTTATAATAGGGGTTGTTATGTAATAAGGTATGTTTGCAATAACATAAATATTTTGGTAATCAAAATTGGTTCCATCTTCATAAATATCAGCTGTTAAAAAGTCTTTGAATATGACTTTTGTTTTTTCATTTTCATATGCTTTTAGTATTTCTTTCATTCTTAAATCGATTTCATAGCATATTAAAAAACTATTTTTAGCTTGTAAGTATTTGGTTAAAGCACCTGTTCCTGGACCTATTTCAATAATTAAATCCTCTTCATTTGTTTTTATTGAATCAGCAATTTTTTTTAAAATATTTTCATCTTTTAAAAAGTTTTGTCCTAAGCTTTTTTTGGCTTTTATATTCATATTATCCCTCAATCTAAAGAGGATGGGTTATTTTTCCCATCCAAATCTTAATACATCATAAGTAATACTACTTCGACCAATATATCTTGATGCATAATCTTCACTTGGTGTTAATAGATCTATATCATTTCCTAAAACGCCACGATCTAATACAATAGCAATTACTGGTTCTTCACTAATTTTCTTACTTTCAAATCGAATGATACTTCCGCATGGTAAGTTTGAGGAAGAAGCTACGATATGAACTTCACCATAGGTATTATCTATGTATGTGTCTGTTCCATCTCTTACATCAACTCCACCACATGCTAATTTACCACTACATAAAGGGCAATCTGCACCATATCCAGTTAGATCTCCTGTATAGCTGTCTAAAGATCCCCATAAATATGTTTGAAGAGCTTCTTCATTTTTTCTTGCTTCCTCTTCTTTATTAATATATATAGCCATAGTTGATAGATCAATACTTTTATTAATATTTTCATTGGTACTATATGTTTCCATTTTGGAAGTAGAAGCATGTATTCCAAATAAAACTAATAATATAATACTTATTTTAATTGTATAATTTAAGTAAAATTTACTTTTACTTAGCATTCTTCTTCACCTCATTGGTAAATTAATCATATCATAAAATATCTTAAATGTCAAAAATTCGTTTAATATTTTGATTGGTAATTCTTGTTAGTTCTTCTATATTAATTTCTTTTAAATTACATATAAATTGGGCTATATCATAAATTCTTGCTGGTTCATTTTTCTTTCCACGATATGGCTCGGGAGTTAAATAAGGGCTATCAGTTTCTAATATAATATTTTCTAAAGGAATTTCTTTTATGATTTCTTTTAATTTAGAATTTTTAAAGGTAATTACTCCATTTATTCCTAATAAATAACCCATTTTTATATAAATTTGGGCTGTTTCTAGTGAGCCAGAAAATGAATGAATAACCCCTTTTATTTTGAATTTTTTTAAAGTATTTATAGTGTCTTGTGTTGCATCTCTAGAGTGAATTATGACTGGTAAGTGATAAGTTTCGGCTAGTTTTAATTCATTTTCTAATAATTTTATTTGATCTTCTTTATTTTCTTTTGTATAGTGGTAATCTAGTCCGATTTCTCCAATAGCAATTACTTTGGGATTAGATAAATTATTTTCAATAAATTTTAAATCTGATTTACTATATTCTTCTACTTTTTCTGGATGTATTCCTAAAGCACAGTACATATCATTATAATTTTCGGCTAATTTTAAAACTTCTTTATTACTAGTTGTATCGCATCCATTATTGATAAAGCGATTTACATGATTTTCTTTTGCGTTTTTGATAGTTTCATCTATGTTCTCATAGTATTCCTTATAAATATGACAATGTGTATCTGTAAACATATAATCACCAAATCAATTATATAAGATTTTATGATTTAAGTAAAGTTTAAGTCTACTTAGCTTTATTTTCATTGATTTTTTTTATTGATTTGTTACAATTATGTTGGGTGATAAGATTTGAAAATTTATATCGGTAGTGATCACAGAGGGGTAGATTTAAAAGAAAAGATTATTAAGTACTTAAAAGAAAATGAACTAGATATAGAGGATATTGGTATACCTAATACTTCTATGGATGATTATCCTGTATTTGCTTTTTTATTAGGAGAAAAGGTTCGAGACAATAAGGGCTCTTTAGGAATTTTAATTTGTGGGTCAGGTGTAGGTATGAGTATCGCTGCTAATAAAGTGAAAGGGATTCGCTGTGTTAGAGCCGTTAGTGTTGATGATGCTTTTCAAGGAAAGAATCATAATGGAGCTAATGTGATTGCACTTGGTAGTGATGTAACAACTGATTTTAATCAAGTAAGAGAGATCATTGATACTTTTATTACTACAAAGGCACCTTGTGAAGAAAGACATTTAAAAAGAGTGCAAGCTATAAGAATGTATGAGGATGAACATTAATGGGAATGGATATTTATCTATATGTATTTTTTACTTTATTTTCTATTTTTATTTTAAATGGAATAAATTGGGAGATGTTTATGAAAAGTGGAAAAGTAATAGAAGCTAAGTTACTGGTTTTAACTTTAAGTTTTGCACTTTCTTATTTACTTACTAATTTTGTTCTAGCTTTTATTAATTAGCAGTATTTACAGGCAAACAAAAAGGAGCATTTGCTCCTCTAAAGTTTGTCTGTTTTTGTTTTTGAAAAAAAATTAAATTTCGTATGGTGTTGAAGCTGATCCATTTCCTGATTTTATTGCTACATTACTTGAGATGTTGATAACTGGACGGACACCAATTGTGCCATTAATGTAGATTTCTAACGAGCTACTTTCAGATACATAAAACATGTAAGCAATACTTGATTTCGTAGACAGACAAGCTGGAGACAAGGTCCAATAATCTTTACTTGTATATAGATAATAACTTTGATTAGTTTGTCCATATACTCCTCCAGCAAAAGCTACTTCATCTGCTGTTATTAATCCTACTGGATTAGATAATGCTTTATTTCCTTTACTACTTTCACTTACTGTATATAAATCACTACTATTCTTACATTTTAATGTTGGAGATTTTGTATTATTTACTAATCTGATATATCCTCCGTAGTATGTTTCTGTTGTTCCTGTTCCTCCTGTGCCATTACTTGTTGATGAACTTGTACTTGGCTCCCGATCACCACAAAATCCTGCTTCTGTACTTACTTTACTTCCATGCCCTTTATTTGCTATATTAGTTTGATACCAACTATCTAATACGCCTTTGATTGTACTACTGCTTCCAAGTCCATGAACTTGATAATTTGTGTACATATATCCTACATACATGTTATTATTGTAAGAATTATTAAATACACTTGTACTTATTTGTGTGTTTGTTCCAGTTGTAGCTGTACTTGTTCCATTATAGATTAATCTAATAGATCCATCTCCATTAATTCTGATAATCCTCCAGTAGTATCCTGCAAATTTTACCCAGTTATTAGTTACTGCCCCTCTAAAGTAATAACTATCTCCCCAGTCATCCTCTGCTTTATATACTCCATCATTCGTTGTTGCTACGCTTGCAAAATTTGGATTTTCACTATTGATTTGATTATCTCTCTTGATAGCATCTGCTAATAATATTTTTTGTTCATCAAAATACAAATAACATTTTGTCCCTTTCTTAGTCATTGGTGTTACAGTTAAAGTTTTGCTTTCACTATCATAACTTAACTTAATATTATTATCTTTTTCATTATTTATTGTACAATAAGATTCACTCGTTAACTCATAATTTCCATCAGGTAAAGTATCGACTTCTCTTCCATCTACTTTTATTGCTACTATATTTAAATCAGCTAAACTATAATTAATGGTTCCATTCACAAGTGGGATAGACTCTGTATTTTTAAATTTTGCTCTAGTAAAAGTTAAAATAATTGCACTAATAATCGCTACTAATACCACAGCTATTACAATATTTCTTGTTAAATGGCTTTTCTTTAAAGTTTCTATTTCCATCCTTTCCCTCTTTTCTTGTGAATCATAACATACTTTTAGACTTATTACATGCAATTCGACAAAATTTTTCAAAACTTGTCAATATTATTATCGTATAATTATCTATGTTATATTTCTAGTATACATTATTATTGAGTATTAATCAACAATAATGTTACTATTTTGGTATTTGAATTATTTTTAAATAAAAATATAAAGTTTACTAATCCTATTGATTTGATAGATGAAATATTATTAAAGGTTAACGGAAAGCTATCGATTTTACTAATGAAATTAATTAAATTAGCCATTTGCTTTTTTTCTTTCTTTTTTATATAGTGATGTTAGAAAGGAAGGAAAAGAAATGTTATGAATTATTTATTACATTAGAGAAATGATAAAATATTGAATAAATTTTCTATTATGTATGATTTGAAAAATTAAGTTTTTATTATGGGGAGGGTTATAAGATGAAAAATGAAATAATTATTTTTGAAAATCAAAGTGTTAAATTAGAGGTAAATATAAAGGATGAGACTGTGTGGTTAAATAGGCAAGAATTAGCTATGTTATTTGATAGAGATATTAAAACTATTGGTAAGCATATTAATAATGCTTTAAATGAAGAATTAAAAGATATTCCAACTGTCGCAAAATTTGCGATAGTTCAAAAAGAAGGATCAAGAGAAGTAACTAGAAAAGTTGAATATTATAATTTAGATATGATATTGAGTGTTGGATATAGAGTTAAATCAGATAAAGGCATTATTTTTAGAAGATGGGCAAATAATGTTTTAAAAGATTACATGATTAAGGGTTATGCAATTAATGAGAAAAGATTAGAATGTTTAGAAAAGACAGTTAAATTAATAGAGATTGCAAATAGAATTGATGAGAAGTTAGATAATAGTGATGCAAAAGAAATCTTAAAGGTGATAGGTACTTATTCTAAAGCTTTAGACTTATTAGATAATTATGATCATAAAGTTTTATCTAAACCTAAAGGAAATAATAGTGATAGTAAGATTAAATATGAAGATTGTTTAGATATTATTAATAAATTGAGATTTAATGAGGAAAGTAATTTATTTGCTTTAGAAAGAAATAAAGGATTAGAGGGAATAATAGGAAATATTTATCAAACATTTGATGGTAAATATGTATATGAAAGTATTGAAGAGAAAGCTGCAAATTTTTTATATATGATTGTCAAGAATCATGTGTTTATTGATGGTAATAAAAGAATTGCTGCTACTTTGTTTATTTATTTTTTAAATTATTATCAAATTTTATATAAAGATCATAATCAAGTTATTGATAATAATACTTTAGTAGCTTTGACTTTACTTATTGCTGAATCTAATCCTAAAGAAAAGGAAATTATTATTGATTTAGTTATGAATTTTTTGAATTAATGGATTGAAAATAAAAAAACTTTATGTTTCAATGAACATAAAGCGATCAAAATTATTATAATCTTTTTCAATTATTATGTTAGCTTTTGGATAAGTGCTTAAAGCTATTTTTTTTATTTCGTCTCCTAAAGTTGCACCGATTTCAAAGATAATAATTCCTTTTTTATTTAGTAAGTGAGGAGCTATTTCAATTATTTTTTTATAAAATTCTAAGCCATTTTCTTTAGCATATAAAGCAATAGACGGTTCATATTTTGTTTCAGGGGAGGTGTATTCATTTTCTTTTACATAGGGAGGATTAGATATAATAAAATCATATTTTCCTTTTAATTTATCATTTAAAATATCCTTTTTGAAAAAGAAAACATCAACAGTATTTTCTAAAGCATTTTTTTTAGCTATTTTTAAAGCTGGCTTACTAATATCACAGGCATCTATTTTTATATCCAGATTTTTTTTTAAAGCGATTGCTATTGCTCCACTTCCTGTACATAAATCAATTCCTGTTTTTATATTTTTCTTTTTTAATAACTTAATTGCTTTTTCAACTAAATATTCTGTTTCATATCTAGGAATTAAAACATTTTCATCTACAAAAATTTTACAATTATAAAAATCTACATATCCAATTAAGTATTGAATTGGATAATTTCTTTTTAACTTTTCTTTGGCTTCTTTAATATTTCCTTTATAACTCTCTAATAATTCTTTTAATTCAGCTGTGCCGATTTTATTCAAAAGATTCACCTGCTAATTTAAGTCTTAAATCTTCTGTTTGAAGAGCTTCAATAATTGGTTCTAATTCACCATCCATTACTCTATCTAGACTCATGATAGAAAAATTTATGCGGTGATCTGTTACACGATTTTGAGGATAATTATATGTTCTTATTTTTTCACTTCTATCTCCTGATCCAATTTTACTTTTTCGCTCATTTCCTAATTCTTTTTCTTCTTTTTGACGAATTTCATCTTGAATTTTAATTTTTAATAATTCCATTGCTCTATCTCGGTTGCGTAATTGGCTACGTTCTGTTTGACAAGTTACAACAACGCCTGTTGGAATATGTGTGAGTCTTACTGCTGAGTTTGCAGTATTAACTGATTGTCCACCTGCTCCACTAGAGTGATAAACATCCATTTTAATATCACTTTCTTTGATGTCTATATTTGTAGTTTCTACTTCTGGCATTACTAAAACGGTAGCAGTTGAAGTATGTACTCTTCCTTGTGTTTCTGTTACTGGTACTCTTTGAACACGGTGAGAACCACTTTCATATTTTAGCTTTTTATAAACATTTTCCCCTTTAATTAATATTTCTACTTGAGAGTAGCCACCACTTGTTCCTTCTACACTATGTAATTCTTCAATTTTCCATCCGTTTTTTTCTGCATAATAAGAATACATGCGGTATAAGTCTCCTGCAAAAATGTTGGCTTCATCTCCTCCAGCAGCCCCTCTAATTTCCATAATGATATTTTTTCCATCATATTCATCTTTTGGAACTAGTAATATTTCTAATTCCTTGGTTATTTTTTCTAGTTTCTCTTTTAATGCATCTAGTTCTTCTTTAGCTACTTCTTTTAATTCTTCATCTTTCATTAAAATTTTAGCATCTTCTATTTCTTTTAATGTATTTTTGTATTCATCATATTTTTTTACAGTTTCTTCTAAATCACTAGATTCTTTTGATAATGCTCTAATTTTGTTATAATCATTCATATTTTCAGGATTTGTTAAATCACGTTGTAATTCATTATATTTATTTACAATTGCATCTAGTCTTTCAAACATTAAAATCTTTCCTTTCTTTCCTATTATATCAATAAATAAAGAGAAAAACAAACATTAACTGTTTGCTTCATCTTCATCTACATCAATTACTACTAAATCTTCTAAATCATCATCAGGTAGATCATCATCTGTATCTGTATCATAAAAGATATCCTTTTCACTTTCTTCTTCCATTATATCTTCTTCATTTATTTCATCATTTTCATTTAGAAGTGGCTCATCATCATCTTCATCATCAACAATTACTTTAGGATTATGAAGTTCTTTTAAATCCCAATAGCCATCTTCTAACATAATAAATCTTTTATTGGTTGTTAAAAGTTCAAAAAAGTCTGCTATTTTTTCTTCAAAAATATGGTCAGGTAATTCTAAAGCATTACATACTTTTTGAAACAATTCATTAATTTTCATTTTTTGCTTTTCTTCACTTAAAATGATGTAAGCAATGTCGTCGTAATTCATGGTTTCGAGTTCTTCTTTTGGTATATCTTTTAATTTCATAAATATCTCCTTCGTTCGTAAACATTATATGACTCAACTTCTTATATGTGATTAAGTCTTTGTAATTGTAATATGGATTATATTATTTGTCAATTCTTAATTTACATTTTTTCAGGAATATTTATACCTAATATTTTTAATAGGTATTGATTGTTATCAAAAATTAGTTTTGTTAAGGCTAGCCATGAAGATCTTGTTTCTAAATTTTTCTCTGTTAGTATTTTATTTTCTGCATAAAAATTATTATATAGATTCGTTATTTTATATAAATATTCACATATTTCATTTAATGAACAATTTTCATAACTTCTTTTAATAATTTTCTTTAAGTCTAACATAGTTATGATAATTTTTCTTTCAGTTTCTGTTTTTAGACTTATTATATTTTTATAATCAATATTAGCTTCTTTGGCTTTCTTTAACAATGAATTCATTCTTACACATGAATATAATAAATAAGTTCCTGTTTTTCCATTTAGATCAGTAAATTTTTCGATATCAAAATTGTAATCCGTTGTTCTAAATGGAAGCAGGTCAGCATATTTAATTGCCGCGGTAGCAATTGTTTTAGCAATTTCTTGTCTATTTTCAGTAATATTTTCCATTAATCTTTTTTTGCACTCTTCTGTTACACTTTCTAAAAGGTTTGATAGAGGCATTACTCCTCCATCTCTTGTTTTAAAAGGCTTGCCATCAGGTCCATTCATGGTACCAAAGCCATTAAAGATTAACTTTGTTTTTTCATTTATCATTTTACTTTTATAAGCCGCTCTAAATACTTGAGTGAAGTGTAAGTCTTGACGTTTATCTACTATGTACCATATTTCATCTGGATTAAATTTTTTCATTCTTTCCCAAATAGCTGCTAAATCTGTTGCTTCATATGATACGGCTTTATTACTTTTTACTAAAATTAAAGGTGGCATTTCTAATTTATCTTGTTCTTCTTTTATATCAATTACTTCTGCTCCATTACTTTTAGTAATTATATTTTGACTATATAAGTAATTGAAAAGTTCATCCATGTATTCAAAATTATCAGATTCGCCTTCCCATAAATCAAAATCTACATTTAAGTCTTGATAAATGCTTTTTATTTCATTCACACTTATTTTTACAATTTTTTTCCATAAAGCATAATATCCTTTTTGTTTGTTTTGAAGCTCTAAATTAATTTTTCTTGCTTCTTCCATAATTTCTTCATTTTCTTTGGCCTTTATTGTTGCTGTTGGATAAAGTTCTATTAAATCTTCATTTGTTAAATTGAAATCTACCTCTTCTCCATCATAATCTTCTTTAAAGTAGGCTAAGTCGGGATATCTTGTTTTAATTTCAAGGATTACCATTCCCATAGGTCTACCCCAATCCCCTAAATGAATATCACTAATTGTAGTTGCACCAACACTTTTACAAAGATTATTTAGTGCTTGGCCTATGTTTGCACTTCTTAGATGACCTACGTGAAGTACTTTGGCAACATTTGGACCGCCATAATCTAGAAATATTGTTTTTTTAATTCCTAAATTATAATTTGAAGTAATATTTTCTAAAGAATTATTCGCAAAGTTTATTAAAAATTCATCACTTAATTTTATGTTTATAAATCCTGGTGGGGCTACATTTATTTCTTTAAATTCTTTAAAATCTTTTAGTAATAGTACTATTTTATTTGCAATATTTATAGGATTATCATGATATATTTTAGCTAATTTCATAGCATCATTATATTGGTAATCACTTAAATCAGGTCTATTAGATGGATTTAATGTTACTTCTTCTATTGGATAATTATTATCTTGTAAAATCTTTTTTATTTTTTTTTCTAGATCATGTATAGTATAATTCATGATAAATCACTCATTTCTATTTCTATTTTTAAGGTTTTTTCTTGACTTTCTAAACGATACTCTATTGTTATTTTATTATCTTTATTTTGAAAGTTATGTTTTTGGATGGGGATTTCTAATCTATGATTTAATTCTTTTAAAGTTAATATGGCTTTTTCTTTTTTTATGTTTAAAATGCTTTCTAAGTTTTCTTTTTCTAATGAATGGTCATTTATGTCTATCTTAAATGAATCTGTTTCATTTTCATAAGTTAATATATTATCTTTAAAAGTTCCAAGTAAATTTTCTTTAAATAATAAAATTTCTTCTTCATAAGTATTTATTATTAGTTCTTTGTTCATACAATCACCAATTCCTATTCATTATACTAAAAATGAGGTAAAAATACAAATAAATTTTTCTTTTTTTAGCATAATAAAATTGGGTGAATACGACATGCGAGTATTACGTTTCTGTTTTAAAATCTGTTTCTTTTTATTTCTTTCTTTTATAGTAATTATGATTGGCTTATATTTGTATGCTTATTTAAGCCCTAAATTAGAACTTAGAACAGCTGGACAATATTATATATATGATGGGAATGATGAGCTTGTTTATCAGGGGTCAAGTACTAGTGAGTGGGTTAGTTTGGAGGATATTAACTATAATTTAATAAATGCAGTTATTAGTGTGGAAGATAAAAATTTTTATCAACATCATGGGTTTGATTATTTAAGAATTGCTAGAGCTATGTATCTCAATATTAAAAATGGTAAGATTACGCAAGGAGCTTCTACGATTTCTCAACAGTATGTTAAAAATATTTTTTTAGATTTTAGTACTACTTGGAGTAGAAAGATAAAAGAAGCATTTTTAACGTTAGAATTAGAAGTCCATTATACAAAAGATGAAATATTAGAAGGATATTTAAATACGATTAATTATGGGCAAGGTAATTTTGGTATAGGAAACGCTAGTCGATATTACTTTAATAAAGATCCTATTGATTTAACACTAGAAGAATCACTTATTTTAGCAGGGATTCCTAATAGTCCAGAAAATTATAATCCTGTTGCAAATTATGATTTGGCGATTAAAAGAGCTCTGATTGTTGCTCAAAGTATGGTTTTAAATGGTTATTTATCTCAAGAAGAATATGATTCTTTATTTCAAGATGAAATTTCCATTTATGGTAAATCATCTTTAGAAAATTTAGATATGCTTATGTATTATCAAGATGCTGTTATTGAAGAATTAAAAAGTATTCATACAATACCAGAAGAGTTATTACAAGCAGGAGGAATTAAAATATATACTTATCTAGATTTAGATGCTCAAAAAGACTTAGAAGAAAATATTCTTTCTTATTTATCAAATAGTGATTTACAGTCTGCAAGTGTTGTAATTGATCCTGATACAGGTGGGGTTATTGCTTTATCAGGAGGTGTAAGTTATGCGGAAAGTCAATATAATCGTGCAACACAAGCGAAAAGACAAGTTGGAAGTACTATGAAACCATTTTTGTATTATGGAGCTTTAGAAGAGGGAATGACTTCGGCTTCTACTTTTAATAGTCAATATACAACATTTACTCTAAGTAATGGAGATATTTATTCACCAAAGAATTATGGTTCTATTTATGCTAATAAAGAAATTACTATGGCGGAGGCAATTGCAGTATCAGATAATGTTTATGCAGTTAAGACAAATATGTTTTTAGGAGCTTCAAAGTTAGTTGAAACTGCAAGTAAAGTAGGGATAGAAGCTCAATTAGAGCCCGTTGCTTCTCTTGCTTTAGGAACGAAAGAGATGAGTGTGTTGGATCTGGCTCGTGGGTATACTACTTTTGCAACAGGTGGATATAAAGAAGATATTGGCTTTATTAGAAAAATAGTAGATAGTGAAGGAAATATCTTATATGAAAAAGAAGAAGCTAAAGAATTGGTCTTAAATATGAATTATAATTATATTTTAACAGAAATGCTTACAGGAACAACTAATAGTCGCTTTAAAGATTATGCAAATCCTACCGCTCTAACGATTGCTTCTAAATTATCAAGAAAGTATGCTATAAAAACAGGGACAACGGATACAGATTTTTGGATTGCAGGTTATAATCCCGATATTGTTATGGTAACTTGGGTAGGAATGGATGATAATAGTCCTCTAAGTGCTAGTGATTCTTATATTTCAAAAAATATATGGGCTGAAACAGTTGAAGATATTTTAGCTGATACCGAAGAACATTGGTATGAGACGCCTTTAAATGTTGTTGGTGTTGTTTTAGATGCTGTAAGTGGTATTCCTACCAATGATACCTCAAAAGCTACTTTATATTATTTTGTTAAAGGAACTGAGGACGTGATCCAAACGGAGTATGTCTCTAAAGAGGAAGAAATAGAAGAATAAAAAATGTTGGTAACTTTTTGGTTATCAACATTTATTTTTGAATGAATAGTGATGGGGTATTAGACATTTCATCTGGTAAAGCAATATTCATATATTCTAGTATTGTTGGTGCCACGTTTGTTAGATCACCACTTTTTTTAAGTTCTACATTTAAATCAGTTATGATAAATGGTACTTTACTTGTTGTATGAGTGGTTACTGGATTTCCAAATTCATCTAACATAATATCGGCGTTTCCATGATCGGCTAAAATAATCATTGTATAAAAATTATCTTCAGCTACTTCAAATAATCTTTCTAGGCAAACATCTACAGTTGTTACTGCTTTTATGGTAGCTTCTAAATTTCCTGTATGACCTACCATATCAGGGTTTGCTAGATTCATAAAAATAAAGTCGGTATCTTTTTCCATGGCTTGAATTGCTTTTTTGGTAACTTCAATTGCACTCATTTCAGGTTTTAAATCGTAGGTTTCAACTTTAGGTGATGGTATTAGAATTTTTTCACATTTGGCTAGTTTTCCGTTATACATGCCATCAAAGAAATAAGTAACATGTGCATATTTTTCTGTTTCAGCGATTCTTGCTTGGGTAAGACCTAAAGAACTTAAATATATTCCTAAAGGATTGGTTACGTTGATATCTTCAAGAAAATTGTTTGTTTTAATATCTTTATCTAAAGGAAAAAAACTATAAACTTTTAGGTTTTGATACTGATAAGTTGGAAACTCTTCAAAGTTATCTTTAGTAAATGCTCTTAATATTTGTTTCCCACGATCACTTCGATAATTCATCCATAAGATCATATCATCATCTTTAATTGTTTCATTTGGTTCAATTATTAAAGGATATAAAAATTCATCTGTTTGGTCTTTTTTATATAAAGTTAAAATACCATCTGTTGCACTTTTGGCTTTAATTCCGATTCCTTTTGTAAGTAAGTCATAATAGATTTTTGTACGATCATAATTGTTATCTCGATCCATAGCATAGTATCTTCCACAAATACTTATAATATTGGCATTTTTATCATCCTTTATTTTTTCTTCTAATTCTTGAACAAAATTAATTGCTGCATTTACCTTGGTATCTCTTCCATCTGTAATTAAGTGGAAGTTAATCTTTTTAGCATTATTTTCTTTTAATATTTCATATACATTTAAAAAGTGTTCTAGGTTGGAATGAACTTTTCCATTACTATATAAGCCAATTATATGTACTGTTTTACTTTTTGCTTCCTCTAAAAATTCATTAAATAGTAGATTGTCTTTGTTTATAGTTTTTAAGAATTCCGTTATTCTAGGTCCATGTTGCATTATTTTTCTTCCTGCACCAATAGTCATATGCCCTATTTCACTATTTCCAAATTCTCCTTCATTTAAACCTACATATTCTTCAGACGCATAAAGAGTTGTATGGGGATATGTATTCCATAGCTTATCAAAATTTTTAGTATCAGCCATTTTAATTGCATTTCCATACTCTTCTTCTCGATAACCAAAACCATCAAGAATTACTGTTAATATTTTTTGCATATATTCACCTTTTTCAGATTAATCATATCATAAATTTTCAAAAAAAACAATTTTACAAATAAAAAAGGGATTGTACTCCCTTTAGACTTGTAATAATTTCTTGTCATAGCGTAAGCGATCGGCAATTGTTGCAATAAATTCAGAATTTGTTGGTTTGGCTCTTTCAAAGGCTACACTATTGCCAAATATTTCTTCCATTAAATCATAATCGCCTCTATTCCAACTAACTTCTATTGCATGACGAATGGCTCTTTCTACCCGTGATGCTGTCGTTGAAAATCTTATCGCTACTTCTGGATATATTTCTTTGGTGATTCCACCATAACTATCGTTATTTTTATAAAATAAGAATACACTTTCTCTTATATAGTTGTAACCTTTGATATGGCTTGGTATTCCTAATTGGTGTAATATTTTACTAATTGCTACATGTAGTTCTCTTTCTTTATCATTTAATTCCACAGCTTTTAAATTTTCCCTTTTGGCTATTTCAATAATTCTTGTTTCTAAAGCTAACATGCTGAATGGTTTTAGCATGTAATAGCTAACTCCGTAATTATTTGTCATATTAATGGTGTATTCTTTTTTATAACTTGTCAAAATAATTACTTTTTTCTTGATATTTTCTTGTTTCATTCGTTCTAAAATGGTTAGACCATCTATTTCAGGGAGGATGATATCCATACAAATAATATCATATTCATTTTTGTGGTTTATGATGTAATCTAAAGCATCTTTCCCATTATTAATTACTTTTACTACTTCGATTACTGCGTGACTACTAAATTGCTTTTCGATTTTAGCAGTAATATTTTTGTTGTCATCTACTACTAAAACTCTTGTTAAATTTTCCATTTTGATCTCCTTCAATTAGTTATTATTTACTACACGCAAAATCATTATATCACATAAGTTGACAACTTACCAGTAAATCTTTTGTCTAGTTATGTAAAGTTTTGTCGACGCCTGTCGAAAAAAATAACAACTGTTATTTTGCTGCTATTTTTTTAATAATTATTGGGATATTTTCGGGGTTTAATATAGAGGAACAAATAATAAATCCATCTAATCCATCTAGTTTTGATAAACTGTTTATGTTATCAGTATTTACATTTCCACCAAAAATAACTTGAGCATTTATTTGATAATAATCTTGAATTAATTTTTTTATAAATATGATGATGGATCTTATTTTTAAAATGTCATAGGTGGTATTGTTTCCTATTAAATATGTTGGTTCATAGGCAATTATAATATTTTTTAATTCTCCGTTATTTAATTTATTAAAAATTCTTGCAATTTGTTTTTCTAGTATTTGATATTCTACTTTTCTTTCTTTTTCTTCTTTGGTTTCCCCAATGCAATAAATTACTTTGATGTTATGGTTTAAAGCACTTTTTATTTTTTCTAATATTTCATATTCTGTTTCTTTATAGTATTTTCTTCTTTCGTAGTGTCCTATAATGGCATATGATACATTTAGGCTTTTTAATTGATTTATTTTGATATCTCCTGTCAAATTTAAAGATTCGTTTAAGGATAAATCTTGAACAGCTAGCTTTATGTTGTCATTTTTAAATAAGGGTAAATATATATTACTCGGAGCTAAAATTAAATTTATGTTCTCTTCTTTTATTTTGATAAAATATTCTTTATATTTTATCATTTCTTCATATGTTTGATAGGATTTTAAATTACATATCAAGTATTTCAATATTATCTTCCTCCATAATAGCTTCTATTCCTGGTAATGTTTTATTTGCAATATATTCTAAAGTAGCTCCTCCACCGCTAGAAATGTTGGGAAATATATTTTTAAATCCTAAGGTATTTACTGAGGCTACAGTATCTCCTCCCCCTATTATAACGTGTTCTTTCTTTTCTTTTAAATGATTTAATATTTCTATCGTACCATTAGCAAATTCTTTTTCTTCATAAATTCCCATTGTTCCATTCATAAATATGGTATTGCTATTATTAATAATGGTACTATATTTATTAATTGTTTTGACTCCAATATCTTTAATAATATCATTTGTATCAATTTTATTAATATTTTTCATTGTGGGAATTTCACTATATGTAGTTGTTGTAATAGCATCCAATGGTAAGGCAAATTTTTCTTTATAATTTAACATTAATTTTTGGAGTTCTTTTATAATTTCAGGATTTTCTGTTTTTAAAGATTCTCCTGTTTTTAAGCCTAAAGCATTTAAAAATGAATTAGCAATTCCTCCACTTACTAATAAGTGCTCACATTTTGGAAGCAGAGAGTTTATGATTTTTAGTTTATCATCTACTTTTGCTCCTCCCATGATTACAGTAAAAGGTCTTTTGGGATCCATCACTATTTTATCTAACATATTTTTTTCTTTTTCTACTTGAAAGCCTAAACAACTTGGTAAATATTTAGGAATTCCTGTAACCGTTGTATGATTTCGGTGGGCAACAGCAAAGGCATCAAAGACAAAAACTTCTCCTAAAGCTGCAATTTTTTTGGCTACTTCTTCATTTAAAGTGCTTTCTAAATTATTTGGAACATCTAAAAATCTGGTATTTTCTAAAAGGAGTATTTCTTTACTTTGTAAGTTTAAAGCTATATTTTTAGTTTCCTCTGATAATATATCATTAGCAAATTTTATGGGCATATTTAATAATCTCTCTAAACAATTTTTTACAACTATGAGTGAGTTGTTTTTTTTATCTTCTTCTTTTTTAACTCTGCCTAAATGACTTAAAATAATAATTTTACAGTTTTTACTTAATAAATAGTTGATTGTTTCTAAACTTTTTATTATTTTACTTTCGTCTGTAATATTTCCCGCGGTAATTGGTACATTAAAATCACATCTTAATATTACCCTTAAATGATCAACATACATATTTTTTAATAGTTTTTTCATGTTATCCCTCTTTATCTATTAATATTATTATACCTTAAAATAACTTCTTTTTACAATAGATTACTTGATGATTTTTTTGTATAAATATTTTATTTTTGATCTTCATATAATTAAATAAAGGAGAATCTATGAATAGAATATTAGTTTTTATAGTAATTTTATTAGTACCTATAGTAATTATGAGTGAAAATATTTCAAAAGAAAGAGTAGAAGATGAGTACGAAAATCATATTTCTTTAGAAATTCCTGTTAGTAGTGAAGAGACTAAATCGCAAGATAAAGAATTACAGGTGATGCTCAGTGATAAAAGCGATAAGAGTGAAGCTTTTAGTATGGATTTAGAAGATTATGTAATTGGTGTTGTAGCAGGTGAGATGCCCGCCTCTTTTAGTGTAGAAGCTTTGAAAGCTCAAGCTGTTGCTTCTAGAACCTTTGCTCTTTATAAAATGAATAGTAATCAAAATTATGTACTTAGTACTACTATTAATGATCAGGTTTATCTAACAAAAGAAGACATGCAAAAAAAATGGGGTGATGATTATGAGTATTATTATAATCGAGTTAAAAAAGCTGTAGAAGATACAAGTGGAGAAGTATTAACTTACCAAGGAAATTTAGCTAGTACTTATTATTTTGCTATATCTAATGGGTATACAGATGATGCTTTAGTTGTTTTTCAGGAAGATCGAGATTATTTGGTTAGTGTAGATTCATCTTGGGATAAAAATTATCAATCTTATACTTCCTTATATACTATGGATAAAAATGAATTTTGTAATAAGTTAGAGATTAGTTGTGAAAATATACAAATTTCTCAAGTAAAGAGAGCTGATAACCATTATGTTCGAGAAATTACAATTAATGATAAAACTTTTACAGGAATTCAAGTTTTTCAAACATTAAATTTAAAATCAACAGATTTTACTATTACAGTTAATAATGATACAGTTGATATTTTGACTTTAGGATTTGGACATGGTGTTGGAATGAGTCAATATGGGGCTCAGGGAATGGCAAATGAAGGGTATACGTATGAAGAAATTTTAACTCATTATTATCAAAATACAAAAGTTATGAAATTATAAGTATAAATTTAGAAAACTTGATCACCTTAATAGTAGGAAAGGTGATTTAGTTTGAAGCATAGAAAATTAAAAGGGTATGTTTTACCTACACTGTATGTTATAGTTTTAATTGTTATTTTTGGAGCAGTTAGTTTAGTTAGTAGTCTTATGCATGTAAATCCTAACTATTTATATTCTGTAGATGTTTTAAAGGATGTTAGTACACCTGTTATTGAAACGGAGGGTGATACTAATAAAATTGTAAGACCATATACTAGTGAAAATGTTCATATTGCTACATATTTTTATGATGTTGATGCAACAGAAGAAGAACAACAAAAATCATTAATTTATTTTGAAAATACTTATATGAAGAATACAGGTGTATTATATCAAGCTTCAGAAAGTTTTGATTGTGTAGCAGTATTAAGTGGAACAGTTTTAAACATTAAAGAAGATGATATTTTAGGAAATGTAGTTGAGGTTCTTCATAATGCTAATTTACGAACAGTATATTATAGTTTAGGAGATGTTCATGTGGAAGTGGGAGAAGTTTTAAATCAAGGAGATTTAATAGGAACTTCAGGAAAAAATAATATGAATAATCAATCCTCTAATTTGCTTTTTGAAGTATATTATAATGGTACTTTGTTAAATCCTGAAGAATTTTATGAAATGGATGCCACTACTTTAAATTAAGTAAATTATTTTCTTTAAAAAGTGGCTTTTTTGTTTTATCTAGTCTAGTTTAGAAATTAAAGGGATATACTAAAGGGTGATGTTTTATTGAAAGAACTTATTGTTTACTTTTGTGATAATTGTATTCATCTTATTTATAATCAAAAAGTTATTGTAAGAAATTTAGATAGTTTAAAAGAGGGGGTTATAGTTGATCGGACTAGTTTTATGGAAGACTTTATTTCTATATTAAAAAAAGAGAAAATTAAAAGCAAACTCTTTGGAGATAAAATATATGTAGTAAAAGATGCTTATTTTAACAATCGGGATATTTATTTTTTAGATGATATGTTTATAGAATTAGGGTTTATTAAAGTAGTTTATATAGATATTTATACTTTCTTTGAAGAAAAATATTCTTATATTGGTGTATTTCAAGATTATGTTGTATTTTATTTGGAATTACCTATTGTTTTATCTTTAAAATATTTTAATGATTTGTCTAATTTGATTTATTATTTTAAAGATTATTATAAAGAATATATTGTTCTTTTTGGAACTAATAGCAATATACCTTCTATCCGTTTTAATTCTTTTCCTGTGTTTTATATTGATCATTATAAAAATTTTATTACAGAAAGTTTACTGAAAGTAAAAAAATATGGTGTATAACATCATATTTTTTTGACTTTAAATTTGTTTTATAATATAATAATTACTGTAGGTAAACTAAAAATTCTGGTGTGGAGTGGTAGAATATGACTAAATTTGTAATAGTAGATGATGATGTTAGGGAGTTAGAAAAAGTTGAATCTTTAATTCATGAAGTAGTAGAAGATGTAAAAATTATGAAATTTACTAAAATTACTTCTGAATTAAAAGCTGAGATTCAAAATACAGATGAACATAAAATTTATATTTTAGATATAGAACTTGCTAATAAAGTTAGTGGGATTAGTATTGCTAAATTAATTAGAGAAGTAGATTGGGAAAGTGAAATTGTTTTTGTTACGAATCATGATAAAATGTTTGAAAGTACTCATAGAAGTATTTATGAAGTCTTTGATTTTATTGAGAAATTTCATGATTTTGATAAGAGACTCAAAAGAGATATTAAAGAGATTCTTAAAAGAAATTTTGATAATAAAATGTTTAAATACAATGCAAATAATGTAGAACTTAATGTTTATTATAGAGCGATCCTTTATATTTATAGAGATACTGAAGAAAGAAAGCTGGTAATTGTTACACCAAATAATAAATATAAAGTTTCTTTAACAATTAAAGAGATGCTTGATTATTTAGATGGAAGATTCGTTCAATGTCATAGATCTTGTATTGTTAACAAAAATAGAGTTGAGGCTAAGAATTATAAAGAGGGTTATTTCATTTTGGATACAGGTGAGAAAGTTTATATGTTGTCTAAGATGAATAGGAAAATGATGGATAATGATTGAGTTTTTGATTTGGTTTGTTGCTAGTTTATTTTCTACTTTTGGATATGCTTATTTTTATTATAATATTAGTGATTCAAAAAAATCTTTGAATTTTAAAACTATTTTGATTTTTATATTTGGTGCTTTATTTCTTTCTATAATAAAATATTATAATTTGACAATTCTAAGCGTTATATCTTATTTTTTATATTGTCCTTTTCTATTTTATAGTTTAAATCCCTTAAAATATAAGAAATTTATTTTTTATTTTGTTTTGATTTGGCTTAGTGCAATGTTATTAGATTTTTTATCTATGGTAATACTATCTGTTTTAAATTTATTTTTTACTCTTGATGTTCATCATTTAATTTTTACTATATTACCCTCTATGCTTGTTTCTATAATTTTAGTTATATTTTCTAATAATTCTTTTGTAAAAAAATTTGTTATGAAATTTTCTTCTTATTTTGCTAAGGCAGAGATGATAGATTTCATGTTATTTCTTTTTATTTTTTATATTTTAGTGTTAGCATGTGTTCTGGCTTTTAATATTCAAAATATCACCATTATTTGGTTAGTAATTGCTTTGTTTATTATTAGTTCGCTTTTTGTGATTTTGTTTATTAAAAATAGGTTAGATAAATATGAAAATAAAGTGTTTTTAGAAACGTTAAAAGAAAATAACAATTTTTATGTTTCTATGGATGTGGAGAATCGTATATTTAAACATAATTTAATGGCTAAAATGTTAGTAATTAAAGCTGTTTCTAATAAACGTGCTCGAGAGATGATTGATGAATTATTAAAAGAGTTTAATACTAATGTAGATTTTTCACAACACATGTATGATATTCCATATGGAATAAATGGGATTATTTATCAGAAGCTTTATCCTTATGTGGATAAATTAGATGTAAAAATAGATAATCGTATTAATGATGATATTTTTGATTTCTTGAAAGCACGAAGATATAATGTTTTTGTTGAAAAAATGGTTATATCTTTAGATAATGCCATAGAATCAAGTTTAAATAGCATTGAAAAATTATTAGTTATTAATCTTTTTGCTACTGATACAGAAGTTATTATGGAAATAAAAAATTCTTTTGATAATAGTTTGAATATTGACGAAATAGGAACATTAAATTATTCTACTAAAGGTAGTAAAAGAGGATTAGGTTTATTTTCAATATTTAGAAATAAAGAGGCAAATGTTAAATTAAAAATAGTGAATAATTTATTTGTGGTTAAAATTAGTGCTAAAAAGAAAGAATAAAAAAACTGTTAGTTTATTTTAAAAAATCTAACAGTTTTCTTTTGCTATATTAATTCTTCTGGACATTCAGGTTCATCCCAAACGAGCCATAGTGTATAAGGTGTAGCAGTAGATGCTGTTGCTGCACCACTTAATAAATTTGCTAAAAATTCTAACATTTTTTACCTCCTTTACTTCAATATTTGTTTAAATCTATCTAAATAATTTAAACCATTAATTATTCTTTTTATAATGTTTATAATTATTGAATTGTGTTTTAGTAATTTTATAAGTTAGTGGGTTTATAAATATTATTTGAACGATTAAAGCATAAATGATAGAGTTATTAATAATTGTATTTTGATTGAATGTAAAAATTAAAGTATAAATTAGAATTATTATTATGGATAATACTTTACATTTTGTTCTTTGGTTCTTTCTTATTAGTGGTCTTTTTGGGGTATCAGCTGGAGCCCATAATGCTACAGATATGAGAGCAATTAGTAAGATTAGGTATCCTACAATATTTGGAATATTTATATTTGCTATTAGAAAAGGACATCCATTATATATAAGTATGGTAGTAATCCAACAAGTTAGGTTATTTTTGGCATGCATTCCATAGCTAAATGTTCTTATTCCCGCATAGAACAGCATTAGTAAAAATGTTTCTAGAAGTGTTTTAGTTAATGCTGCTATAATTAAAACAACGGTTGTTTTAACGATTAGGCTGTATATTCCTTCTAATCCATATTTTAGACGTTTTAGCTTTAAATCATCACATTGTTGATATTTTGATATAAAATTTATAGATGAATTAATAAACTTCTCTTTCATATACAATACCTCTTTGATGATTTAAGTATAGCTCAATATTATTGAGTAAAAAATGCTGTTTGCTTAAAGTTACTTTTTGGTTGCTTAAAAATTCTTTTTTTATCCTTATAGGTAAATATTTATGCTTTTGAGGTAAAAAATGAAGCTTTTGGATATAATATGTATCTTTTATTAATAATTTGTGATATCTTTGGATTGGTTTATAATCCAAGTTATGACAATGGTTGCAAAATTTGTCGAGCAGTTTTTCTTGAATTTAAACTTGCGTTTGTGTTATGTTTAGTAAGAGGTAGGAAGGTGAGGTGTGAGAATGATCGGTAAAGTTAAGTGGTTTAATAATGAAAAAGGCTATGGCTTTATAGAATATGAAGATTTAGAAGATATATTTGTTCATTATTCAGCAATTATTAAAGAAGGCTACAAAACTTTAAAAGAAGGTGCTATTGTTAGTTTTAAATTAATTGAGACTTCTAAGGGATTACAAGCAATAGACGTATGCGAAAAAGAGTTAACTACTATATAATTTAGTAGTTTTTTTCTTTCTAACGTGGTATAATGATGTTAGAAAGTTAGGTGGATTTATGGAATTGAATATCAGGGGAGATAAATTAGTAGTTACAAAATCTATTAAAGATTATATTGAAGAAAAAATGGAAAGACTTAATAAATATTTTGGTAATGCTAAAAATATTAAAGCTAGTGTTATTATTCGGGTTAAAAATAATGAACAAATTATTGAAGTTACTGTACCCACAAGTAAGTTTACTTTAAGAGCTGAAGAAAAACATGCTGATTTGTATGCAGCGATTGATTTGGTTTTAGATAAACTTGAAAGACAAATTCGTAAAAATAAGACAAGATTAAATGATAAATATAAAAATATTATTCAATTTGAGGTTCCTGTAGGAAATGAAGAAGAGGAAGAAGAATTAAAGATTGTTAAAAGAAAAAATATTGATACTAAACCAATGGATGAAGAAGAAGCAATCTTACAAATGGAACTTTTAAATCATGATTTCTTTGTTTTTAAAAATGTAGATGAAGAATGTGTTTCTGTTATGTATAAAAGACGTGATGGAAATTATGGTATTATTAATGTAAAATAAGAAGATAAAGGCTTTATCAGAAAGATAGAGCTTTTTAATTGTTAGAGTAATTTATTTAATTTTTGTGATTTAAGACTTGCTAGATATTTAAAAATTAATTAATTTAAATTGTTATAATATTTATCTTTTGATCGTTTCATTCATAGAAGAAAAAGAAAAAGCTATAAATTAAAGGGGAAGTATGTTATAATCTTTGTTATGGAAGGTGGATATTATGAGTTTTTTTAGAAAACTATTTGATACAGAATATAAAGAATTAAAGAAATTTGAAAAAATAGCTGATGAAATTGTGGCTTTAGATCCAGAATATTCTAAGTTAAGTGATGATGAATTAAAAGCAAAAACAGAAGAGTTTAAAAGAGAATTAGATAGTGGGAAGGTACTAGATGATTTAATCGTTCCTGCTTTTGCAACTGCTAGAGAAGCAGCTTTTCGAGTTATTGGTGAAAAGCCTTATTATGTACAAATTCTAGGTGGGTTAGCACTTCATTTTGGTAACATAGCAGAAATGAAAACTGGTGAAGGTAAAACTTTAACAGAAACCATGCCTACTTATTTAAATGCCTTAACAGGAAAAGGTGTTCATATTGTTACTGTTAATGAATTCCTTGCAAAACGTGATGCAGAATGGATGGGTAATATTTATCGTTTCTTAGGATTAACGGTTGGACTTAATATGAGAGAGTTAAGCCCTAAAGAAAAACAGGAAGCATATAATTGTGATATTACTTATTCTACAAATAATGAAATAGGCTTTGATTATTTAAGAGATAACATGGTTGTACAAGCAGATAAACGAGTACAAAGACCTCTTAATTACTGTATTGTAGATGAAGTGGATTCTATTTTAATTGATGAAGCAAGAACGCCTCTTATTATTTCTGGTGGTAGGATGCAATCTAATAATTTATATATAGATGCTGATCGAGCAGTTAAAAAATTAAATGAAACTGATGATTTTGTTGTAGATGCAAAAACAAAGAGTGTTTCTTTAACTGAAGAAGGAAGTAAAAAAATTGAGAAAATATTTCATTTAAATAATTTATATGATATTGATAATACAGCTTTAGTTCATCATTTAACTCAGGCTTTGAAGGCGAATTTTGGGTTTAAAAAAGATGTGGATTATGTTGTAGCAGATGATAAAGTAATTATAGTTGATCAATTTACTGGACGTTTAATGCAAGGAAGACAATTTAGTGAAGGACTTCATCAAGCGATAGAAGCTAAAGAAGGAGTTACTATTAATACTGAGACTAAAACAATGGCTACTATAACGTTTCAAAATTTATTTAGAATGTATAATAAACTTTCTGGTATGACTGGTACTGCTAAAACAGAAGAAGAAGAATTTAGAAATATATATAATATGTATGTTATAGAGATTCCTACTAATAAACCTGTTATTAGGGAAGATTTGGCAGATTTAGTTTATGCTAATGAGAAAGCTAAATATCAAGCCATTATTAATACTGTTAAGGAAATTCATGAGACTGGTAGACCAATTCTTATTGGTACTATTAGTGTAGAGGCAAATGAATATTTAAGTAGTTTACTTAAAAAAGCTAATTTAAAACATGAAGTATTGAATGCTAAAAATCATGAAAGAGAAGCAGAAATAATAGCTAAAGCTGGTAGTAAAGGTGCTATTACTTTAGCAACGAATATGGCTGGTCGTGGTACGGATATTAAACTTGGTGAAGGCGTTAGAGAACTTGGCGGATTATGTGTAATTGGTACAGAACGTCATGAGTCTCGTCGTATTGATAATCAGCTTCGTGGTCGTGCTGGTCGTCAAGGGGATCCTGGTATGAGTCAATTTTTTGTTTCTTTTGAAGATGATTTGATGAGAAGATTTGGTACTGATCGAATTAAAGGAATGTTAGAATCTATGGGGGTTGGGGATCAAGCAATTCGTAGTAAAGCATTAACTCGTTCTATTGAATCAGCTCAAAAAAAAGTTGAAGGAAATAACTATGATATTCGTAAAAATTTACTTGATTATGATAACGTTTTAAATGAACAAAGAGAAATTGTTTATGCTCGACGTAATGAAATTTTGGATATGGATTCGATTCATGAGAGAGTGATTGATACGTTTAAAAATGTTGTAAGTGATATTTGTAAGGGACATTTGGAACCAGAAGGATATTTGACGGAAGCAGATAAAGATGATATTACAGAGTATATTAATAATAATTATCTCAAAAAGAATAACTTAAAATTTGTTGATATTAAAGATTTGAATGATGAAGAGACTGAGAAATTTATTACTGATTTGGTTATTCGTGATTATGAAGATAAAATTAAAGATGTGCCTGTAAGTGATGACTTTGAAAAAGCTATAAGTTTAAGAGTGATTGATTCTAATTGGGTTGATCATATGAGTGCTATGGAACATTTAAAAGAAGGTATTGGATTACGTGGATATGGTCAGGTTAATCCTGTTCAAGCTTATACTATGGAAGGTTTTGAATTATTTGAAGATTTGCTTAATAGAATTGATAATCAAACTGCTACTTTTCTTCTTAATGCTGAAATTAGACAAAATGTTACAAGAAAACAAACTTTAGATGGAAAGGCTAATGATGGTAAAGAAAAAGAAAAAGCTACTCCTAAAAGAGTAAATAAAATAGGTAGAAATGATCCATGTCCTTGTGGAAGTGGTAAAAAGTACAAAAACTGTTGTGGAAAGAACGCATAAAAAAGGAAAAATCAATATTAATAAAATTAAAAATTGGTTCAGATTTTTATGAAATGTCCACCAAATATTAAAAATATGTAGTAAAATAAGGGTGTGAACAAGTATTTAATTTGCTCGCGCCCTTTAATTTAATAGAATGGAGGGAATAATTATTGAAAAAAGATTTAGTAACAACAGAAATAATTGTTAAAGAAAATAAAGTGGGAATATTAAGAATAGGAAATGTTAATTATATTTCATTAACAGACTTAGCAAGGTATCAAAATTCAAGTGATCCATCTTTTACAGTAAAGAACTGGTTAAGAAGAATTAATACTATAGATTATATTGGTTTGTGGGAAGAAATCCATAACCAAGATTTTAATTTGGTCGAATTCGACCAAATTAAAACTGAATATGGTAGAAACTCATTTGCCATGTCACCAACACAATGGATAAAAAGAACTAATGCCATAGGTATTAGTTCAAAAGGTGGAAGATATAGTATAGGAACTTTTGCTCATCCAGATATTGCTTTTGAATTTGCAAGCTGGCTATCACCAGAGTTTAAATTATATTTAATAACTGAATTTGAAAGATTAAAAGCAAATGAAGCATATCAAGAAAAGATAGATTGGCAAGCCAACAGAATATTAGCAAAGTTAAATTATGTAGTTCATACAGATGCCGTTAAGGCTTATATAGTTCCAACACTTACAGATGCACAAAAGAAATTTGTTTATGCCGAAGAAGCTGATGTTTTAAATGTAGCACTATTTGGTATGACAGCAAAAGAATGGAGAGAAAGCAATCCAGAACTTGCTAAAAATGGAAATATTAGGGACTATACTGATTTACTTCATTTAGTAATATTAAATAACTTGGAAAATACAAATGCTGAATTAATAGAAGCCAAAGTTCCACAAAATGAAAGATTAGTTAGACTTAATAATTCCGCAAGAAGACAAATGAAAGTGTTAAAAGATAATAAAAACATTAAGGATTTAGAATTATTGCAAAAACAAGTTAATGAAGATAATAATTTAATAGCTAATTAATGAAAAGTATTGACAGTCACATTCGTCAATACTTTTTTGTTAGGGAAAATCCCCAGATAGTCTGGGGGTTCAGTAGAGCTTTAGTGGTGAGTTGAAAAGTAAAACTCCTTCTAATATAATATTTGTTGCGACTGCCAAGAAGCAACAAAAATATTAGAAGGAGGACATTTATAATGAAAGAAATCAAAATAAATGATATAAAAAGTTTAGCACATACAACGTGGAATTGCAAATACCACGTTGTATTCGCACCAAAATATAGAAGAAAAGTATTTTATGAAAGTAAGAGATTAGAAATCGGACAGATTTTAAGACAATTATGTGAATGGAAAGGAGTAATCATAATAGAGGCAGAAGTATGTTCAGATCATATATGTTGATAGAGGTACCACCGAAATATAGTATTTCCGATTTCATGGGATTTTT
>URNW01000003.1 GCA_900549285.1 uncultured Mycoplasmatota bacterium
CATATAATTATATATGTTATATTTCTAATATACATTATTATTGAGTATTAGTCAATTATAATGTTACTATTTTTGCACAAGAAATAATAACCATTTATAAAAAAGTGAATATAATACATTGAAATATATAAAGGAGGAATATATTTTGAAAAAGAAAATAATTACCATTTTAATAGCCATAATTATAATTGCTATGATTACAATTATTTCATTAAAATTAACAAATAAAGAAACAAAAGAAACAAATTTAACTACAATCAAAATAGCTGAAGTAACTCATAGTATTTTTTATGCTCCATTATATGCTGCAATAGAAAACGGCTACTTTGAACAAGAAGGAATTGAAATAGAGTTAATATTAACTCCTGGAGCAGATAAAGTAAGTGCTGCCGTCTTATCAAATACAGTCGATATTGGTTTTGCTGGTACTGAATCAGCTATATACATTTACGCAGGTGGTGAAGAAGACTACTTAGTAACTTTTGCTGGTTTAACAAAAAGAGATGGTCAATTTATATTAAGTAGAAATTGTGAAGAAGAATTCAATTTAGAAGATTTATACGGAAGTGAAATTTTAGTAGGAAGAAAAGGTGGTATGCCTGCCATAAACTTTTTAGAAGCAATGAAAAATAACAATATTGATATAGACAAAATAAATGTAAATTATTCAATTGATTTTGCTGCTCTATCTGGAACATTTATTGGAGGTATCGGTGATTATGTAAATTTATTTGAACCCACTGCTACAAGTGTAGTAAACAGTAACAAAGCATGTATAGTAGAATCAATAGGAAGCCTAGCTGGAGAAGTACCATATACAGCATTTTACACTCGTAAAAGTTATTTAGAAGAAAATGAAGAATTATTAAAAAAATTTACAAATGCCCTAGCCAAAGGATTAACTTACGTTTTAGAAACGGACAATGAAAAAATAGCTAATGCTATCTTACCTCAATTTCCAGATAGTTCTTTAAATGATATAATTACTATTTTAGAAAATCATAAAAAATATGATGCATGGTTAACAACTCCATATATTACAGAAGAAAGCTTTACCAATTTAGAAGATATGTTAATAGATAATGATTTATTAGAAGATTATGTCCCTTATAGTAAATTAATTCATAATTTATATGGATAAATTACTAAGCATTAAGAACTTAAATAAAGTTTATTATTCAAAAAAAGATGAAATAGAAGCTATAAAGGATATAACATTTGACTTACAAAAAGGAGAATTTATATCAATTGTTGGACCATCAGGTTGTGGAAAATCTACCCTTCTAAATATTTTAACAGGAATGGATCACAAAACAAAAGGAAAAGTAGTATTTAATAACTCCAATATTAAATTAGGATATATGCTTCAAAGTGATAGTATGCTTCCCTGGAAAAAGGTAATAGATAATGCCCTACTTGGTTTAGAAATCAAAAAAGAAAAAACAAAAGAAAATATAACTTATGTAAAGAATTTATTTAAAAAATATGGATTAGAAGAATTTATGAACAAATATCCTAATGAATTATCAGGAGGGATGCGTCAAAGAGTAGCCCTAATACGTACTCTTGCTTTAAAACCTGATATATTAATACTAGATGAACCATTTTCAAAACTGGATTATCAATCCCGTTTAAAAGTAAGTGATGATGTTTATAAAATTATTAAAAATGAAGGAAAAACCGCTTTAATGGTTACTCATGATTTAGCCGAAGCAATTAGTATTTCTGATCGTGTAATTGTTTTAAGCAAACGGCCATGTGAAATAAAAAAAATATATAAAATCAAAAGAGAAAAAGAAGGAACCCCCATAGAAAACCGAAAAGATAAAAATTTTGCTTATTATTATGATTTAATTTGGAAGGATTTAGCTTACCATGACGAAAGAACATCTTAATTATTTAAAAAAAATAAGAAGAGAAAAAATAATTGTTACTTCTCTTCAAATCTTAATATTAATAGGTTTTCTCACTATTTGGGAATTACTTAGTAAATATAAAATTATTAATCCTTTTATCTTTTCTTCTCCATCTAAAATAATTGAAACAATAAAAAATCTTTATCTAAATTACAATCTTATTGGTCATATTCTAACTACTCTTTATGAAACACTAATAGCTTTTACATTAGGAATAACTCTAAGCTTTATCATAGCGATCATTTTATATGAATTTAAAATACTAAATAAAATAATAGATCCATATCTAACCATGTTAAATAGTCTTCCCAAAGTAGCTTTAGGTCCCTTAATTATTATTATAGCGGGAGCTAATGTCAAATCAATCATTGCCATGGCCTTACTAATTAATTTAATTGTAGGGATTATGAGTATTTATAATGGCTTTAATAACATAGATAAAGATTTAATTAAATTATTTAAAACCTTTAAAGCTAGCAGATTAGATATACTATTTAAATTGACCATTCCCGCATCTTATAAAACAATTATATCTAGCTTAAAATTAAATATTTCTATGACTTTAATCGGTGTTATTATGGGTGAATTTCTAGTAAGTAAAAGTGGTATTGGTTATTTAATTATCTATGGAACTCAAGTATTTAATTTAGATATGGTTATGAGTGGCATTGTAATCCTTATTATTATTTCTTTTGTACTCTATAAAGTCATTACTTATATAGAAAAAAAATTATTAAAGTAAAAAAATGATAAAATAAAATGTAGACAGTCAAACAAGACACAGTCTACATTTTTTATTACCTACTCTTTCTATCATTCACTTTTTTATAGTCTAATTATATCAACATATATTAATATTAAAAAATTAATCTTTTTTTCTTAACTGAAAAATTTCTACTTTTCGGCATTTAATAAAAGAAAATATTAGTAAATATAATCCTGAAAACACCTGCCCAATATAAGTACAAAATGCACTAGGAATAAACGAACATAAAAATCTTCCTAATTTAGAAAATAAATAATAAAGATTAATTTTCTTACTATTCATATTAACCTGCAAATAACTCATCCGAAGAGCTTTTAAAGGAGTAATTAACATATCAAATATCTGTATAGATAAAATAATCAATAAAATACTTATATCTGGGGTATAATACATATATAAAATAATATTCATAAGTAATGTACTACCAATTAATAATCCAAGTAATTGATATGAATTTTTAAGACTCTTCTTATAATCAAATTGATCTTTAGCAAAATCAATCCGTGAAGCAGTATCAATACTACTTAAAGCATCCCATTGAGCATCTGTTGTTAATGCCTCAAAATTAATAGCAGTCAAATATTTTTCTCCATAAGAAAAACTATTACCTAATCCAATTGCATAAATAAGAAACATACTAATATTAGATAAAATTCCAAAAGAAGTATATTTCACATTTTGAACAAAACAAACATTTCCTTTAGCAAGATGAAAATAGTGAAGAAAAATAGAACAAATGATAAGAAATTGCATCATCAAACTAATAGTAATTGCCAACATTTCATTTTGAAAAATTAAAGAAAAAATAATAATAGATAAAAAACTAAATATATGATATATAATATTCATTTTATTAGCACTATTATTTCTATTTTCATAATACAATTTCTGACTAAAAATCTGTATAATAAAATTAAAATAAATACTAAAAACTGCATAAATTCCATAATTATGATAAATTATTGGATCCATACTCATAAAAGAAATATACTGATCAATATAAAAAACTAAAAATAAAGTAAAAATTCCAACAACAATTGTCCCTAAAAGAATATTAGACATTACGACATTTTCCTTTTGTAACTTTTTTTCTGTAATATTAGGACCTATTCCAAAAATTGAAACAAAAAGTAAATAAACAAATTGTAAAGGATAAGTTAAAGAAAAAACATTAGAAATTTCTTTACTTAAAATAAAGCCCAATAACATCCAAGTAATAATAGGCATAAAAGAAGATAATAGTGTATCTAAACTAATTTGTAATAATCGCCTCATTATCCCACCTATTTAAGAAAAAACTCCATAGTTCCTTTTCCTTTTTTAAAAGTTATAGTAACAAAAGAGCCATTTATAATAGTCATACGAGGAGGAACATGACCAAAATCACTATCAATAATAATAGGAATACCATAGTCCCCCAATACACGGTTAATCGCCTCTTCTAAAGTTAATCCTAAATAAGAATTATAAGAACTTGTTCTTCCAAAAATAATTCCTTTACAATATAAAAACCATCCACTGTCTTTAAATTTCCACAAAGTACGAACTAAGTCTTCACAAGATAATTCACAATTATCAAAATACCAGACAATGCCATCATTTTTATATTTATTAATAAACTCTTTAGTATGATCAAAACGTGTACCAAAAAGATCTCTTAAAATATCAATACAGCCACCAATCATTCTACCAGAAAAAGTAATATTTTCTTCTCCTCCTAAATTTTTCCATTTAACAGGAGTATCTAACATATACCCTTCTGTTTCTTCTAATGGACTAGTATTTCCACTTTCATATAGAGAAAAACTTTTTTGTATTTCTAAATTTCCTTCTAAAAGATCAAAATTATGTTGTAAAGACTCATGCCAAGTATTCATACCAAACCCAGCAAAATTATTTCCATAAATAGTTGCTATATCATAACCAGTAGTAATAGTAAAAAGTAATCCCGTAGGATCTGAATATCCTTGTAACCATTTAATATTTTCTTGTACACAAGAAAAATCAAAAAAAGATAACATTTCAAGCAAAAACTCTCCACCAGTAGCACAAATAATTACTTTCACATCTTCATTATTATATAATTCTTCTAATTCTTTTGCTCTTAATTTAGCCCCACAACTAACTCCATTCCTATTCGTTCTAACATGATTACTTTCTAAAACTTGATATCCTAAATCATTCACTTTTTTTACTGCTAAATTAAGCTTTTTAACTTTTTCCTCCTGAACTATACCACTAGATGGTGCACAAACACCTATAATATTTCCCTTACAAATAAAATTAGGATAAACCATTTTATCACATCCCAATATAAGTTTAACATTAGAAGCATTTAAAATGCAATACATTTAAAATGTATTGCCAAAACAATTAAGCTTTACTAACTTGATAAACTTCAACTTCAACTGGTGTTTCTTGTCCAAATAAATCAATTAAAACATTTAAACGATTATTTTCTAAATCAATACTATCTACTTTACCCATCATCCCTTTAAATGGACCATCAACAATACTAACCTTATCACCAACTGCAAGTTCAGATTCAATATTAACTCGACTCATACCCATACCTGCTAAAATTTTATCAATTTCGCTTGGAAGCAAAGGAGTTGGTTTTGCTCCTTTCCCGCTAGAGCCTATAAAGCCTGTAACTCCAGGAGTATTACGAACAATATACCAAGCTTCATCACTCATAATCATTTCTACTAAAACATATCCTGGAAACATTTTCTTTTGCTTTTCTTTTTTAACCCCGTCTTTAATCTCTACTTCTGTAGTTTCTGGAACAATTACACGGAAAATATAATCTTGCATACCCATAGATTCTGTTTTAGCTTCCAATTTTTCTTTTACTTTTGACTCATGCCCTGAATAAGTATTAACAACATACCATTCTTTTTCCATTAATTAAAAGCCCCCTTTATAACTGACATTACTAAACTTAACAATACAAAGAAAATAACTAAAATAATAATAAATACAAGCGTTGCGATAGTATATTTTAAAACATCTTTTTTTGTAGGCCATTTTACTTTAGCTAATTCTGCTTTAACGCCCGCAAAAAAACTTTCTTTTTTTTCTTTTGTTTTTTTTACTTTTTTTGAAGTAACTTCTTTTTTTAATTTTTTTTCTTCTACTTTCTTCGTCATTTCGATCCCCTCTAAATAAAAGTATTTAAAAAAACACTTTCGTGTTCACCTATAATCTAACACAAAAACATTAAAAAAGCAAGCATAATAATGAAATTATTTGTTATTTTTAAATTTATTTACAAGTAAAAAATCTAATCTTTCTTTAAGACTAGATTTTCTTCATTAGTTAAATAATTTACCTTTTTTTGCAAGGATTATACCACTAGCAATAGCAATAAAAGATAAAACGCCAATACCTACACTTACTATAACACTATCATAAGTTTGAGGAGTATTAGGAATTTCTTCACTTGGCTTTGATGGTTCTTCTGGTTCAGGTTGTTCAAGAGAAGCATCATCCTTCTTTTGAACAACCTGATTTCCTTCAGAATCAGTTACGACTTCATAAGCATCTCCTAAAAAGCCACTAACATCATTCGAAAATGTTCCACCTGTAATTGTAACTAAATTGCTAGAAGCAGGAGCTTCAATATCACCTAAAGCTAAAACAATATCTGATTTAGCTTCTTTTAAAGATACAAAATTTCCTCCACTGATGGTTAAAGTTAAATTCTTAGGAATTTCTTCTCCTCTAACATTCATACGAATTGCACTATAACTTTCGGAAATTAAAGTACCATTTGTAACAGTAGCTGTTGCTAGATTATCTAAAGCATAAGCTTTTTCACTAGTTAAATTTCCCCCATTAATTTCAACAACACTATTTTGATTATTGATAACAACATTACTTACAGCCTTAAATTCTCCACCATTAATAACTAATTTAGGAATAACTTCATTTTCTAAAATTTCATTTCCTTCTTCATCAGTACTACGAATATTACCGATCATAGAAGTATTTCCAGTTGAACTAAATTTTCCACCTTCAATAATCATATCAGCTTCATTTCTAACAATATAGAAATTTTGATTAGTAATAAAATTACCACCTTGAATTATTAATGTTCCTAGATTTGTAATAACCCCATAAGTAGAGCCATCTTTTTGGGTAATAGTTCCAGTTTTTTCTGTTGAACTATCAACAATTGTTAATTTACCACCAGCTAAAACTTTAATTGCTTCACATCCTAATGTAAAATTTTCTAAAGTATAGCCATTTAAATCTAAAACAACTTCTTCTCCTTTCTGAATAATAAAATCCGTAGAAATATTCGTTCCCATAGTTACATAATAAACGCCTTCTTTTTCTTCAACAGTGGTATCTTGATACCATCCCATAAAAGCGTTATCTGGTGGCATAGTCTCTTCATCTACATAAGCAGCAGCAAAAACACCACTAACCCCAACTATAGCAAATCCAAATATTGCTACAAATAAATATTTGAGATTTTTCAAAACCTCATCCCTTCCTTTCTATTTTCACTCTCTAAGCTTATCATAAAAAAGAGATAGAAACAAGTATTTTTACTAAAGATTAATTTTTAACTGTCAAAAATATATCCACTAACCAATCCCCCTGCAAATAGTAAAAAACAGGTCAAATTGATTCCCTTGCAAACTCCTAAAAATAAAATAAACACTGAGGCTAAAGAAAAAGCAAAAATAACGATATAGGTCTGCATTTTCCATTTCTTTAATAAAAAATACATTAAATAACAAGTTATCATAACTCCCAAAAAAGCTCCTAAAATATAACATAAAAACCAAACAGAAAAAGGATTTAAAAAAGTATTTAAAACAAATTCATAAGATCCTAACATCATAAAAATAGCAGTACCACTAACTCCTGGAATAATAGAAGTAGCAGCATCAATCATTCCAAGTAAAATGATATAAAGATAATGAAAAAAAGTATTTTGAAAAATAAAAGACGAATCTGTTTGAAAAAAGGAAATGAGAATAATGAATCCAAAGGCTAAACTAAAAATAACGACATTTTTTTTATTAAAATTTACATTTTTTTTAAACTGAAAAACCGTCCCCATAATTAATCCTAAAAAAAGATAAATCGTATAATAATAATAATTTTCAAGTAAAAATAAAATAATTTTACTAAACAAAATAATTGCTAAAAAAATTCCTATTCCAAAATTAAATAAAAGATAAAAATGTTTCTTTTTATTATCAAAAAACTTTGTAACCGCTTCCATTAAAGGTTCATAAATACCCATAAGCATGGCCATCATAGAGCCACTAACACCAGGAATAATTTTACCAATTCCTACAATAAAACCTTGGATAATCAATCTTAAATTCATCTATTTCACCAATAAAATATATGATTAAAAATAATTTATATTAATGAACATGATCTGTTACTCTTATTTCTGCTGTATGCCACAAAGTCCTTCCGTACTTCTTTTATATTTTGATTTTAATCTTATTTAAGCAATTACACTTATGCTTGAGCACTCTTATGATTTCACGAAATGTAGTATCTGTAACATTTTTTCTTAATGTTTTATGATTGTTTTTCTTTTAACAAATCTAGTACATCCAAAAGTCTTATGAATTAACATTTCTTGTTCTTTATTTAGATATAAACGAAATGGATAATCTCTATGTATATTGATCACTTACTTAAAGAATATACGAATTTCCTATAAGAAAAAAAAGATGACTATAAGCATCTTCTTTCATAGACATTTTGTACTTCATTTTCTTCACAGCAAGAATAGGTTGGTGTATAGGTATGACGATAAATATGATGATTAATAATTTTTGTATTACAAGGAATAATATGAGGAACTTCATGACAAATATAACGATTAACTATAGTTTGTCTTGGGCATTCATAAATAGGTGGACACACTACTCCAGGTAACATATCTCCCATCATATTTGGCATACACATATCCATATTGCAAGGACAAGATTGCTCCATAGATTCCATATCTCCTGAGTTATATTGAGCATTAAAATATCCTTCAGCTTTCAAAGCTTCAAAATCGCGATTATTATTTATTTTCAAGATAATCACTTTCCCTCCTCTAGTGTATCTTATGACAATAAAATAATAATGCATAGGTTTTTATCCCATATTTTTCTTTCTATTAGTAAGAAAATGATTGCATAAACAAAATATAAAATTAATAAAAATCCCATAATAAATAGTACCCACTAAAATTAAAAAGGAAACAGTTGTTAAAAATTCACTTGGAATAATAATAATTAGTAAAACAGGGGCAAAAGCTCCTAATATAATATTCCATATAGCTACATAATAAAGATATTTTTTTCCTCTCATTTCTAACTTTCTAAAAATAAAACATATTAAAAAATAAAAAACAATTGCCACTACAATTAATGCTAAAAAATGGACGAAAAAGCGAAATAAAGAACTCGTAAAGGGAATACTATCAATTAATACCATAAAAAATGTATAAAAAATAAATTCAAAAATAGATGACAAAACAATTAAAAACTTCCGCATAATTCCTCCTTAAAATGGCATTTTCATATTTCCACTACTAAATTTTTTCATCATTTCTTTCATAGATTCAAATTGCTTTAATAATCGATTTACTTCTTCAACACTTACCCCACTACCCTTAGCAATTCTCTGTTTACGACTAGCCTTTAAAATATCAGGATTACGTCTTTCTTTTGGAGTCATAGAACTAATAATTGCTTCTATATGAGCAATTTGTTTAGGATCAATATTAATGTTATTAAGTCCCATTTTTCTAGCTCCTGGAAGCATTTTTAAAATGTTCTCTAAAGGTCCTAATTTTTTGATTTGTTTAATATTTGTTAAAAAATCTTCTAAATCATACTTTCCCTTTCGCATTTTAGCAACTTGATTCTTCGCATCATCTTCACTAATTAATCCTTCTACTTTCTCAGCAATACCCAAAATATCTCCCATATCCAGTATTCTCTCTGCCATCCGATCAGGATAGAATTCTCGAAGCCCATCCATTTTCTCAGAATCACCAACAAATTTTATTGGAATATGCGTGAGATGTCTAACAGATAGTGCAACACCACCCTTAGTATTTCCATCTAATTTAGTAAGTATTGTACCTGTAAGTTTAAGTTTACTATTAAAACCAGTAATAACATTAATGGCATCTTGTCCCATCATAGCATCAATTACTAATAAAGTCTCATCAATATGAAAATGACTACTAATATCTTGAAGTTCCTGCATTAATATCTCATCAATTTGTAAACGTCCTGCTGTATCAATAATTATGTAATCCAATTGATTTTCTTTAGCATATTCCATAGCACTACTTACAATTTCAAGAGGGCTAATTTTTCCTTTTGTAAATACAGGGATATTTAAGTTTTTACCAATCTCCACTAATTGATCTATAGCTGCAGGTCGATAAACATCACAAGCAACTAATAAAGGTTTTTTATGATATTTTTTTCGCAAATAGTTAGCAAGTTTACCAGCTGTAGTCGTTTTACCACTACCTTGAAGTCCACATAACATTAAAACAGTAGTTCCACTATTGACTTTTAAAGCTTCATATTCTCCACCTAATAATTCAACTAACTCATCTTTTACCAATTTAATAAATAATTCATCAGGTTTTAAACTTTTGGATACATCTAACCCTAAAGCCTTTTCTTTAACATGATTAACAAATTCTTTTACAACTTGATAATTAACATCAGCTTCAAGTAAAGCAAGACGAATTTCTCTCATAGCATCACTAATATTTTCTTCACTAATAGTTCCCATGCCTCTAATATTTTTAATAGCTCTGCTAATTCTATCTCCCATATATTCAAACATTTTAATCACTCTCCAGTAAAAATATTTTATCATAAAAAAAAGGCAAACTCAATAAAATGCCTTTATCCTAATGTTGTATTTCTAATATGATCAATAAAATTTCTCATAATAGTAAGATAATTTTCATTATTACTAGCCTCTTCATCTGACAAAGTATATAAAGTATCAACTGAAATAATATTAGCTTCATACTCTTCTTCTAAAGATGAAATAAAATCTGTTTTTTGATCCGTATCACATAAATAAATATCTTTATATGTTCCATCATCAAAAGAATCTTTCAAACTATCTTCATTAATATCACTATTTAAAACAATAACATGAAAGCCATAATTTTCTAAAAAAGCAAGCTTACTACTAGAAACAACTAAAGTAGATACACCATCTTTTTTAGCTTCTGTAGCAACACTTCTAAGCTCTGCATCCATAAAAGATAGTGTTTCTTCTATCTCTTCATATTTTTGGTTAATATTTTCTATCATCACTGTACTAGTAGTATAATCAACTAAATTATTGCGAATATTTTTAGCAAGCATCAAAAAGTTATTAGGAGATAACCATAATTCTTCTAAAGCATATTCATAATTTAATCCATAAGCAACATCTATTAATAATAAATCAGAATTTCGATTTAAAAATTCTCGTGCTAATTCTTTTTCTGAAGTAAGCCCATTATAAACAAATAATTTTCCTTTACTATAAGCTTCTTTTTGTTTATTTGTTAATTCATAATTTAAAACATCAGCCCCTTTTGGATAAATACTACTTACATTGCTTTCTTCCCCATATAAGTAACTTACTAAATACTCAATAGGATAAACAGTTGTATAAACTTGCGTATTTTTTAAACTATCTTCCTGACAACCAGATAGTCCAAACATAAATATACTTAAAACTAAAATTTTCCAAAATTTCTTCATTAAAAGTCCTCCATGACTATAATTATTTTAAATTATTTTTCTAAATAAATCAATAGAATTTAATCCCACTTTTCTAATAATAATTCAAGCTTATTTTCTAAAACTGTAATTTCATGAGCTACTTCTTGATACTTTTTAATATCCAAATAAACTTCTTCTAAAAATAATTGCTTCTTTAAATCATCAATTTTCTTTTCTAAATCACTAATTTTTTTATCAAAAGAAACATTTTTCTTTTTACTCGTTTTAACTTTCTTTTCTTCAATAATTGGTAAAACTATCTCCCTATTTTGTTCTTTTTTTTCTAAATACTCTTCATATCGATAATCATAATAAGTAATTTTATAATCAAATTCTAAAATAGAATCAGCAAGTTTTGAAATAAAATAGCGATCATGAGAAACAAAAAGAATAGTCCCAGGATAATGGAGCAATAAACTTTCTAATTTTTCTTTTGATAAAATATCTAAATGATTCGTAGGTTCATCTAAAATAAGAAAATTAGCTTGTTCATATATAACTTCACACAAAGAAAGTCTTACTTTTTCACCACCAGAAAGAACTTCAATTTTTTTATGAATGTCTTCTTCTAAAAACAAGAAACTAGCTAATAACGAACGAATCTCAAAATCAGTTTTATCTGGAAAATGTTTTTGAAATTCTTCATAAACCGTCAAATGAGAATCTAAAAAACTAAATTGTTGATCAAAATAAGCAACTTTTACTTGATAGCCAAAATGAATTTCTCCCCCTAAACTAGGAATCATACTCATAATTGTTTTTAAAAAAGTAGATTTTCCACTTCCATTAGGACCAACAATTCCCAATCTTCTTCCTCTACTTAAAGTAAAAGTTGCTTCTCCCAAAGAATATCCATATCCAAACTTTACATGTTCAACGCTTAAAACCATTTTCCCACTTGTATTTACATTAGAAAAATTAAAATGAAAAGTTTTGGTATTTGCTCTTTCTGGTTTATGAGATTTTTCCATACGTTCAATCTGCTTCAATTTAGATAAAGCCATAGATGCTTTAGAAGGCTTATATCGAAATCGATCAGCTATTTTTTGTAAACGATCAATTTCTTTTTGCTGACGTTCATAATTTTTTAAATTAGCAATATATATCTTTTCTTTTTCTTCAATATAATAATCATAATTCCCGTGATATAAAGTAGTTTGTCCATACTCTATTTCATATATTTTATTAACAATTCGATTAAGAAACATTCGATCATGGGAAACTACTACAAAAGCTTTAGGATATCTCTTTAAATAATCTTCTAACCATTCTATAGCTAAAATATCCAAATGATTCGTAGGTTCATCTAAAAGTAATAAATCAGGTTTACTAAGTAATAAACGAAGAAAACTAATTTTCGTGAGCTCTCCTCCTGAAAAAGAAGATAACTTCTTATTAAGATCACTATCTTGAAATCCATTCTTCGCTAAAGCTGTCAAGTATTCCTTTTTATAAAGATATCCACCTTGATTTTTATATGCTTCTTGCAATTCTACATATTGATCAAATTCTAAAGCAGAAATAATTCCTGCCTCCATTTTCTTTTCTAATTTTTCCATTTTCTTTTCTAACAAAATAAGTGGTTCATAGACTTGCAAAATATATTGAAGCAAAGTTAGATCCCCATGATAACCTTCATTTTGTTTTAAAAAGCCTATAATAGGATGATCAAGAATCGTAATACTAAATTTATCTTCGCCAATTCCTTCTTCTAATAAACTAGTATCTACAAATGATTTCAAAAGAGTTGATTTTCCTGCTCCATTTCTTCCTATAATAGCAACATGATCTTTATCTTTAATCTCTAAATTAATTTCTTCTAATATTCTTTTCGCATTAATTTCAATAGCTCCATTCACTACTTTAAAATACATAATAATTCCTTCTTTAAAATTATTATAACACACTCTACCAGAAAAGTCCTTTTAAAGCATCCAATAAGCCTGATACCCCCTTTGTCATGACTTCACTAATTCCACTTGCTATTTTATTTCCCATTTTAGTAATACTATTAGAATAATCTATAGTATCATCCTTCAAATAATCCTTAATATCTACAACTTCACCATTTTCAACATCACTCTCAAATTGCTCCATTGCTTCTTTCGTTAAAATGGCTCGATTACTCATTTTTGTTTCATAATATCCGCTTTCATAAGCAATTAATAAAGAAACAAACATAAAAAAGAAACAAAATAAAATACTAAAAAAATATTTGCTTTTTTTACTCTTTTTCATTTTTCCACCTCTCCAATAAAACTAGCTATAGCCTTAGCTAATAATTTTAGTGAACGATTTACTTCATCAATTGTATTATGTATTCCACCTATTTGAATAAGTAAAGTATAATCTGAAAAGTCTTGATTATAAATGCCTTGATAACCCGTACCACCTCTTAAACTTACTCCTCTAGATAAAGAAGGATTAATACTTTCTAAAATTTCATTCAATTGAATTGCAAAATTCTGATTCACTTCATAATTTCCATTATCTGTACCAACAACAAATAAAATCTTTGCATAATTTACACCGTCAATAAGAGTTGTAGTAACATCTCTTTCATAATCAGAAATCTGCAAATCAAAAAAATATTTCAAACTACCTACTTTTGATAAAGCATCTTCCATTAATATTTTTGATGCAGCATAGCTATTAGAATAAGGAATATTATTTTCTTTTAAAGTTTTAACAACACTATTACTTTCTACCATACTACCAATATTATAATCTTCTAAATACTCCTTTAAAATAAAACTTGCTTGCGTAACATAAGCAGGAATACTATAACTATTAAAAATTTTATTTTTATACTGATCAGTTTGAAAAGTATTATATAAATAAACAACATTAGTTAAATCATGATTGACAATATTCTCTAAAGAAGGAATTTCTCCCATCACAGGCATATCAGCAAAGTAAAGTCCAAAAGAATTACGATAAAGATATTCTTTTTTTAAATCAAAAGTCTGATATTCTGTAGTATTTCCAAAACTATTCCCTACTAAAACTTTTAAAAAAGTATCCCCTGAAACATAGTTTAGTAAAAAATTTACTAGTAGATTTAAAAGAAATATAATTAAGATTAGAAAAAGAAAAACAAAGTAATAAAGTTTATATCTTGGTATTATTTTCTTTTTAATGGCAATAAATCGTTTCATTTTCTTCACCCATTATAATTATATAATGAGATATTTAAAAAAATTGTCAAACAAAAAAAGAAACTCAATTTAATAGTTTCTTAAATTTTTCAATTCACTATACACAAAAAAACACGATAGCACGTTGATGCAAATATCATATTCTGCTGACTATTTACTAAGATAACCCCAAGTATTTAACTTGAGACTTTTTTATTTTTAACACAGAGATCAAAAAGTGTCAGAATACGTTGAGCGATTTTTCTTACTTTTTTATGTTCATAATAAAGAATCAAGCATTAGAAATATATCTTCTTTAGGAAAGTTATAGTAAAGTTAGAAATACTAGTGAAACTATTAAATTCTATTAGTCTTTATAGACCAAATAATAATTTAAAAAAACAAATCATTTAAAGCATCACTAATAATACTACTAGTCATTTCGATAATTTCTCCTACATTCGGAGTTGTATACATATCTTTATCAATTTTTAAAACTAAAGGAACTCCTATAGCAATAACAGGAATACCAAAAGTATTTTTATCTATTTTTTTATTGTCTTTAATCGCACTTCCAGGAATAATACCTGTATTATTAATTTCAATACAATTATTTAAGTACTCTTTTTTATTTGTAGCTAATGAATCCACCATAATAATCATACTTGGTTTTAACTTTTTAACAACCATCTCAATTAATTGGAAAGAGCTAATACCCGTTTTTTCAGTAACCTCAGGATTAAATAAAGCTACTCTTGGTATATTTAAAAAATCAGTAAAATGATTAGTAGCCATCACCTTATTAGTAACTTTAACCCCCAAACTATCACATAAAATACTAGAGTTACCTAGCCCAATAATTAAAGGATCAGTAGTTGGAAACTCTCTAAATAAAACACGAAAGATTTTCATAAGCTCTTTTTTTAACATTTTACTTTTTTGATGCAAACTAATATAATCAAAAAGAATTGTAAAATAATCTCCTCTTACTCTTTTCACTAACTTTTCACTTCGATAATCTACACAAAAATGTTGAACACAATATCCACGATAATTTTTTTCATCTATTTTAAACTTATTATCTAATAGTATTTTAGAAACATCCATAAACGCCTTTTTCATAACTAACACCCTTATTATTATGGAAATAAAAAAAAGAGATATACTCTTATAAAGACCTAATTTTCTCTTGTTCTTTAATAAAATAAAAACTTTCCATAATAAAAATATATAAAATATTATAGTGAGAAAAATTTCCTTTATTCATAATCTCTATCATTTTTTCATTTTTATATTTCAGATATTCAGAAGTAGTGTAGCCCAAACGATAAAAAGACATTTCTATAACTTTTAGAGCATCTAATAAAACTTGTTTTACTTCAAGCTGCTTTTTTGAGCAAACTTCTAAACTTTCTATTTTTAAATATCTCTCAAATTTTCTTCTTAATCCTAACAGATCAATACGAGCTTTTTTACGTACTTCATCACTTTGATGATATAATCCATTAATATATCCATTTATTTCTTCTTGTTTTTCTTTAGATAAACGGGCATATAAAATATCGATTACTTTTTTATCTTCTTCACTTAAATCTGATTTAAGCATTTTAAAATAAAAATATAATGTATGTGGTTCATTTTTTAAATTCAAACATCCACTTTCTAAATATTTTTTAAACTGACGTTTCAATGTTGAAATATCATTACTCGCCTTTCTACCTACCTCATCATTTTGGTGATATAATCCACTAATATATCCATCTATCGCTTCTTGTCTTTCCTTAGATAAATGAGCATATAAAGTATCTATTACTTTTTTATCTTCTTCACTTAAATCTGATTTAAGCATTCTAAAATAAAAATATAATGTATGTGGTTCATTTTTTAAATTCAAACATCCACTTTGTAAATACTTTTTAAATTGTCGCTTTAATATCGAAATATCATTACTTGCTTTTCTACCAACCTCATCATTTTGGTGATATAATCCACTAATATATCCATCTATCCCTTCTTGCCTTTCTTTAGATAAATGAGTATATAAAATATCTATTATTCCTCTATCTTCTGCACTTAAATTTGATTTAATCTTTTCAAAATAAGAATATAATGTACGTCGTTCACCTTTTACTTTTAAGCATCCATTAATTAAATATTTTTTAAACTGACCTTTTAACATTGAAATATCATTACTAGCTTTTCTACCAACCTCATCATTTTGGTGATATAATCCATTAATATATCCATCTATCCCTTCTTGCCTTTCCTTAGATAAATGAACATATAAAGTATCTATTACTTTTTTATCTTCTTCACTTAAATTTGATTTAATCTTTTCAAAATAAGAATATAATGTACGTCGTTCACCTTTTATTTTTAAACATTCATTTCCTAAATGTTTTTTCTTCTCATCATGTTGAGGCTTTAATTCCTTTATTAAAAGCCAAATTTTATCATATTTTTCAAGTGCACTTCCTCCATAAATTTGATTATAGCAATATTCCTCTATTAATAAATCTAGTTGATCTATACTCCAAGAAAAAATAACTTTCCTAAATAAAGATAAAGAGATATCTCGTATTTTAGTATAGCAAACCTGATAGATGCCATCCAAAAAAGAAGCATGATAAATTAAATATCGAAATTGATCTAAATGAGAATCCATATTATCCATAACTTGTTTTTGCTCTTGTACATTTAAAGAGTAATAATAACCATCAAAAATATCTTTAACTTCTTTTAAAGATTTTCCATGAACTGAGAACTTAAAATAAAAAGAATATTCTTTCCAAAAAGCAGATAACTCACAAAATTTTAAATCTGAAATACCAAGAGATTTCACAATATTTTGATATAGAACAGATTCCTTTTTTAAGACTTCATAAAAAGATTCTGTCATATGAATATGATATATTTCTAGCTGACTTAAAAATTCTTGCAATAAATTACTATAAGAAAGCTTTCTTCGCTTCAATAAAATAAGCATATTATGAATAATTCTAATATTCCCAATAGAAATTTGTTTATCAATATAACTACATAAAATTCTATCTAAATAAGTTCTAATTTCATCCACGCTATTTAAGGTTTTATTTTCAACTAATTTTGTAATACGTTCACTTAAAGACTTCCAACTTTTCTCACTAAAAGCTAAAAATGAATATTGCTTTTTATAATTTTCTATTATCATATTAATTCTCATAAAATCCCCCTATAAAACCAAATTATATAGCATATTCTAACATTATCGATTATAAAAGTAAAGTTTAGCACTAAAAAACTTGAAAAAAGCAAAATATTCTGTTAAAATGATTAATGACAAGCAAGAGAGGAGTTTAAAAATGGCAAATATTAAAAGCTCTAAGAAAGCGATTAAAGTAATAGCAAAAAAGACTGAAAATAATCATGAATTAAAAGCTAGAGTTAAAAATTTAATTAAAGAAACTGACAAAGCTATCGCTGCTAATGATTCTGAAAAAGCGAGTCTTTTATTGAAAGATGTACAAAAATATTTAGATCAAGCTGTTAGTAAAGGTCTAATTAAGAAAAATACATCTGATAGACAAAAATCAAGATTATCTTTAAAAATTAAAAATATGAAGTAACGAATGATTGTCGACTTCATTTTTTTTTGTTATACTTATAACTAGGTGATAATATGAAAAAATTATTAATTCCTTTTATTTGTTTAATTTGTATTTTGACTATCTTACTAAGTGCTGATAAAATAACTGATCATTTAATTTTTTTCTTAAATCAAAAGACAGCCAACAAAATAGAAACTAAAAATGATTACTATAAAAGCAATAATTATATTTTTGTATCCAACACCGATAATTTTACTCCCTATGGAATTGAAGATATTTTAAATATAATGTACTCAACAATCAACAGTGGAACTTCCAATTTTACTTTCTACTGTCCTAAAGAATATGCTAATTGTGTAAAAGATATCAAAGATATTACAAATGATAGAACCTTACTTACTCATTTAAATAATTTTGTCCATCCCTTTAATTCTTTTTCAAGTATTGAAGCAAGCATCTCTAATACTGGAGAGATCATTATTAAAATAAATTATTTATATACATCTGAAGAAATTACCAAAATAAATAAAGAAGTTGATAATTTAATAAATAAACTGATTACCTCAGATTTAACAGAAGACTATGATAAAATTAAAACAATTCATGACTATATTATTAACAATACAAAATATGACTTGGAAAATAAAGATGAAAATAAAAGCTATATTGCTTATGGACCATTATTTAACCATCTAGCTACATGTAATGGTTATACTGATCTAATGGGTATTTTCTTAACCAAAATGGGTTATGACAACTACAAAGTCGCTACTACAATTGAAAAAGATGAAAATACTGAAGGACATGTTTGGAATGCCGTAAAAATAAATGGAGAATGGTTACACTTAGATTTAACTTGGGATGATCCCGTAAGTAGTGATGGAAAAGATTATTTATATCATAAATACTTTTTAATAGATACCGAAGAATTAATAACCGCAGATGCAAATATTACTAGTGAAGATCATGTATTTGATAAAACAATTTATAGTGAATTAAAAAATACTAAGAATAAACCTTAGTATTTTTTAAAACCCATGACCAGAAGATCCTCCGCCACCGAAACCTCCACCACTAGAGAATCCTCCGCCAAAGCCTCCACCACTAGAATAATTAGAGTGAGAATTAGCATAATTGGCAGATTGTCTACTATAAGCACTGTTAATTGCATTATTGACACTAGAATGAATAGTAGGACCAAGATTAATATAGAAAAACATTGGATAATAATCACTAGTAGCATCAATATTCATTTCACTAATATAGACATTCATACTCTTTTCAACTTTATCAGCTAAACCAAAAATAGTCGCATAAACTAAATATCTTTCCCACAAGATAATTTCTGGTAATTCTTTTAATTCAAAAGAACCAAAATCATCTAAAAAATTTTTAAAAGCCATCCATCTTGCATAATGTTCACTTCCCTTTTGTGTTTTTTTATAAATGGCAATCGAACAGAAAAAGAAAACAATACTTAAAATAATTACAATATAAGATAAAACATAATCAATACCATTAGAAATAACAAAAACACATAAAAGTATTCCTAAAATAAGTACTACAAGACCTATATATTTAGGTTTATTAGAAGTCTCAAAAAACTCTTCTTTTTTCCCTTCTTCCATGACACTATTTTTCCAAGCTGTATAACTTTTAATAAATTTACTGCATGTTTTAGTACCACTAGCATAATCTTTTAAATCTTTTGTCGTAAAAACTTTCTGCTTCTTTTCATTTACATTTCCTTTACCAACTGTATCAAATAAAAAACCTACTAAAAGTTCTTCACTACCTACTAAATGTTCAGTATTCTCTAAAGTAAATTCATAATCTTTTTGCTTCTTTTTATCACTCACGATTTCTTTAGCACTAATATTTTTCTTATAAATAAGATTCATAATAGAAGCAGATAAAGCATTAGGAGTAATTTGTCTTTTCATAAGATAATCAATAACTTCTACATTGTAGTCATCTATAAATTCACGATTATATTTTGAATAATAACTAGATTTAGGACTCTTACCATATTTTAAATAAATATAAATTCCCAAACCAATAATAGCTCCAAATAAAATCCATGAGGCTACAACTGCTATATTCCATTTTGTTTTTAATTGATTACGTAAATCATTAGCAACCTCTGCTCTTTTCTCTTCCACTTCAATAATTTCCGATAAAGCAGAATCATTAGTTGTTTTAACATTGCTAATATCCTTAATTAAATTTCGATCAAAAGTCATCCGAATATCCAAAACTGAACTAGCATCCATATGTGAAATAGTAGCCAAAATTCCATTACTATACTCCAATTTTTCTACATCACCAGATAAATCTCCATGTGCCCAAAAACGAAAAAGATCACTATAATCTGACTCAGGAAGAAGCACTTTTACTTGAATATGATTAATATCATCATAATCATTAGGCGTAATAAAATTCCAATAAAGTTCTGCTACATCTTCATGTAATACAATAGCTTGCTCCACTATATAAGTAATCAAAAAAGCAACCCTTTCATGATTAGCTGCATAATACATTCGATAAGTATAACCATTTTCATTTGTATAAGAAGTATATTTTCCTTTATCTCCGTTACTAGCAGCATAATCTAAAGTAAATAGATCAAAATCTGAATCTTGAAAAGTATCAAAATCTACTTGATCAACATATTTTGCTTGAATACTAACTAAACGAAGATCAGAAGCATTATATAAACTATTATTATCATAACTGCTATAGTTATCCTCTAATAAAGAATTAGCATAACTAAGTGTTTTTTCATAACCATTAAAAGTACCATCCATAACAATTAATTCACTAATTTTTAAATTACCATTTTCCTGGATTTCTGCCTGAATAAGTTGATCAGTAATCGTATAATTCGCAGCATATACAAAATTAGGAATGAAAAATAAAAATAACCCTATAATAACTCTCTTCATATAATATCCTTTCAAAAAAAGGTATACCATTTGGTAACCTTAAAATTGTACTTTAACATTTTCTTTTTCAGATTCATTTGCTTCAAAGAATTTTTCTTGCTTAAATTTAAACATCCCTGCAATAATGTTAGATGGTACCATCTCAATCTTATTATTATATTGCATTACAATATCATTATAAAATTGTCTAGACATAGCAATCTTATCTTCTGTTTGTTGTAATTCTTGCTGTAAATCTTGAAAATTTTGATTAGCTTTTAAATCAGGATAATTCTCAGATAAAGCAAATAACTTATTAATGGCATTCGTAAGCTCTCCATCAGCTTTTAATTGATCTTCTGGTAAAGAAGCAGATAGATAAGTATTACGAGCTTTAATAACTTCTTCTAAAGTTTCACTTTCATGTTTTGTATAACCTTTAACTGTCTCAACTAAATTAGGAATTAAATCAAATCTTCTTTTTAATTGAACATCAATTTGACTCCAAGCATCTTTAACTCTATTTCTAAAATCAACTAATGAATTATAAGTTGCAATAGCCCAAAGTAAAATCAAAACAATAATTACAATAATTACAATAGCAATCCACATATTAAATCCTCCTTATATAAATATATTATCATATATTCCTTTTTAACTCAATAATCTTCAAAAAGAAAATGTCAAAAATTGTAAGCTATAAATTATCTTTTATTTCAGGAAATAAATCATATAAATTATAACCTAATAAATGATCAAAATATTCCTTTAATTTATAAGTTTCTTTTATATGATACTGTGTATTAGAATAAACACCCCGACGAAGCATAATATCAATAAGTCTTTTATCAATAGTATATATTTTATCTCCTTGAGGACACATTAAATCACATAAATTAACAATCTTCTCTTCTATTGTATAATTATGATTTTTAATGAATTGAGAGCGAAAAGGAATCTCCTCAGGTATTCCTCCTGCTGTACACATTACATCATTATTTAAATAGGAATGAGTTAAACAAATATTTGCATATTCCTCATCAAATCCCAAATCAATTATATACTGATATCCTCTCATAACATGTCCTTTAGATTCTCCATTAAACTTACCAATATCATGAATATATCCTAAAGTAATTGCTTTATCTACATCAATATCCATTCCTTTATTTTTTAAAGCTTTCGCAATTACGCAAGCACAATTCCCTACTGTAATTGAATGAAAAATCCAAGCATCATTACTGGTTTTTCCCTGAAAACTCTTAATAAGTTCCCTAGCTTTTTCACTAGTTAATTTCATTAAAATCACCTAACTTTCTAAACAAATCTTCATAGACCTTATTAGCATCTATATCATATACAAAAGTAATTTTATGTCTATTCTTTGTTTTAGAATAAGTTGTATCATCATTTATTATAGGACAACTTATTTTATTAGTCTTAAACCAATTTCGATTAATTAAATAAGCAATAACACTAATATCCCAAATAACTCTTCTTTCCTGAATACCATGATAACCATCATTATAAAATCTTTCTATTAAATAATTACATAACTCATTTTTTCCCTTTAAATATTGATTCAATTCACTAATAGAAATCATCAAATTAGAAGCAACATTTTTACAAGGAATTACTGTTAATTTAACTTTCGACTCAAATACTATTCTTACAGCTTCAATATCTTGTTTAAAATTAAATTCTAAATTATTTTCTTGTTCAAGACTATGTCCCCCTAACCAAACTATTTCTATTCTATCAATTATTTTAGGTTCTGTTTTTATAGCTAATGCTACATTAGTTAAAGCCCCAATAGCCATAATAAAAGTTTTATCATTTGCTAAAGCAATTTCGATAATCTTTTTTACTGCTGCATTTTTTTCATTATATTCATTTATCAAATAATCCATAGATCCCTTAAATACTTTATTTAAAGCTTCAAAATGAAGCCAATTACATATTTTTAAAACTTCGTTATAGCTTAAATTTTGCCCTTCACAAACGGATACTCCACCTGATTTATGGGAATATGGAGCAATAGTAATAGCCTCTATATTAAATAAATTTTGAGATTTTAACAGATAAGATAAAGCAAACTGATCATCACATTCATTATAAGTATCAGTATCTAAAATAACATTCATTTTATTCTTCTTATAATTTGAAACAAAATAATATATCTCTTGCCAATTATTTACTCTTCGAATATCTACATTTTGATTATAGGAAGTATTCATTAACAAAGAAACAGTCCCAATACTTTCTGCATTAGAACAAACCGTAACAGAATCATCAATTATAATATCAAGTCTTTTTTCTTTACACACATCTATTTTTTGAATAGGTGATTTAGTCAAAATTAATTCATCATACCTAATCTCTTGCTCTTTTAACCATTCTAAAGTTAATTTTAAAGGATCTACATATTCCCCATTATCTCTAGCACTAATAATATAAATGGTATGTCCATCTTTTTTTAATAGATCAATATATTCTTTAGCACCCTCTTTTAATATTAAATTTTTAGCAATTCTTTCAATATTGTCAGTATAAAACTCTTTTATTTCATCTTTTGACCAATCAAACATTCCTTTTGTCATATATAAATTTTTATTTATAATTCCTGTATTTCTAATTTCCTTATCATGATTCAAAAACTCCTTTAATAGGGCTTCATCAAAATTCGAAATAACATTATCAATATCAATACCAATCATCATAAATTTATAGCCTCTACCTCCTTTACTTTATGATCCATAATAGAATACAAATACAAAGATATTTTTTTATCACTAACACTCTTCACATACTCATAATAAACACTTAATTGCTTTACATAAGCATCATCTTCTATATTTTTCAATTTATAATCTATAATTTTAATTTCATCATCATACTCTAACATTAAATCTATAATTCCATGATATTCCTGATTATCTTTCATAAAGAAAAACTCTAACTCTTGATAAATATCTGCATCTTTAAAAGAAAAAGTATCTAATAAATTTTTAACATAAATATTAGGATTTTCAACTTGTTTAAAATCCGTTTGTTCTAGCATTTCATGAATTTTAGTACCATAAGAAAGAGTATTTGCTTCTTCTTTTGTGATTAACTTTAAAATATTTTTAGAAGCATGATTTTTTTCTACTACCTTAGAATCAATAGGGATCTCATCAAAATTAATTACCCCATCACTATCAACATTTTGCATAACTTTATTAACTTTAAGTAGATAATCTTTAGATAAATGTAAAGTATTTAAATCTACTACTTTTACATAATCTTTTAAATTAAGAGAAATAGAACTTAAAAAGTCATAAAAAGAACGATATTGAATTCCAACTAAATAATCAATTTTATTTTTTATTAAATTTTCCTTTTGAAACTTAGGAACAACCATAATCATTTTTTCTTTTGCTCTTGTTAACGCAACATAAAAAAGTCTAATTTTTTCAGCAATTTCTTCTTCCAAATATTTATTTTTAATTAATACTTTAGTAAATAAAGTACCAATACCATCCTTATAAAATGGAGTCAAAATCCCATATGTAGAATCATACATAAATCTACTTTGTAAATCTTTCAAATTAAAAGTCTCACGAAACCCAGCAAAATAGCAAACAGGAAATTCTAATCCTTTTGATTTATGAATATTCATAATTTTAACAGAATTACCTGAGCTTTTACCTTCTTTATATCGGATTTCCATACCTGATTCAATCATCTGATTAAGATATTCTTCCAAATCCAAAATTGTAAAGCCAAGCATTTCCATAGAATTTGCAAGATCAAGTAAATAATCAAGCCGTATCATAGCATCTTTAATATTACCAACTAAAATCAACTGTTGATAAAATTGATAGCGAAAAATTATTTCTTGTAGTAAAATATTAGGAGTCATAAAATCCAAATTTTTGGCGATTTCCTGAGCAATTTTATAAATGTTTTCTTCATAAAAAGTATTATTTTCTAAAGCTAAAAATATCTTTTCATCACTCATATTACCAATATAACTACGAGCTATACTAACAAAATGATAACGCATACTTTTATTATATTCTTGCTTTTTGATATCCAAAATGAGCCCTATAATATTTTTGATAATAAGGATATCTTCTTTATCAGTCAAATTACTATCTTGATAAATTTCCATAGGAATATGAAACATTTCAAATATTTTTTTATAACGAGTCATTTCTTTTCCACGATCTAAAATAATGCAAAAATCTTGATATAAAATATCTCTATTTTTCCCCAAATCAAAATCATAAACTGGATAATGATTCTTTACTTTTTCTTCTATATCATGTGCAATTGTAAAAGCTTCAATTTCTGCATTGGTATATTTTTTTTCTAGATTATCATACTGTAAAATCTCTAAATTATGATTTTCTTCATTATGTCCTTTTTCTTCATAAACTTTATTGCCATAGATCATAGCGTGATGATCTTGAAAATCTATCCCACCTAATTCAGGAATCATAATCAAATTAAATATTTCATTAATATTGTGAAGAACTTCTCTTCTTGAACGAAAATTTTCTAATAAATCAATCTTTTCTCCACAAATATGTTCTTTATAAGAATCATATTTGTCTCTAAAAATATTAGGATTAGCATTTCGAAATCGATAAATAGATTGTTTAATATCTCCCACCATATAGACATTATGATTCTCAATTTCTGAAACAAACATTTCTTGTAAATCATTTGTATCTTGATATTCATCAATCATAATTTCTTGATAAAAAAATTTTATTTCATCCCGAATATCAGGATATTCTTTAACAATAGAAATTGCCATTTTAGAAATATCAATAAATTCAAAAGCATTCTTTTCTTTTTTATACTCTTGTATTCGATCATCTAATTTTAAAATAATATCAATAATTGCTAAAACATAGTCTTTAGTACTAAATATCTGATTTTTTAACTCTTCCTCACTATAAATTGTAAGATCATTCAATTCTTTTACTAATTTCTTTAATTCTTCCTTAATTTCTAATCCTTCAGGATCTATTTCACGAATAGTCGGTAATTTCACTTGATAATGATGCAAATCAGCATAATTTCTTGGTTTAAAAATTGGTTTTAAAACTTCATAACATTTTTGATATACTTTTTCTGTTAAAAAACTTTCTAAAAGATAAAAATAATTTTCAATTAAATCTACTAAATTTTTCAAATATTCAAAATACTCATCAAAAATTTGATTAACATAATTCTCACTATAAAATTTCTCTAAATAAGTTGTTAAATATTGCTTTTTATCATATCGTAAATCTAAAGCATTGCTAATATTCAAAATATATTTACGAATAAACTCATCATCACGATCAGTAAAATCACGCACCAATTTTAAATAATTAGAATCCTTTTTTTCATATAAATCCATTACAATATCATCTAATATTCTTTTCTTTTCTAAATTAATAATAGAAGAATCAATAATTGAAATATTAGAACTTAAATCAAATAAATAATGATATTTTTTAACCAAACTAAAAGCATAAGCATCAAAAGTTGTAATATAGGCACTATCCAAAAAAGAAAGGGATTCTTCTAAATTTTCTTTTTGTAATTTTTTCCGAATTCTTTCCTTCATTTCTCCAGCTGCTTCATTTGTAAATGTCAAAATAAGAATACGACGAATATCAATTCCCTCTTTAACTTTTCTTTTTACTCTCTCAGAAAGAACAGCTGTCTTTCCTGAACCTGCTCCTGCTGAAATAATAAGATTTGTTCCTTCTTCATTAATTGCCAGCAATTGTTCCTTCGTCCAATTCATCTTCTTCACCTCCAAGTATAACTTCATTCTTTTTTTGCTTAAAGCATAAATCTTTAAACTTACAATAAGTGCAAGCTACATTCTTTTGATCTACAACTTTTGGATTAATTTCAAATTCACCATTCAAAATATGATCAATTACCTTCTCAATAATTTGATCTACTTGAATTAAAAGCTCATCCATTTCTTCATTTGATAAAACCTTTGAAGTAGAACTAAGCGATCCATCTTTTTTAAATTTCAAATTTTGAATAATTTTACTATCTTGATATTCATCATCTATAAGTTCCATCATCCTCTCATCTGCATTAGTAAATCCTTGTAAACGTAAGCGATCCTCTAGTAATTCTTGCACGCTTTTTTTAAACTGTATAGCCTCTTTTTTAGCTAAAACTTTTTGAATATAAAACCCAGCTATAAAAGCCTTACAAAATCGATCAGATTTTTTTAAAAGATATAAATAAATAGGTAATTGAATATGAAGCCCATATTCTAAATCTTTTAAAGTAATATTAGTATTACCTGTTTTATAATCTACTACAGCTAATATTTCCTGATCTAAAAACTGATCATACATTACTTTATCAATATTACCTTTAAAAGTAATATCTATATCTTTTCTATCTTTATAAACAAAAAACTCTTGTTCAAATAAATAATGTTTTAGCTTAGAATGACTTTGTTGAACACGGATAACCTCTAATATCTTCGTTAATTCTTTGCCCAATTCTTCTAAATAAAACATTTCCTTAGCATTTAAAACATACTCTTTTTCTTTTATAAATTTCATTATTTCTACAGGAATATCAATATCTTTTAATATGCCAAGTTCTAATATATGATGCATAATACTCCCAACTATTGTTTTAAAGTTTTCTAAAAAAATATCTAAATGTAAAATTTTACTAATATAATAACGAAAAGCACATTCTTGATACATTTCTAAGTTAGTATAAGATAAAACAAACGGCTTTTCTATCTTATTCAAAATTAAATTCTTTGAAATACCTGTAAATTGATTATCATATTCTTGATAAGGAATCTCTATACTATTTTGAAATATTCCCAAATTATCATGAACAATATTAAACTTATATAAATCATCTAAAGCTTCTGCATATTTAATTTCACTATAAAGTCTTGAATAGGAAACAGTATTAAGAAGAAAAACAGGTTTTACTTCTACTCCTAATTCTTTAACTAAAACAGAAGGATAAAAGACTCCACTAGAACTTCTAAGTTTATAAGTAATTACTAAATTTTTAATATGATGAATAGATTCTAAAAGAATAGTACTTTGATAATGATTATAATCCATAGAAGTATCAAGTCCTAAGGCATCTTTAATTTCATCAGATAAATAATCAGTATCTCTCTTAACTTTTGGATATTCATTAATATTAAACCCAAGCATAAAAACATAATCTTCTAAATCAAAAAAAGTACCTAAATTTACCTTTGTAACTGCATCTTCATATGCGGATTCTTGTATTTTTGTATTTTTAAGATCTTCAATAATAAAAGATTTTCTTTCTATCTTATCATCAATCAAAACCGAACGATTAATAATCCGCACTAAGTCACTAACGTTTTGATATTTTTCACTTAAATGCAAAATATTTTCTTCAATAGATAACTGATCATAATTTTCTAAAAATTCTTGAGCAAGCATAGTACCATAATAAGAGTGTTGATTTTCTTTATTAAAAGGAAGATGAAAAATAGAAAAATATCGCATTAAAATATTATCATAATAAGAAGAAGCTATGATTTTAATATGAGACAAAGAAATTCCTTTTCTAATTAACTTCATAATTTCTTGTACTACAAATTCTACTTCTTCTTCTAAAGTAGATGCTTCAAATATAGATGGCGTAAAAGTATTAGTAGAATTTTGATAAACAATGGGAACATTCAATTTTTTTAAAATCATATTTTCTTCTTTACTAAGAACTGGAAAACCATAAACAACAACTTTTTTATTTTGAAAAAAATGGACAAATTGAGAATGATAAATAAGTAAATGATTAGAATCCAGATCTTTTTTCAGCTGATTTAAAAATTTTACTTTACCATAATTTAAATCTTTTAAAAAATATAAATGTTCTAAATAAACTTTTGCAACAGAAACACTGACATGATAATTTCTAACAACATATAGTATTGCTTGTTCATCATAATCAAAAAATAAATTTCGTTTCAAATCTTGAAAAGTAAAGAACTTTATATTAGTAAATAGATGATTTCTGCTATTCTCTCTTAAAATTTCTTTTTTATTTTCTTCTGTTGTAATAACAATTGTCTGTTCCATTTTAATCACTACTCCTAAATTATCTTACCATTTATTAAAAAAATTTACAATGGTAGATTCTAGAATTTTTCTTAAAAAAAATGAATAAAACTGTTGACAATTAGCATAATATTTACTATAATTTAGTAGTACTGCTCGTTTAGCTCAGTCGGTAGAGCGCACGGCTGTTAACCGTTAGGTCGTAGGTTCGAGTCCTACAACGAGCGCCATTTGAAAATTAAATCACAATTTTATAATTGTGATTTTTTTTATACTTCAAATTTTTTCAATGAAAAAAGAAACTTATTTAGTTTCTCTTAATAATTTAACTATATTTTTGCCATAATAAATTTTAGTTACTTAACTCATTATTTCTATCTCATATTGCTTCCTTACTTGCCAAAATCATTAATATGGTATAATAGTTTATTTTTTAAAAGAAAAATTACTCATTTTCTTTTAAATTATTAATTGTTTCTATAGTTAAACCACTAATTTCCACAATTTCATTAATGGCATATCCTTTTTTTAACATACTTTTTGCTATTTCCTTTTTACCTTGCTCAACTCCAAGTTCATATCCTTTATCTTCTGCTATCTCTAAATCTCATTTATTTAATTCTTCTTGAGTTTTATCATCTGCTACATATTTGTGTATCCATTCATTTAATTTCACTAATAACTCATCTCCTCTGGCTATACTAGATCTTTCATTATTGCTTTTTGCCGCTATAAACTTTAGCCATCTTTCTAATTCATTATTAGTATAGCCTAACTCTCTTGCTTTGTCAATTTGCACAACTTTGACACAAAACTTATCCACTAATATTTTAATATTATGATTTTTCTCACTTGTTAAGTAAAAATTAGTAATTAATTTCTAATTTACTTGCTTGTATCCTCATGACATAATATAAACTTTTATCTAATGAATTCATATTAAAATTAGTATATGCTTCTATATTAACGGTTGTATCATCAAACTCTACTATAATATCTCCTCTTACATTCTTTTCGCGCACATTCCCCTTTTTAAGAGGACTTTCATAATGAACCTCTAATTTATCTTTTAAATATCCCGAAGGATATTCTAAAATTAATTCTAATAATTTTTCTAATTGGCGACGATTATCTTTATCAGCAAAAGTTTCTTTAAAAATTAAATCATGCATTAATGTGTCGTTATTTCTGTACATAGAATACCTCCTTTCAACAGGTGCAATATAACATAAAAGAAAGAGAGAAGCAAATTGCCAATTTAATATAATTCTTAAATCAAATTGATAAGTTTTACTAGAAAAATCGATATATTTCATATATCAAATCAATATAATTAGTAAAATTTTATTTTTTAATAATTTAATATGGTCCCTCCTAATTAAAGAAATCTAAAGTTACATATTTTCATAAAAAAAGAATGACTTCCGTCATCCTTACACAACAATAAATTGTTAATTAATCTGCATTATCCGTATTACATTTACTTGGATTGGTGATACACGTAGCACAAACCTCATATTCACCCTCAACTTCAGAAAAGTCATCAACAATTCTAAAAATAGCACCAATTATTGTTGGAACAAAGAAAATAATAACTCCAGCAATTGCTCTCATAACTAAAGACTTAACAGAATTCTTTATTTCATCATCTTTACTTGCTACAACCGCTTTTCCTAAATCTATCATACCAAATATAATGATTACAATTGGAATTACAATTTTAAAAATCCATAAAACCCAACCAATTACTTGCCAAATTTCTGCTAAATCAGTACAAATTGAAGGCTTTGCCATAATTAACATACAAATTCCTCGCTTTCTAAATCTATATTAATTTTAACTTAACTTATGTATATTGTCAAGTTTTTAAGTCTTTTTCTGTAAAATTTTGTCTAAATATTCATTAACAATAATACCGCAAAGATAAGAAGAACCATAACGCCTAAACCAGTTGTAATAAGCATACTCATAGTTTTTCCTTCCATCTTATCCAAACGATTTTTATATTTTGTTTCTCTTGCTTTTTGTTGTAAATTAGAGATTGTCTTTGAAAAAGCAAGCAATTGCTCCTGTTTTCTCTCTTGTCTACCTAAACTCAAACGATAAAGTAAACGCATCATTCTCATAGAATCACGAACTGGATATTTTCTAGCAAATTCCATATAAGGTTCAATTGTATCATCACCAGCATTAATAGCATTAATAAGCTCTTTTAACCCATCTTTAAAAATATCAGGAGCATCTTCTAAAGATTTACCTATAGCAACAGGGACCGTATAGTGTTGAATCAATATCTCAAGTCCCTTTAAATAATAAGGTAACATTGTATCAATTTCATGTAAGTGCCTCTTATAATAATTTTTTAAATTAATATAATCTAACTTAAAGAAAGCAAACCCCACAACAACACAAACTAAAGCATAAACATAAGACATATTAGATATCAGTAAACAAAAAACTAAAACGGTTACAATTAAAGTATTTCGAATTCTTTTATTAAAAAGTAAATCTGGATTTACTGAATCACCATATTTAGCTTTTACATAAAAATCCCAATCACTCTCTTTTAATCTCCTTAAATACATTTCATTATCAGCAACAAGTTTATTAATACTAATCTTACCACTATAAGTAAGAATAAAGAAAATAATGACAGCTATAACAGCAATTTCTATTTGCATACTACTCTACCCCCACATTATCATTATAATATTTTTCACCACTAAGCAAAAAATAACAATTAATAATTATAATAGCGTGCAAAACAATATGGACATACCACAAATCCAAAAGCTGCAAATAACTTTCTTTACCAAGTAATACCTGCATAACTAATACTAATAAAAAGAGTACTAAAGCAAAGGTAATAAACTTTGTATGAAATTGTTTACGATCCATTTGATCACGATAAACGCCCTCAACTAAAGCATCAATATCCATACTCATATTTTCTAAAGCTTCGCCAGAATCTTTAGCTCCCTCTTTAGTAATTTGTAGGAAAAGTTGATGCATATTTTTAACCATATAATAAGGATATTTTTGATTAAAATATTCTACCGATTCATCTACTGTACCATTTTGATAAGACATATTAATCATTATTTTAACATCTTCTAACACAGGATCTTCCAAAATTCCTGAATCTCGAACTCCTTCTAATGATTTTACAAAACTTTGAGTCGTATTAAATTCCATAATAACATTTGTAGTATATATTTGAATTTGTTCAAATATATACTCACTATAAAGTCTTTTACTTCTTAAAAAGGCTAAATATGGAATAAAAGCAATCGCAATCGCAGTATAAATAATAAGAACAATTAAGCTATAAAAATATAAATAAGCAATCGCAGCAGCTAATCCACCAATAACAACAATCTGTAAAGCATAATCTTTTACAGTATATTCTTGCTTTAATTCCTTCATTTTAGCACTAATAGTCCGATAACTATATGGAGCATATTTTTCATAAATTAAACCAAATTGAGATTTAATAAACTTATAAAAGGTTTCAGTTCCATCATTTCTACGGTATATAATTATAAACATTGCAATAAGAAATATAATAACAAATTCCATAGCATCCCCTCCTTTTATAATGTTTCAATAGCATCTTGGTTTTGAGCATTTAAATGAAACAAATCTTCATCTAGAATAACTCCCTGAATTGCTAAATAACTTCTCAAATATTTAGTTGGATTATTTAAAGTAAAATTACCATCTAATGTTTTTTGATAAATTGTATTAACTTGGGGTTTATTATTATCATCAACATAAAATTCACAAATTTCCATAATTTCTCTTTGAAAACGTCCCAACTTTGCACTCATATATCCTTTAACATATATACCAATCTGTACATATCTATGAATAGTAGTAACAAACTGTTCTACATCAATATTAGATTCAATTAAACTATACATACGCATTGGAATCAAAGCAGCTTTATCGGAGTGAATAGTAGATATAATATGATGTCCAGAAGAAATAGAGTTACGTACAGCCATAACAGCCTCAGCACTACGAACCTCAGACAATAATATCCAAATAGGATTTTGTCTCATACAAGTAACTAAAACATCAGAATAACTAGCAATGTTATTTGTTTTCATAGCAACAATATCTCTATGAGGAAAGATTCGATCTAAGTGTAACTCTAAAGTATCCTCTATTGTAATAATTTTTTCATTCTCTTTTGTTGTACTTGCTAAATATTTAACTAGCTCTGTCTTACCACTACCAGTTTCACCACTAACAATAATATTAGCATGTCCTTGAACGCAATTAAGAAGAAAATCTAACAAATCAGCACTAACATATTCTTCATTCAACAATTTCTCACGATTAAGTCTAATTTTAGCTGGTGTTTTACGAATAACCAAAGCAATTCCATTAGTAGCAATTGAATCATGAACGAAATTAAGACGCAACTCAGTTGATTCAGCATCTAAAAAAGGATGCGCCATATTGAATGTTTTTCCCATAACATTAGAACATTGGAAAGCTAATTTTTCAATTAAAGCATTATTGATTTCTGGTCTTTCTACTCGATAAACCCCTTTAGATAAGCTTTTCAACCATAGCTGACCTCCATTAGTATATGAAATATCAGTTATATCATCAATATCAATAAATTCTTTTAATGGTCCAAAGTCTATTTGTGAGAATATAGCATCATTCATATAAGCACCTCCTTTTTATTTATTCTTTTTATCTTTATTCATTTGTATTTGTATTAGAATTATTATTGTCATTTACAGTACTAGATGTATTAGCATCAGGAATTTCTTGAGCATAAGTTCTAATTAAATTTCTCAAATATTGACTAGAAACAGCCGTTTCACCAGGATTACTACTATAAGAAGCATTTCTTGGAACTGGTATTAATTCAAGCCCACTAATATAATTAGCTACACTAAGTAATTGAAATAAATCATCAGGGACCGCAAACAATAATTCAGCTGGAGTAGCAACATCACTAGTTAAGAATACACTAACTCCTTTATTATCACGAACATCTTTAATCTCAATACTTTCAATCAATTTTCCAAATACTATTTTACCATCTACTGTCATTTTTACATATAAATCAATATAATCTCCAGGGTACATTGAATTACCATATGTTGTATGAATATCAACAGCCATTGAAAATAAAGTATAACCATCAGGTATATTTTTAGTTGGATCATTTGGTGCTGAACTACAAGAAACTACTTGCTCCTGATAAAAAAGAGCTCCAGATGGAACGCTAGTTCCATAAGTAACACACTTCGGATCAGTAGTATTTACTATAGCAGACATATCCGTAATCACATTCTTATTATTAGAAATAAAATCTTTAAGAATGGGTTTTGTTGTAATCATTTCCTGAGTAATCTCTGATGTAGCAGTAATTGTCTGTTTAGAAACAGGAACATTAACTGTTGAAATTGCTTGATCTACTCGGTAATTATAACCAACATATAAAACAACGATTCCTAATAACACACCAAGTATTGTAATAGTATTTTTATTTGACAAAAAACGTTTAATTGTCGTTACTATATTTCCCATTTTATCCTCCTAATTCTTATTGTATTCTTCAGCATGGATCTGAATAATAGCATCCACTCTAGAAATGGTATCATAACCATTAGCAGACACAAAATTAGCACCACTATTTGATTTAATTTCCACACTTACTTTAGGTGGAGCCTCATATATAGCATAAAAATTAACTTCATAAGTATCATTAGTACCCATTGTTTCTGCAACTCTTCGAATAAATACTTCCATAAATTTCTCTTTATCTATTTTAATCTCATTATAATCACGATAATAAGCATAATCAACTGAATCTAACATTGAAGCCTCAGCTATTTCTCTTATCGCATAACTATCTTGGGTAGTGTTAGTTGTTATGCCCTGAACTGAGATCATAAGACCAACAATTGCAACACCCATAACAACTAACCAATATCCCCAATATGAACTTTGCATAACTTAACTCCCCTTTCCTATTTCCAAGATGGACCAATCATATCTTCTTCAGATATACCTTTATCCCATATAGAGAAATATTCAAAATTGTCATCACTTTCTGTTCTATAATGATTACCCATTATTAAACTACGATTATTAACAATTTCTAAATTACTTCCAAATGTTTTACCTTCATAAGAAATCACACCATCTAATAAATCACTAATGAAAGAACTGTAACAAGCGATTTCTTCATAACCATCTAACGCATAACAAGAAAGTGTACTATTAAGATATCCATTATTATAATCTTTTTCAGCTTCATCATTATACTCTTTTATAGCTCTAGCAGCACTAGGTGTAATTGTAACACTTAAAATTGGTGTTTCATCATAAATACTATTTCCAGCCTCTTCTATCTCATCAACTGTAGTAGCAGCCTTATCCGTTGCATCACGATTCCAGTTATATGAATTAGTACCATTAGGGAATAAATTATTTAAAGAAACTACTCGTTCAATTAATGAAGTTCCAGCATCACTATCATAAATACATCCAGCTCCAATACAATCAGCTATACAGTCATCACCATAACATTCATAATCGCAATTTGGACCCTTACAATCCGCAAAACATTCATCACCAGTACATTCAGTATCGAAATCACAGATAATTGTATCTTCATCTGTAATACCCATATTAACTAGATAAGCACATGCGTATTGAACATTTCCATCTTTATCAACAAAGTCTCCATACTCTTCTTTATTGATAACGGCATTTTTACCACCAATTAATCGACCAAGTTTACCATTTTGATCATAGTATTCACCTAAATCAGTCATATTAACGGTATATTTATACATTCCTCTTTCAGTACTTAAACTAACAGGTAATTTATTTTCTAATGCAATAGCATCATCACGTTTTTCTCCTTCATCAGCACTTATAATTTCACCACTAGGATAAACATTATAGAACAATGTAGACGGTTTATAATTAGCTTCTATAGTAGAAGTAACCTTTTTATAACGAGCATCAGATATTTCTTGAGTACTTTCCTTTTTATTTGTTCCACAGCCATCAGTATCACAATAAACATAACTTATAGGAGTATATTTTGTAGATGAAGAAGTTGATTTAGAACATCTATCATATTGAAGTCCTTTTAATTCTGCTTGAGATTCAGAACCATTACTAGAAACATTAGAATTACAATACCACTCAGTAGTATCTTTTCCAGAAACAGAGGCATCCATACTTCCATAATCATTAGCTAAATCTGCCAAATAATCCTCTTCATAATCATAGTATACTTCTGGTTCATACTCAATTTCAGTTTCCCATTCTGAGCAAGAATTATACTCTTTAATCGTGTTATCATATTCAGTTTTCAAACGTGATAAATTCCTACTTGCAGTATCAATTTTGTTTTGAATTTGCTCTTGGTAATCAGATTTTGTATTAACAGTATCTTTAGAATAAGTCGTAGTAGTACAACATCCACCATCTTCGTAAATTCTTTCATAAGTTACGCTATCTTCAACATCCTTAGAGCCATAAGTTACTTCCATAATACCAGTGGCAAGTTCAGAGTTACTATATTCTTTAGAAGCAAATCTACTCTCATTATAATAAGCCCAATTCCGTGCAGTTCCTTCTGTTTTCCAAGTACCATAATAACTCAACCAGTCTGTACAACCACTACAACAATGAGGATTTAAAACACCACATGTAGATTCTGAGCAAGCGCTACAAGCGGTTCCATAATCAGTTTCATATATTGTAGGTAATAAAGTAGTCCATTTATTATACTCATTCCACCAGTAGGCCATCTCATATTGAATATCTAACATATCCTTATTATACAAGTCTCTATCAATCGTATTAGTATAACATGTTTTGGTTCCTTCAACCGCAGCACTAAATGTAAAGTATCTACCTGCATTTACAAGTTTAGCAGTAGGCATAGTCATTGTATAATCTTCTTTACAAGAAACAACACAATACTTATTTTGTTCTAATGTATAAGAATTTCCTTCGTCATCCACTGCCCCAGGAACTGAGCCTTTATCAGCAGCGCCTTTATCACCATTACGATCTACCTGTCCATCAATTTGGCTAACAAAACAAGCGTAAACTTCATCAGGTCCTTTTATATTAACATCATGATTATCTAATGGAGAAACAATCAAATTATTATCAGCATCACAGCAATCAAAATTATCAACAACTGTAGGGCATTCTACTTCACAAACTGCTCCAAATTCTTCACAAGCATCATCATCTCCAAATGCACATTCTACTTCAAGTTCTGCACATTCACCACAATCAGCTTCTAATAATTCTTGACATTCACTACTGCCAATATATCCAGATGCAATACAAGCCTCAATTAAATCATCACAATCACAAGCATCAATTAAATAAGTCTCATAAGAACTTGTCCAAGGACTAGGATTTCCATCTGACTCATATACGCCCAAATATCTTTGTGCTTCTTTTTCACCAGAATACCAAACAACACCTACATATTTACTATACTCACCAAACTCAGAAGTAGTTGAAGTACCACCAATAGAATATTTAATAGGAGCTTGTCCACACTTTAATTTATTTATACTATTATTAGTTGTAGATTCATAGCCTTCAAAATGGACTGTAATTTTAACTGTAGTTACACTATTTTCTTTAAAATATCCTAGTGCAACTAAATCTTGCCCTAAAATCGATTCGATCTCTCCTCTATTAGTCAAAATTGGTCCATTCTCTATTTCAATAGAAGAAATATAACCAGTTAATCCTTCATATTGAGTATTATTAGCATAACTAATTCCTGTACCATTTGTACCTTTATTAATAATAAATTTATCATTTAAAGATAGATTAGAAACAACAATAGTATGAACTACATCTTTTTGAACAAATACACCATCATTTGTTTCAATCTTTTCAACTTCTGTTGCTTGTGGAAGAACAGAAGTAGTATCAATATCAGTAAGAGAACTTAAATTATTAACATACTCTGTAGCTTTTTGTAATGCACTATAATAATAATTTTTAGCATTCGTCATAGCATTTCCACTCGTAGTGCCAAAATAATATTTTGGATGAGCACTAAAAGTACTACGTGGAGATAAAGATCCAGCGTTTGCTGCACTAAGAGCACTATTTAAATTATCATAATAAGAAGAATTTTCTGTTAACCAAGTATTAACAGCTGTTAAATTAGAATAAAATGCTCCTTTATACTCCAAATTAGCAGTATTATATAAACCAAAAGTATACAAAAGTCCTCTAATTGCTACTAATCTTGAAAAATAATCTTCAATATTTGAACTAGGAGATCCTAATATTCCATGATCTACTAAAACACTCATAACTGCAACGTCAAAAGCCTTTACTTTAACACTAGAAGAACTGTCTAATAAAAATCTTTCAGCATATAAAGGATTATATCCTTCATATTGTGCATCTAAACAAAATAAAGCTGATCCAACATATTTATCATAATAAGAAGAAAAATAACCATTGTTAACCGTAGAGCCATTAACAACATATTTTATCCCAATATCTCTATAATAGTTAGTAGGATTACCTTTAGCAGTATATCTGTTATTTGTTCCAACTATAACTTTAGAAGTATTAGTTGCAGATTTTAATTGACTAATAACGCCCTTTGCAGATAATATATTACCATTTTTTGTTGAACGACACTGCTCAGAACCATAGCCATCACAACTTGCAGGACTATTTGCAAAAGCGGATGCAGATGGTGCCAAAATAACGAATAATAATAAGGTAATAATAAACAAACTAGCATTCTTTAACTTTTTCATACTATCTTACTCCTTTGTTTTCTAATTACCACATACGTAATCAATCCCCCAGCAGCAATTATTATAACTACAACTATTATAACAATGACCACATTATCTTTTAAAAACTCAATAAATCCATTCTTTTCTTCTTCTGTAACTGGATTTTTTTCTGTTCCATCAGCATTTAACTTACCTGCTTTATATTCTTCAGCTAATCTTAAAAAATCTTCATATGAAATATTATCAATAGAAACAGATAAATATTCATGACATAAATAGAAATCTTCAATCCCATCACAAATAGCTGTCTCACTATAATTATTATACAGAGGTGTAGTTAAATAAGTCGTATAAAGTTTTGTATCAGGGCAATTAGTAGATGTAGAACTATAAATCTCTATAGTATAATTAGTACTATAAATATAAACAGCTTCATCAAATGATATTACTCCATCTACTGCATCTGAATAAGTATAAGTAGTAGACTGATTAGTAGATTGATTAGTAACTACAACATATAAATCTTCTGTAATATTTCTAATGTATATTCTAAAATAAGACTTTTTAGGGACATAATTTTCTTGTTCCTCATCTGTTAATCCATCTGGCGGATTAAATCCTTCATCTACAGTAATTTCTTTTTCTATAACTTCATAGTCAACACCCACATTTGCAGCCAAACTATTTAGCTCATTTGTCTCAGTAACATCACACGCTGCATAAGCATAAGTACTACTGGCTAAAAACAAAAGTAATGCAAAACTAAAAGCTTTCAATTTCCTCATAGTATACACCAACCTCATAATTTAAATTATAACATGGCTCAATCATTTTTTCAATAAAAATAACGCAAAAAGAAGCCATCATAAAGCTTCTTTAAATAATAGTCATTAGAATAAAAATTACTAATAAACAAATAAACATTCCAAGTAAAAATCTCCATATATATTTTAACCAATCACTAAATTTAACTTTTAATGAAACAAGTCCAATTCCTAAAATCATACTAGTTGGAATAAAGAATTGTACAAATCCATATAAAGAAGTAAAAATAGTATAAACAGGTCCCATATAATCAACATATTCAACTGGTAAATATGATCCCATAACCCAACCTGTAAATCCTAAATCTGTATGGAAAATATTAAGTAATAAAGATGATAAAGTCATAGTTGCAATATTAAAGCTATCTGTTAAAGTAAGTAATTTATTTACGATAGTAGCCATATAAGTTGATTGATAAACTACAATCATTAACATATATGCACCAACTATACATAAAGATGGAAGAATAAGTTTTTTAATTCCATTTATCACTGCCTCAATAAAATCATTCATTTTAAAACGATAACATAAAGCAAGAATAATAGTAAACAACATTAAAAATGCACTAATGGTAATATTATTCCATGAACCTAAAGCAGTAATACCAGTTCCAAGTAAATCTTTAAAAATAAAGAACTCATTAGAACTTGATCCTATTTTAATATCCTCCGTAATCAAAGAGTGAAAATTATCAAAAGCTTCAATTCCAAAATTACCCTTCCAATTAACAAAGCCTAAAATACAAATTGCAAACAATACCACTCCTACTACTATAATTGGAATCATATTTTTAGTCTTTTTATTTCGCTCTTCTTCAACTTCAACTGAAAACAAATCAACCGTCAAAGCATCCTTTTCTACTTTACTCATATGAGTTAATATAAAGAAATTAAATAGTAATAAGCCGATTCCTAAAATTCCTCCTCGTACTAAAAGAGCTGGCATTTCATAAGGAGTACTTTGAGTATATCCTAAATAATAATTAAACATAGAAATACCATCTGTACCATAAGTAGCACCCATAACTCCTACTAAAATAGAACCAAATGTTGTAGCTAAAATTGTCATTTTATCAAATTTTAAACGGTTTAAAATTGAAATAATAAAAGGAACAAAAATTAATACAACAAAAGTCTGAGTAAGTAAACTAGTTAAAGCTGCTAAAATAATTGAAATAACCACTACTGCTACTTTTTTATGCTTAATTTTATGAGCAATTCCTGAGACAATTCTTTCATATGCTTGTGTTTTAGTAAGCACACCATAAAAAGCTCCAATTGCAAATAAAATCACAATTTTATCTACTGCAAAAGATAAAGCATAATAAATAGTATAAGCAATATCATAGATTCCTAACCTAGCCATTCCTGTTGAAGAATAACCTGTTGAAGTATATCCTCCTGTTGGAATAACCCAAGAAAGAACAAATGCTAATACAACTAATATTAAAACACCTTTTAAAAGACCATACTTTTTTTCTTTTTTCTTCATAAATTCCCTCCTAACATTGATTATAATACAAATCATTTTAAAAAAAAAGAAAAAAGTGTTATTTTTCTATGAATTTTTTGTGAAAAATCATTTTAAAAAAGAAAAATATTCTTTTCTTATCAAAATCTAGTCTTTTTCCTTTAACTTTTCTATTTCTTCAACAGATAATCCAGTATATCCAGATATTTTATCTTTTGAAATGCCATCTTTTAACATATTTTTAGCGATTTCCATTCTTTCTAATTCCACTGCATGATTCTTTGCAATTAACATATTCCATTTGTTTAGTTTCTCTTGTTTCTCTTCATCATTTACATATTTATGTATCCATTCATGTAATTCCATTAATAACTCATCCCCTTTGGCTATCTTTTCTCGCTCTTTCTCATCTTTTGTTCCAATAAATTTCAACCATTTTTCTAAGACATTTTTAGTATAGTCTAACTCTCTTGCTTTGTCAATTTGCACTACCTTGACACAGAAACGATCTTTCCCTAATTTAATCTTTGAATTATGTTCACTAGTAATATAAAAATTCTCTATTACTTCTTCTCCTAAATCCAATTTGCTATTCTCTATAAAATTGATCTGAATTGTTTTTCCTAATTCATAGTAATGTTCTCCTACTTCTAATTTATTGTGTAAATATCCCACTGGATATTCCAATATTTGTTCTAATAAAAATTCTAACTGTCTTCTATTATCTGGATTAGCAAATGTTTCTTTAAATAATAAATCATTCATTAACGTATCTTTATATTTCATATATATTTCCCTTTCCTGCACCCAATATATAAGAAAAAGAAAAAAGAGTCAAATAACCAATTTAATGTCATTCTCTAATCAAATCATATATTTTCATTAATAAAAAAGTGTTCTTTCATTTATCAAACTAACATATTTAGTAAAAATTAAAAAAAGACAAATTTTCATTCATCTTTTTTAAAATAATTCTAATATAATTTGGCACCAGCTGGAATATGATCATCAACAATCAAAAGATGCAATCCTTCATGACCGTCTTCCTCATGAACAGCTGAAATAAGCATTCCTTCTGAATCAATACCCATCATTTTTCTTGTTGGAAGATTCACAATAGCAATAGCGGTTTTTCCAATAAGTTCATCTGGTTCATAATATTCATGAATACCACTTAAAATCGTACGCTTACGATCAGTTCCATCATTAAGTGTAAATTTAAGAAGTTTACTAGACTTAGGAACTGCTTCACAATTCTCAATTTTAACAGCCCGAAAATCTGACTTAGAAAAGGTATCAAAATCGACCATTTCTTCAAAAAGAGGTTCTATTTTAACTTTAGAAAAATCAATCTTCTTATCTTCTAATTTTTCTTTAATACTATTTTTTTCATTTCCCTCTCTAAGAGGTTTCATAGTTGGGAATAAAATAACTTCTCGAATTGTTTCGCTTCCTGTAAGAAGCATAACCAAACGATCAATTCCCATACCCATACCACCAGCAGGAGGCATACCATATTCCAAAGCTTCGACAAAATCAATATCCATGTCGTTAGCTTCATCATTGCCAAGCTCTCTTTCTTTTAGTTGATTTTCAAATCTTTCATATTGATCAATTGGATCATTTAATTCTGTAAATGCATTAGCATATTCACTACCAATAATGAATAATTCAAATCTTTGAGTAAATCTAGGATCATTAGGATCTTTCTTAGCTAAAGGACTAATTTCAATAGGATGTCCAAAAACAAAAGTTGGCTCTATAATAGTATCTTCAACAAATTTTTCAAAAAAAGCATTTACAATATGCCCAAAAGCAAAATGACTTTCTAACTCTACATCATTTTCTCGAGCTAATCTTTGGGCTTCCTCTAAAGTTTTTACATTAAAAAAATTAATGCCTGTTTTTTCACGAATAAGATCAACCATATGTGCTCTTTTAAATCCAGGAGCTAAATTAATATGATGTCCTAAAAATTCTACTTCATAAGTACCATTAAGCTCCATTGCACACGTGCTTATAATACCTTCTGTAACATCCATCATTCCCTCTAAATCTGAAAAAGCTTTATAAAGTTCAATTGTCGTAAATTCTGGATTATGTTTACGATCCATCCCTTCATTTCTAAAAATTCGTCCAATTTCATAAACCGCATCCATACCACCAACTAATAATCTTTTTAAATTAAGCTCTGTAGCAATTCGCAAATACATATCAATATTTTGAGCATTATGATGAGTAATAAAAGGCTTCGCAGAAGCACCTCCTAAAATAGTACCTAAAATAGGAGTCTCTACTTCTACATAACCTAAATGATCTAAATAATGTTGAATAGAGCGAATAATTTTTGGTCTAGCAAAAGCTACTTTTCTAGCATCATCATTCATAATTAAGTCAACATATCTTCTTCTAAATCTTTCCTCTACATCATTAAGACCATGATACTTCTCAGGTAATGGTTTAAGTGATTTTACTAAATGAGTATATTCTAAACATTTAACGGTTACTTCTCCTGTTTGAGTAAGCATTACTTTTCCATATACTCCAACAATATCACCAATATCAGCTGTTTTAAATAATGAATAAGCCTCTTCACCAACGTCATTTATTGAAATATATACTTGAATATTTCCAAGTTTATCTTTCAAAGAGAAAAAACTAGCTTTTCCCATTTTTCGAATAAACATAATTCTTCCAGCAATTCTAACCATGATGTCTTTTTCTTCTAATTCATCATGAGTAAGACCAACACATTGATCTTTAATATCTTGTGAAAAATCAGTAACTGAAAAACGGTGCCCAAATGGATCAATTCCAAATTCTCTAATTTTATTAAGTTTTTCTCTCCTAACTAATTCTTGTTCTGTAAACTCACGCATATCATTCCACCTCTTGTTTTTTACTATACCACAAAAACCCATAATAAGTAAACCCAAAATCTAATAAAAAAGCATTAACAACCTTGTTAACACTTTATATTTTATATACTTTATTAGATTTTCTACTAAACAAATAAACCACTACTATTGCCGCAAGTCCACCACCAATAGCTACATAAGGAATTACACTTCCTGTCTCACTATTTGGAACATCATTAGGATTATCAGGATTAGTTGTATTACCACAAACCTGATTATATTCTTCTTCTGAAATAGGATTTCCATTATTATCAAAATAATAACCATCAACTTTTACTGAACAATTTAATCGATAAGGTGAAACATCTAACATACACCCTGTATCAGCAGTATCAGTAGTCTTAACCGTTATTTTTAAATTAGTAGAACTTCCAGAAGCTTCAATAAATACATCCCTTGTACCATCACTATTTTCAGGTTGAGAAACAATCACAAAACCAGAACTTACACTAACACTATCAATCTTTACACTGCTTGGAATTAATTGAAAATAAATATATTTACTATCCGTATTGACCGAAATAGTCCAAGTCTTTTCTTTTGCTTCTTTATTTGAATAAGTCCAAGTATAATCTCCTGCTTTAATAGTACCAAACTGTCCAAAAGAAATATCTTCTGTACTAAGATGTGGATCACTTTGAGTAAATCCAGCTGCTAAAACTGTTTGGGGCATAACTAATATAGCTACTGCTATAAAACTAAGTATCATAGTAACTCTTCTAATCATATAACCTCTTCCTTTACTATTATTATGTACTAATTATAACATAAAAATGTAAAAAAGAAAGTTCTTTTTTAAAAATATTTAAAAAAATGTCAATCTATGATATGATAGTAATGGTGAATAGTGTGAAAAAAATATTAATAAGCATACATAATAAAAACATTATTTTTTCCTATAAAACAAATAATAGTTCAATTAATAATGATTTAATAAATACAAATATCATCAGTAACAATGAACTAATTTTTAGTGATGTCTACATAAAAGAAAACATGAAAATTCTTTCTTCTTTTATTAAAGAATTATCCCTACAGTATAATGTAAATAAAGTAATTATCAGTAAAATAGAATTAGCTCCTCTTATTTTAAAACTATTAAAAAAAGCAAGCAATATAACAGAACTAGAAATAAAAGAAGAAGAAACATTAACTTATGAAATATGTGAATTACTAACACAAATAAATCATATTAAAAGTGTTACTTGCTATAATCTACAACCATTCATGATTGAATTATTAGACAAATTTAATATTACATGTACCTCAAAATGTGAAATACTCTATTTAAGCAATTTTATGGAAAAGAACAATTTATTAAGATATTCTAACATTTATTATAAAACTAATATTAGAATCACCTTCCCTCTTTCTTTAGAGGATTTAAAAGATTTACAAGATTTTCTCAAAATAAATAAATATTTAAAAACAATTCATATAAATAGCCTCATAAATAATGAACTAGAAAATTTAGTAAATTTATTAATAAAATATAATCGTAAAAATTTAAAAATAATCATTCACGAAAATATCACAGAAGAAAAAAAAGCAGAATATTTAAAACAAAGAAATAAAATTTATAAAAAGAAATATAAAATATATTTATCCTTAGAATATACCAAAGAATACTTAGATAAAAACATTTTTAGGCAAGCGATCACCAACACTTTAAAAGTTTGTGGACTAATTATATCAAGTCTAGTAATTTTAATAGTAACTTATATAGGTATTTCTAATTATGTAGCCTATAAACAAGTAAATAAAATTAAAGAAAATCTAGCCGAAGTAATAGAAGAAACTGATCCCAGTACAATTATTAAAGAAAAAAATGAAGAAAACATAGAACAAGCAAAAGAAGAAGAATTAGACCTAAACAACATTAAGCCAATTATCAATTCTAATTTAGCTTCTTTACTTTCTGTAAATGAAGATGTAGTTGGAGAACTGGTTGTAAATAACACAAATATTAACTACCCAGTTGTTCAAGCAGATGATAATGATTATTATCTAGATCATAACATAAATAAAGAAAAGAATGCGAATGGTTGGATTTATCTGGATTTTCGTAATGATTCTATGAATTTAGATAAAAATAATATTATTTATGGTCATAATATGTACTACAGTGGAGTAATGTTTGGAACACTTCATAAAACGGCTAATGCAAGTTGGTACACAAATCCAGAAAATCAAATAATTACTTACAATACTCTATATGAAAATATGCATTTTAAAATATTTTCAATATACCGTGTCCCTAAAACAAACGATTACATCAAAGTATTCTTTGAAGATGATAATGATTTTCTAGATTTTATAGATATGATAACAAAACGCAGTATATATAATTTTAATGTTCCCGTAAATGCTGATGATAAAATCATAACACTATCTACATGCAGTAACAATGGAACTAAAAGATTAGTAATTCATGCTGTATTAATTAATGAATAAAGGATATGTTTAAACCCATATCCTTATTTTTTTGCATCTAAATAATTAATTTTGGCTCCTAATGCCTGAAACTTTTTTTCATACTCAGTTAAAACATTTGGAATATCACTATGATGTAAATCGAAATGAACATTAGAAAATACATAGCCATAATTACTCAAACTAACAAGAGAACTTGCAAACAATCCCAAATTATCAGTTTTCATAACAATATGAGAAGTATTTAGAAATATATGATCATAAATCTGTAAGAATACCTCGCTAGTAAGACGTCTATTTTTATTGGCTTTCTTTGGCCATGGATCAGAAAAATTAAGATATATAGTAGTAATTTCCGAAGAAAACACTTCTTCAAGTCTTAAAGCATCTAAATTAATAATTCTTAAATTAGGCAATCCAACTGGATACTTCTTAATAGCTCGTGCTAAAACATTGCTATATTTTTCAACACCAATAAAATTAATATTTGGATGCAACCGAGCCATATCATAAATAAAATCTCCTTTACCCATGCCTATTTCTAAATGAATAGGAAAACCATTTGAAAATAATTCACTCCACTTTCCTTTATACAAAAAAGGATCCTTCACCAAATAATTACAATTTTCTAATAAAAAATCTTTATTTTTTAAATTTCTAAGACGCATAATATCACTACTTTCTATATCTAACATATAATAAATTGAAAGGATAAGTGTATATGAAAAAAGATCGAAATGCTTTTTTTCAAGAATCAGGATATTTTAACCAAACAAATATTCCTGCCCCTAACATGAATATAGCCAACCAACCGTTTACTACAAGCTCTCAATCTAGCTTCTATGCTGGACCTACACCCATGAATTATAACACACCTAATAACATGAATGCAAACATTCCTAATATTCCAAATTATGATTATAGCGACATAGAGTCTCGCTTATCTAAGTTAGAAAGACAAATAAATCGTTTAGATGCTCGCATAACTAAATTAGAAAATACCAATCTTTACCCTGTTGAGGAAATTGATACAACAACAAACATGTATATGGTCTAAATTAGACCTCTTTTTTATTTTTTATAAATTTATTTTTTAATTTTTGTAAATAATCCTTTCCTAAAATTTCATCTATAAGTCCCATTTTATGAGAAATAATAAAATAACTAAAAGCTCCAACTAATGCTATAACCGCAATATACATAACACAAGCAAATCTACTATTAAAATCAATAGGAATAAATAACTTCATAACTAAAACAACAACAATCATTGTAACAAGAGGAACAATCATTTTCATAAACATTTTTTTGGTGTCATGATATTGGAAACGATATTCCTTTCTTAAATACAAAACAGCTATTAAAATAGTAATACTAAATCCAACAATGGTAGCTAAAGTAGCTCCCCAATAAGCTGGAGCACCTAATGAATCAAAGAGTAACATAAAAGGAACATCTAATAAAGCATTAATAACAATACCTGATATAGAACTGATATAAACCCATTTAAATTTATTCATACTTTGCAAAGTATGGTTACAAACAGTATATAAATTAGTAAAAAGAGGAGCAAAAATAGCAAAAGCCAAAATATTTGTTCCAATAGAACTATAACCATAAAAAACTGTCCATATAGAAGATGCTAATAAACTAATTCCTATACACATTGGTAAACTAATAAATAAAATAATTTGTAAAGATTTATTAAATTTATGATTTAAATCATCATATTTCTTTAATGTAAATGCCTCTACCATATTAGGAATCAAACTTGCAGATAATCCCAAAGCAATAGATGTAACAACAATACTAATCTTAGGTGCCCAAGTTGAAATACTAGAAGCAATAAATTCTGCTTCTAAAGCATCAATACCCAAATAATCCATAGTCCTCAAAACTAAAATCATATCTACGTTATTATAAATAGTAAAAGCAATACTCACAATAACTACTGGTAAAGCATACTGAATAATTTTTTTAATAATATCTTTATTTGAAACATCATCTTTTACATCAAAATGTTCTACTAAATGTAGTTCTTTTTTATTTTCTTTAAGCTTTTGACGAACGTAAAAAAAGGCTGATAATCCCCCAATAAAAGCTCCAAAAACAGCTACTCCAACCACAATCGTCAAATCAAGATGAAGCCATTTAAGAGCAATATAACTGCCACAAATGATCACTAAAACTCGAACCACTTGTTCAATAACCTGTGATATACTAGAAACAGAAATAATATTATGTCCTTGAAAAAAACCTCTAGAAACACTTAAAAAAGGAAAAACAAGTAAAGAAAAAGATACACAGCGAATCACAAAAGTAACATCCTGAACCGTATTTCCACCTGTCATATCTCCAATAATCAAATTAGAAATTTGCGGAGCAAAAATAAAAAGAAGAGCAAAAGCAATAATTGCAATAAAACTTAATAATTTCTTACCTATTTTAAAAGTTCTAATTTTAGCTTCTTGTTTATTGAGCGTATTAAATTCATTTATAAGTTTACTAACAGCAATAGGAATACCCGCAGTAGCAATCTCTAAAAATAATCCATAAATATTATAGGCATAAGAATATAAAGATCCGCCATCTGATCCAACGATTGCATAAAAAGGAATAACATAAAGCATCCCTAATATTTTTACAACTATAATACAAATAGTAGCAATAATTGTTCCTTCTATAAATGAATTTTTTTTCATAATACACTCCTAACTAGTATAAATAATCATTGCAGTAAAACAATAAATTTGCTCTTCTCCAAACATAGAGATCGCCGTACTAAATTTAATATCAATCACCTCACCAGAAACTTCACTTAAAAAAGAATTAATTTGTCCTTCTAAATCTTTCTCATGAGATTCATCAAATATTTTCACTTTCATAATCATCACCATGTTCAATATAACACAGAATCTTTTATTTTATTGTCGAATTAAAGAGTAGCACAAAAGCTTGTATTACTTCCATCTTATTATCTGAACGTTTATTTTTTAAAATAGGAATATATTCGGAATAATATCGATTTACCCTTCGATCATAAATGCAAAGATAAACCCCTTTTTCTTTGCAAACATTACTAGTAAGTCTCCCCGTAATTCCCACTCCTAAATCACTTTTCGTAAAATCACTAATTGCTAAAGCCATCTCCATAGCGGTTTCTTTACTATATACCGTATAAGTATCAATTACTTTTTTAGATACACCCATTTTAATTTTAAAATCAGTACTATAAGTAACCGCACTAAATTTTAAAATAGTACTAGCATCAGGTATATCTGTAATAAGACTTGCAAGTAATCCCCCAGTACAAGATTCCATAGTTGAAATAGTAATACGATTTTCTATCAAATAATGAACAATTTGTTCTAACATCTAAATCGACCTCATTAATATTGTACCATAAAAAAATTCAAGTGTATAGAATACACTTGCCATATATTTACACTAATAAATTATTAATCTACATTATTTGACTTGACCTGCAATTCCAACTATTGTATATCTTTTTATTACTTCATATCTTAATTGACTATCCTTTATTGTATACACTCTCTCTTCTAATTCTCCATAATCTTTTACTTCTTCTTCCCCGTTTTCTGTATTCTCCAAACTATTTAATACAGGTACTAAATAATAAATTTTATCATCTTCTACTTTAATATCAATGTAACAATTTGAAGGAGTAGTACAAGCATTAAAACTATCAGTATACCAAGGATATTCATTATCTTTTAAAGTATAACCTGTATAAGTAGACATAATAGTCATCCCACGTGTTTCACTACTTCCAGAATAATCTACTAAATCATTATTAACAAACTCTAAATTTTCATTTAAAATATACAATTTATCTTCTTCTCCAGCCAAATCTGGATAAATACTAGTATGAATGAGCAAATAGGACTTCCCATCTTCTCCATTAATAAAAGAAAAATTCTTCTCATTAAAACTACTAGAAATCATATTAATATCAAATTCTGTTTTATTATCATTATAAGTTTCATAATAAGCATATAAAGTTGCCCCATTATAATCACCAGTTAAGGATTGTTCCTTTAAATCTTCATTATGACGATACAAAAATTCTATTTCAAATGTTTTTTCTAAACCATTTATAACAATTTCATATTTTTGAACAAAGGAATCTTCTATTTTTTTAGTTTCCACTAAAATAATTTGATCTTCCTTCTTTACTTCAATATTACCATCATTTAATTCAACATTTTCCTTTTGAGATTCACTTTTTTTATCAACATTAAAATCATGCGTAGTAACATAAAAAATTCCTACTCCAATAACAATAACTGCTAAAACAATAATAAAAATAATCAATACTTTTTTCATACTTCCTACCTCTACCTATTAATTAAACCATATTTCTATTATTATTTCAATCCTCATTTTTTAACACATAAAAAGCATACCGAAGTATACTTTTAATATCCATAAGGACCAGGTATATATCCTCCATAAGAATAATACGAATACGGAGGCTGGTATAAAGGCCTTACTCCATAATTTGGTCCTTGAGGTGCTACATTAACAATTGGTCTTGGTCTAGTTAACCCAACTGCTGCTCCACCAACTAAAGCTCCAGTTAAAAATGGAAAAATAAAACGATCATTATTACCTTGAATACGAGGTGGTCTCATTTGATACATATTATTATTCATAATTACCACACTTTCTAATATATCATATGTTTTCTTCTAAAAAGAAAATAGGCTATAAGCCTAATTTCCTTCTTTTACTAAACCTAAATAATAGTTTTTCTTTCCCCTTTTAATAATAAGTACTTTCCCATCAATAGTATTTTCTTTATTAAGAATATAATCTAAATCCATAATCTTTTTATTATTAATACTAATAGCACCAGCTCCAACAAACTCTCTAGCTTCTCTTTTACTATTAACAATTTTACTTTCAACTAAAATATCTACAATAGATTTACCAAGAACAACATCTACATTAGGAACGCCCTTTAAAGAAGAAATAACTTCTTCACTAGTAAGGGCCACAACATTCTCACTAAATAATGATTCACTAATTTTAACTGCTCTCTCATATTCTTCATGACCATGTAAAAAAGTAATAACTTCTTCTGCCAATTTTTTATGAGCAATGCGAAGTTCTGGTTTTTCACTATGAATTTTTTCTATTTCTTCTATTTCTTCCTTAGATAAAAAGGTTAATTTTTTTAAATAATCAATTACCATATCATCTTCTGTATTAATAAAGAACTGATACATTTCATAGCTACTAGTTTTATTAATATCTAACCATATAGCATTCCCTTCACTTTTACCAAACTTTGTTCCATCTTTCTTAGTAATAAGAGGCATTGTAAAACCATAAGCTTCCTGACCAGTTTTTTTACGAATTAAATCGATACCAGCCGTAATATTTCCCCATTGATCTTGACCTGCAACTTGCATAATACATCCCTTATTTTGATACAACCACAAAAAATCTAAAGATTGCATAATCATATAAGAAAATTCTGTATACGTAATACCCGCATCCAATCTTCTTTTAATAATATCCTTATCTAACATATAGTTAATACTAAAATATTTTCCATAGTCTCGTAAATAATCTATAAAATTAATATCTTTACTCCAATCATAATTATTTACAATCTCAAAACCAAATATTTTCTTTACTTGATTAGTTAAGGCATCTACATTATGAGCAACTGCTTCTTTTGTAATCATAGCTCTCTCCGCAGTTGGTTTAGGATCTCCAATTTGCCCTGTTGCCCCACCAATAAGTAAAATAGGATGATGTCCTGCTTTTTTTAGACGACTAGCAATTAAAAAAGAAGAAAAATGTCCAATATGCAATGAATCACCTGTAGGATCTGTACCAATATAAAATGTAACTCCTTCACCATTTAATAATTCCTCTATCTTAGGACTAGATATGTCTTTCAAAAGTCCTCTCCACTTTAAATCTTCATATAAATTCATTTTTTTACCTCCACAAAATTCCCGTCTTTCATTATAACTATTTCTTCCTTATTTTGCAAGACAGCTTTGATTTCTAAATCACTAGTTCCAATAAAGAAATCAACATGTAAAGAAGACATATTAAGTCCCATTTCACTTAATTCCTCCTTAGATAAAATAAACCCATCTTGAATACATTCTGCAAAAGATTGTCCAATTGCTAAATGACAGCTAGCATTTTCATCAAAAAGTGTATTTTTAAATAAAATATTAGTTAAAGAAATTGGACTAGTATAATCAACTAAAGCTACTTCTCCCAAATAATGTGATCCCTCATCTGTATCTATAATACCTTTTAAAATTTCTTTTCCTTTTTTCGCATCAAAATCTACTATCCGTCCATCCTTAAATTCTAACCAAAAATCTTCAATTATATTCCCATTATATAAAAGCAGTTTAGAAGAATAAACACGGCCATTTACTCGAAGTTTATCTGGTGAAGTAAACACTTCTTCTGTTGGCATATTAACAATATTTTCTCCATCAGCACTTTGAAATAAATAATTTTGAGTTAACCCAATTTCCAAATTAGTTCCTAAAGAATTATGATAGATAAAGTAATCAATATTAAGCTCATTTAAATATTTAGCCCTTCTTTTTAACTCATTCATTTTTTCTTTCCAAAGAAGTGTTGGATTTTCCTCTTTAATCAAACATATATCAAAGATAATATCCCATAAGTGATCTTCATCATCTTCTCCTAAAATATCTTTTGCCCATATCTTATTAGGTACAGCTGAAATATTCCATTTTATAAGTCCTTTTAATTGATAATCTTTATATTCTGTAATACTTTTCATTTGATAAGCATAGACTTTACTTAATAAAGAAGCATCAACATCTTCATAAAATCCAGGTAAAGGAGAAGATAAACTTAAAAAAGCATATCCTTCTCTAGCCATTTTGTTATATATTTTCCGATCCATTATAGGATTATTAACAATTTCTAAAAAAGACTTCGTTAAGTATAATTCTTTTTGTTTAAAGGGATCATTAATTAAAGTTTTAATATCTGTAATTCCCATTTTACCAGCTTCATCAATAACTAAATCAATAAAATCTTTAATTAAAGTATAACCAATAATAAAAAGTTTATCTCCTTTTTTTAATTTCAAACATCCTTCAACCAAAAACCTAGCATATTTTCTTTTTAAATCAAGCACTTTTCTCTTCCTTTCTAACAATAAAAAGTCCATAAATAAGGGACGAGTTCACCCGCGGTACCACCCTTAATTTATGAACTTAACTTCATACTCTTTTTTATTTAACGCATATCTACGATTTAGCTCCAAAGTTGTAAATTTCTTCAACGCTAATTTATCTCCAAAAAGTATCTACAATCTCATAATTATCATATTTATAACGATTAGATGCTTTATCAGTTGTACATTTATCTAAATTTGTATATTGAGTAGTAAAGTAGAAAGGTACAAAGTAAATACTACTTCCTAAATTACTAGCATAATAAGGACTTAAATTACTATAATTTCGAATGTTTACTGAAAGATCAGTATACCAATATCCATTCTGATAATATGGAATATTGACGGAGAATCCAAAATTATTAGACTTTAGTGAATATTCTTTAAGCATTGTACCAGAAGTAACAGCTACATTGTATTTTCCTGTTGCTCCTACCATTACAATACCTTTATCATAGGACTCTTGATAAGCTCTATTATACATATTAGTAGTTGTCAAATATCCAGCATCTATCACTTTAAGATTTTGAACATGATTAAGATTATAAAAACGTACTTGCCATGAATAATTCCATGTATTTTGATTTGCTGAAACATAGCTAATAGAATAATAAGTATCTTCTTCTATTTTACAATATTTATTATACTTTTCTTGAACATCTTCCCATTTTGCTTCTAAAGTAATATCTTCATAAATGCGGGTATTAAAGTTAAATTTCTTACCATTTAAATACCATCCTACAAATTCATATCCATCTCTCTTAGGATCTTTAGGTTGATAAGCACGATCTCCTTCCTCTACCCATTGTGTTGCAACACTACTTCCTTTATTAGAATCAAATTTAACTCGATAAGTACGAACTGTACAAGAGCCATCATCCTGCCATTTAGCATATAAAGTCATATCACTGGTAACTGGAGTATTAAAATCATACTTCTCTGTTAATGCAGAATCTATATACCAACCTAAAAAGCGATAACATTCACGTGTAGGATTATTAGGTCTTTTTACTAAATCATTTTTTTCAACTCTTTGAAAATCAACAGATGTTCCTCCATTAGATTCAAAATTCACAATAAATGTTTCTGATGGTTTTTGCTCTTCTTTCTTTTCCCATTTTGCTACTAAAACAATTTGCTCTGTAACAGGAGTATTAAAATCATATTTTACTCCATTCAAATACCATCCTAAAAATTCATAACCGTAACGATATGGCTCTACATAAGTAGCATAACCACCATGTTTTATAATCTGTGTATGAATTACACTACCTCCATTAGAATCAAAAGCTACAGAATGATATACATTTGTCAAACAATTATCATTGCAATTGCCATTATTACCATTTGTACAACAACTATCTACATAATTGATATTTACATTGGTATTTTGAGTAATTTCAACAGGACGGCTGTTTCCACTACTTGAGCTATTACTATTACTAGAATTAGTACTATTATTAGAATTGTTATTGTTTATAGAAGATGATGGAATTTCTTCTTCATTTATCTCTTCTTTACTACTTTCCTGATTTGTCGTGTTACAATCCGTACAAGTTACCTCATTAGAAATAGAAGTAACAATATAATCTGATTTATTATCACAACTTAAATAAACGCTCATTTCATACTCATTGTCCATAGTCTTTGTTGCTTCTATGTAACTATTTTGAGTATGGCAACTATTTCCTTCTTCATCCAAAAACTCCACAATCAAATTACGTGCTAGCATCTCATCTAAACTAAGTCGTTCCGAATCTCCAATTTCTTTAGGTAAATGACTACCTGAAAAATATTCAAACCCCGCATCTTTCATTAAAGTGATATTACTAATATAAGTTTGTTGTGTTAAAAGTGTATTATCCTTCTTAGGATAAAGAAGACAAATAAGCACAATAACTCCTACAATAAGTGCCGTAATACCAATAATTTTAAGCCAACTAATCTGATATTCTTTTTCCATTCTACCACCCTACTTTCCTATATGCCTAGTATATCGTTAATATTCTAAAAAGTCAAGGTAATAGACATAAATTAATCAAAATAAAAAAAACAAGAAATACTAATGTCTCCTAAATCGATTCACATCATATATTCTTGTTTTTAAAAAACAATTACTTACTAGATTTAGATAATTTCTTAGGTTCTTCTTCTTTTAACTTAGCGGTAATAGATTCTAATGTTTTAATAGTAGATTCTTTTACTTCTCTTGCAGCAGCCTCAATTATAGGAGTCCCTTTTTTTACAGCATATTGAACTAGTTCATCTGCTTTCTTCTTAATTTTTTTTGATCCTTCTTTGATCTTTTCTGCTACTACTTCCTTATCTAAATTTTTAAGATCTTCTTTAATTTCATTTACTTTATTTTCAATAGTTTCTTTTACTTCTTCAACATCAATATTTTTAGCTTTATCAATTAAATTATCCATTTTCTTTTTTAAATCTACCCTTGTTTCTTTACCACTTTTAGGAGCAAATAAAATTCCTAAACCTAATCCAATACCAGCACCTAATAAAAACTTACCAAATCCACTTTTATTCTTACTCATCTTCCTCTTCCTTTCTTTTCTTATTTTTCTTTCTAAAAAACAACTTTGATGCAAAAGATGATAAACCATCTACTACTTTATCAGTAATAGCAACTAATTTATCAGTAGTAAAATCAACTATTTGGAACAAACCATTTAAAGATTCCACTTTCTCATTTACATCATCCACAACTTTTTCTACCTTGTTAATCGTAATAATTGACTTAATTCCTAATATAATACCAATAACCAATAAAATAATTAATAAAATATAAATGATAATTGGTAAAAAAGATAACCAAAAGTCCATTATTTTTCCTCCTCTCTATTCTCATACATTGAATCAATTAAATCAAATAAATCATTTTCAAGAGTATCATTTTCCAAATTACTCTCATGTTTTTCTTCCTTTACTGGATTTAATTCTTCTTCATTTTCTAATGGTTCAATCTCAGAAAATGATTTATCAATCTCATCATCAATGGCATCATTAATATTAATTACTTCATCACTACTATCTTTTAATAATTCATCAATTGTTCTAGCTTTTTCTATTTTTTCTTCTAAAACTTGATCCATTACAAGCTCTTCATCTTTTATATCAATCTTTTCTACTGTTTTTTCTTCTGAGGAACCAAAAGCTTTTTTTCTTACAGTATCCACATCTAATGTTCTTGAAGGAACCTCAGTTCTTGTCGTAATTTCATCAGGAGTATAATTTTTATCTAAAATACCATAAACAGGACTAATAATGGGAGATGGTTTAAATTTTTTTACCTCTTTTGTTTCTTCTGGCTTTTTATAGTCTTTTCTATATTCTGGTTTATATTCATTTTTTTTCTCTGTTTTTCTGCGCTCATGTTCTAATACATTAGTAGTTCTTTTTTTAGGAACAAAACTATCAAACTCTTCCTCATCAAAAGCTGGAAAATTAAAAGTCTTTTCACTCTTAAAAAGTTCACGCTCACTTACAACATGATCATTATCCGCATTAAAACGAACTTTATCTTCCATTTTCTTTTCTTCACGAATTACAGGCTCCAAATGATCATAATTTTGATAATTTGTTACTTTTACTTCCTCTTTTTTAGGTAATTCTTTATATTCTCGAACCACCTCAGGCTTTTTTCCTTTTTTTTCAATAACCGGAATTTCTACTTCTTCCTCTTCAAATAATATGTTTTTAAGTTTACTTACTAAACCCATAATATCCACCTTCCTAATTTACATAATCCGGATCTCTTATTTCATCAGTTACTTCTATATCTTCTGTAAATTGTAAATAATTATCACTACCTACAATCTCAAAAATGTCATATTTTTCTTCAGATGATTCAAAGATATCTTCACCTAAATAATTTTCAATCACACTATTATTATACGTAATTGATGTTAATATGCTCATAGCATATGCAACAACCTTTTTAATATCTTTTTCATATGCTACTACTTCTATTTTAGCATAATTATACATAATTTCAATTAAATATTGATCATTTTCATAATTATTTATTTCTATAAAGCCATTTTTATCTTGATGAACCAAACTTGCAGAATAATAAGCCTCTTGATTCACCGTATAAGAAAAGCCAATTTCACTATCATAACTTACAATATCTACATATAAATAATAAAAATACTTTTGATCACTAATAATTTCATTAAATTCTTTACTTGATTTAATAAATAACCCTTTAGGTAAATAATAACGATAGCCATTTCGATTCACATTAGTAGTATGAACTCGACTATTAATAGAACTACTTAGAATATGATCAAGACTACTATTTTCAATGCTACTACATCCACTCAAAAGGATCAATATAACTCCTAGCAGGAATAGCTTTTTCATAAATCCTCCTACAATTCATAATTATAAACAAAAAAATAAGAAAAATCAATCCAAAAAAAAGAGTTACAAATATTGTTTAAACTCTTCTCTATTATGTTCTTCTGTTTCTAAAAGTCTTTTAGCAAGATTCAAAATCTCTTCATCTTCCCCATTATATTGATTTAACTCAGCTGTAATTTCTAAAACACCTTTTTGATTTCCTTCCATCATCATCTTAGCAATTTCTTTATCACTTTTATTGATACTCATAGCCTCAGCCATCACTTTACTGCTAAGCTCTTTTAATTTACTAATTTCTTCTTCTTTCGCCCCATATTTAATCAGAATACCTTTAGCATCTTTTAAAAACTTTTCATACTCTTTTCTTTGTTCCTCTACTAATTTAGCAAGATGACTATCTTCAAGTTTTTTTATTACCGTATCGATATCAATTAATCCCATTTGAGCATTCTGATAAATTAAATTTAAAAAAATAATATTTTTGTTTTGACGTTCTTTCATATAAAAATCACCCACTATTATAATGGATGATTTTTAAAAATATATACCTTAAACTTCTTGAACTACTGCAATAATCATAGGTTTACATTCTGTTTCTTCAAACAAATACTTAGATAATTCATCACGAATTTCCGTTTTAATCTTGTTAAAATCAACATAATTAGGTGTAATATTTCTTTCAATTATAGCCTCACTAATTCTTTTTATTTCCTGAATCATTTCTGCTGAATCTTTTACATAAATAAACCCTCTTGTGGTTACTTCTGGACCAACTAGTAACACTTTATCTTGTTTAGAAATAGTGGCACTAATTAAAACAATTCCATTTTCACTCAACATTTCACGATCTTTAATAACAAGTTCTCCAATATCATCACTAGACTTACCATCAATTAAAGCATCTCCTACTTTAATCTTTTCATTTTTATCCTCTAATTCACCATTTATAAAGGAAATTGCTTCTCCATTTTGTTTTAAAATAATATTTTCACGAGGGATACCTAAAGAATAAGCAAGGTCTGCATTTCCAACCATATAACGATATTCCCCTTTAACAGGCATGTAATACTTAGGTCTCATAAGTTTAATCATTTGCATTAAATCTTCACTAGAGGCATGATGTAAAATTGTTTTATCTTTGGGAATATTAACAATCTCACAACCATACTCAGCTAGATCATTTTCTAATCTCACTAAAAGTTTTTCGTTACTATCATATCTAGGTTCCGCAAAAACAATTGTATCATTACTTTTAAGCTTAATAAATTTATCATATCCATTTAATATTTTTGACATTGCAGCATAAGGACTAGCTTTATCATCACAAATAAGTAAAATAGCATTATTATCATTAACATTAGATAAATCACCAAGCATATCTTCTGCAATTGATAAATAATTTTCTTTTAATCCAAAATTCACAGCATTTTGTAATTTCTTTCCCATAATAATAACTTTACGGTGAGAATTAACTGCAGATGCAAATATTTCTTCAATCGTATATAGGTGCGTTGGTAAAACCATAAACATAATTCTACCTGTTGCATCCTTAATTGCTTTTCTAAAAATATCAATTAACTTATGATTAGGTGAAGTATGCCCAATATTTTCACTAAAAACCGATTCGCTAAGCAAACACAATACTCCTTGCTTACCAACATAAGCAATTTTACCCAAATCCATATCATAAGCCCCCATCATAGACGGATCAAAAATAAAATCACCTGTATAACAAATAGCTCCATCTTTCGTATTTACCACATACATAACTGCATCTGGTGCACTATGAGATACACTGATAGGAAAAATACTAACATGGCCAAAATTCATCTTTTTATGAGCTTGAATTTCGACAATATTATTTGCATTTACTCCATTTTCCATAAGTACATACTTAGTAAACTTAGTAGCAAATACTTTAATATTTGGAATTTGTGAAAGTAAATCTGAAGCAGCTCCCATATTTTCCAAATGACCATGCGTAATAAATAGCCCCTTAATTCTTTTTTTATTTTTAACTAAATAAGAAAAATCAGGAATAATATAATCGATACCAAGCATATTTCCACTAGCATATTTAAGTCCACAATCAAAAATAAAAATATCTTTATCTATTTCTATAATATACATATTTTTACCATTTTCATCTAATCCACCCAGACTAAAAATCTTTATTTTACTCAAAATAATCAACTCCATTTCAAAAAACAATCATAAAATAAAAAAGTTTTAAGGCAAAAATATTATATCAAAAAACTAAAATGATTGCAACAGCGATTGTTTTATTTAAATTATAACAAAAAAAGAAAACTAAACATTTTCTTCACTAATTAACTCACTTAAATAAACTATTTCATAATTTTTATACTTAATTTCTTTCAAAAGAAGCTTAACATCACTTAACTTTGCTGTTTTATCAATAAGAATAATACTGCCACTTTCTAAATCATTTTTTGTTTCAATATAATTAGTAGAATTTAAAGTAAGTGTTGGTTCAACTAAATATTTCTTTTTGTCTTTACATAATCTATAATTAGTATGATTTAAAACACAAATATTTTTATTTTCTTTATTAAGATTTAAACTATTTTCTAAAGATGCAAAAGCATCATCTTCATTATTAATAGCTTCAAAATAATTATTTTTTTTATAAGTATCTAAATCAACAAGTAAACTAGCCTTATATTGATTTGCCTTTAAATATTCACTTATCTTTCCTTCTTCACTTAAAATTAAACTAACTTTTTTTAATTTAGAATTCCCTTGATAAATAATTTTATCTTTGTTTTCTTGCAAAGATATCTCTGGCTTTACTTGATCAAACACTAAATAATATTCATTAAACATATCTAATTCTTGCATATTATAAAAAGACTCTCGCGTGTTCACTTCCAAGCCGTTAATTCCAGGGATAATATAATCTCCTTCAATAAAAGCATTTACAAATTCTTCTTCATAATTTTCTTTTTCTTCATGAATACTTTGCATAAGTGGATTTTTATTAAGAACAATTAAAGCAATTTTTTCTGTATAATAAAAACTAAATACCATAATAATAGCTAAACCCAAAAATTGATAATATTTCCGCATAACATCACCTAAAAAAATTATATGCGATTCTAATATGGGAAATGAATATGGTTTAACCAATTATTTTTTTAACTAACTCAGCTCCTCTTTTGGGATCTTCCATTAAAATATCATAAACTAATTTATTCTTTTTAATTTCTTCTATAAAAGTAATCTCTTCATGTGTTAAAATAGCATACTCTTCAAAAGAATCTTGATCACCTGTTTTAACTAAGCAATCTGCTCCCAACAAATAATCTGCACTCACACCAAAAACAAGGATCAAAGAAATCAAAGCTTCTAGCGTAGGATTACGTGTTCCTTTTTCATAGCAACAGATGGCAGACTTTCCAACCCCAATTAATTCTCCTAATTCTGTTTGTGTTAAACCTTTGGCTTTCCTTACCTCTCTTAACCTATTTCCGTTTAACATTCCATCACCCTCACTTCTCGAAAGAATTATACCCGCTCCCAACTTATAATTGTAATTTATTCACCTATGGTAAAAATAAACAATTACTTTTTACAAAATATCAATATTATTGAATAATAAAGATACTTTTATTCATCTAAAATAAAATTCTTTTTCTAACCCAAACTCTCTTTTAAGTAAAAAATATTATACTACACATTTTTTTATTTGTTTAGTGTTGTATTTTTTCTATTTTTTTGCTACAATGATAATAATTGGAGGGTATTAAAATGAATGAACATCATACTTTTAATAATAACACAATTGAAATGCCTAAATATCGCGTAGATAACTCAAACAAACCAAAAGTAAATTTAAACAATTTTGAAATACCAGCAACACAAAAGATTCAAGAAGAAGATCAGACTAAAATTAGTAAAACAAAAATCATCAATATCAATGATTTTATTTTCCGTCAATATATAGAATTTTATCCTCAATTGCAAGGAATAAGTTGCAAAGATAATACTTTATATTTAAAGGAAAATGAACAAATCGTTGCAACTGAAACATTAACCTTTGATTTACGAACACTCCCAGGTGAAGCATGGAATGTAGATAAAAGAACTTTTATTGAAAATATCAAAATCAATAAAAGTTGTAAACAATTAGAAGATTTCCTCAATTTATTAAATGCTTCTGCATACAACAATATAATTTTAGATAAAGAGCAATTAAACAATCAACTTACCAATTACATGAACCTATATTTTAGTGTAAAAGAATCCTTCCATTATTTAACAGAAGATAACAAAATATTAATTGGTTCTTTAGAAACTCTAATCGCTAGCCTTCCAAAAGAAACTCCAATTGGTACACTAATCAATCAAAAACTAGATGAATACTTTGAAATAACCAAGGAAATTGGTGATACTAAAGGAAAAGGTATGGTATTAGAACTTAAAAATAAAAATCTTCCAACAATGATTCCAGAAGAAGAACCATTAATGAAGTCAAAAAAAGCTGCTTTTGTAAATGTAGCAATTATCTTATATGCAGTTTTAAATATTGGATTTATTTTAGCAATAGCTCTAATGAAGTAAAAAATACTTCATTTTTTTTATCCTATATGATATAATAAAACACATGGGGTAGTAAAGGTTTCGACATATATTACTACATATGATTGCAAGTGGGAGAGACACCTCACGTCTAAACTTAAAATTAAATGACAAGAATGAAAATTCTTTTGCTTCAAATGCTTACGCATTTGCCTAATTAATAAATAGGAATAGCAAGCTTCTATTTATTTTGCTTATAGAATAAATATGAGGTTCATATATATAAGATATATTATTTTATTTGTTTAGGATAAAATAATGAATACGAACTAAACTTAAATTTATAATCGGTGAGTCTTGAGCCAGTTATAAATTGAAATTAAAATCAAGCTAAACTTGTAGACATTATATGATAGGATATACTGGACAGGAGTTCAACTCTCCTCTACTCCACCAAATTTGTTAATAATCTATTAGATTTTCAGATAAGCACTAAAAAATAGTGTTTTTTTATAAATTAAATTATGCTAAAATTAAAATGGAGGAAAATATGAAAGATAAATTATATGATTTAGAACAATTTTTTAACTATAACTTACAAATTAAACAAATGCTTAGTTTTTATCCAGAAATATACAGTAAAGAAGACGCAATTGAATATGTAGACAAAACTTATAAAAATCTACAAGATATAAAATATATGCTAATTAAAATGATAACAATAATCGATCAAGATGAAAAGATAATTCAATACATAAATAAGCTTTTTGCATATTATGAAAAAGTATTATTAAATTCTCATTATAATCCTCAAAAATTACGAGAATTTTATCGAAATTGTCTATCTAATATGGACCCTACCCTAATTCATGAAATAAATAAAGAAATAAAAGGTTATTATCTTTTTAATGATTATCATAGCTTTTTTTATCAAAGTAAAACAATCAATGAATTAATTCATGTTTTACATCAATATATTACCAATAATGAAACATTTTACCAAAAAATACCAATCGATTCCCAAAAAACAAACCAATATGAGGGAACTATTACTTTATATGGCCACAATACACCAATAGCCAATGCTATTTATATAAATATGGATCACATCAATAGTAGTATAATTGATATATTATCATTAAATAATAACCATATATTAATGATGGCACGTGATTTAGGACATGCTTTAACTATTGAAATAGAAATAGAAAAAGAAAAAGCACATGTAAAGTACTTTATTCCCAAGGTATGCAATATTGATATGGTAAATCACTTAAAGGGAATTACACCAATAAAAGCAAATGAAAACTCTGATATAGGAAATCTATATGCTAAAGGAAGTTTTGAAATAAATACAGAAGACTTAATACCTAATTTATTAGAATTAATGACAAATGTTCCTAAAGATGAAGATATGTTTATTAAAGGAGGAACTTTAAACAATAAAGCTTTATAAAAGTAAAAATAAAATGGAGAATCTATGAAAAAAATAAAGATCGAATTAAATAATTTAGATAACGCAACCAATCAATTTAATAACGAAGTATTAGATAATGAATTAGATAATTACATTACAAATACAAGCCTACATATTTTACCTAAAGAAGCAATACTTCTAAATATATATGGCATTTCAAAATACCAAGAACAGGAACAATTAATAAAATTAATTCATACTCACTATGAAAAAAAAGTAAAACAATTAAAGCAAATTGATAAATATGATGATTATTTTCGGATGATTTTATTACTCTTAGGCATAATTTTAATCATCATTTCTGAACACTTAACTTCCTTTCTAAGTGAATTATTCTTAATCGCTGGTTGGGTAGTAGTATGGGAAATGGTCTATGATATCCTATTTACTGGAATGAAAAGAAAAAGAAGTTTAAATTTATATAAAAAACTGGCTACTTGTAAAATAGAATTTTTAAATTAAAAGGATAGATTATCACTCCAAGTTATGATAAAATATGAATAATAAGGAGTGTATATGAAAAATAAAGAAAATTTATGTTTAATTGTTATGGACAATTGTAAAGAACTAGGCTTAAAAGTAAATAAGGAAATTAAAAAAATTAGAAATTCAGAAAATAACTATTTAATTCCTGCTAATATTACTAGATTTAATGATGGTGAAGGTAAAGTAACGATTTTAGAAACCATTAGAGGCAAAGACGTTTATATCCTAAGCGATACTCACAATTATAATATAACCTATAACATGTATGGAATCACGCACAATATGAGCCCAGATGAACATTTTCAAGACATCAAAAGAGTAATTTCTGCAATTATGGGACATGCACAAAGTATCAGGGTTGTCATGCCTTTTTTATATGCTTCTCGTCAACACCGAAGAAAATCTCGTGAATCACTAGATTGTGCATTAGCCCTTCAAGAACTTAATAATTTAGGAATTAGTGGTATTGTAACATTTGATGCTCATGATCCAAATGTGCAAAATGCCATCCCTACTCTTCCTTTTGATAATTTTTTTCCCACAAATGATATGTTAAAAGTATTCTTAAAAAAAGAAGAATTTATTCCAGAAGAAACACTAGTAATAAGTCCTGACACAGGAGCAATGGACCGAGCAAGATTTTTAGCAGATATTCTCCGTGTTGATGTTGGTATGTTTTATAAAAGAAGAGATATTTCTAAAATTATAGATGGTCATAATCCAATCGTTGCACATGAATATTTAGGAAAAGATGTAACAAATAAAACTATAATAATTGTTGATGATATGTTAGCAAGTGGTGGCTCTATGATTGATGTAGCAAAAGAATTAAAAAAACGAGGAGCCAAAAAAATATTTTTCTTTACAACATTTGCACTTTTCACCTCAGGTTATAAGCTATTAGATGAAGCATATAAAAATAAATTTCTAGATGCAATCTATTCTACAAATTTAACTTACATTCCCCCTGAAATATTAAATAAACCATGGATGAACATAGCAGATTGTTCAAATTATCTAGCTAAAATCATTGATAGTCTCAACAAAGGAAATTCAATTACAAGTCTAATAAAAGATAATTCTGCTATTACCAATTATAAAAAAGAAAAAAATTTATTCAAACAAAAAAGCTGATGATAAATAACCATCAGCTTATCTTTTTCTTTTCAAATCTTCTTCTTGTCTTTTTTCTAAGTAATAATAACTTTTTTCTTCAGGCAAATATCCTTCATCCTCTAAAAGTTTGATTTTTCTTCTATCATAAGCCCAATATTTTCCTACTTCCATAAAAGATACTTTACCAGTATTCATATTAATATAAGTAATATAAGTAGTAATATCAAAATTATCATAACCATGTCCCAATGAATAAAATTTTTCTAAAATTTGATGATGGAATCCTAAAAGCATTAATTTAGTATAAACAAGAGGATTTTTAACTTCAACATTAAAATTATTTTGCCTAAAACGTGTCATTGGCAAGTAGTTTTCTTCACGCAACTCATAAAGAGCCTCTTCAATATTAGAAGGAATATCTACACCAAGATAATCATAATGCCGATAAGATTGCTTCTTACCACTTCTATTTTCAATTGTTTCATCATATACTTTATATTTTGCTATCATAAGTTCATTATTGCTATTTAAATGAATATCATAAGCATAATATGTATTATTAATCATTTTCTCACCTCATTTATAGTATTTTATCACAATTTTAGGAAATAATAAAGTTAAGGAGGCTAAAATGAAAAACTCAGGATGCAGTAAATGTGAAGAGACAACTGTTCAAGGCCGTGCTTATATTGATGAAAAAACAGGACTTTTATGTGTCTCATTAGAAGAAAAATATGAAAAACCTAAAGGATTAAAAATATTAGTACCTTTTGTATGTACAACCTGCGGTACCACAAATTGGAAAACAATTGATACCGAAGAAGATAAAAAATAGAGCCAAGTTCGCTCTATTTTTTTCTTCTAATTGAAACTAAATTTTTACCTTCAAAAACCAATTCAATAATATTGATACCATCCCATGCTCCATCAATAATTGCTTCATCTTGAAAATTTAAAATTAAACGATTATCCAAATTAAATCCCTTTGTACACCAGTTACTAAGTAAACAAGTAATAGCAACATTATGAGTAAAAACAGCAATAGACTTATCTGAGTGAACTTGTAATAAATACTGAATAAAATATAGCATTCTTTTTTTTACTTCATTCAAAGATTCTCCACCTAAAAGTTTATAATCAAAATCATTTTCTTGAATTTCTGTAATCATTCTTATTTTTTTATCACCCAAATTACCAAGAATTCTCTCACCAATTTCTGATTGAATATTAATATCCAATTCTAAACTTTTAGCTAAATATTTTGCCGTTGCAAGGCTCATAACATAAGATGAAGAATATATTACTTGAACAGACTGTAAATCTTTATCATAAATAAGCTTTTTACTTGCTTCTTCTCCTTCAATACTAAGAATCCTTTTCTCTCTTTTTTGTTCTAATGATTCCTCATCAGGAAAAGAAAGATTATTCATAGTAAGACTATTATTAATAAGATAGATCACTGTCATTCTTTTTCACCTACTCTAAAAATATTATAAAAGAAAATAAAAAAAGAAGCAAGCATTTACTTTCTTCTCTCCCTAATAATTGGTTTAACAATTTCAAAAGTCTTAACATATTGATAATTTGAATTAAAAGAACATGGATACTCTAGTTTTCGCATAGAACCGAAATAGCCTATTTTATCTGACCAAGTTCCATCTTTCAAATTTTGTCTTATAAAATGGAAATCATTACAAAAAGAATGATAAAAAGATAAATATAACATTACTTTATAGCCACCATGATAATTAGGTAAATCCACTTCAGAATCAAAAACCTGAATTCCTAAAATAGAGCAATCATGATAAAAATTTTGTAATATACTAGAAGCATTTCCTGGTAAAGCGTAATTTTTAGTTGTATAAGTAAAACCACAATTAAATGGAAATAATTCTTCTTGCCCCAAACTAATAAATTTATCTATAAACTCTTTTTTACTAGGTAACCCTAAGGCATAAGTATAACAGTTACCTAAATAATAATCCAATAAATTATCTTCTTAACTAAGATAATTGGTTCCTAATTTAATTTCTTCTTTTAAATAATCTACATATAATCGTTCAACTTCTAAAGAATTAGCAACATTTTTTAATTTCATAAGTAACTTTAATTGTTTCAGCCAAAGTTGCATTTCTAAAACTGACATAAATCCTCCCATACATTCTCCTATTTTACAAAATACAAAAATAAAAGTCAATTATGATTTACAAACCCTTCATAATCACTTATAATCATTAAAGAAAAGAAGGAATAAATATGTTAAACGTTGTTTTATTTGAACCAGAAATACCTGGAAATACAGGAAATATTATGCGTACTTGTGTTGCAACCAATACCACCTTACATCTAATAAAGCCTTTAGGATTCTCATTAGATGAAAAATATATCAAAAGAAGTGGTGTAAATTATATAGATAAATGTAAATATTTTATATATGAAAATATAGAAGAATTTTTCAGTAAAAACAAAGGAGAATATTTTTTCTTTACTAGATATGGCCACAAACCTCATTCAACTGTTAACTTTAATCAAATAAAAAATAATATTTATTTAATTTTTGGCAAAGAAAGCACAGGAATACCTAAAGAAATATTAAAACCTTATCTAGATAGATGCTATCGTATTCCCATGACAGCTAATGTTAGAGCTCTAAATTTATCAAACACAGTAGCAATTGGTATTTACGAAGTTTTAAGGCAAAAAAATTATGAGGGTCTACTATTTGATGAACCTCATAAAAGTAAAACATTCCTTGAAGACTAAATCATTCTCACATATACTGCCACAGAACAAACAATAAGTAAAATAATTAATAAAATAATAATAACCATATTATTTAAATTATTTTGCTTTTTTAAATGAATCAATTTTTCATTTATATTTTTCTCTTCCATTTCAATTACCTCAATTCTATTATATAAAAATTTAGACAAGGTATGGTAATAATTAATAAAAGGTATGTCTATATATTGTCAATAACAAGTTATTATAGACAAAAAAGAAAAAAAAGAGTATAATGTTATTTAGTCAAAAACTTTTATTACTGATTACGAAAGGAAGATTAAATGAAAAATAATAGTAATATTACGTCTATTTTTGCGTTAGGCGGATTAGGCGAAGTTGGAAAAAATATGTATATTATAACTCACAATGAAGAGATAATAATCATTGATGCTGGTGTTATGTTCCCAGAAGATGATTTACTTGGAATTGATTATGTAATACAAGATGTTTCTTATTTAAAACAAAATGAAAATAAAATTAAAGGTTTATTTATTACTCATGGTCATGAAGATCATATTGGAGGAATTTCTTTCCTTTTAAATAGTGTAAATATTCCTAAAATTTATGCTTCTAAAATTGCCGCTGATCTAATTAATAAGAAATTATTAGATCGAAACATCAAATACGAAAATATAGAAATTGTAAATGAGCAAACCATTATAAAAACAAAATATTTTACCATTGAGTTTGTAGGTACAACTCATTCAATTCCCGAATCTTTTGCTCTTGCAATACACACACCAAATGGTTTAATATTTGAAACAGGAGATTTTAAATTTGATTTAACTCCAATTGGCCCAATGGCAAATATTCATAAAATGGCCGAGTTAGGAAAGAAAGGCGTTACTCTTCTTCTAAGTGATTCAACCAACGCTTTATCAGAAGGCTTTTCTAAGAGTGAATCAAGTGTAGATGAAGCATTAAATGATATAGTATCTAAACATTATGGACGAGTAATCATTGCCACTTTTGCTTCTAATATTTATCGTATTAAACATATCGTAGAAACATGCCGTAAAAACAATCGTAAAATTATTGTTTTTGGTAGATCCATGGAAACAAGCATTGAACTGGCTATGAACAACGGTTTAATTGAAGATAAGACCATATTTATTGATAATAATGAAGCTAAAAATTTAAAGAAAAATGAAATTTGTATACTATGTACAGGAACACAAGGAGAACCTCTAGCCGCATTATCTCGTATTGCTAATGGAATACATAAGCAAATTACTTTAATGCCTGATGATTTAGTTGTCTTTTCATCTTCTCCTATTCCAGGAAATGCAGCAAGTATTAATAAAGTGATTAATAAACTTTATTTAAAAGGCGTAAAAGTATACACGAATAAAACCTTTAATGATGTTCATACTTCTGGACACGCTAAAGAAGAAGAATTAAAATGGATGCTTAGAATTATTAAGCCAAAATACTTTATGCCAATGCATGGTGAATATCGTATGTTAAAACAACATGGAGAAATCGCTATTTCTTGTGATATACCCAAAGAAAATATATTTATATGTAAAAATGGTGATGTAATTAATATTAAAGATGGAATTGTTACTCGTGGAGATACTGTAAAAAGTGGTGATGTTTATGTTGATGGCTCTCGTATTGGGGATGTAGGAAGTCAAATTATCAAAGATCGTAAATTAATGAGTAGTGATGGAATATTAGTAACCATATTAAATATCAATACTTTAACAAGAAAATTATTAATTAAGCCAAATGTAACAACTAGAGGTTTCATTATGGTTAATGAAAATCCTGAATTAATAAGTAAAATTGAAAGAAAAATAACAGAAATAGTAAATACTTTTCTCTCAACTTCAACTTACAATTATACCGATTTAAAAAATCAAATTATTTTAGAACTATATCCATTTATCAATGATCTTACAGGAAGACGTCCAATTATCTTACCTGTTATTATGGAAGTAAATCAAGCCTAACAAGCTTGTTTTTTTTGACATAAACTTAATTTTAAAGTATAATATAGTGCCAACAAAGGAGATAATAGTTATGTTTACCTTATTAGAAATATCAAATAAAGATGAAAATAGTTTAAAATTAAATTACCTATTTGTAAAAGAAGCTTCTAAAAATGATTGGAAAAAAAGATATCAATTATCTTGCCTTTTAAAAAATATCCCTATAATTAAACAAGGAAATTTATCGGATTATGAATACTTTAAAGCTACCGAAAAACAAAAAGCTCCTTTTGAACTAGCAAATAAAGAATATTTACTGCTAATAAATGATATTCCCGTATCAAGCGTTTATGTAATTCACAAAAATGAAAAAATAGTAGACATTACTGTAACTACTCTAGCAAAATACCGTAGAAAAGGATATGCCCAAATGGCAATACAATTAGTTGAAGAAAAAATATTTGCAAATCCTAATATATTCTTTGCAACAATTACAGATATTACAAAAGAAAAAATCAGTTCAAAAATAGCTACTGCTTTAGGCTATACTTATCATGAAGAAACCAATACTTTTATAAAAGCAAATCCTATTTTAGAAGAAAAAATCACTCATCAATTGTAGCGTGCCTAAGCATACCAGAATTAGTACGTTCCAAAAAACGAACTCTAATTGTATAAATTGGTTTTACAAAATTAACATCTTTTAAAAAATTAACAAATTGACTGTTAATTTTTTTTAATTTTTTAAGCTTCTTTATAATTTCATGTTTTTTATTAACACCAACTTTACCAACATATTTTATACTTTCCTTTTTATATTCACCGAGAATCAAACTATAAGTATTAGTCATTTCAAGATATCCAAGAATCAAAAAATTATCTACTTTAATATTTTTTATCTTTATCCAATCTAATGTTCTTTCACCAAAAAAATATAAACTATTTTTTTTCTTAGCAACAACCCCTTCTAATCCCATTTTTTTTACTAATTGAAATAAAGCAACTCCTTTAAAATAAACTTTAGATTTCATAAAATTCAGTGTATCATTATAACAATTTAAAATTTTTTTTCTTTCAACTAAAGTATTCTTAGTTAGATCCTTATTATCATATAAAATATCAAAAGCTATAAAAGTAACGGGTATCTCTTCTATTAAACTTTCAGTAATACTTTTTTTTCTACTTCTTTTTTGCAATAAAGAAAAATTAGGAATTCCATTTAAAGTAGCAATAATTTCACCATCAAAAATAACCTCATGATCTTTAACAATCTTTTGTATTTCTCTTAATTCTGGATATTTTAAAGTAACATCATTTCCATTTCGAGTTAAAATAACAAATTCTTTTTGACTCGCATATATAAAAGTTCGAAAGCCATCAAATTTAATTTCATATAAATAATTAGAATCCTGAAAAATCTTAGATTTTTCCCAAAGTAACATAGGTCTCAAGTGATAATTATGAAACATTTTTTAAACTAAGCTCCAAAGCAGTCATTAAATCTTTAATATTCTTAGATTTATTAGTTTTAGGTTTCTTCAAAGCTTTCCCTTCTTCTTTCAATTTAATCGCTTTTTCTATTTTTTCATGATATTCATCAACAAAATCCTCAGGTTTAAATTTCATTTTTAAAGTATTAATAAGTTGAATTGCTAAATCTAATTCTTTTTTCGTGAATTTAACTGCAGCTACTTCTTCAGGTATTATTACTTCTTCATCAAAATATAAAGTATTCATAATTAAAGAATCTCCCTTTAAACGAATTACAACATAATAAAATTTAGTCCCAATAACTGTTTTAGCAATAGCTACCCTTTTAGTTTTATTCAAGGCTTCTTTAAATAGACTAAAAGATTTACTTTTCATATTCGTTCTTAAAACATAACTTTTTTCATAATAAATAGGATCAATTTCATTAATAGTAACAAAGCCAATAATCTCAATCATTTTTTCATCTTCACTTTTAAGTTTATTAAATTCTTCATTTGAAAAAGGAATATACTGATCTTCTTTAATTTCATAACCACGAATGATATCTGATTGCTTCACTTCTTTCTTACAATGAGGACAATATTTAATATAACGAATTCTTGACAAGCATTTTTTATGCAATTGATTAAAAGCAATATCATTATTTTTAATAGCAGGATAGATTTCTACAGGAATATTAACAAGTCCAAAAGAAATTGTCGTTTTTTTCATATATACTTCACCATTACTATTGTTAGAAAAAAAAGAATTTTTATTCCAAAAAAAAGAAAAATTAGTACTACCTAAATTTTTCTTCATCTATATCTATTTTGCTTCTTCTACCGCTCTAGTCTCTCTAATAACATTAATTTTTATTGTACCAGGATATTGCATTTCAGCTTCAATTCTATCCTTAATATCTCGAGCCATCTTATAGCTTTTAGCTTCATCCACTTCCTCTGGTTTAACCATAACTCGAATTTCTCTTCCAGCTTGAACAGCAAAAGTTTTTTCTACTCCCTCAAAGGAATTACCAATCTCCTCAAGTTGAGATAAACGCTTCATATAGTTTTCCATTGTATCATTTCTAGCACCAGGTCGAGCAGCTGATAAAGTATCGGCAATTTCTACTAACACCGAAATAACACTAGTAGCTTCTTTATCCCCATGATGTGATTCAATCGCATTGATAACAACATCATCTTCATGATATTTTCGAGCAAGATCCGCACCAATTTCCACATGACTACCTTCAACTTCAAAATCAATAGATTTTCCAATATCATGTAAAAGTCCTGCTCGTTTTGCTAAAGCAACATTTTCACCCAATTCAGCTGCCATAAGTCCTGCCAAATTAGCAACTTCTCTCGAATGTTGTAAAGCATTTTGACCATAACTAGTTCGATAATTAAGTTTACCAATTAACGTAATAAGTTCTGGATCCATTTTTGCTAAACCAAGATCATAAATAGTTTGATTTCCAATTTCTGTTATTTTAGTATTAATATCTTTAGAAGTTTTATCATAAACTTCTTCAATTCTAGAAGGATGAATTCGTCCATCACGAATTAATGTTTCAATAGTTAATTTTGCAATTTCTCTTCTTAAAGGATCAAATGAAGAAATAACAATTGCCTCAGGTGTATCATCAATAATTAAATCAACACCTGTAACACTCTCAATCGTTCTTATATTTCTTCCTTCACGACCTATCAAGCGTCCTTTCATTTCATCACTTGGCAAATCAATAGTACTAACTGTTTGCTCATTAGCCACGTCTTCTGCATATCTTTCCATACTAGAAACAATTATTTGCTTTGCCTTTTCATGAGCTTCTAATTTAGCATTTCTTTCTTGTTCTTTGATATAATCGACAATTTCTCTTGCCATATCTTCTTCTACACGCTTCATAATTAAATCATGAGCTTTTTCTTTTGAAAACTTAGCTATTCTTTCAAGTTCTTCTAATTCTTGCTTTAAAAGTTCATCCATTTTAAGCTCTTTTTCTTGTATTTCTTTTTGTTTAACTAATAAATTATTTTCTTTTTCATCTAAAACTGTATCTCTTTTTTGTAACATTTCTTCCCTCTTATCAAGGGAACTTTCTCTTTGCAAAAGCCTACTTTCAGTCTCTTTCATTTCGGCTTTTTTCTCTTTTATTTCTTTATCTATTTCTTGTTTTAAACGATAAGATTCTTCTTTCAATTCCATTAAAGAATCTCTTTTATGTTTATCTGCCTCTTTTTTAGCATCTTCAATTAATTTATTAGCTTTACTTTCATTTCGATTATTTCTTATCACAAAAATAATAAAAACAATCAAAAACCCAACAAAAAATCCAATAATCAGAGTTAAAATGGCCATTGTGTTAAACTCCATTTTAATATCTCCTTATCTATATAGATTACTTAATATCTACAATTCAATTATAAATGCAAAATAAATATTAAGCAAGATAAAAGTAAAGAAAAGTATATTTTTTATTAATTTTCAAAAATGAAGTTCTACAAAAAAAGAACAAAATCACTTATTGTTCTCATCTTTAGAGCTATTTATTCCAAAGCCATAATGTTCTCTAATTTTTCCTTCAAGTTCTTCTTTCAATTCTTTATGCTCTTTTAAATATAATTTCACATTTTCTTTACCTTGTCCAATTTTTTCACCATTATAAGAATACCAAGCTCCACTTTTATCTAAAATATCTAAACTAGAAGCAATGTCAATAATTTCACCTTCTCTTGATACTCCCTCACCATACATAATATCTACTGTAGCTGTTTTAAAAGGTGGTGCTACCTTGTTTTTAACTACTTTAATATTCGTTTTATTTCCTACAATTTGTTCTCCTTGCTTTATTTGTTCAGCCCGTCTAATATCCAAACGAATTGTTGCATAAAATTTTAATGCTCTTCCTCCAGGAGTAGTTTCTGGATTTCCAAACATTACTCCAACTTTTTCTCTTAATTGATTGATAAATATAGCAGTAGTTTTTGTTTTATTGATTGTTCCAGATAACTTTCTCAATGCTTGCGACATAAGCCTTGCTTGAAGTCCAACATGACTATCTCCCATTTCTCCATCAATTTCTGCTTGAGGAACTAATGCTGCTACTGAATCAATAACAACAATATTTACAGCTTCACTGCGAACTAAAGCTTCACATATTTCTAAAGCTTGTTCTCCTGTATCTGGCTGAGATAATAAAAGCTCATTAATATCTACGCCTAAAGCTTTGGCATAAACAGGATCTAAAGCATGTTCTGCATCAATAAAAGCAGCTCTTCCTCCCAATTTTTGGACCTCAGCAATTGCCTGTAAAGCTATTGTAGTTTTACCAGAAGATTCAGGCCCATAAATTTCAATAATCCTTCCCTTAGGAAATCCTCCTACACCTAATGCAATATCCAAAGATAAAGATCCACTACTAGTAACATCAATTTTAGTATGTTCATCACTACCTAGTTTCATAATTGCCCCTGCACCAAATTGTTTTTCTATATCAGCTAAAACTTGTTCTAATGCTTTATCTTTATTCTTTTCATCTTTGATTTGTTTCATATTAACTGAATTCCTTTCCTGATAATTTCATTTTAATATATAAAAATTTATTTGTCAAGCTTTTTTTCGAACATTTGTTTTTATAGTCAAACTTCGACAATACTCTAAAAAACTTTTTTACACAAATTAAGCACACCTATCATATAATAATTTGACATATTAAAATTTTCGTGTATAATTATTAATGCAAGTACATGGCAGTGCTTGATAAAATACGATAATGTGTTTATAGCGAAAGTATAAAAGTAATTAGGACTGCCCAAATGAAATTATGAATATAAACTCCCTATAGTATTTTTCAAGCATCCTTTGTATTTAGAATAATAGAAAGGAGAAAATTATGGCAAGATATACTGGACCAGCTTATAAAAAATCAAGAAGATTAAATTTTTCTACACTTGAAAATGGTAAAGATTTAGCTCGTCGTCCTTATGCACCTGGAGCTCATGGCAATGATAGAAGAAAAAAATTAAGTGAATATGGTGTTCAATTACAAGAAAAACAAAAAGTAAGAATCATGTATGGCTTAAATGAAAAACAATTCCATAAATTATTTGAAAGAGCTTCTAAAATGAAGGGTGTTACAGGTGAAATGATGTTAAGACTTCTTGAATCAAGACTTGACAACATTGTATACCGTATGGGACTTGCAAATACCAGACGTGCTGCAAGACAATTAGTAAACCATGGACATATTACTGTAAATGGTACAAAAGTTGATATCCCATCATACTCTTGTAAACCAGGAGACATTATCGCTGTTAAGGAAAATTCTTTAGATCATCCAGCAATTAAAGCAAGCTTAGAAGCTAAAGTTACTCGTCCTGCATTTGTTGAATTTGATAACAACAAAATGACTGGAACTTATGTTAGATATCCTGAAAGAAGTGAACTTAACCAAGAAATTAACGAATCACTTATCGTTGAATTCTATAACAGATAATAATTTAAAAACTACCATTTTTTTAGGTAGTTTTTTTCATGGCTAAAGAAGTTTCATCTAAAAAAGAAATAAAGAATTAGCCTGTTCATTAGGTGAAAGTACCTATTCCTTTAAAAGAAGTAGAGCAATGCATATAATTACCAATTACACCTGCTACTTCCATAAACATCACAATAAATCAATTCCTCCAAAAATAGTTGTATGATTAATATAAATGGTTATATTACTATCTTTATTACCATAATACTTATTTTCTATTCCACCAAAAAATGGAACACCATTAATTTCTAATTTCACATCTTTAGGAAGACATATATCAATTCCTCCAAATAAACAGAAACAATCAATAACTAAATCTTTCTTTAAATCCACATCTCTTAAATCCAATTCTACTCCGCCAAATACAGAAGTAATCTTAAAATCATTTTTTATTTCCTTTATAATTTCATCTATTCCTGAAAAGACAGCTACATATTCTTTAGCATTTGCCCCAGCACATCTTGTTTTTTTATTTTTAAATATAATAGATAAACCAACAACGATAATGATTAAAGGCATAAAAATTTTCCAAATAACACTCCACTCAATAATCTCTTGACTAGCAAGTAACATAAGAACCCCTAAAACTAAAGCTAAAAAAGAACATCCGATACTTTCTTTTTTAAATAAACCAATAAAAGAAGGAATAATCAAAAATAAAGTCCACCAACCATCAAAGAAAAATGAAAAATCCCACCATTCCATATTTTTTCCTAAAAATAAGATACCTACAATAATAAGTAGCAACCCCCAAAAAACATTTCTTCTATTCATAAAACACCTCCTCTAAATTATACCGAATAAAACAAAAAAAAGCCACTAAAATGGCTAATTTTGCTTTTTCATTTTGACAACTGTCATTTCCTTTATATCAAAACCATCTATAACATTCATTACTTCATCAAAAGTAATACTTTCATAAATCTCTTTCAAATTTGGAATAAGCTGTTTGTAATATATCAAATAATTTTGAATCATATTATTAACATTTTCCACATCTTCATAACTAAGAACTAAAGTAGCAATAGAAGAATGAATCTTTCTTTTAAGCTCAACTTCATCTATAATTAAATGATTTAATGCTTCAATAATTCTTTTTATAGCTTCATCTAAAATTTTACTTTCTACAGTAACATCAATTATAACATATTCATCTAATATAAATCTAGAAGCCGTTAAAAACGTAATAATATTATTTTGTAATAGTTCTTCTTTTAAATCAGAAGAATCTCCAAAATTACTAGATAAAATAATATTTAAAATAATATTAAGCTTAATATTATCTAAATCTTTGAATTTCTTTCTAGGAATTTTAACACCTATTTTTGCCTTTTCAACTTCTACATTAGCTAGCACTTCTACATCCTTAGAAACCACATTTCTAGGCTCTTTAACAAGTGTTATATTTGGCTCTAAATAAGGTTGAAACTCTTTAGACTCTAAATTATCATTTACCATCTGCTCTATTTCATATGGATTTACATTTCCTGTAATAATTAAAAACATATTTTTCGGATGATAAAAAGTACGATAAATAAGTTCTATATCCTCTATTTCAATTTTTTTAATATCACTAACTTCACCTGTAATTAAATATTTATACTTTTCTTTATGATACATAGCCTTATTAAAAGCAAAATATAACTGATTATATGGTTGATCTTTCCCCATATTAATCTCTGATGTTATAATTCCTTTTTCTTTTTTTATCATATCCTTTGTAAAATAAGGATTATAAACATAATCTAATAAACAATTTAAATTTTCCTTAATTTTACTAGTACCATATACTAAATAACTAGTATACTGAAAAGTAGTAAAAGCATTAATATCGCTTCCTAAAGGATCAAATAAATCATTTGCTGTTGTATCTTTATCAACATTAAACTTAATATGTTCCATAAAATGAGCTATTCCTTGAGGTACTTTATATTTTTTACCCTCAACACTAAATTCAGTATGTATAGATCCATAACGTACATTTAAAGATAAATAAAAGCTTTTTGCATATTCATTTTTCCAAATATAAATAGGAAGACCACATTTAGAAATAGTAAAATAAATTTCTTCATCAATTCCCTTAATCTTAATTATCTCCATGATTTTCCTCCCCCACTAGAGTAAATGAAATATTTGGTTTAATCTTATTAGCAATAGCCATAATTTCTTCCTTTGTAACATCCCGAATCATTTTAATTCTCTCTTCAATAAGAGGAAGACCATCTAAAATATGAAAAATATAATTATTTAAAATTCCCCCAGGATTGTCTAAAGACAAATTAAGAGAAAAAATAAAACTTTCTTTGGCATTATTTAACTCATCTTCACTAAATTTTCCAATTTTCATTTCTTTAAAAGCTTGTTTAATTAATTTTACTGCTTTACTAACATCATTTTTACTAATCGAAGTTTGAATCATTAATAAATTATCATATTTAAGATAAACACTTTTTACTCCATAACATAAAGAGTTTTTTTCTCTTAATAATTGATATAACTTTGTATTTAGACCCCCACCTCCTAAAAGATAATTATAAAAATACATAGTTATAACTTTTTCTTTATCTGTTAAATGTTCCAAATTATAAATTTGTACTAAATTAGTCTCTAAAAAGTGCGATAATTCTTCATAGTTTCTAACTTTTTTTACACATTTATTTTCTACATATAATGAAAGATTCTTATCTGTTTTAACAACAGGATTTTTAAAGTATTTAAAAATAAGGTTTGCAACCAAATCCATATCTAAATCTCCGATAAGATATATATCACAATCTGACTGCATTAAATCAGTATAAGCACAAGAAAGCATCTTAGGACTAATATCTTCAAGTTCTTGTATCGTACCTAAAATTCCATAACTACTAGGAGAAGAAGAATCTAATTTAGCCAATGCTTTTTTTAAGCTAACACGATTAATATTCTCACCAACACCTAATATCTCATCATGCAAACGATTTTTAACAATATTGAAATTCCGAATATCGAATTCATCTGCTTCAATCGCAGGATGTAAAATCATTTCAAATGGCAACTTTAAGACCTTTTCTAAATAATCTTTTTCTTTCACAAATTTAGGATTTAAAAAATTAAGAACAAAAGATGTCATGAGTAAATTTCCAGTTTTATTAGTAGAACCATAAAAACTAGCTTGATATAATTCTTCTAAATAACGAACTACTTCCTTTCTTGTTGCATATTTACTAGAGCAATCGCTCATAAGATCAGAAAGAAAAGTTTTTACCATCACATCTTCTCTCTTCGCCTGACTCTTAAAAATTATTTCCATTTGACAAGTTTTAAACTGATTCGTTTTAACCGTATACAAGTTAAAAGAAGGATATAGAAATTTTTTATATTCCACAGAATTCACCTCATTGATTATTATAACACAAAATATATATTTTATTAATGAACTACCTCATTTTTTATAATTATACCTAATAATTCATAACTAAAGTATCTTCTATATTAATCTTTCTTTCTTGATTCATATTATTAACTCTTGAACAAATAGCAACAATTCCAAAAAAAATTACCAAATAAAGCATAATTGCTCCTCCAAATTTTTTTAAACTTTTAACCATCATATTTTTCAACTCCTTACACGAACATTATATCGCAAAACGTTTGTTCGTATCAAGGTTTTTTTCAATAAATACATTTGTTTGACAATCAAACGTTTTTATGATAAGATGATATTGGAGGTAAACAAAATATGGAAAAAGAATTTAAAGAATTAACCGAAAAACAAAGTAATGTTCTAGATTTTATAAAAAAATTTACAGCAACACATGGCTATCCCCCATCTATTAGAGAAATAGGAAAAGCTTTAAATTTATCAAGCCCTGCAACAGTACATACTCATGTAAAAAACTTATGTAAAAGAGGTTATTTAAAAGTTGATAATAACAAATTTCGAGCAATGGAAATTTTAGTTGATAACGAATATGAAGAAAAAAATGAAGAACTAGTAAAAGTTCCCCTTCTTGGTAAAATTACTGCAGGAAGTCCTATTGAAGCAATCGAAAGACCAAACGAATTCTTTAATCTTCCCGCTAGCTTAATTCCAGCCAAAGAAACTATATTTACTCTAAATGTTAGTGGTGAATCTATGATCAATGCTGGTATCTTTGATGGCGATATTGTAATCGTTCAAAAACAAAATACAGCACGAAATGGAGATATTGTAGTAGCTATGACTAGTGAATATGAAGTAACATTAAAAACTTTTTATAAAGAAAGTGATCACATTCGCTTGCAACCAGAAAATGATACAATGGCCCCAATCATACTAGATAATGTAACAATATTAGGAAAAGCAATCGGACTATATCGAAAATTTTAGCCAACAAAAAACTGTCAATTGACAGTTTTTTTAATTAAGCATTTCTTCTTTTAAGATAAACTACTGCACCAATAATTCCAGCAAAACTTAATGCTCCACCAATAGCATAAATTCCTAAAGAATCAAATGTTTGAGGAACTTGTTCTGGTGTTTCTGTTGAAGAATCACTACTTGGTTGACTTGCAAGTAAATCACGATCACTAACTACATAAGATCCATTTTTAGCAAATGCAAATTCCACTTTACCTTTAATAGCATTAGGATTAGAAACTAATTGTAGTCCACTTTGTTCATCATAATAATAAACAAATAATTTACCATCAAATTCCTCACCTAACTGAGTATCAAAATGAATACCATCTTTAAAAGAATCTAATCCTGTAACATTAACAAATATAACGCCTTCACCTTGATACTTCTTTAAAGCTTCAATAGTAGTCTCCTCAGTTGGAACAATATCAAATTTATCTAAAGATTCTCCTAAACTTTCATCTATATTTTCTTTAGAAATTGCAAAACTAATTCCATCTACACTAATAGCAATACCTTGGATATCTTGATCACTTAAAACAGCTCCTGTAATACTTTCTAGATCCTCGAAATTATTTTCATCAACAATATAATATAAATTCTCATCTAATTCATATTTTTTATTATTAGCATAATTCAATTTGTAATTACCACTTAAAGTTTCAGTTGTACTTTCTTTTGCAGAATTATTAGTTACTTTCATAGAAGTATTACTATCAAGCAAAATTTCTAAATTACCAGTTACTGTTTGCTCTGTTCCCGCTGTAGGACTATTTGTACCAATAACTAAATCTTTATCGTTATCTTGAAATTTATTATCAGCAATTGTAATTGTTCCAATACTTTTCACTCTACTAGCATCCTTTATTTTTACCTTAATAGCCCCTGCAGTTGAATTTTCTTGAGTAGCAACTACATTTTTAAAAGTATTACCAACAATTTTAATACTAGCAACATTTACATCATATTTTGCACCATTACCTAAATTAAGATCAATTCCAGCAGCACTTCTTTTGATTAATTCTTCCTCAGGATTTCCTGAATAATCCCCATCACCAATATTTTTGGTATCACTAGAATCAAAAATTGAATTAGTAACATTAATACTCTCTAAATACTCGCCATAAATACCAGCTTTAGTATAATTTTTAAATGTTACATTTTCAATAACGACTTTACCAGCATTACCTAAATAAAGCAAAATATCCTTTGTTCCTTCCCCATCTAAAGTTACATTTTTAATAGTAACATCTTTAGCATCTGAAATATTTAATCCACCAGTAATTGTAAACTTTCCAGCTCCATCAATAACCATATCATCTTCTAGTTTAATATCAGATGCCTTCATATCTTTTTCCATAGTTAAAGCACTAGCACTCATGCCAAATCCTATGGTGCAACAAATAGAAAATAGTATGAGTGATAAGCTTTTAAATTTCTTTCTCATATTTCTCCTCCTATACAAACTTAATAGCCACAGAAATCACATAGCTATATTTACCTATATTATATCATAAAATAATACATTTTAAAGAGATTATACTTTTTTTTCACAGATTTTACACATATATGTAAAAGTAATGCTTTTTCACTCAAGTTTTGTTATAATATAAATGGTGATAAAATGTCTGCAAAAAAAAGAAAATATAAAATAAAAAAGAAAAATTTAATAGCATTAATAATTTTGTTAATTGCTTTTGTCTTTCTAATAAAATCAGGGATTAATTTAATAAACTATTTTATTGATACAAATAAAACTAATAATGAAATTAAAAAAATAGAAGATGCCGTAGAAATAGAAGAAATAGAAGATAGTGATAACACTGAAATAATTAAACAAGAAGAAACAATACCAAAGGAAAACCCTTATTGGGATTATATTAAAATGAATTTAATTAATGTAAATTTTGATGAACTTTTAAAAATTAACAATGAAACAAAAGGATGGATACAAGTAAATGGAACAAATATCAATTATCCCTTTGTCCAAACGAGTAACAATGATTATTATTTAAATCATTCCTTTAATAAAAGCTACAATCAAGCAGGATGGGTTTTCATGGATTATCGAAATAATACAGAAAACTATGATAAAAATACAATTTTATATGCTCATGGTATGAATAACAAAACCATGTTTGGATCTTTAAGAAATATTCTTAGTAGTTCTTGGTATAATAACAGTGATAATCACATCATTAAACTTTCTGCTCCAACTGAAAATACTTTATGGCAAGTATTTAGTGTTTATCATATTAAAACAACCAATGATTACATTCAAACCAGATTTACTTCTGATCAAGAATATCTAAACTTTTTAAATAAACTAAAAGATCGAAGTGCTGTTACTTTTGACACAACGGTAAGTGCTAGTGATAAAATCCTAACTCTTTCTACTTGCTATAATAAAACCGATAAAGTAGTAATGCATGCAAAACTAATAAAAAGAGAAGCTAGAAACTAATAATCTAACTTCTTTTTAACATGAGAAATAATTTTCTTTACTTCTTCTTTCGTTTCATTAAATAACTCAATTCGGTAAACATCCATGAAAGGATTTACATTTTCTAATTCCCATACATGATCACTAAATAAATGAGTAAATTGATCAAACATAATAGGAAAATTCTTACTATTAGATACTAATTTATAATAATCATTTTTTAAATGTAAAGATTTTTGCATATTATATTTCATAATCATATATTCAATTCGTCCATAAATAATTTCTTCTACTTCTATAGAAGAATCTAAATGACTTACTAATAAATCTAAATCATCTTCTTTTAATTCAGGACTTAACGTAATTCTTTTAACACCTAAATCGTGCAATAAATAAACCATTTTACTATTTACCACATTAAAATAATAATCACTAATAACTAAATTATTAGCTGTATAACATAAACTTCCCGTCTCTCCGATTAACAAACGATCATTTTCTCTTTTTAAAAATGAATTACAAACTCGATCTAATCGTAAATAAATATTTGAATTTTTATATCTCTGATATAAATTTTCATCACAAACATAAATATAATCCACATTATTTTCTAAAGCAACCAATAATTGTTCTTCACTACGAACCAGAATACTTAACTTAGGTTTCTTTTTTTCTCTATGAAAAGAGGTATTGAATAAAGGTAAAGATATTTCTTTTCTATTTATTTCTGTTTTTTTATACATCAATTCTTTTATTAAATTTCTTTTAAGCTGATTTAATAAACTCATAGGCAAAAAGACATTATGATCCATTTGAATATTGATATCTAAAACTTCAAATAAAGTATCACCAAGTTTAGTAAATACTTCTTTAAGACGTTCTTTCGGAACAGGACTTTTTTTAGCTTCTTCTACTAAAATAGAATGATCTTCAACTAAAATATCTTTATACTGATATTCTACTCTTAAAGGTTGATTTACAAAAGCTTTAATTCTACACTTAATAAATATTTTCTTCTCTTTTATATTCTTAATCTCTTCTATTAGTTTCTTATTCGTAGTAAGATAAACATCTCCGCCCTTCTTTAGCTGAATTTTATTATCAATATAAACAATATCCCCTTTTTTAGCATGGTTAATAAGAAGCATCTTTTTATTATACAAGAAATTAACAATCATTCCTTTTTGATTTGGAAGTCGAATTCCATCTTCTTGATTCAATTCATAATCCAATTTAATTTTAATCTTTTTCTGATCAACCCCCATAACTTCACCAATTTTTACTCCCTGATGATTAGAGGAATAGAAACTGATCCAATCTTCATCCTTTTCACCGCATATATAACCCTTAGTAAATCCCCTATTATACAAGCTTTTTAGCAAAAATAATTCCTGATAAGTAATTGTATAATCATCATAATCCAATAATTTACGATAAAGACTAGTTACATAATATACATACTCAGGGCTTTTCATTCTTCCTTCAATTTTAAAGCTTAAAATTTTAGATTTTTTTAATTCTAAAAAATAATCCATAGTATTAAGTTCTTTAGGACTTAATAAATATTGATTTTCAGCAATTACATTTTGATCATAATCTTTTAAAGTATAAGGAAGACGACATAACCCTGCACATTCTCCTCTATTTCCACTTCGATCAAGTAAAAATGATGAAAATAAACATTGTCCAGAATAACTAACACATAAAGCTCCATGAATAAATACTTCCAATTCCATATTAGTATCTAACTTCTTGATTTCATCTAAGCTAAGTTCCCGAGCTAAAACAACGCGAGAAACACCTAATTTTTCTAAAAAACGAATTTGCTCTATATTATGCGTATGAGCTTGCGTCGAAGCATGAACTAAAAAATCTGGAAAATACTTACGAACTAAAGTAATCATTCCCAAATCTTGCATAATTAAAGCATCAACACCAATTTCATATAAATAAGAAATATAATGAAGGCAATCTTGTAATTCAGATTCATAAATAATAGTATTTACTGTAACATAAATCTTAACATCATATAAATGAGCATATAAAACAGCTTCTTTTAACTCTTCATTCGTAAAGTTAGCTGCATACTTACGTGCTCCAAATAACTTTCCAGCTAAATATACCGCATCTGCTCCACCTTTTATCGCTGCTTTTAATGCTTCCATAGATCCAGCTGGTGCAAGTAATTCTTTCATTGAATCAACTCCCCAAAAAGTACCTATATTATAACATAATTTCTAAACGCCATGCGAAATTTGTCGAACACTTTTTCTTGATTATTTCTTCACTTACCTTCATAATAAAGTCTTGAGCATTGGGACTGGTGTCTACTAAATTAGACAATTTTCTATTTCTTACCTCCTTTACTTAAGGGGTTTGGAAGACATAGAAAGGAGTATTCTTTAGTTAGTGAGGTATTTTTTATCCAAACTTATAAATTGGTTTCAACCAAAAAAGGCATCAACTATTATTATTGTAAAAAACAATATAACAGTTAATGTCTACAAAAACAAGTAGGCATTTAGACCTAATGCTCTACTAATTTAAGTATAATATATTTATCGAATAAACTCAAGAACTTTATATTATAATTCTTAACAAATTACCAACTTAAACTTATATAAGTTCGTCCATTAACAATAGTATCTTCTCCCATAACATATTTTCCATTATATCCAACAGCTAAATAATCGAGTGTAAAAACAACACTACCATCACTTGCATCAAAACCAGAATTTTTACCATAACTAGAAGATACCCACTCAGTCCAAGTCATTCCTCCTTCAAATTCAAATGTACCATAATTTTCCACAGTAAATCCAGGTTTAGAAACAACATCACTTGAGATAACATAAGGATTAGAAACAGAACCATTACCAGAAGAAATTGTAACATTATTAGCTAAATTAATGACAGGACGGACACCACGTAAAAGACGAACGTCGCCGTCGCCAAGTCTATCGCTCGAATTCACACTAAATACACTAGCCCAGCTATCAGAATCAGCACTATAAGGAGACATAGTCCAATAATATTGATTATTATATAAATAATAACTTGTATTATTTTGTCCAAATACACCTCCTGCCATAGAAACTTCATCTGCGGTTATTAATCCTACTGGATTAGATAACGCTTTATTTCCTTTACTACTTTCACTTACGGTATACAAATCTGCACTATTACTGCATTTTAATGTTGGTGTCTTATTTATATATAATCTTTCATATGCCTTATAGTAAAGTGTTCTACTTGATGAACTACTCCAACTATATCCTGTTCTCATTTCTCTATCTCCACAGAATCCTGCTTCTGTACTGATCTTATCTGAATAACTTGCTAAATTGCTACTATACCAACTATCTATTACTGTTTTAATTGGACTATTTCTTGTATTTCCATGCTGTTGTCCAGTTGTGTACATGTATCCTACGTACTCACTTCGATCATAACTTGAGTTAAATGCTTGTGAACTATTAATCATTGTACTTTCACCTGTTGTTGCCGTACTTGTTCCATTATAAATTAATCTAATAGATCCATCTCCATTGATTCTGATAATTCGCCAATAGTATCCTGCAAATCTAACCCAGTTATTACCCACTGCTCCTCTAAAGTAATAACTTTCTCCCCAATCATCTTCTGTTTTATATACTCCCTCATCTGTTGTTGCTACACTTGCAAAATTCGGTTTCCCTTCATTTACTTTACTATTCGCTAATATTGTATTACAAGCTTCTCCTTGACATAATTGTATATCAAAATACAAATAACATTTTGTCCCTTTCTTAGTCATTGGTGTTACAGTTAAA
>URNW01000004.1 GCA_900549285.1 uncultured Mycoplasmatota bacterium
CCAATACTAAAGAATGCATAACTTACTCCTACTATGATTCCCGTTATGGCTATTAAACTTACGACTAATATTACTATTCTTTTTTTCATTGTTTTACCTCTTTTACTCGATTATATTTATATATACATTATAGCTTTATGGGGCATACTTGTCAATGTAAAAATGAGACAAGCTTGCTACAATTTTTTCAGGTGAAAAAAAATGCTTAAAGAATATCGTAAAAGAAAAAATATAAGTCAAGAAGAATTAGAAAGATTAACTAATATAGATAGAAAAACTATATTTAGGATTGAAAATGATTTAAATATGCCTTTATTAGATACTTTTGCTAAAATAGTATTGGCTTTAGATTTAACTGATGAAGAAATAGCTTTGGAAGTTAAAAAAATTATAAATAAAAACATCAAATAAATAGTAGTTTCTAAATTGCTTCCTTCATTGAATAATAATAGTATAGTTTTTTATTATGTTTTCTAGTTCATGAAAATTTCTTTACAACTATTTTTATTTTGGAAGCAACTGAATTTTCTATTAACTGCTTTACAGAATAATCTCTAAATTCAATTGCTATTATTATTTTTATCCAATTCATAAATTCCAATAATATTTTTATCATTTGTTAATATTTCCAATTCTTTTCTAGCAGTATTATTTAATTTTTCTAATCGTTGTCTTTGTGGAATATTATTATCTATCATACTAGCATTTAAAACTTCTAAATTGCTTAATACCACTAAATGAAGAATATCTGTATAATCTCTTATATTACCACTTAAATTAGGATTTTGTTCTCTCCATTCTTTTGCTGTCATCCCAAACAAGGCAACATTTATTACATCTGCTTCGTTTGCATATACAAGCATTTTTTGCTTTTCAGTTAATTTTGGTGCTATATTTTCTTTTATACTATCAGTATGTATTCTATAATTTGTTTTTGATAAACTTCTTCTAACAGACCATTCTATTTTTTCTTGATAACCTTCATTATATTTTAACCTTTTGAATTCTTTAATCAAATATAATTTAAATAAATTATCAATCCAAGAAGCAAATTCTAATGCTATATCTGAATGGGCAAATGTACCAATACTATATTTACCTTTACTATATTTCAATCCTTTGGCATTTACTCTTGTACACCATTGACTTGGCGACATTGTAAAAGATTTTTTGGGAGCTTCAGTTTTAATTTGGCTGAATTCCGCCGAATTAAAATTTTCATTGCTCAATTCCTCCCATAGTCCTAAAAATTCAATTGTATCATAATTACTCAGCCATTTTTTGATAACATCTGATGGATCACTTGGATTTTTGTATCTGGCTAAATCTGTTAAAGAAATATAGTCTTCATTATCTATTCTCATTACTCGTATTTCATTTTCATTAACATTCATAACTGCTGTAATTTGTGTTTTATTCATATTTACTTTCCTTCTATTTTACTATTCATATTATTTTATTAAGATTATTAATAAAATCTAATTCTTTTCAGTTATTTCCATTTTGAAATAACCGAATTTCTTACCAATCCTTCTTCGAGGATGTTTTTTAAATGTTTTGAGATAGCTGGTACTTGGTCGTCATACTATTGTGATAATTATATCAAATAATACATATGTTCGTCAATTGCTTGTTTTAAAAACTTCTCATTAATTTTGGGAAGTTTTATTCGCTAAATCTTTATAGTAAGCATATCTTTTTTTAGCATTTTCTACTTGTTTTGATAATAGTTCTTGAGCTAGATCTTGATCTTTAATTTTTAAAGCATTATATCTAACTTCATTATCTAAAAATTCTTCATATTTATCAAAATTTGGTTCTTTATTATCCATATATAATTTTTCTTCCAAAGGATTATAATGCATTAGTAAAGTATAACCTACTTCGCTAGCTAGCCGCTCTTCTTCAACCGCGTGAGACATTCCAGTTTTAATGCCTTGCTCAATACATGGAGAATAAGCAATAATGATTGCTGGTCCATTATGTTCCATAGCTTCTTTCATTATTTTGATCGCATGCATCATATTAGCACCTAAACTTATACTTGCTACATAACAATTTGGATATGACATAGCAATTTTAAATAAATCTTTTTTGGCAGTTTTTTTACCAAAATCAGCAAACTCTGCTACAGCTCCTAGTTTACTTGATTTACTTGCTTGACCTCCTGTGTTGGAATATACCTCTGTATCTAGTACTAATATTTTAATATTTTCATTCGTAGATAGTACATGATCTAAACCGCCAAAGCCAATATCATAAGCCCATCCATCACCACCTATTGCTAAGACTGTTCTAGCTGGTATATAATTTAATAGTCCTTTTAATTTTGAAGGTATTTCTAAATTTGATAGCTTATTTTTAATGTCCATAGTAATTTTAAAATCATCAGAATTATTTAGAAATTCTACAAATAAATTCTTTACTTCATTATTTACATTATCTAATTCATTTTTCATAATGTTGATGATTAAGTTTCTTTTATTTTGATAAGATAAATGCATTCCTAAAGCAAATTCAGCATTATCTTCAAATAAAGAATTGGCCCAAGGAATGGTATATGGAGTTGTTGGAACACTTCCACCATAAATACTTGAACAACCTGTTGCATTAGCAATTACTAATTCATCTCCATATAACCTTGTAATTAAATTAATATAAGGAGTTTCTCCACAGCCAGCACAAGCTCCACTAAATTCAAATCTAGGTTTGCATAAACTAGATCCCACTATAGTAAATTTATTTAAAATTTCAGGATTTTCATAATTATTAAAGTATTCATTTACTTTGTTTTGTTGTTCTAAATCAGCTGGACCAAATTCCAAAGCTTTTTTACCATTTTTACCAGGGCATTCATTAATACATAAACCACATTCCGTACAATCTACTTCACTTACTAGTACTTGATAAGTGTATTCTTTATTAGCTAATAATGGAAGTCCTTCTTTTTCTTTAGTTACAAACGTCCTTATTACCGCATGAGGACAAACAAAACTACAGCGACCACACATGATACAGTTTTCTTTGATCCATTTAGGAGCCATATTATTTACATGTCTTTTTTCATTTTTACTTAATCCTGATGGGAAAGTTCCAGTTTTTAAACTTATCACATCTCTAACTGTTAGTTCATCACCAAGTCTTCTATTAATTTTACTAAAAATATCAATATTTGAATCAACAAGTTTGTTAGTTACCTCTGCTATTTGGATTTCTTTTAAATTTGATAATGCTTCTTTTATAGCAGAAATATTACTATTAATAATATTTTCCCCTTTTGTTTTAAAACTTATATTTATACTATCTTTTAGCAATTCATAAGCATTGGGAATCTCTAATTTATTTAAAATAATCATTTCTATGATTTTACTAATTTTTCCTTTTATTCCATTTTTAAGAGCTATTTCATCAGCATTTATAGTTATTATTTTAACGTTTTTATTTTTAATAATTTCCATATCTTCTAAGCTAAATAGCTCATTTACTTCTGATTCATTTTTATTTGTGTTAATGATTATGATACCATTTTGAGTAATATCCTTAATCATACTCATTTTTCTAAAATATTCATCTTTGGTTACTACAATTAAACTAGGATTGGTAACATAAAAAGGTGCATTTATTTCATGATCACTAATTCTTAAATTACTTACCGTTACTCCTCCACTTTTTTTAGAATCATAAGAAAAATAACCATTAACATATTTATTATTTTTTCCCATTATTTTTAAGATATCTTTAGAGGCACTAACACAACCATCTGAACCAAAACCATAAATTAAAATTTCTTTAGCATCTAATGTTATTTTATATTCTTCTTTAGGTAAACTAGTAAAAGTTAAATCATCAGTTATTCCTATTGTAAAATTATTTTTAGGATTTTCTTTTAACATAGTATAAATACTTTTAATATCTGCAGGAGTTGTATTTTTACTCGATAAACCAAAACGTCCTCCTACAATATTTATTTTTTTATCTTTTAGAGCATTTACAATATCTAAATATAGTGGTTCGCCATTTGCTCCCGCTTCCTTGGTTCGATCTAAAACGGCAATATTCTCTACAGTTTTTGGCAAAACATTTAATAAATATTTAGGACTAAATGGACGATATAAATGTACTGTTATTAATCCAATTTTTTCTTTCTTTTTTAATTCTTCATCAATTACTAATTTAATCGTATCTGTAATACTTCCCATAGCAATAATAATGTTTTTGGCTTCTTTATCCCCATAAAATTCAAATGGTTTATAATTTGTTTGCATAATTGCATTTATCTTTTCCATATATTCATTTACAATATCTGGTAATTGATTATAATCAGAATTTCTAGCTTCTTGAGTTTGAAAGAAAATATCTTCATTCATACTCATTCCCTTTTGAATATTTGATCCTACATTTAATGATTTATTTTTAAATTCCTCAATTTTATCCCAAGGAATGATTTCTTTTAGTTGATCAGTCGATAACTCTTTAATACTACTAATTTCATGACTTGTTCTAAAGCCATCAAAAAAATGGATAAAAGGAATACTTCCTTTTATTGCTGATAAATGAGCTACAGCTGCTAAATTTTGAGCATCATAAACATTTGAAGATGCTAATATAGCAAAACCAGTTGCTCTTGTTGCATAAATATCACTATGATCACCAAATATTGATAATGCATTGGTAGCAATGGTTCTTGCTGCAACATGAATGACACCTGGTAACATTTCTCCTGCTATTTTATACATATTAGGAATCATCAATAACAAACCTTGACTAGCAGTAAAAGTTGATGCCAATGAACCACTAATTAAAGCTCCGTGGAAAGTACCAGCAGCTCCTGCTTCACTTTGCATTTCAATTAATTTAACTGGGCTATCAAATAAATTCAATTTATGATGACTTAATAAATCTATATTAGACGCCATTGGACTTGAAGGTGTAATTGGATATATACTTGATATTTCACTAAAGAAATATGCTATATCACTACATGCCTTATTTCCATCACATATTTTCATTCGTTATCACCTTTTTTATTATAGCATGAATTTAAAGAAAATATATAAAAATTCCTAACAGAAATGTAAAAAAGCTACTTTTTTTGTAGCTTTAATACTCTTATTTGGGACATATGAGGAATGTGAGGAGATTCTATCAAAAGTGTTTTATCTTCGGCAATATTTCTTTGAAGTTCTATTTTTCTTTCCAATCTTTTTTTCCTTTTTTGAGATATATCTTGTTTATAAAGAACATCTTTTAATAGCGAATCTAATTGTTCAGTTTCTTTAGTAATGGTTTCAATTTCTTTATTAGTCTTTTTTATCTCTTTGCTCATAAGATATGCTAATAAAAGTTCTATCACTACTAAATAAGAAGATGAAATGAAAAATAACCCTGCTGATAACAATATCAAAATTAAAGCAAATTTATTTACTTTATTTGATTTATTTAGGCTAATAATTACACTCATTTCTAAATTTTTATTAAAGGTTATTATCTCTTCTAATTCTTTTAATTTTTTTGCTATAATATCATATTTTTCTAAAGTTAAATCTTCACTATATATTTGATCGTGAATCTCATCTATCTTTACATTTATAGAATCTAACACTCTTTCTAAATTCATTTTCATCACCTAGATTGATATTATATCATACTTTTTTCTTTAGTGATATTTTATTTGATATTAAAATTAAAAAGAGATTAAAATTTTTAAATCTGTTGGCAAACACTATTAAATTTATATGTATTAATTACTTTATATTCTAATTTATTATTATTTATCGTGTATACTCTTTCTTCTAAAGTTCCACCTGAACCATTTGTATTAATTTTAGGAAATAAGAAATATATTTGATTATTTTCAACTTTTGTATATTGTTCATTTCCATCAATCGTGCTTACTTTTTTGAATGTTCTTTCATATAAAGGTGAATGATCTTTATATTCACAAGGAATATTGCCAATAAAATTATTGATAATAAAGCCATCATAACTTGTATAATCTGGACTTTCTTTTTGAGAAATTATGTTTTTACTAATTAATTCTAAATTATCATTATATAAATATAAATTTGATCTGCTATATCCATCTAAAGCATCAATATCTATAGTCTGAACTAATAAATAACTTTTATTATCTCTTCCTTTTATTATGCTAAAATTTTCTTCATTAAAAATATTTTCGATATTTTTTTCATTAAAGATACTTTCTTTTGTATATTTCTCTTCACCTAAATTATTATTATAACCCATTACCACTAATTTATTATCATTCAAATTACCTATTATTTCATGAATATCATTATTATAAGCTTCATCTGATTGATAATTATATTTAATATTAATGTCATTAACTTTATTATTTAATACTATTTCATACTCTTGAATAATTGTATTATCCTCTTGATAGGTATTCTTTAGTGTTACACTATCTTTTAAGACAGGTTCTTCAACATCTTGTTCATTATTACTATTGTTGTTTAGTTCTTCTTTCGGTTCTGTTTTATTATTGTTTGTTGCAATCATGTATGTAATGCCACAAGCAATTACGACAATTAAAATTATTCCTAATACTAAATAAATATACTTTTCTGTCTTTTTCATATAAACACAGCCTTTTCTATTACTATTCTAACATATTTCTTATCAATCTCATGATTATTGCTTATACAATAATATTAATTTTACGTCTATTTAACAAAAAAGATTAGAACTCTCTAATCTCTTCCTTTTACATTATGATATATATCTGTAACATCTTCTATTTCATCTAACATTTTATATAGCTTATCAAAAGTTTCTAAATCTTCACTATTTAATTCGACTTCATTTTTCGCAAACATACCAACTTCATCTAATTCATATTCTACATTTGGCTCTATTTTTTCTATACAGTCTTTTGTATTATTCATATCATTTGGATGAACACTAATAGTTAATTCACCTTCAATATTTTCAAACTCTATTGGTTCAATTCCAGCTTCTAATAAGCTTTCAAAAATCTCTTCTTCTTTATCTGTTTTAAAAGAAAGTACTGCTAAATAATCATAATTGTAAGCTACAGAATTCGTTACTCCTAAACTCTTATGAACTTTATTAAAAGCTGCTCGAACATTTCCTACTGTTCTATTTACATTATCAGTTAATGTTTTAATTATAAGTGTTGAAGCTCCAGGTCCAAATCCTTCATAAATCACTTCATGATAATCTTCGCCACCTACTCCTTTGGCCTTTTCTATCGCTCTATTTATAATATCACTTGGTACTTGAGCTTTTTTGGCTTTTTCAACAATTCTTTTTAAAAAGATATTACTTTCAACTTCAGGTACTCCTTTTTTAGCTGCTAAATAGATTTCTTTAGCAAATGTTGAATATTTTTTTGCTTTTATAGCTCCTGTTTTTTGTATACTTGCTTTTCTTACTTCATAAGCACGTCCCATAAAATCGCCTCCAAACGCTTTAAAATTATATCACTTTCAAATATCTTATGTCTAGTCTTAAAGATAAGTTCTTAGCTTTCTTACATAATTATAAACAAAATGATTTTTTTCTTTATATTCTTTTTTTAACTTTTTTATTATTTGTTTGATATTATATATTTTATAATAATTTATTTCTTCCTTCATCATAATATATTCTATAGCTTTTATAGTAGTATCTTTATAATTTTTACCATTTAGAAAATATTTTACTCTTTTATATTCATATTTAGGTACTCTACGGTTAAGCCATTTAAAATATTTTCTACTTTTATTTTTAAATACATACTGCTCTCCATCTAGTCCCTTTAAAACTCTTAGGGTATCATAATAGCCCATTTTTATGTTTTCATCTATTCTCTTAGGATCTAAATCTAATACACCACCTAGACTCCTTTTAGGCTCTATTACAACTACATCAGCATCTTCATCATATTTTCTTTGAATTCCTACTCCATGTATTTTTATTAAATAAACTTTTTCATATCCTTTTTTAAGTAGCATATTTACTGGTCCTACATCATAGAACCCACCATCTAAATAGTATTGATCGTCTATTAGTTTTTCCATTTTAAAAATAGGAAGAAAAGAGCTTGCAATAATATAATCTTTTATTTTATCTTTCTTCATATCATTTTTAAACAAATATAGTGGTTTTAAATCTTTTAACCGAACAGTTACTAAGCCAAAATCTATTTTACTTCTTAATAAATCATCTACATTTAGTTCCTGATCAATTAATTTTTTTACTCCTGTTAACTCTATTCCTTTATTTTGAATAATATTAATAAAATTTAGTAATGATGTTTTTAAATATTGAAGATTTATTTTTTTACTATTTACTGCTTCTACATATTCTTTTGAAAAGCCAAAAATACTTCCCATATTGCTATTACGCCATATTCTTGGGAGTTCACTTCCTTTTCCACTTGCTATAATAGAAGCATTTAATGCTCCTATACTTGTTCCACATACTCCATCTATTTTAATCTTACATTCTAAAAAAGCTATATAAGCCCCTGCTTGATATGATCCTCTAACACCCCCACCTTCTAGTGCTAAACCTATCATTTCTTTTTACCATTTTGGAATAACTTAGAAGGGCTTTTTAATATTTTAGTAATGCTTCCACGGTGTTTACGATTTAAAAACCAAACAATAGGTTTTGCTAAAATAACAAACACTTTTCTTCCCTTTACTTGCCTCTTTAATCGCATGTAAAAAGATGATAAAGAATCACTCCTAAATTCTAAAAGATTTTCTAAATTATCACTATCTTCATATACATGACCATAAAAATTTTTATCCACAAATAGGGTACTCAATATATATTTTATATTTAATCCATATATTTTTAAAACATTTATTAATATATTACGATAAGTATCTGTAGTAGAAGATCCTCCTCCACCATTCCAGATTTTATGATTTAATTCTTTAGTATGATTTAGAGCATTTACAAATAAATATCCTGCATCATTATCTGTTATAGCTTCTACTTTTGTATCTAATTTTACATTATACATAAATGATCCAGTTTTAGGATTGGTTAAAACAAGAGGTAATCTTATAATCGTATAGTTCTTTACTTTTTCAGCTATTCTCTTTTCTATTTTAAATTTTGTTTTACTATAATAATCTAAAGGGGTTAACTGAGGTTTCGTAGATATGTTACATACATCTATAGGACCATAAATGGTTGTAGATGATGCAAAAATTAAATAAGCATTTGGATTATACATATTCATTGCTTTTATTAAATTTTCAGTACCTCGATAATCCACCATTTCACAAATATTTTTTTTAATATCAGCAATTGGAGGCATAATACCCGCTAAATGAATAATATAATCATGATCTCTTACTAAAGCATCCATTAAAACAGTGTCATTCATGTCTGCATATATTAAATTAATTCGACGACGATATCTTTTTAATCTTTTGATATTATTTTTATTTCTTAAATCTAAAGCAGTAATTTCATATTTTCCTTCACTTAATAAGTATTTTATTACATTTATACCAACTGATCCTCCTGCTCCTGTTATTAATACTTTTTTCAATTTAATCACTTCCTTATATCAATATCGATAAAATAATTATTATAATTCCTGTTATTAAACCGATCATTGTTTCTTTCTTTTTTATATTTCCTACTAATTCTGGTAATAACTCCATTATTAATATATAAAGCAACATTCCTAAAGTTATAATACTAATAATTGCTAAAACTAAAGATGATATATCTCCTATTAATAAGAAAATAAAGCCTCCAATAAAACTAGATAACGTTAAGCTTAAAACAAGTAATTTGTTTTTTTTAATATCTATTGAACTAAATATTGTTGTTCCAAGAGGAATATTATGTAAAGCAACCGAAAGACAAATCATTGCCCCCATTTGAAAATCATTTAAAGTCATTCCCGCTATAGCAAATCCTTCTAACAAATTGTGTAATATTAAACTTATTAGAGTTAATGTCCCTATATGTTTCATATGAGATATATGTTCTTTTTTATCTACTTCATCATCATGATGTTCATGATGATGATCTGGAATAAAGAAATCTAATATTTTTAATAAAAGCATTCCTAATACTCCAAAAATTAATATAACAAGTATTTTAAAGCCTATATCATACTCTTCTAATAATTCCAATATTTCAGGAGCTAAATCCATTACTAATAAATTAATTATGATTACTACTGCTAAAGCAATACTAAAAGCATTTAATTTATCTTTATTTTTTACTTTTAAAGATATTAGACCTCCTATTAAGAAAAATAAACCCACTATTAAAGTTAGAATGAGTCCAAAATATTGTTCCATATATAACACCCATTCTAATTATACCTTTATTTAACAATTTAGGCAAATAATTTCGTAAAGAAAAACTATGTTTATAAATAAACATAGTCTTGGTATGGAAGTAGAAGTTAAAAATACTGCTATTAACTTCTACTTCATTAGTATATCATACTTTTTTAAAATATACAATATACTAAATTATTATTTTTACATTTTTTACCAATTAAAGATATCACTGTAGTTATTGGAATTGTCAGTAATCTCATCTATAATTCCATCTGCAAATGTTGCTGCTACAATCATAAAAGCTACACATATCATTATGACCCAAAGTGAGATTAAGCCAGTAATTGCGTAACTTCTTCTATCATCTTTGATTTTTGTTTCAGAATTAAATCCAAAAATGAAGTTAAAGAAGCAGAATACTCCTATAATTAGAGTGGCAATTGTTCCTAATACGGTTAATAATTTTACATTTAGTAATAAAATTATTGCCATTCCTAAGTAAGCAAATATCATTGGCGCATTACTTGTAATATAAAGATTAAAAGATTTCTTAAAGTTAAAATTATTATTTTTCGTAATTTTTGCTATAATTATAGCTGCTACTACTGGTAAAATAGCCATGATTGCATAAATGATTATTCCATAAATAAATATTTGAAAATATGGAACATCTATAGTTGTAGCACCCCATAAACTATCTTCAACATTTCTAGCAGTTGAGGCAAATATTGCCATTAAATAGAAAGCAAAAGATATTGCTAAAATAATAGTTAAAATAACACTTTTATTACTTCTTTTATTATTTGCTTCTTCACTAACTGTTGTTGTTGGTTTTTTAAATACATTTAAAATTGTATTCCAAAGATCTTTTCCTGTATTAACAATTACATCTGTGTTAACAATTGCTTCTGGATTAGAAGAATTCTCACCCTCAGCACTACATGAGCACACTTCCCCTTCTTTAAGCTCTTTTCCACATTTGGTACAAAATCTTTTTTCTACTTTTACTTCTTCAATTGGTTCTTTTTTCTTAGAAGTAGTTTTCTTCGTTGTTTCTTTTTTTTCTTCAGCCATTTTACTCACACTCCTTTTTCCTATTTATATAAATATGGCTCAACTAAATAAATATAAAAATTTGCCCATCCATCTGGTTCACTTTTTGTTATAAATTCAATTTTTAAATCATCTACATCTGTAACATCAATATTTATTTCTGTTTTAATTTCATTTGTTTTTGTAATTTCACCTGAACGATATAACTCTTTTCCATCTCCATAAATTATAATTTCACCTTTAAAGTCAGCATCCCAATCTGTTCCTTTTACGATAGTTGTTTTAAAAGTTTTATACTCATTATTTAAGCGGTATACTCTGCTTACCGTTTTTCCTTTAAAACTAAAGCTTATATAGCTATCATATTCTTGATCATGAATGGTAATTTTGTATGATGAATCATTACTGCCACTTGTAGAAGATACAAGATATTTATCTGTCAAATTATCTGGCAGTTTTTCTTCGTAATTTTCTTTTAATTCTTCTAATTCTTTATACGTATCACTATCACGATCTAAAACTTTCATTGATTTATTAATCATTTCCATTACTTCATTTGTTTTTAAATTTTTATCTAGTTCTTCTGCTAAAGACTTTGTATACTCTACTACTTTATTAGTTGCATCTTCATATAAAGTTATATATTCCTCTGTAGTGCTTAAATCAATACTATCTTTATTTTTATTATTTTTTAAATATTCTACTACTTCAATATAAGCATTTAACTTTTCTTCTGTTTTAGTATCTTCTTTAAAATTAGTTAACTCTTTTATTTTACTTTCTAGTTCTTCAATTTCATCTTTTAAGTAGTTACTTACAAATTCTTTGGCTTCTTTATAATAGGAATCATCCTCTATTACTAAATTATAGTATGAATATTTATCAGCATCATTATTTGCTTCTTGTGCTTTAAAATAATTTTCTTTAGATGTATATAAAGAACGCAATTCATCACAATATTTATAGTAATCTTCATATGTAAGTACATATTCTAAACCGTTAAAATAACTATAGATTTCACTTAAAATATTGTAAATTTTGGTGTATTTTATTTTTAATTCTTCTTGATCTTTGTAGGATTTATTAAAATTTTTAACCCAATTATTTAATGTTTTTTCAATTTGTTTAGATATGCTTTCTAAAGTATCTTCTTTGCCTTTATTATTTCTTAAAATATCCCCTATTTTAATTAGTTCATCATTTTTATAATTTTCTTTGTAATTATTGTAATAACTTGCTAAGTAGTCTTCTACTTTTTTGACAGGATTACTTAATAAAATTGTTAAAGTAATAATTGTTATGATAATTAATAAAAAAGCAACTCCTATTCCAATTTTCACTTTTTTAGGAATTTTTTTTATTTTATCTTTTAAACTACTTTTATTTTTGGGCTTTGAGCTTTTTTTATTTTCTGTTGGCTCTAATTTGTTTCCACAACTTGCGCAGAATTTAGCACCTTCCTCATTCTTGGTACCACACTTACTACACAACATAAATTCACTCCTTACTTTTCTCTAACTAAAGATATTTTACAATATTTTTGACATAAAATAAATACTTTTTTTGATTAATTTAGCTTTTTTTCAATAAGTTCACAATTCTTTTTAATTCTATCATTTCTAGGTGCTAATTCTAAAGCTTTTTGCATATATAACAAACTCTTAGGATATAATTTTAAATTATAGCAAACAAGTCCCATTAATTCATAAATGTATTCATTCCAAGCGAAGGCTTCATTTATATAGATTGGTGGCTTTTCTTTAATTAAAAAAGCACTTTCTAATAATTCATAGGCTTCTAAATAGCGAGATTCATTTAAATATAGCTGAGATAGTTCTACATATCCTTCTCTTAAATAGGAAGCTTCTTTTATCGCATTTTTATACCACATTTCTGCTTCTTTGGGTCTATTTAGTCCTATATAACATCTAGCAATAAAACGCATAGAAGCAGATCTTTCAGCATCCCAAGTTGAAGTTTTTAAATTTAAATGTTTTAATAGGGTATCAATTCCTTCATTCCAACGACCATAATACATATATTCTCTTCCTAAATAATGCATATTTCTATCATCTGTTGGATCTTCTTTTACACTCATTTCTAATAGATTTAAATAATTACTGCGAGATTTTTCTTTATCTGGATAATGATTTAAAATAATGTCTTTTTGTATTACTTCTTTTTCTAATTCTTCGGTATATAATACTTCATGTACAGGATGCTTCCATGTATATCCTTCTCTTTTATGAATTTGATTTAACAAGAATGTTGTAGCGGGCTTTCCATATTCATCAAAACTCCAATTATAAGTATATTTTACTCTACTTGTATCCTCTTTCCATATTTCTTCTAATTTCATTCGCCATCCAGGACTAAATACTTCATCTAAATCTGTACACACACATATATCTGTATCTTTTGGTAGCATTTCTAAAGATATATTTCGGGCTGTATCAAATCGCCACGGATTGATAATTTCCTTTTTTACTTTTACACCTAATTTTTCTAATAACTCTACACTATTATCGGTGGATCCAGTATCTAATACGTAAATTTTATCAGCTTCTTTCATAGAATTAACCCATCTTTCTATGAATTTTTCTTCATTTTTACAGATAGCATAAACACATACCTTATATTTTCCCATATTATCACCTATTAATTTATATGCTTTTTAAAGACAATTATCATTATTTTTCTTTTTACATATAATATTACTAAAGGAGTTATTATGGATAATATAAAAAAAGCACAAAAGAAAATTGATTGCTATAAAAAAAAGCACTCTCATGAATGTTGTTATTGCTCTAGCCAATATGTTATTGGACCTACGGGTCCTACTGGGCCTCAAGGACCTGCTGGTTCTTTAGGATCTATAACAGTTGGCTCAACAATTACTGGAGATCCTGGCACTCCTGCTCTTGTTAGAAATATCGGGGATAATGTTAATGTAATTTTAGAATTTGTTATTCCACGCGGTAATGATGGTAATGATGGGGAACAAGGTCCAACAGGTATTCAAGGAGAACAAGGCTTTGCTGGTGAAGTTGGTCCTATTGGACCTACGGGTCCTACGGGTGCTACAGGGCCAACAGGTATTGCTGGTAGTATTGGTGCCACGGGACCTACTGGTCCCACTGGGCCTCAAGGACCTATAGGATCTTTTAAGCCAGCTTATGGAGGGTTAAGGAATTCTACTGTTCAACTTGTATTTTTTAATACACCAGATGCTTATATTCCTTTAAAATTAAATACTTACCTTCCTTCTAATAATGTGGATTATGATAATAATACTATTATTATTCGTGAGGATGGAGATTATGAAATCTTTTATAATGTTTTAATTAATACGAATCGAGCTGTTGATATCGGTATAGCTGTTAGAAATATGGATACTCCAATTGTAGAAACTATTGGAACTCAAACTTTAGCTATTGACTCTACAACTTCTATAGCATATGATGGGCGTCTTTCTGGAAGTACAATTGTATCTTTAAAGACTGGTGATATTTTAGATTTAGCTATTCGAATAATTAGAACATTACCAACGGGATTGGATACAATTGTTAATAATAATATTAACTGCACTTTAACTGTTAAAAAATTAAATTAATTTATAATTTTTAAATGAATAAACCCCATTTTTAAATATAAAACGGGGTTTTATGATGAATTGCTTTTTATTTTAACTCATCTATATTATTATCAAAGTCTTTATCTATTAAAAATTCATGTATAATTTCTTCTTCATTTTCCATATATATTTCTTCTATACGATCAACACGACATTTTTCAGAAATTAATATTGATTCTACTTTCTTAACAGCATCTTCTAAATGGTCATTTACAACTATATAGTTATATTTGTTTACTTCATTAATTTCATTATAAGCGACTTTAAAGCGATTAATTATTTGCTCTTTGGTTTCTGTTCCGCGAGATTTGATTCTTTTTTTTACTTCTTCCATTGATGGTGCCATAATAAATATTAAAATTGTTTTAGGATATTGTTTTTTTATTTGTTTTGCTCCTTCTACATCAATTTCTAGAATAACATCTTTTCCCCGCTCTAATAAATTCTTGACTTCTTTTTTAGGTGTACCATAATATTTATTATACTGAACTTTGGCATATTCTAAAAACATATTATTTTGGATCATTTCTTCAAACTTTTGATCCGTTACAAAATAATAGTCTTTTCCATCTATTTCATTTATTCTTTTTTCTCTAGATGTATATGAGATTGATAAGTTTAAATTGGGATTTCTTTCTATTAATTTCTTAATAATCGTTCCTTTTCCTGCACAAGTTGTTCCTGATATTACAATTAATTCTCCATAAGTTTTAGTTTTTATCATAAAGTTCTCCTTTTTATATATTATGAATGATTATATCATTATTTTTACTATTTGAAAATATTTTTAATTGATGAAATGTTGAATTTGGATGTTTGTCAGCGTTAATTTTAATTATTAAACATATAATATAAAAGAAAGGAGAAAAAAAGTGAATAATAATTTAAAAAGAGCTCAAGCTTATATTGATTGCTATAATGAAAATCATCCTAATAACTGCTGTTGCTGTTATGGTCCTACGGGTCCTACAGGTCCTACTGGACCAGCAGCTGCTACAATAACTGTTAATACCACAACTACTTCTGAACCTGGTAGTGCTGCTACTGTAAATAATATTGGAACTTCTTCTAATGCTATATTAGATTTCACTATTCCTAGAGGGGCTACGGGACCTACAGGTCCTACAGGTGCTACTGGGCCTACAGGTACTGCTGGTAGTATTGGTGCCACTGGTCCTACTGGACCCACAGGGCCTCAAGGTATTCAAGGTATGACTGGTCCTACTGGGCCTATTGGTCCTCAGGGTAGCATTGGAACTTTAAGTATTGGAAATGTTACTACTGGAAATCCTGGATCTGTGGCTTTAGCCTCTATTACTGGAACCGCACCTAATTATTTTCTTAACTTAACTATTCCTAGAGGTGATATAGGACCTACAGGTCCTACTGGGCCTCAAGGTACTGCTGGAACTCTAGGCGCTACTGGGCCTACGGGACCTCAAGGTACTGCTGGAACTGAAGGCGCTACTGGGCCTACTGGACCTACGGGACCTCAAGGTACTGCTGGAACTGAAGGCGCTACTGGGCCTACTGGTCCTACTGGACCTCAAGGCACTGCTGGAACTCTAGGTGCTACTGGGCCTACTGGACCTACTGGACCTACTGGACCTACGGGACCTGCTGGTGGTGTAGGATAACAAAAAGGTAAGAGATTTTAGATCCCTTACCTTTTTTGTAAGAAATATTGTTTTAATTTTAAATACAAGATTTAAAATATCAATACTATATTTTTTGGTTATCCCATAGGTTAATCTTGTATCCTAATGCTTTTTTATTTAGCCTTAGCCAAATAGTAAGTTTAAAAGGATATTGGGCGCACACCATACCCGCTATTCACGTTGTTCCAGTTGAGGTTGCCATTCGAATTCACATAGAACACGTTAGCATTCGGATAGTTATACGGAGACTAACATAAGTCTACTTTGTTAGATTAACCTGTTTTTTCATATTATTAAATAGAAAAACTATAATCCACCACCTGATCCAAATGAATCTAATTCTTCTTGAGTTACAATTACAGTTATTCTCATTCTTCTATTACCACAAATAAACAAAGCTTCTCCTTGATTGTAATATTTAATACTATCTTTTTCGGAATCATTTAAATCAATTAGTTTTGATAAATCTTCTACAGCTTGCTTACGTAAGCCCATTACTAAGTAATAAGAAGCATTATCAAATATAGCTTTACCATGGACAATCATATTTTGAGCAGCAAAATCAGTTGGTTGTTGAGTAATAATAATTGTACCAGTATTGTATTTTCTGGATCTTCTTTGTATTTGAGCTAGGAATTCTGCACCCAATTCATTACGGCTAGATAATAATACATGAGCTTCATCTACCATCATTACGGTATTAATATTTTTATCTAAACACAATCCCCATGCATATTTTAATATATTAAAGAATAATGTATTTTTAATATTTTCATCACTATTCATTAGTTCTCTAATATTGAAGACAATAAAATCACTATTAAATTTAAGAGTCGTATGACCAGTAAAATAATATCTTAATTCTTTTGTTAAAGGTCTTATCTTTAATTCTAGACGTTCTATAACATCTTTTTCTCGTGTTGCATCAGGCATTGATAGTAATCTTCCCTTTATAGTAGCATAGACATCATCAAATGTTGGATAGTCGTTGCTTGTTATTTTAGTAAAATCAGTATCAAAATCAATTTTATATCGTTTATATGTATCTTGAACGATTTCGCTAAACATTGTTAAAACATCTTCTTCAATGTCAGGATATAAATATTTCATGAATGCTTTTAACTGTTGCAAAGTCCTTGTAAGAATTGTATACCCTAGTCCTTGAGCAATCTCTTCTTCATCTGCATCTACTACTACTTCAAGTGGATTAATCATTCCGAAGTCTCCACCTTTTCCTAAATCTAGGAAATCTCCTCCTAAATTATGAGCCATTTCTTCTAACTCGCCTTCAGGATCTATACATACTACTTTGCATCCATTTCTTAAATGAGTTCTAAGAAGCATTTTAGCTGCTGTTGATTTACCTGAACCACTTGTTCCTAGCAAAATCATGTTAGCATTATTACGATTACTTTCTTTTTTTATTTGATATAAAAATTGGTTAAATAATACCACGCCTCCTGAGAAATCAACACCAAAAAGTGTAGCATCTCCTGGGTCTTTAATACTATCAAATACAAATGGATACATAGCTGCAACTGTTATAGATGGAATTGGTGTTCCTATTCTTGACTCAATATCTTGTTTAGGGAATATTGGAATAATTGACTTTAAAACTTTTTCTTGTTCAAACATCAAGGATATACCACGCATTCCTAAAGCATCTAAATAAGTACGTACTTGCATTTTTTTTAGTTCTAATTCTTCTTTGTTATCAGCACTAATCATAATATGCATTTGAAAATCAAAGATTCTTGCTTGAGTTGCTGCTAGCATAGAAATAAATTGTTCAAGTGATTCATAATCTTGACGAATTCTTTCTTGAATGGTTTTATCTCTTTCATTTTGATAGCGCATTTTTAAATCGGCTATTTCTTTATTTAACATTCTTTGTAAAGTACTAAATTCAATGGGAATATGTTTAATTGCTACTTTTACCCCACTAATGCTAGTAATATCAGATAAATAACCAACATAAATACTTTTAGGATAAGATATAATTGTCATGATGGTACAGAATTTTCCTCCTAAAGTAAATTCCGTTGGTTTAAACTCCATCCCTTTTGGAGCTATTTCACTTTTTACTTTACTCATTAACTCATCACCGTCCCAAATGTTGTATGTACTCCGCCATTTAAGAAGTTATCTAAAATCATTCTTAGATCATCATTTGATACTTGATTAGAGTTTAATCCTGAATTAGCTAAGCCACTTATTAACGTATGTAGATTTTTTTGAATTAATTCCATTCTCTTTTCTTTAAATAATATAAAGTATTCTGTATCAACAACATTATATTCTGCACTCATAAACATATTTGCTTTATTAATATCTTCCATGATTAATTTTTTCTGTATTGGACTATCCGTATTGTTATATAAAATTTGTAGGTTTGATAAATATAATCCAATATCAACTGGACGATCAGCAATAATTAACCAAAATTCAAAACTAATAGAATTATAGAAATTTCTTAAATTACCAATTATAGCATTTTGTAAGCCTGGGTCTACTATAAATATGTTACGAGGATGTACTTTTATTCCTGTAACATATTCGCCACTTTCTAACTCTATCATTCCATTTAATATTTGTTTTATTGGTAACCAATCTTCGGTAAATGGAGAACTAGTTATCTTCGCCATTATGGCACCATCCTTTCCAATAATACTTTCTTCTATCACTAAAATAACTATAAATATTTACTATGAATTGTAAGACATTGTGATAATTTGGTACAGGCATTACAAGAAAGCCAGTTATTAACGCAGGTGCTAATACTAATAACATAATTCCCATATTAGCACTTTGGATTGTTAACAATAATATTAAAGTAATACCTACTCCCGAACCAAATAATATTAAGTCTATGGGAGTAAAAAAACCTAATATTAATTGAGATTTTTTAGAATTGGCAGGAATTAAATAATTATTCACACTACTACCTCCTAATTTTACTTATTTATTATAACATATTTATTTTTAAAGGGATAGTGGTAAATAAAAAAGAAAGCAAAATTTTGCTCTCTATCAATTTAAATTTTCTAATTCTTTAATGCTTAATCCTGTTGCTTTACTGATATCTTCTATTGCGATATTTAATTGAAGTAGGTTTTTAGCAGTTTTCATTTTTTCTTCTTCTCTTGCATTTCTTTCTACATCATTAATTTTATCATATACATTTTTTATTTCTTCATCTGCTAGAAACTCTTCCATAAATTGTAATGCCCTTTCCATTACTTCATCTTCTTTGGCTTCTTCTCTCATTTCTTCTATCTCCTTCCCATTTATTATTTTTAACCATTTGATAAATCTTTTCTCTTCTTCATTATATACCTTTTCCTTGACTAAATCAAGCCGAATTAAGTACATCTCTAAACATTCATCTTTGATTACTCCATAATTTAATTTATTTACAAATCCATAATTATTAACCAAATAAAAATTATTATAGTGATAATTTCCTTTCATAAAATTTAACCCAATAGTCTTATGTATTTCTCTATACTTTTCTCCTCTTTCTAATTGACTTGAAAATATTCTTGTTAAATATGATACACTTTTATTAAATTCTTCTTTTTGAAATTCTTTATACATCTCAATTGAAATAATCTTTCCTGTATTAGTATAAGCAAGAATATCGCCGTAAAAAATCTTATTCTTATATTTTTTACCAAACATTTCTTTTTCTGTACTTGTTTTTAAGCCTCTAATTCTTTCCTCTTTTCCTATATATTCAAAAAATGAATTTAAGAAATCTTTTAATATTTCTTCTTTACTGAAAATATATTTAAAACATATATCATCAGTTAGTGTAACATTTATCTTAGTATTCATAACAATTCCTCCCTTCCCTAAGAATAAATGTTATCTTATCATACTTCCTTGTCTTATTTTGTCAAACCGTGGAATTACAATTGAAAAAAGAAAGCTTATTTTTCACTTTCTTATTTTTTTTGATTTCAATTCATCTTTTTAAACTATCAATCGCTAGACGAGTATTAATTTCAGCTGTTCTTATTTCAATGTTGTCTTTTAGTACTTTTATTTTTTCACCAGCATTTGAATTTCCAAAGTTATCAATTTTGGAAATACCCGTTCTTTGAATAGCAAGTAAATGAGCATATTCTCTTAGCAAATTGTTGATAATCTGAATACAACTATGAATATAAGTTAAATAGACATTATCTGTTTCAGTAACTGCAAGAGCAATTATTCTGTTTTTTAATTGTTTTAACTTTTCATAATATATTCTGGTTAGTTCTGCACTTTGATAGGCTCTTTCTTCTATTGGTAAACTCTTACTTTTTAATAAAGATTCGCTTATTATTTTTAATAAATTAATTGGCATTTTTTCGCCATTATATTCTATTAACAATCTTGTATCTTCGCTTGCAAATTCAGCAATATATTCTTCTAATTTACTATCTATTAATGAGAACTGATCCTGAAATTTTTGATATGCATTTAATTCTTTTTTGTCATCATTTATACTACTATGTGCCCAATTTTTTAATTTATTCAATCTAAACATTATTTTTTATCTTTTCCTCCAGAACTAGCTTTTCTTCTCTCTTGTTCCATTTTAATATTTTCTTGAATTTTAGAAGATTGGCTTTCTAAGTAGTCAGAAAGTTTAGATACATTATCGGTTGTTAAATTTCCATTATATTTTTCTTTAATTTCTGGATCATTTTTAAAGCTCTGAACACTATCTAAGGCTTGATTAGCTACAAATTTTTTCTGTACAATTTCATAAGCTGATTCTGTTTGATCTAGTGCAACCATTGCTTCATTTAAAATTCCCTTAGAGGCAGCAGATGAAAATTGAGCGTCAAATTCAGCAGCTTTAGAACGGTCTATTGATACTGCTGCTAAACCTTTTCCTATTGCTTTTATTTTTTGATTCATTTTACTTTCTAATGCTGCAGCAACTTTAGCATCTTCCACATCTCCAGAGCTTTTTAAAGTTTGAATCATTGCATCCAATTCACTTAAAGTGGTAGCTTGAGTTATTATAGCACGTGGCACTATTTTCTTTTCCATTATTGCTTTTCCATTTTCATCTTTTCGTCCGCTATCAACTTCTATTTCTTTTTCACCCAATGCATCATTTTCGCCATATTTAAATAAATACTTTTTGTCTCTTACGAAACCTTCTGATGTTGATTTAACCGCTTTGGCATCTTTCACAAACTCATTTACTTGTTCTAGCATTTTTTGCTGTGCTTCAAAACTTCCACTAGCCCATCCAATTGCATCATTCTTTTTATTATCAACCCATTGTGAGAGGTAGTTGCCCCAGCCACCTGCTGCTTCTCTCTTAGCGCGAGCTCCTAATGCGTTTGATGCTGCTGTTCCAGCAGCTTTTGGAATATCTCCAAATTTTTCGGTTTTTGCTCCTTGTCTTAATCCTCTAGCTCCTCCAGATAATCCAGCTAAAGCACCTCTTCCTAATCTGCGTGCCATTGGTTTATCTTTATCATTTACTACACTTCTAATAGCTGCAGTGGCTCCTCCGCCAAACATTGATGCCATAGCACCTATTCCTTTTATTAAAGACTTACCGTATTTTCCACTATCAAGTCCTGTAATATCTTTTAATATTTGGGGTGCTTGTTTTACAAATAATATTATACCAATAATAATAAATACTTGTGCAAATAGATATACTGTAAAACTTGCATTGCCACTTATAAAACCGCCTCCAATTAACAATGTTGGCAAATTTTGAACTACTAATTTTATTAATAAAATTGCAAAAAATAGAATGGCTAATCTAATAAAAACTTCCACATAAGTCGATAATGTTGCTTTAATCCAATTATTAAAAACCTTGTTTCCCTGTTCTCCTGGTATTATTCTTGATAAAATTGGCAATGGTGCAATCAACTGATAAACAGCTAATTTTACAGTTCGTATAGCTACATCAATACAATATACCAATAAAACAAAGAATGTAAATGCCCCTGCAACTGTAGATATAATGAAATAGTAAGTTACATTTGACTCATGTGAGATACTATATGCAAAAGATGATATACTTAAAAAATTGCCAGTTTCTAAGACTGATTCCCAAATACTGTCAAAATTATTATATCCCCCATTAACATTAACAAAGAAAGATACAACTGATATCCATCCAATCGTGTTTTTGGTTGCTATTTCCACATTTGAGCAATCATATGTATAATCATTATTTTGTGTACAAAGATTATAATTTGGGTGTAAAAAAGCTTGCAAAAGATTTGCTGCAATTGTTATTCCTCCATCTTCTATTGTTTCTTCAGAAGTTTCACCAGTCTTATTAGAAGAAGTTCCCAATATAACTTTCCCTATAGTATTTTCTGTCAAAATAGCAGTTTGAAATCTTGTAGCAAAAGAAAATATAGTAGGTACTAGTGCTATTAAAACAATTGATATAATTATATCTTTAATAATATTTACTGGACCTTTTTTATTTTTTAAGGCATCATCTGGATTTACCATAGATTTCAAAAGAGAATATGCTACTAAAAAGAGTACTATTACTCCAATTATGACATATATTCTATTAACTAAAGCATCAATCTCATAAGAATTATCCAAAATATCTATTTGGCATATCACTAAAATGATTTGATAAACCCAACTTATTAAAGAATAGATGATTCCATCTAAAAACAGTAAAATTCCTATAAAAAAGTTTGATATATTTTCTATCATATTACATCACCTCTAATCTTATACATTAAACATTTGTTCCTAAGCCACATGTTGCATCTGTACTTACAATACCTAATAAGTCAAAAATAAAATTAATTAAATTTGGTAAGAAAAATATTATAACCGCTATAATTAAACGCTTAATCATATTCTGAGTTGCCTTTTTTATTGCATCATCTTTATTGGAAGCTACAGCTTTAGCAAAATCTATAATTGTTAAAACCAACAATATTACTATTGCAGCGTATTTTAAGAACTGAAAGGCAAAATTTAAATAATATGCTGGATCATTTGAATCATGAATATAACCCAAATAACTATTGCATGAATTTAAATCTCCAAATTCTAAATTATTTTTAAATTCAACATAGGATGCTTCTAGATCTTCTTTGGTATAGCCCTGATCTTCCGCTTGATCAACTAATTGATTCTGCTCTAATTTAATTTTATTACACTCTTCGGCATTATAATCCTTTGATTCTTCATTACAATATTTTTCCATTTTATCAGTTGCTTCATTATATTGGTCTTGAACGTTGCTAGGCTTATTGTCAGTCACATCAACGTTATTGATTAAGGTCCCAGTATAATATTCTAGAGTATATAATTTTCCTGCCGTTCCGTCGTGATTAACAGTGTTCCTTTTTGCAAATAATAAATCATATGTTGCTTGACAAGTGTCTACATTATAATCACCATAGTTATTTCCACAAGCATATAAGTCATATGTTGTTTCTACTTTTTTATTTATAAAACCCGTTTCAACAGTGTACTCCATAATATATATTTTTGATGGACATATTAATGCTTTATCCTCACTTGTTACTACTTCATCTTCTTTTTGCATGATTATGGCTTCTGTCCAATATAAATATGGCGATTCCATTCCAGCAATAGGAGTATTCCAATTTACATAATGATCTATTGAATCATATTCATAAGAAAAAATTTCTTTTTGAGTATTGTCATTATATAAAGAAAAATAATCAATGTCGCCTAAAGATGGTATCCCCGTTCCAAGTCCAATATAATCAACTGCTAAGTAATTTCGCCAGCTTGAGTCACCCGTAGAATGGGAAACAGTGTCTTGATAAATACAGCTTCTTGTAGCCATTTCTGCTGCTTGTACATTAATGGTTCCAATAGAAAATAATATTATAAAGAGGATCAAATATTTCCTCATTCTAATCCACCAACTTTCTACATGAATCGTCTGTTGGTTCTAACATACAATGAGTACATCTAGCAAACGTTCCATTGTTTTTATTATAGATATCATCTCCGCCTATTAAATCTACAACAAAATTTAATAAAGTGGGAATAAAGAAAATAATAATTCCTGCTATTATACGCATTACCAAAGTTTTAGCAGATTTTTTTATTTCATCATCTTTATTTGCTAACATTGCTTTACCAAAGTCAATACTTCCAAAAACTATTAGTATAATTGGAATTAATATTTTTAAAAAATAAAATATCCAGCCTAAAGTTGTAAATACTCCCTCTACTGGTCCACTACAAAAAGTATTTGCATCAAATTCTGTTTCATCTTCTGTATTAGTAGGAGTAGATCCTGTTCCTGTTCCACTTGAGCTTTTTAAGCTAAAGGGAGTACATCCTTTATAAAGATATGCTCCTGAAATTTCATTTAATGTTGAGCAAATACTATCATCTGCTATTCCATAAACATCTACTTGTGGATATCCTACCATCATAGCTATTTTAATAGATTTTACTTGATTACAATCTACTTTACCATCTGAATCTAAAAAATCTTGATACTTCAATTTGCTTATATTCTCTTCACTTGCATTAGAAACTGTTCCATTCTTATATGTTTTATAACTTACTTGAGTAGCATCTTTAAATCCACATTTTAAATCATCTGTGATACTACATTCATATGTAAATGTTTTTTGACTACCACTTACAGACATAGTTGTACTGTAGGTACATACTTCTGCTGAGACCGCTTTTAAAGATATAAAACTTATTATAAAGACAAATAACAAATACTTTAAGCTCCTCATAAACTCCTCCTATATGTATATAAAAATATCTATTTAAAATTAATCAATCTAATTATAACATTGTTTGACATAAAAAAAAAGAATTTTATTGCTTAATTCTCAATTTAGAGTATATAATATAATAAAGTTTTGAGGTGAATTTATGAAAAAGAAAATTAAAGAATATCAAACAATTCATTTAATTGGTATAGGTGGAGCTAGTATGTATGCAATTGCTGCTATGCTTAAAAATGATGGCAAACATGTTACTGGTAGTGATATGCAAGAATCAGAGCATACTAAATATTTAGAAAGTATTGGTATTTCCATTACTATTGGACATAATATTGATGTTATTAAAAATGCCGATTTAGTGATTTATACAGCAGCAATTAGTGATGATGATCCTGAGCTTAGTTATGCAAGAGCAAATCATATTGAAACTGTTGATCGTTCTATTTTTTTAGGAGAATATACGAAAAATTATGAAAATTTAATTTGTATTAGTGGAACTCATGGTAAAAGTACTACTACTAGTATGCTTGCATCTATTTTTTTAGAAGCTAATTATAATCCAACTATTCATATTGGGGCTTCTTTAAAAAAAATAAAGGGAAATTATTATATTGGTAATAAAAAATATTTTATTTTGGAAGCATGTGAATATGTAGATTCTTTTCTTCATTTTCATCCTACAAGTGAAATTATTTTAAATATTGATAATGATCATCTTGATTATTTTAAAAATATAGAAAATATAAAAAAATCCTTTCAAAAATATATTAATTTATTACCAAAGAATGGCTTTTTAGTCATAAATAATGATGATATTAACATAAAGGATTTAGATATTCATCATAAAAATGTTTTAACTTATGGAATTCAAAATCATGCTAATATCATGGCTAAAAATATTCAATATTCTAGTTTAGGATTCCCTACTTTTGATGTTTATTACAATGATGAATACTACGATACAATTACTTTAAATGTTCTTGGAAAGCATAATATTATGAATGCCTTAGCAGTTATCTTAATGAGTATGAATTATCAAATTGATAAAAGCATTATTAAAAAAGCTTTAAAAGAATTTACTGGTGTGGGTAGAAGATTTGAGTATCTTGGTGAATATAAAAAAGCTCATTTCTTTGATGACTTTGCTCACCATCCAACAGAAATTGCTTCCACATATGAATCTAGTAAAGCGATTAAGCATCATCAATCTTGGGCAGTTTTTCAATCTCATACTTATAGTAGAACTTATGAACATTTACAAGAATTTGCAGATATATTAAGTAAATTTGATCATATTATTATTTGCGATATTTACCCTGCACGTGAAAAAAATATTTGGAATGTAAAAGAAGAAGATTTGGTTAATTTAATTAAAGAAAAGAATACCCATGTTATACATATTCCTACTTATGAACAAATTACTCAGTACTTAAAAGAAAATATAGAACCTGATGATTTAGTTATTACAGTTGGAGCTGGTCCTATTAATCAAGTTGCTCAAATGATTTTAAATAAAAATTAGATATTTTAGTAATAAGAATTTTGAACCATTTAGGTTCTTTTTTATTAGCAATATGTACTTTGATTTTGAACTTTCATCACATAATATAAAATTTTAGCTATGGATTTAATTTCTCATTTAAATTATCTGCTGTTATTTTCTTCATCTAGTTCGTTTGACTATCTATTATTAATTAAAAAAAGAAACTTATTTTCTATCTCTAAGTTCCTCTATTTCTTCAACATATTTCTTAACCCATTATTAAGATTTCATCTCTTTTAGCTATCTTTTTTCTTTCTTCATAGCTTTTTGTCGTGATAAATCTGATCTATAAATTAGTCTAAATTGGTTAAATATTTTTTATAATTATTTAAAACATTCAAAAAAGCTTCTTCTGTTTTGGTTTTACAAATTAAATCTTTATAGTATTTTGCTTCTGGTAGTCCTTTTATATAGGCTAAAGCATGAGTTCTGATTTCTAATAATGCTAATTTTTCATTTTTATCTTCCTTTAAAAGTTTATAATGTCTTTCTATCATTTCAATTTTATCTAGTCGTGTTGGTTTATCAATTAATATGCCATGTTCTAAATATTCTTTACATTCTTTAAAAATCCAAGGATTACCAATCGCTCCTCGCCCAATCATTACGGCATCACAACCTGTATATTCAAGCATTTCTTTAGCTTTTTCTCTACTTGTTACATCCCCATTTCCAATAACAGGGATAGAAACAGATGCTTTTACTTGTTTTATAATATCCCAATTTGCTTTACCACTATAACCTTGGGCTCTAGTTCTAGCATGAATAGCAATGGCACTTGCTCCTGCACTTTCACAAACTTTTGCTACCTCACAAGCATTTATATGCTCTTCATCCCAGCCACTTCTTATTTTAACTGTTACTGGAACAGATACAGCATTTACTACTGCACTAACAATTTCTTTGATTTTGTTAGGATCTTTTAATAGTGCACTTCCCGCTTGGGCTCTTAGAGCAACTTTCGGAACAGGGCATCCCATATTTATATCAATTATATCTGGATGCATTTGTTCTTCTACTATTTTTGCTGAGGCCACAAAAGAGGCAATATCACTACCAAATATTTGTTGAGCAATAGGTCGCTCACTTTCACTCATTTTTAATAATTCTAGAGTTTTGCTATTTTTATACATTAAAGCATTTGAACTTACCATTTCAGCATAAATCAATCCTGCTCCCATACTTTTTACTATTTTCCGATATGAAGTATTTGAAATACCTGCCATAGGAGCTAAAACTAATCTACTAGGAATTAAAACGTCTTTAATGTAAAAGCTATTTTTCAATTTCTACCTCATCACCTGTTTTTAGAAGGAAACAATTCGCATCATCTTTATCAATATGAATTTCATAAAAGCCATTATCGCTTACTTTAACAAAAGCTTCCATGATTCCCCCTTTATCATTATCAATTATTAATTTTACTAAATCTTCATTTTTTAAGCCTAATTCTTTGGCTTTTTGAGGATTCATATGAACATGTCTTTCTGCTTGAATACATGCATCATGGAGGGTTACTTCTCCTTTTGGACCAACAATAGTAATTGTCTCACTATCTTCTAAATCACCACTTTGACGTACAGGAGGATTTAAACCTAATACATAAGCATCTGATTTTGATATTTCTACTTGATTATATTTTCTTAATGGACCAATTAATCTAACATTAGGTATTTCTGCTTTTTCGGTCTTTAAAGTTACTGTTTGAAAAGAAGCAAATTCTCCTATCTGATTTAAAGGCCTTTTTATACTTAAAGGTTCATCAAATAATTGATCATAAACCTCTTTAGTTAAATGTAAATGTCTATTACTCACTGCTATTTTTCCTGTTATTCTTTCTTTCATTTTATCACTCTTTTCTGATATCTATTTTACCATTTTTTAAAGAAAAAAAGAAGATTAATTTTAATTCTTCTAAATTCTTTTGTAAACGAAATTTTTAATTTTTTAAATTCTTTTTAATATCTTCAATCACATCTAATTCACTAAAATAATACTTTACTCCTTTAACATCTTGATATTCTTCATGACCTTTCCCAACCAAAAGAATCAAATCTCCTTCTTGAGCATTTTTACAAGCATATTTTATTGCATCAGCTCGATCAGTTATTTCAATATACTTCGCACCTACTTTATCTAACCCTACTTTAATATCATTATTAATACTACTAATTTCTTCAAATCTTGGATTATCCATTGTAATAATACTAAAATCACTGGCACCCCCAATAATTTCTCCAAGATTATATCTTCTTTCTTTGGGACGATTTCCTCCACCGCCAAAAACACTAATTAATCTTTGAGGTTTATAGGCTCGTAATGTTTTTACCAAACATTTCATGCCATCTTCTGTATGAGCATGATCAATTAATACTTTATATTTGGGGGTTACTAAAGCAATTTCCATGCGACCTCTTACTTTTATTTTTTCTAAAGCATCTTTCGCTTTTTTTATGTCTACTCCTAATTTATAGCATACAAGAATGGCACATATAGAGTTATAAATGTTAAATTCTCCTGGCATACCTGTTTTAAAATTTTCTTTTATTAATCCTTCTGTTTTAAATTCAGTACCAAAAAATTCAGTATTATTAATTAAATGAACTTCTGTTACTTTTAAATCAGCATTATTCTTGATTCCATAGGTTGTAATTGGTTCTTTTACGCCTTTTAATACCTCATCTAAGTATAGAGAATCACTATTACTAATAATCTCCTTACTATTTAAAAACATTTTATTTTTACATGATACATATTCTTCATGAGAAGCATGTTCATTGGGGCCAATATGATCACTTGTTACATTTGTAAGTACACCAATATCAAATATCATACCTGCTAGACGATTCATTTTAAAGGCTTGACTTGATGCTTCCATTACAACATGTGTAATACCATTATCAAGCATCTGCCTAAAAGCTGCTTGAATTTCATATGATTCAGGAGTTGTATTATTGGTTTCTATCACTTTATTTTTATATTTTATTCCTTGACTACCAATTAATCCACATTCTATATTAGAAAAGGCAAGCATATCCCTAATCATATGAGTTGTTGTAGTTTTTCCTGTTGTTCCTGTAACTGCGATTAATTTCAATTTAGATTGAGGATGATCAAAATAATTCATAGACATATATGATAAAGCAATTCTTGTGTCATCTACTTTAATTACCGTTACATCTTCATTTATTTCTAACAATTTTGAAATAATAATTACTTTAGCACCATTTTTGATGGCATCTAAGATATAATCATGACCATCATTGGTAGATCCTATTAAAGCAACATAGATATCATTTTCTTTTACTTTACGACTATCATATTTTATATCTTCTATTTCTATGTCTTCTCTACCTTTTAAAGTTTTATGATATACCCCATTTAAAATATTTTTTAAATTTGTCATTTTTACCTCCATTTAGGTTATTTTTTTTCTATTATATGAGAAACATCTATTTCACTTTCGAATACGAAATTACTTGGTCCTTTCATGAAAAGTTCACCATTTTCAGCATATTCAATTTCAAGTATTCCTCCTATTTGCTCTACTTTACATTTTCTATTCGTTAGGCCTAGGAGGCTTGCTATTACTACAGCTGTAGAACACCCTGTTCCACAACCAATTGTTTCACCAGTTCCTCTTTCCCATTCTCTTATTTTAATGTAGTTTTTATTTACGATTTCGGCAAAAGTTACATTGGTTCTATTTGGAAAGATTTCCCGATTATTTTCTATAGCAGGGCCAAAACTTGCTACATCAAAATTCATGACGTCATCAACAAATAAAACGGTATGAGGATTTCCCCAAGATAAACTACTTAATTTAAAAGTTTGATCTAATATCTTAACTTCTTCTAAAATAAATTTATCCTTCTTTGTATTTACAGGAATCTTTTTTGAATCAAATATTGGTTTGGAAATATTAGCACGAATATTACTAACCTTACCATCTGTAACTTCTAATTCTAAAGTTTTAATTCCACCTAAAGTTTCAACTTTTAGGGTTGTCTTATCTGTTAATTTATGATCATATACATATTTACCCACACTGCGAATTGCATTGCCACACATTTCAGCTTCTGTTCCATCAGGATTAAAAATACGCATTTTAAAGTCTGCTAACTTGCTTGGACAAATCAAAACCATTCCATCACTCCCTATTCCAAAATGACGGTCTGATACAAAACGAGCTAATTCATTTAAATTATCTAATTTTTGGTTTATGGCATCTATATATACATAATCATTACCATAAGCTTGCATTTTTGTAAATCTCATAGATCCTCCTATTCTAAAGCTTGAGCTAAATCATTAATGATATCTTCAGCATCTTCAATCCCTACTGATAATCTAAGCAAACGATCATTGATACCTAATTTTAATCTTTCTTCTTCTGGTACTTCATGATGGGTTACTACTACAGGGTAACAAATTAAACTCTCTACTCCTCCTAGGCTACCTGCAAAAATAATCATATTTAACTTCTCTAATACTTTTAAAGCGGTTTCTTTTGTGTCTACCTCAAAAGATAATAAACCACCAAAGCCTGTTGATTGCTTTATTGTAGTTTTATAATCTTTATGATCTTTAAAGCCTGTAAAATATACTTTTGTTACTTTAGGATGATTTCTTAAAAATTCAGCTACTTTAATAGCATTTTCATTATGTCTTTGCATTCTTATCTCTAAAGTTTTTAAGCCTCTTAAAGTTAACCAAGCATTTAATGGAGCTAAGCATGCTCCTTGATAAGTTAAAAAGGCACGCATTGGAGAAAAGTATTCATCTGTTTTTGTAATTACAAAACCTGCCATAGTATCGTTGTGTCCTTCTAAATATTTCGTTCCACTATGAATTACGATATCTGCCCCTAATGTTAATGGCTTTTGATAATATGGTGTTAATAAGGTATTATCAACGACAACAATAATCCCTTTTTCCTTCGCTATTTTAGATATTTCAGCTATATCTGTTACTTTCATAGTTGGATTAGTAGGGGACTCAATAAATACCATTTTTGTATTTTCTTTTATACTACTCTTAAATAATTCTAAATCACTTAAATCAACAAATTCTGTTTCGATTCCTCTTTCTCTTAATTCAGTCTTAGCTATTTCATAAGTTCCCCCATAAATATCATCTGATAATATTAAATGATCTTTGTTTTTTAAAAGACTAAATACACACATAACAGCAGCCATTCCACTTGATAAAGCTAAAGCATGCTCTCCTTCTTCTAATATGGCTAGAGTTCGTTCTAATTCCTCTACTGTTGGATTTTGAAGTCTCGTATAATCATATCCATAAGAATCTTGTAAAGCTCTAAAACGAAACGTTGCTGTTTGGAATATTGGAAAACTTACTGATCCTGTAAAGGGATCATGTCCTACTGCTCCATGTACAACTTTTGATCCTATTTTTAATTCTTCCTTTTTATCATATTCTTGATAGTTTGTAAATTTTTTCATTATGAACCTCCTTATACAAACAATTATCTAATTTTAGTATAACATTTAGTAAAAAAATGTCAATAAAACTAGGTTTTACTTTACATTAAAACATATGAAAAAAGAAGTTATTTATTATTATTACTTCTTATTTATTATTTCAAACAGTTTATTAATCTCATTATATGCTTCATTAAAATTATCCATTGCTATTTCATAAACTTTTGTATTTTTTAACTTCTTTATATCACGAATTAAACTTTTATACATATTTTGTTGATTAACACTATTTTCTAAACTAAAATTTTGATAGTTATGATGTTCTCTATTTAATCTTATTTTATATATATTTACATCTTTCAAATATAAAGAAATATAATGAATATCATAATTTAAGTTTTCTAACATTTTTAATAGTTCATTATATACATCATCAAAACTATATTCTTTATATCCTAGTTTACAATATACTTGTTCTGTAAAAAAAGTTCGATCAAAAACTAAATTAATATTGCTATTTTCAATTTCTTTCATATATTTCAATAAAGCATAATACATTTCTTTGCTTTTTATTTTTCCTTGTTCTGTTTTATCAGCTTGTCCTGATAGACGATAAAGATTTGATGCTGGAATATTTTCTCTTAAATAGTTTACTAAGTGTGTTTTCCCACATCCTTGTGGTCCTTCAACAATAATACATTGTGCTTTCATTATTTTATTCTCCTATATCTTACATATTTATAATTCATTTTTTCTTTTTTCTTATTCTTTTTCCGTTAGTAATTTTATTTGTGTCTCTTTTCCAGAACAATCTGTTCCCTCAATTACGATTAATTTCCCTTTCATAATTTAAAATTTCCTTCTTATTCTTGGATGTCCGCATGGACTTGGGCACTTATAATCTGGATACATACATCTTAGCTTATTAATGTATGGCTTTAATCTTTCCGCTAATTCTGTTTTTCCTTCTTTTAAAAGTCCTTCATAAATATCTGGTAACATTACATTTGTAAACATATCTTCTGTTTCTAAAAATGCTCTATCGCATGCTCTTTCTTTCCCCACATAATTTACTAAATGTTTTAACGGACCATTAGCATTTACTTTAACTATTTTACCTTGAGGATAAAATTTATTAACTTTTAAAATATCGTTCAACCATTCCTTCGTTAAGTCTTCTTTTCCACTTAATAAAAGTGGTATATAGAATTTTTCTTCTTCTAAAGATGGGGTAGACATTTCATAATTGATAGTTCTATGACGGTGAAATTGGGCAAGGCTAGCTAAAGATATTTCCATATTATAACTAAATGCTACTCCGTATTCATTTGGCATACCTATTCCTGAAAATCTATTCCGTTCAGCAAATAAAGATAAATCTATTTCTTTATTATTTTTATATAATAAATCTTCACTTTCATTTCTAGCTAATTTAGGACATAAATCATAGACATCTTTTTCTGTTAATAAAACATCAATATCTTTTAATCCTTGAATGAATTCTTTTAAATATGGTATTAATAATTTTTCAAAATCATTTTGTGGACTCTCTATAATTCTTTGCATATATAAGCATAGCTTATTTATTTGAGCAAAAGGTACCGTGTAAGTTAATGTTGTTGGCATAAATACACTAACCATGTATCTAGCATTTTCTTGAGCTATCTTTTTTATTGCACTTGCTGCTTTCTTATTTGTTTTTTCTTCCGTATCTCCTTTGTTAAATTTCTTAAAAAAGTCTAGATATTCATGATTTAATATTTTAATAAAAATATTTAACCACTTATCATATAATTCTACTTCTAAATCACTAATATATTCATTTGGTTTTACTTCTGTATATCTAAGTGATCTTTCATCAGCAGCATATTGATGTTCGTTGTTAAGAATCATACATAAAATTTTAGGAATTCCAACAATTTCTAATGATACCTGTGGTTGTTCACTTGGCGAAGTATGATCACTTATAATTGTATTTATTCCTCTTTCAATTATACGCTCTTCTGTTTCTGTTTCGCGTATCATCACTGGTGTTATTTCGCCTTCTTTAAAACATACTGCTGCTTTAATTCCAGCATCATATAGTGCTTTCTTTTTATCAAATCTCTTTTTATTCTTTGTCAAAAATCCAGAGTTTGGATCTAATGTGATTTTCAATGTACTTCTTCCTTTCTAGTTTTTATTATAGCAAAAAAGATATAGACATTCTATATCTTTTTTCATTTTATATTCTTCAAATTTAACATGCTTAGAAAATTGCAATTTTTAAATTTAATTTTCTATTTTTAATTTATACTTATCAATTATTTTATTTAAATAACGAAAGCCATATTTCTCATATGATGTATCTTTTAGTAATTTTTCGTACTCTAAATTTTCATCTTGTATTTTTTCTTTTAAATAACTTAGGGCTTGTTCTTTAGTTAGAGCATTAAATTCAATTATATCATCAAATCTTCCTAAAAATTCTTCACTAAAGTATTCCGTTAGATTGTCTTTTTTGGTATCTAAAAATCCAACGAAATTATTTTTATAAGCATTAGATGTCATAATAATTAAAGTATGAGAAAAGTCTATTTCTTCTCCGTGAGCATCATGAATTGTTCCTTCATCCATAATTTGTAAAAATAAATTCATTACACTTGGATGGGCTTTTTCTAATTCATCTACTAAAATAATAGAATATGGGTTATATTTTACTTCTTTCAATATAAATGAATCATTATATCCTATATATCCACCATGTGTACCAATTAATTTACTTAATGAAGAAGAATCTTTATATTCACTCATATCTAATCGAATAAAATGATTGCCTGTTATTTTACTAATTAATTTTACACTTGATGTTTTTCCTATACCACTTGGACCTATTAATAATAATTTAGTTTGATGTTCTTTCTCATAAAATAATTTTAAGTTCTCTATTAATTTATTTAATGGTTCTTCTTCATATAAAATATTTATAAATAATTCTTTTTTTAGTTTTTCTAATATTTCTTTTTTATTAACAAATAAAGGAATATTACTTTTCGCTTCAATTACTCTTAATATATCTTCTTTTGTAATACTATCATTTTTACTTTCTTTTATGGATTTTATTTTACTTTCTAATTCACTTATTTTTAAACATATATCTAAAGCTTTATTAAACTTATTTTCTAAAACACTTTTTTCTTTTAACTTTGTTAGTTCTTTTAGCTTTTTTTCTACTTCTATTAATTCATCTTTTTGTAAATTTTTTCTTTTTACATAAGCACATACACTATCTAATAAATCAATTGTTTTATCTGGATTCTTTTTTGTAAATAAATATTTATTTGCTAAAAAGGTCATGTCTTCTATATTTTCATTTGTTATCTTTATATTATGATGATGTTCATAAGTTTCTTTTAATCCCTTTAATATTTCTTTTGTTTCTTCTAAAGTTGGTTCTTTTATTAAAATAGTTTCAAATCTTCTTTCTAAAGCTTTATCTTTCGATATAAAACGTTCATATTCTTCTGTTGTCGTGGCTCCAATTACTTTTATTTCTCCTCTTGCTAAATAAGGTTTTAAAATATCTCCTGCATTAATTGCTCCTTCTGCTCCTCCTGCATTTACCATAGTATGAATTTCATCTATAAATAAAATAATATTTTTATTTTTTATAATTTCTTTAATAATTTTAGTCAATCTTTCTTCAAATTCTCCACGATACTTTGTACCACTTACTAAATCTCCCATGGGTAAATCTATAATTTTTTTATTTAATAAAATCATAGGTACTTCTTTATTTTTAATTCTTCTAGCTAATTCTTCAACAATAGCGGTCTTTCCTACTCCAGCTGGGCCTATTAAAAGAGGATTACACTTTTTTTTCCGCATTAAAACTTCTATTACACTATTAATCTCTTTATCTCTTCCTATTACTTTATCAAAATTATTTGTCAAATCATTTAATACTCTCCCTACAGTCATTACTTCTAGTTTTTCCCCTTTTATATTTTGAGGCTTTATTTTTAATTCGTCATATAAGTCATCTAAATTGATGTTCATTCCAATCATGATACGAATGGCTATTCCTTCTCCTTCTTCTAACATAGCTAGTAAGAGATGACTTTCTGTTACAACTCCTTTATTATTTTCTTTTGCATCACTTAATGCGTTTGATAAAACTCTTTTTAGTAATGGCGTATAAAGATTTACATCTATATTTTTTTTAGGTATTCCTACTATATCAATTAATTCTTGTTTAAATTTTTTGTATGTTAATCCTATTTCTTCTAAACGATCTTTTATTTCACTGTTATTTTTTAATATAGCTAGTAATAAATGTTCGCTACCTACATAGGGATGCGATAATAGTTTTCTTTCTTCTTCTGCATCTTTTAAAATTTTACTTCCTATAAATCCAAAGTTATTAAACATAAAGTGCCTCCATTTCATTCTATTCTAATGATGGAAAAAAAAGACCAACTTTATTCAAGTTTGGCTAATCTTTATTAATAAAATGAAAAATAGATTGATCTTTTAAATGCTTAAATACAAGGGATGGCTCTACTTTTGATTTTTTTAATTCACTTTCTTCTATCCAGTAAAATTTAGCTTTTTTCTTTTCTTCTAAATTTATGATAGAAGTTTGTTTATATACTTCAGGATTTTTAAACTTTAATTCATGAATGATTAGGATTTCATGATAAGGACTATTTGTATAGCGAGATGTAAAAAAATTTTCTAATATGCCAATTGTTCTTACATATTCTGTCTTTTCGTTTATCTCTTCTAATATTTCCCTTTTTATTGCTGTTATACTATCTTCTCCTAATTTACATCTACCCCCTATTAAGCCATAGTAGTCTACTTCTGAATTTTTTTCTACTAATAATTTATCTTGATATCTAATAATAGCCGCTACACGATAATTAAAAGTAAAGTCGTTTTCTTTAAAATTGATATCCACTTCATAGCCTCCTTTTCTCTATTAAATTATATATCAAATAGAAAAGAAATCAATTATTTGTTATTGATTTCTTCAATTTTTAAAAAGTTGGTTAAACGAATATTATTCGTTGCAGGTAGACCGCCTGTAATAATAATCTTATCTTCATTTTCTAATTTAAAATAGTTTATAGCTTTTTCTTTTACTAATTCAACTAATTTATCTGTATCATCCATTAATGGAACTAGTGTAGTATAAACACCATAATTTAGTGCTAAACTTCTTGCTACTTCTTTAGTAGTACAAGTTGCTAAAATAGGACATTTTGGACGGAAATTACTGATCATACGTGTACTATAGCCACTAATTGCTTCGGCTACAATTGCTTTTACATCTACATAATTTGTTAAATCTACTGCACTTCTAGCTATACACTCTGTTCTACCTATTTTTCCCAAATAGCCAAAATGATTTTCACTATGTTCTTCGGCATCCTGAGCAATACTTGCCATGTATTCAACTGTTTTTATTGGATATGCTCCTACTGTTGTTTCGCCACTTAACATAACCGCATCTGTTCCATCTAGTACTGCATTTGCAACATCTGTAACTTCAGCACGAGTTGGACGAGAATTCTTTTTCATACTTTCTAACATTTCTGTTGCAACAATACAAAATTTTCCATGTTCTCTTGCCTTTTTAATGATTAACTTTTGATATACTGGTAAAAGGGAAATTGATATTTCTTCTCCAAGATCACCACGAGCTACCATTACACCATCACTTACACTTAAAATTTCATCTAAATTATCAATCCCTGTTTTACTTTCAATTTTAGAAACAATTTTAATATTACTATTTTGTTCATCTATTATTTTTCTAGCTTCTAAGACATCCTCTTTCGTTGAGACAAAAGATAATGCTAAAAAGTCTCCATTATTTTGACAAGCATAAATAATATCTTCTTTATCTACTTCACTAATAAATGGAATATCTAGTTTTACACCAGGTGCAAATAAACTCTTTTTACTCTTTAATATTCCTCCATTTATTACTTTACAAGTAACACCATCTTGTTCTTTTTTTATTACTTCAATTTTCATAAGGCCATTTTCTAATTGAATGATACTTCCAACTTCTAAACTATCTAATGCTTCAGGATGATTGACACTAAAGCGTTCATTATTTCCAATTACATTTTCTTTAACAACTCGAATTGTATTTCCAGGAATTAAGTTAATTCCCTCTTCTATTGCTTCTCCACTTCTAAACTCTGGTCCTTTCGTATCATACATTAAACCAACATGGCAGTTTTCTTCTTCATTTATCCATGCTACTAAGTCGCGTACTGTTTCTCTTTCCTCAATTGTTGCATGAGAAAAATTTACTCTTGCTACATTCATTCCAACATGAACTAATTCTTTAAATATTTCTTTTTTATTTGTAGCGGGTCCTATACTACATACAATTTTCGTCTTTTTCATTAAAAATCCCCTCTCCTCAACGTACAGACTATCATTTTACTACAAAATTTAACAAAAATAAAGACAAAGTTACATTTTCTTTGTCTATACTAATGGATTATACTTTTTAAAATCAGGTTTTTTCATTTGATTTTGTTTCTTTTCACTTAATTTTTGCATTAGGGTTGTAAAAATAAGAACCATGATGGATATTATTAATATGGCGGGAGTTAATAAGCGATTTAATATTGATCCTAGAGTAGGAATTACTTGTATCACTGTTCCAACAATTAAATCTTTTTCTAATACTTCCTCTTTATTTTCTTTTAATATTGTTATATTTTTTTCTTCTACAGCTTTTACTTTTCCCAAATTCATATTAGAACCATCTTTAAAAAAGACTATGCTTCCTTCATTGGGAGATTTATTTAGATCAATTAAAACGAAATCACCCTTTTTTAGGTCTAATAATTCATGATAGTCTGTAATATTTACATAGGAATATCCTAAAAAAGAAAAATAATCTTCTTTTTGAATCTTTTCTAAAATTATATTTAATAGATTTATCACAATAATCATTATTAATAATATATTTATTACTCCTATTATTTTTTCTAACATAAAAATTACTGCTTTTAATATTTTCATACTTACACCTTACTATTATTATAAAATAGTAAAATTTTAGTTGGATCTTTTTTTACTTATTTTTACATTTTATTTACGCACCCCATAGAAAAATGCTCAATGTATTTTCGATAATTTTTAAGTTTCGGGGTCTAGTATAACTTTTATCTTTTCTTTTATTTTATTTATATCTGATTCTAATAATATTTCTTCTATTTTGGTTTTTGTCTCATAATTATGCAATATTGTTTCATATTCTTCTAATTTTTCTATGGCACTTTTTAAAGTCTTTCCTACACTACTTTTACTAATATTTTTATTATCAGCAATTTCTTGTAAAGATAAATCTTCTATATAATAGTATGCAAATGTTTCTTGCTCTGTTTTAGTTAATAAGTCTTTATATATATCAAATAAAGAATTCAAATATTCCCTATTTTCCATCATCTATCATATCCTTAAATAAACCATAAATATAATTTTCAATGTCAAATGGCTTTAAATCTTCCATTTTTTCACCTAAACCAATAAATTTTACGGGAATGTTTACACTTTCTTTAATCGCTAGAACAATTCCACCCTTAGCTGTTCCATCTAGTTTAGTTAAAACAATTCCAGTAATATTGGTTATTTCTTTAAAAGAAGAAGCTTGTAATATGCCATTTTGACCAGTAGAAGCATCTATTACAAGAAGTGTTTCTTGAGGAGCACCATCAATATGAGTAGCAATTACCTTATTTATTTTTTCTAATTCTTTCATTAAATTTACTTTATTTTGAAGGCGACCTGCGGTGTCAATTAGAACAATATCAATATTATGCTCTTTTGCCATTACTAATCCATCATAAATAACACCTGCTGGATCAGTATTTTCTTTACCATAAAACAAAGAACCTGTTTTTGATGCCCATTCTTTTAATTGGGGTACAGCACCTGCTCTAAAAGTATCCCCCGCAATCATCATGATACTCTTTCCTTCTTTTTTATATTTATAGGCTAATTTTGCTATAGTAGTAGTTTTACCTACTCCATTAACACCTACCATTAGAATAACAGTGGGTCCATTCGGATTTATATTAATTTTATCACTTAGTGATTCCCCACTAACATAAATAATAAATAATTCATCCACTATTACTTCTTGTAAATATTTGGTATCAGTAATATTTTCTTTTTTTACTCTAGCTTTTAGGCGATCAATAAAGTCCATAACTGTATTTACACCAATATCAGCCATAATTAAAATACTTTCTAATTCTTCAAAATATTCTTCACTTACTTTTGTATATTTATGTCCTAAAACACTTAATTCATTTACAAATTCTTTTCGTGTCTTTTCAAGACCTTTTTCATAAGTTACAATATCCTCTTTATGTTCTTCTTTCTTAGTAAAAACATTTTTAAATTTTGCAAATAATCCCATGTTATCCTCTCTTTATTTCTGATGATAAATCATTTTGTAATTTCATTTTATTCATTAAATAAGTTACATTTTCATCTGAATTTACGCATACTACTTTGGCATTTAACAAAATTTTTCTAAAATCATTTAGAGTTTCTTCAGATATTAATTTTATTTCAATCATTTTTTCATATAATTCATAATATTTTTTCCATTCTTCTAGTTTAATCATTTCGTTAGCTAAACGGTTATATACTTTTTCTAAAATATCACTTTTCATAAATTCCTCCTTTATCATTATACTTAAAAGGATTTTCTTTGTCAAACTTCTTTATAGAATACTACTTTTATATTTTGGCTTATATAATTTTTTTATTTTCCATGACATTTAGGAGAATAATTATTTGCATAAATAACATTCATACGTTATAATTATAATGGTGAAGTAAGATGGCAAAGAAGAAAAAAACAAAAAATAGTGAAGCAGAAAAAATTGGATTTAGTGCTGAACTTACTGGTCTTATATTAATATTAATTGGTATTATTGGTTTTGGATTTGGACCTGTTGGATCTATTATTAAGAAATTTGCAATGTTTTTGGTTGGAGGATGGGCTTGGATTTTTTTATTAATCTTTATTCTTGTTTTAGGAATTTACATGTTAGTAAAAAGAAATTTACCCAAATTTTTAAATCAAAAATTAGTCGGATTATATGTAATTATTATTGTTGTTTTAGTAGCTAGTCATTTTGGATTTATTGCCAAATGTGATGGAGCTAGTGATATTTTTAAATCTACAATTGATCAGTATATGGAAAGAATTTCAACCATTGGATCAAATACCGCTTTATTTACTAGTGGAGATGCTTCCATTGAAATTGGAGGAGGAATCATTGGAGCTATATTTTCTATTGGTCTTAGTAGTTTATTTGGTCTTACAGGTACTAAGATTGTTTGTGTTATTTTAGCTCTATTTGGTTTTATTTTATTTTTCAATATTACTCTTGTTGATATTCTTCAAAAGATTAAGTCATTCTTTAGCAAATTTAAAAATTCTATGCCTAAAGAGAAACCTATTAAAGAAGCAGAATATCAATATGAAGAAGATCAAGAATTTGAAGAAAAGAAAAACGATAAAATTATTATTACAAGCATGGAAGAATTAAAAACCATGAAAGAACCGCAAAAAGAAAATTTAGATACGAATAAAGAAACAATATATGAAGCTAACAGTAATTATGTACTTCCTCCTCTTTCTTTATTAGATAATATTAGTCAACCTAAAAAGAATCCTGCTTCTAATAATTATATAAGGAGTAATAAAGAGAATTTAGAAAGAGTGTTAAAAGATTTCCAAATCAATGGTACTGTAGTTGAAATTCATATTGGTCCTGCAGTTACACAATTTGAAGTAAAAGTTCCAAGTGGTACTAAAGTTAGTCGAATTGTTGGTATTAATAAAGAAATAGCCTTAGCATTAGCAGCAAAAGATGTTAGAATTCAAGCGCCTATTCCAGGAAAAAGCACCATTGGAATAGAAATACCTAATCCAAGTATTAGTGCTGTTAAATTTAAAGAAGTTCTTGCTCATGAGTCAAAAGCTATGAGTGATGCTAAAATTGTTGTGGCTTTAGGAAAAGATATTATGGGTAGACCTCAACTTGCTGATTTATCTAAAATGCCCCATCTTTTAATCGCAGGTTCTACTGGTTCTGGTAAATCTGTTTGTACGAATACTATGATTTGTTCTATTTTAATGCGTTACAAACCTGATGAAGTAAAATTAATGCTTGTGGATCCTAAAAAGGTAGAATTATCAAATTATAATGGTGTTCCTCACCTTCTTTGTCCAGTAGTTAGTGATCCTAAAAAAGCTAGTATTGCTTTACAAAAGTTAGTAGCAGAAATGGATAAACGTTATGATATGTTTAGTGATGCTAATGTTAAGAATATAGCTGGATATAATGATTGGATTACAAAAGAAAATAAAAATAATGGTACTAATGTAGCTAAAATGCCATATATTGTTGCTATTATTGATGAACTTGCTGATTTAATGTTAGTTGCTTCTAAAGAAGTAGAAGATTCTATTATGCGAATTACTCAAATGGCACGTGCTGCTGGAATTCATTTAATTGTTGCTACACAAAGACCTTCTACTGATGTTATTACTGGAGTTGTTAAAGCAAATATCCCTTCTCGTATTGCCTTTGCTGTTGCTTCTAATATTGATTCAAGAACTATTCTTGATATGAGTGGTGCTGAAAAGTTACTTGGTAAAGGTGATATGTTATATCTTCCTATGGGTGAAAATGTACCTATTCGTATTCAAGGTTGCTTTATTACAGATGATGAAATTAAAAGAATTATTGATTATGTATGTAAAGAACAAGTTGCTCATTATAGTGAAGATATGCAAAATTTAGATGCTACAGGTAATGGAATTCATGGACTTCCTAATGAAACTGAGGAATATGATGATCCTTTATATAATGAAATTGTAGAATTTGCAATTCAGACTGGTAAAGTAAGTACTAGTTTGTTACAGCGAAGATTTAGATTAGGATATAATCGAGCAGCCAGAGTGGTAGATTTGCTTGAGGAACGCGGTATTGTTGGCCCTCCTAATGGATCTAAACCAAGAGAAGTTTTAGTTAAATTAGATGACAAATCAGAATAAAATTATGATTTACAAATAAGATTAGAATATGATAGAATATAAGTAGTTAATGGAGGGATGTTATGGCAAGTAATAAAATAAAATATAGAAATCAAACTTTAAAAAAGTATTTTATTGGACTTTGTATTATATTAGCCATAATTTTTCTTGCGTTATATTTTCATAAGTGGCATACAGTAAAAGAACAAGAGAAATATTATGAGAGCTTTTTAGTCAGTACAAATACCATTAGTTTAGAAATGACTGATATTAAGGAAATTCAATCAGTGTTATCTGAAACACCAAATTATTATTTCTTATATATTAGTTATACCAATGATGAAGATATTTATAACTTAGAAAAAGAATTAAAACCACTTATAGATGAATATCATTTACAAAATAGTTTTTACTTTTTAAATGTTACTGATTTTAAAGATACGAATCAAGATTATAAAGATGATATTGCTGAGGCTTTAGAAATTGATAAAAATATTATTTCCAAAGTTCCGATTATTCTTTATTTTAAAGATGGAAAACTCGCTACTAAAAATGGTATATTTACTGCAGATCAATTTAAAGATTTATTAGAAACTCAAGATATTAAATCACAATAAAAGGATTGTAATAGAAATTACAGTCCTTTTATTTGACTTTTGTAATACTTACATTGTTCTTTTAGCAAACATTCCTTACATTTAGGATTCCTAGCGGTACAATGATATCTTCCAAATAAAACTAATTGATGATGTAGTCTACTCCATTTGTTTTTAGGAAATTTCTTCATTAATTTTTGCTCAATTGTTGTTACAGAATCATTTTCTTTGGCTAAACCTAACCTAACTGATACTCTACTTACATGTGTATCTACTGCTATAGCTGGTACATTATAAATATTTGAGAGAACAACATTACAAGTTTTTCTTCCTACTCCTGGTAGGCTTTCTAAATATTCTCTATTATTGGGTACAATTCCATCATAATCCTTTAATAATCTAGTAGCTATTGATTTAATATAGCTAGCTTTTTTAGTATGAGAACCACATGGTCGTATAATATTTTCTATTTCTTTAATATCTGACTTTTCTATCCCTTTTAAATCATATTTATTAAATAATACCTCAGTAACCATATTGACTCTTTTATCAGTACATTGGGCACTTAGAACCGTAGCAATTAAAAGTTCATAATCTTTTTTATAATTTAATTCACATCTAGCATCTGGATAATATTGATCTAATACTTTTATTATTTCTTCACTCTTCATCATCTAACCAGTTATAATCAAATAACTCTTTATCCTCCTTTTTTTGTTCTCTTTTTTCTAAATGATTTGTTACATCACTCATTTTTTTAAAACCCTTTTTATTCCATTCATATAATATTTTATCAATATATCTTAAATTTTTTACTCCATTATATACGGCTTCTTTTAAGGCACCAATTACTAGTTCTTCACTATAATTATGTTCTAACCAAGCATTAATAATTTCATATTCCATACTCGTTATGGGGCGACCAAATTCCTGTTCAAATTCGCTATAGATATCAGACTTTATTTCTTCTTTTTCATTTTTCTTTTTTTCTTCTATTACCAACATATAAAAATTATCTAAACTAACTTTTTCTATCATTCTACCTTCAATATCTTTTTCTGTTTTAATATCAATTAGTTTTTTAGATAATAAATTAGTAAAAACTTCATAAGCTTTGTCAGAGGTAATTCCTAAATTATTGCTTAATTCATCCATGTTTAAGTAACTATTAAAGTCATTATCAAAATAAGTAAGCATTAAAAATTCCTCTAAAGTTAAATTTAATTCTAAAACTTTTTTTATAAATAAACTATTGGTAATATATTTTTTACTTTTCAGAATATCTAAATTCATTTTATCCACTCACTTTTATGATCTTTTATATATTTTATAATATCACTGGTTTTATTTCTTATTTTACCATTAATTATTAAATTTTCAAGGTCTTTTAAAATGATACTTACTGTTTTAGAATACTCAATATCTAATACTTTAATAATAGTTTCAGCTTTTATGTTGATTTCTTTTTTATCATAAATTGGTAAATCTTTGTATATTTTGTTAATTGTTTTTTTGTCTATATTCAAAATTTCTCCCGCTACTTGAGATAAATACAAACCATAATGATAAATCGTATATCTATCAATTGTTTTACTATTAATTATTCTTCTTAAAGCAGTTATATTATTTTTTTCCTCTTTAGTAAATGGTAAATTCATATTAATCTTTAATTGAGCATACATTCCCTCTATATTTTTTATTGGTATAATATTTTTCCATTCATTTATTTCTAGTAAATCTAAAATACCTAGATCATCTAAAAGACTTAATCCTTTTTTGACATTACTTGATAAAAGTATTTTATCTAATTCTTCTTTAATTCTGGTGTTTGATAAAGTTAGTATTAATTCGTTATTTGCTTCTATGGCTTTATAAAAATTAGAATCTAAATTAAAATTTAGAATAGTTGCCAGACGAATCCCTCTTAATATTCTTAATGGATCTTCTTTAATTTTTTTTGTTTCATCTCCAATTATCCTTATTTTTAAAGCTCTTAAATCATCTATTCCCCCTACTAAATCAATTATTTCTCCTTTACTATTCATACATATAGCATTAACCGTAAAATCACGTCTTTGTAAATCAGAAACTAAATTATTAATATAATTAAATTCTACAGGTTTTCTTCCTTTATATTTTATTTCTTCACGATAGGTAGTAATTTCAATATGATATTCTTTTATTTTAAAGTCTATTCCCCCTAAGTTTTTAGAGGAAGCATTAGGAAATATTGTTAATAATTCTTTTGGAGTAGCATTGGTACATATATCAATATCATATGAAGATATTCCTACTAATAAATCTCTGATATATCCTCCAACTACATAGGCTTCAAACCCTTTATTTTCAATTTTTGTTAAGATATTTTTAATTATTTTATTCAATCTTATCACCTATTTAATTTTATTTCTTAATTATTTTTTCATTAATATATTTTTCTACTTCCTGAACGATATTATTAAAATTATCAAAATCCACATTAAACCAAGTAATATCCATTTGATTATTAAACCAAGTGTATTGTCTTTTAGCATAATGTCTTGAATTCTTTTTGATTAAATCTTTGGCTTCATCTAGGGTTATCTCTCCATCAAAATATCTAAATAACTCTTTGTATCCTATCGCAGTAGATAGTGCTTTAGAATTTATTTTTTGATCATAAAATAATCTTACTTCTTTTTCTAGTCCTTCATTAAACATTAAATCAACACGTTTATTAATTCGTTCGTAAAGCATGTTTCTTTCACAAGTAAGTCCTATATATATGGCGTTATATAATGGTTTAGCCGCAGGAATTTCTATGTTCTCTTTGTTTAAAAATCTGATTAATCTTTTCCGATTATGAAGATGAATATTCATATTAGGATCCTTTTTTTTGGCTAGTTCATAAACTTCTTCATTTGTTAATTTATCATAACTCTTCATGGAATACTCTTCTTTATTAAATTCATAACTATATAAACAGGCTTTTAGATAAAGACCTGTTCCTCCCACAAAAATAATGTTTTTATCTTGATTTTTTTCGATTATTTTACGAGCATCTTTTTGATAATCAAATACTGTATAATTTTCTTTCACATCCTTGATATCAAATAAATAATGAGGAATTCCTTCTTTTTCTTCTTCTTTAATTTTAGCTGTTCCTATATTCATTCCTATATATACCTGCATAGCATCTACATTTATAATTATTCCATTATATTTTTTGGCTAGTTCTACACTTAATTTGGTCTTTCCAACCCCTGTTGGTCCAACGATACAAAGGATCATTTTTGCTTCTCCTCTTTTAATAAATCACGAATTTCTTCTAATAATATTACATCTTCTGGCTTTTTTGGCTTCTCTTTTATTTCTTCTTTCTTTTTTAAATTACTAATTTTATTAATAAATTTAATTAATATAAATAAACAGAACGCTATAATTAAAAAGTTGATAATGCTTTCAATGAAAGCTCCATATTCAATTCTTGTATCTTTAAATGTAATAGCTAAATTTGAAAAGTCTACTCCCCCTAAAATCAATCCTAATATTGGGGTTAAAATATTATTTACAAGACTTGTTACAATAGTAGAAAATGCTCCTCCTATTATTATACCAACCGCTAAATCGATAACGCTTCCTCTAGCAATAAATTTTTTAAATTCATGAATTGTGTTTTTCATAATACCTCTTTTCTCTTTCTATTTTAGCATAAATTACTCATTAAAAAAAGTTAATCTTTCGATTAACCTTCTTCATCTACATAAGTTGTTCCTTCAAAAAAAGGAATATTTTTATCACACCAATCTTTACTTGGCTCATTGCCACTTCCAAAACTCTCTGTCAAATCAATTAGTACTAGGCCATCATACCATACAGATGTCGTACTTTTATTATTGTTATAATCAAGACGCATTGGATAGGTATTCGTAGTAAAAGAAGAACGATTATTAACTGCTGATACAATATTCCATGAACCAGCAGAACCTAAAGATTGCCCTTCTACAAAGTTTGGTTCCGCAATAGGCCAGTAAAGTCCAGCACTTCCACTGGCACCTTCATGATAGACTTCATATCTAGCATAATATTTATGAGTTGAATCTAAAGGAATTGAAACAGAATTTTGGGCTAGTATTTCAGGAGCACTGCTTGTCCCAGTTAATTTAATAGAAGTTGTTCCATATTTAGCATGAGCTGTATCAATTGTCCCTCCTGACCAAATATTACTTTTTTCAAAACTTGGATCTGTTATTAAATTTTTAAGCTCTATTTGAGGAGCTGTTGGAGTGCTATAAATGATTATTTCTGCTTCAAATTTTTGATTCATTACTTCATTTCCAGCACTTTCATCTATCCATAAATATAAATCATAATTTTTACTGGTATTTTGATTCGGTAAAATCCCTGTTTCTATAACATAAGATGCTTTTATATCTTTTTTAGTTATGCCACTTGGAAGATCTGATTCCTTTAAAGTGGTTAATTTGGTTGTATTTTGAGCATCCAATGAATAATTAATAAATGGTAATAATTGATCAGATGTTGTAGATAGAACATTTAAAATTATTTGATAACCACTTCCTATATGACAATCATTATTTGAGATTGTAAAGGAATATGGAGTAATTTTTTTAAAAGCTTGAGTACTACTCATAGGATATCCTGTTATATTAATTGAATTTTTATCTTGGAATTCAATATTATAGCAACTTGTATTTAACACATTTGTTCCTTCTTGTTTCGCATTAAAAGATAAATAAGCATACGTTATGCTAATTGTAGCAATTACAACTACAACAATAGAAGATATAAGGAAAAGGATATATCTTTGGTTAGTTTTTAAAGATTTATGTTTTTTCTTTTTCAAGACGATCACCATATCTTTACTACATCTATTATATAGTATTTTCTATTTTCTCACAAGTAGTAAAATAAAAAACTCCCTTTTAGGAAGTTACATATAATTATAAATTAGTACTTTACCAGTGAAGGTGTTTCCCATAATATCATTGCCAGCATTTTCATCTATCCATAAATATAGATTATAAGTTACAGATTCTCCTGGAGCAAGAGTACCATCTATTAAATTATAAGTTGTATCTATATTATATTCACTTTTAATTGATCCTAAGTCATATGTTGAAGCAGTCGTTAACATTGCACTTGGATTTTCTTTACTTGTTGGACTTGTCTCATTTAACTTATATCTTAAACTTGGAGTTAGATTTGATATTGGACTCGTTAATGTGTTTAAGGTAACTTTATAATGAATTGGATCTTTAGCATTAGATGTAGTACATGTATTTGTAATTGTAAATGTGTATGGTTTTACTTTTGATAAAGCTGTTTGTTCACTCATTGGATAAGCATAAGTTCCATTTGCATTCATAGTAATGGAATCACCATCTACGTAATTTACTTGAAAACATGTTGTTGTTATTTCATTAGGAGTTGTTTGTTTACTTGCCACTGAATAATAAGAATAACTTGTTCCAATTGTAATTGTTACGAGTATCATAATTGTTAAAACTCCAAGAGTAATTTTATAACCACTTCTCATATTATCACCTATTTTACTATTTATAATTATAAGATATTTTTGTCATTCCTACAAGTACTTTTTACTAATTTTTAATAAATATTGCTTTTTTACCATCTAAGCTAAAACTTTTAGCATCTGTTATTTCTACTGGTATTATTTTGCCAATATCTTGTGTTGCATCATTTATATTTACTAATTTCATAGTTTTAGTATAACCATATACTTTATCTTTTCCTTTTTCACTTGGGCCTAAAACTAATACTTCTTCTATTTTACCAATATACTCTTTATTATGAGATAAGCTATCAGCATTTATTAAATTATTTAATTCTTGTAATCTTTTTTCTTTTTCTTCTTTAGAAATATTATCTTTAATTTTAGAAGCAGGCGTTCCTTCTCTAGGAGAATAAATAAATGTAAAAGCTCCATCAAATTTACATTCTTTTACTACTTCTAAAGTTTCTTTAAAATCTTCTTTGGTTTCATTAGGAAATCCTACTATGATATCTGTTGTAATACTAACATTTTTTATTTTTTCTTTTATTTTTTTATATAGTGTTAAATATTCTTCTTTTGTATAACGTCTTCCCATTAGTTTTAAAATTCTACTACTTCCACTTTGAAGAGGTAAATGAATGTAAGGCATTATATTTTCATATTTTTGGATGACATCTATCATTTCATCTGTAAAATCCCAAGGATGAGAAGTTACAAAACGAATTCTTGGGATTCCTGTTTTAGCTACATCTTCTAGTAAACTCGCAAAATTATATTCTTCTTCTAAATCTTTTCCATAAGCATTTACATTTTGACCTAGTAAGGTTATTTCTAAATAGCCTTCTTTTTTTAAATTTTCTATTTCTTTTATAATTTCTTCTTTTTTACGACTTCTTTGACGACCTCTTGTAAAAGGAACAATACAATATGTACAAAATTTATCACATCCATACATAATATTTACCCATGCAGTATATTTAGAATCTCTTACATAATCCATATTTTCATAAACATTTCCTTCTATCGAATATACTTCAATTTGCCTGCTTTTACTTTCTTCTAAAATCATACTGCCTAAATCATTGATATTATGTGTGCCAAAAACAATATCTACAAAAGGATATTTTTCTTTTAAAAGCTTTGAGATTCCTTCTTCTTGAGGCATACAACCACCTATACAAATCATTAGCTCTGTTTTTTCTCTTTTTAAGTGCTTTAATCTTCCTAAAAAACCAAAGACTTTATCATGAGCATTTTCTCTTATTGCACATGTATTTAAGACAACAATATCAGCATTATTTACATCTTCTGTTTCTTTAAACCCTAAATTTTCTAATATTCCTTTTATTTCTTCAGAATCATGAACATTCATTTGACAACCATAAGTTCTTATAAAATATTTTTTATCTTTAAACTTATCACTTTTGATATTTTTAGCATTTAAAAATTCTACTTTTTTATTTGTTCTTAAACGTGCTTGCTTCATATCTGGTAAATTCATAATACACCATCCCTAAGTTATTATTATATCATGGTTCTTTTAGATTGTAAAAGAGAACGTAAGAATTAACTTACTTTAATTTGCCAAATCTTTGTACTTCTTTTATATTTTAAGATAAAAAACTATCTTATACTTTGTGGTAAGATAGTTTAATAATATAATATAATTTTAAAATTTCTTCATTAAAAGATCCGTTTATATCTTTTAAGATACTTTCATATATATATTCCATGTTATCTACATTTTCTTTTTTATATTCATAATACAAATACTTTAATTTAGCTATTTCTTTTTCTTGATATAAATGATTGATTTCTAATAAAATTAATTTTTTAGCTTCACTTATTTGTCTTAGAGTATTATCTATTTGTAATTTCTCTATTATCTCATATTTTATATCAGTATCTTTCATTCCATAAATAATTTCTAAAACATTTAATTCATCTTCTATTAATAATTTACTTCTATTCATGGTTAGTCCTTCTTTATTAAATTCTAGCGCTATTACATTTTTAGTATCTGTAAACAAGCAGGCATATTCTATCCTTTTTATATTCTTTTTATCACTTACTAAGGTTTTATCATGAATACTATCTAAAAAATCTGATGATACTTTTATTTTATTACTAATTAAATCGATAAAAGTTTTATGTTTTAACTTAATTAAAGGAATTTTTTTTAATAACTCTAGATTATCATAATCATTCCACTCATAAAAATCATATGCTTTATTTTCGCCCCAATTTAAAATTATGTCGTAATAATAATTCATTCTTGATCCACCTTTCTAACGATATTCCTATTAAAGCAATTCCTATTACAAATAGCCACACTTCTACTCTTCTACTTATAAATTGAACAAATTCTATGAAACTATACCCAATTGTTAATAAATTAAGATAAATTATAATAAAAAATAGGCCAATACTAGTAAATATGACACCAATTATGTAAAGTAATAATCGAAACATAGTAACTCCCCTATAATTTTATTTCTTAAATAAAAAAAATATTATATAATTAAATAGGTGATAAAATTGAACTATTTAATTTATATTATTTTAGGGATTATTCAGGGATTTACTGAACCGATTCCCGTATCTTCTAGTGGGCATATTTTTCTTTTTAAAAATATTTTTAATACAGATATGTTTAATGATTTAAATTTTGAAATTGTGGCTAATTTTGGATCTTTTCTAGCTATTTTATTTATATTTAGAAAAGAAGTATGGGAACTTTTAACAGCTTTTTTCTCTTATATTTTTAAGAAAGAGACAAGAGAAAAATATAAAAAGAAATTTAGGTACTGTATATATATTATTATTTCTACTATTCCAATTGGACTTGCTGGATTTTTATTTAAAGATTTTATTGAAGAAAAATTACAAAATATTACTATTTTAGGTTTTGCTTTCTTAATTACAGCTTTTATGCTTCTATTAGTTAAAAATAAAAATGGGAAAAAAGATGATGATGATATCACTTTAAAAGACGCTCTCATTATTGGTATATTACAAATTATAGCATTATTTCCTGGTATTAGTAGAAGTGGTACTACTTTAGTTCTTTGTTTACTGGTTGGTATGAGTAAAAATACAGCTTTAAAATATACTTTTATTTTATATTTTCCTATTAGTTTAGGAACTATGATTTTGGGAGTTAAAGATATTATGGAAGCTGGAAATTTAAGTAGCGTTGCTCTACCTTATTTTAGTGGATTATTAGCAGCATTAGTAGTTACATATTTTTCTTATCGCTGGCTTAGTAATGTTGTAAAGCGTGGTAATCTTTGGAAATTTAGCATTTATTGTGTATGTTTAGCCATATTTATCTTTATTTATTTTAGATAAAAAGCTTCACTTTATAGTGGAGCTTTTATCTTGTAAGCAAAATGATTTCATTTAAAAATTAGTTTGGCGTATAAAAAAGTGGTGAACCACTTAATTTTTAAATAATATAATATTAAATACTAATAAGACTGCTACATTAAAGGCATAACTAAATTGAAAACGTTCACATTCACCTATAGAAACGATTAAGTCTGATGCACAAATTATCCATCCTTCTTTACTTTTGGGTTTAAATTCTTTAATACTTGCTTTTTCTTTTGGATTTATAAATGGGAAAATCTTTTTTATTAAAACATGATGGAACATATGAGTCTTAATGGCTTCTGCCTCTAATTCTGTTACATTAAAATATCTTTTGGCATTGCTAGCTGCTGTAACTGGATGTCTTAAATATGAATTTTCTGGGCTTTCTTTTCTAGTTCCGTAAAAGAAGTCATGCAAAAGTCCCGCTCTAGACACACTTTTTAAATCTGCTTTAAAATATCTTCCTAAACGATAACTTAATTTGGCTACTCTTAAAGAGTGCTCGTATTTACTTGTACCATGATGTAAATCTTTTTTTGTTTCTAAAAAATGTTCATTATTTAATATATCACACACATACTCATCAAACTCGCATTTTAAACGTTTTGTCATCTTTTCAACTCCTACTTTTTACTTTGCGACTATTATTATTATAGTAAATTATACTTCTTTTGTAAAGGATAAATGCTTAAATTTAATTGATAATTGTTCTATACTACTTTATATTTTAGGAAAAATTTATAAGCCAATAATTAATGATTTAATTATTATCTTTCCTCTAGTCGCATAGTTAATATTAGTTTTATTTACCCTTTAAAAAAGTCCTAAAAGGACTTATAAATTATGTTATTTACAACCCCCTAAATTGCTCATAACTATAGTTAATTATAGCATATTTTCTTGTATTTGTCAAAAAGTGGACAAATAAAAAAAGAAGCAATTATGCTTCCTTTAAAGTTAAATGATCATCTTTTACATCTACTATAATGTTATCATTATATTTAATTTCATTTTTGATAATTTTATCTGCTAAAAGAGTTTCAATATTATGAGTAACATATCTTTTAATTGGTCTTGCACCATAAGCTTCTTCATATGAATGTTCAATAATAAAATCTTTAGCTTCTTTTGTCAATTTTAAATGTAAATTAATATTTTTAAGCCTTGATTCTGTTTCATGAATGATCTTATCAAGAATACTATAAACAATATCTTTTCCTAAAGATTTGAATATGATAATTTCATCAATACGATTAATAAATTCTGGACGGAATGTTCTTTTTAGTGCTTCCATTACTTTTGATTCACTATTTTTATCATTATCAAGAATGTATTCACTTCCTAAATTAGATGTCATAATAATAATTGTATTTTTAAAATCAACTAATTTTCCTGTTGAATCTGTTATACGGCCATCATCTAATATTTGTAGTAAAATATTGAATACATCAGGATGAGCTTTTTCAATTTCATCAAATAACACTATACTATATGGATTTCTTCTAACTGCTTCTGTTAGCTCTCCTCCTTCATCATAACCAACATATCCTGGAGGAGCTCCAAGTAATCTCGATACATTAAAAGCTTCCATATATTCCGAACAATCTATTCTTACCATATGACGTTCATCATCAAATAATTCATAAGCTAAAGCTTTAGCTAATTCTGTTTTTCCTACTCCAGTTGGTCCCATAAAGATAAATGAGCCAATTGGACGATTAGGATCCTTAATTCCACTTCTAGCACGAATAATAGCATCACTTACAACTTTTACTGCTTCATCTTGACCAATTACTCTTTTCTTTAGATTTGCTTCTAAACTTAATAGTTTTTCTTTTTCACCACTTACTAATTTTTGAACTGGAATATTGGTCCATTTAGCAACAATTCTAGCAATATCTTCTTCTGTTACAGTATCACTTAACATTTGAGAATCTATTTTATGGCGTAAACTTTCAAGTTCTTGTTCTAAAGCTGGGATTGTTCCATGACGTAATCTAGCAGCTGTTTCTAAGTCATAATTATTTTCTGCTGTTTCTAATTTAAAACGAGCTTGATCTAATTCTTCTTTTTTCTTATTAATATTATCGTTCAGACTTTTTTCTTCTTCCCATTTTTTTCGCATGGAAGACTCTTCCTCTTTTAATGTTTCTATTTCTTTTTCTAGTTCTTCCTTACGTTTCTTGGATAATTCATCTTTTTCTTTCTTGATTGCTTCTCTTTCAATTTCTAAACTCATAATTTTACGAGTTAATGTATCTAGTTCAGTTGGAACAGAAGCCATTTGCATCTTTATGGTAGCACATGCTTCGTCTACTAAATCAATTGCTTTATCTGGTAAAAAACGGTCTGTTATATAGCGATCACTAAGAGTTGCAGCACTAATTAAAGCATTGTCTTTAATATTGACACTATGGAATAATTCAAATTTTTCTTTTAAACCACGTAAGATTGTAATTGTGTCTTCTACATTGGGCTCACTTACTTGAATTTTTTGAAGTCTTCTTTCTAGGGCTCCATCTTTTTCAATGTATTTACGATATTCATTTAATGTTGTAGCACCAATTAATCTTATCTCACCACGAGCAAGCATTGGTTTAAGCATATTCCCAGCATCCATTGCTCCTTCAGCTCCTGCACCTACAATCATATGAATTTCATCTATAAATAAAATGATATCTCCATTAGAATCACTAATTTCTTTTAATACTTTTTTTAGACGCTCTTCAAATTCACCACGATATTTTGCTCCTGCAATTAAAGCTCCTAAATCTAAAGACCATATCCTTTTGCCTTTTAGAGTACTAGGAACATCTCCTTTCACAATACGAATAGCAAGACCTTCAACTATTGCCGTTTTACCAACACCAGGTTCACCAATTAAAACGGGATTATTTTTTGTTTTTCTTGATAAAATACGAATAATACTACGGATTTCTTCATCACGACCAATAACAGGATCAACTTTATTAAGTCTCACCGCTTCTGTTATATCACGGCCATATTTTTCTAAAACATTTTCGTTTTCTTCCTGCATATTTGGATACATATTAACACTTCCTTTCTTTTATATATATGTTATATCACAAAAATTAGCACTTGTCAAGTGCAAGTGCTAATTTGTTTTTTTTATTTTAATACTGGATATCCATTTTCTCCTAATTTCCAATTTAATAGTTGATATCCACTTAAAATCTCATCTATTTCACTTAAATTTATATTACTTATATTACTATTTAATGTATTAACAAAATTATTAGATTTCATTTCACTATTACTCATTCTAGTTAAATTTATATTTGTATTATTGCTTCCACTTATATTATCTAAATAGTATGTATTTGATATATCAAATGTGCTTCCATCTAATAGGTACGTTATTCCATATGTATCATTATTGGAAACTATAGTGCCTATATTATAAATATTATTTAGATATAAATGATTTGCCCTATTATCATCAAAATATACCAATGCTATTCCAGCAACTTTATAGGTGCCACTAGAAGTTACATCTCCAGCATTATAGGAATTTATAATTTTTGATGTACTTTCATTATTAATTAATCCTACTATACCCGCTGCTTGTTTTATACTTTTAACTTGTCCATTATTATAACTATTTAATATTATTGCTTCTGAATTATGATTATATCCAATTATTCCTCCTACTGTTGTTCGGTATTCCGATTCTGATTTATCATTGGATAAAGAGGATACATTTCCAGTATTATAACTTTCATTAATAATAACTCTTCCCCCTGCTCTTAAAAATCCTAAAACACCTCCTGTTCTTAAACCATTTATTACTTCTCCAGTGTTATAAGATTGATAAATTATAGATTGTCCTTTTATATAGCCAATTAATCCACCTACACTAATTAAATTATCATATGCTTCTACAACTTCAGTCGATACTTTTCCAATATTATAACAATTATTAATTGTTGTTATGTTTGCTTCAGTATTATCCCTTCCCAATATGCCTCCAATATTATGACCAAGATTATTTACAATTATTCCTTCATTATAGCTATTTTCTACAGTTAAAATTCCTTCATTTCCCCCCCACTAATCCTCCTGTATTATTTCCGTTACTAATACTTCCGCTATTATGACTACTTTTGATTGTAGTAGTACCCTGAGTCCATCCAATTATACCTCCTGTACTATAGGTACTGCTTTTGCTAGTAATATTTGACTCATTATAACAATTTTCTATTGCAATATTGTATCCTCTGCCAACAATTCCTCCCAAATCTGATCTTATGTTAGTTTGAAAAATACCATCTACGCCTAAATTTTTAATGGTGGCATTCATTGCATATCCAAACAATCCTAAATAGGCTTTATCACTTTCTTCATTATAAATATATAGATTACTTATCTTTTTATTGTTTCCATCAAATATTCCTGAAAAATATCGTGATTCATCATTGTAATTACTATTTCCAATTGGAATAAAACCACTTCCAGTTGTTAATTCTATTTTTAGCTCTTCTATTTTGCCATTGCCATTTATATCTCCATATGAAGTATTTGTATTATCTATATAGCTTTCCATATTTTGAAAATCTAAATTATTTTCTAGTCTAAAATAATTATCTTCATAAGTTATCCCATTATTTACAGCATTAGATAATGCTACTAAATCTTCTATAGTTTTTATTTTATAGGGATTTTCTGCTGTTCCTTTTCCTTCCCATGCTACATTAAAATATAAATAGCATTTTGTTTCTTCTAAAGTTACAGGCGTTACACTTAATTCTTTAGTATTTACATTATAATTAATCGTTACATCTAATTTTTCATTTCCCTTTTTACAATAACTTTTCTCGCTATTAAATATATAACCAGCATTAGGAATTGTATCTGTTTTTGTGTATTCATTTCCTTCTTCAACATACATTCCTATTAAATTTTTACTTTGCAAAGTTTCTACACTAATTAATTTGTTTTCTTTGTTGATATCTCTTAATTTAAGATACCCCCCCCCCAACTACTATTAATAGTGCTGTTGAGAGGATTATAATCTTCTTTTTCATTTTATTTTCTCCTCTATTCTATTATTATTTATATCATATTATTGAAGATTTTTCAATATTGCTTTTTATTTTTATATGTAATTAAAATAAGCTCCCTTTACGAAAGCTTATTTTATAATAGATTCTAAACCTAATTTAATCATATCATTTAATTTTGTTTGTCTTTCTTCTGGACTTAATACAACGTCTGAATATTTAGAATCTGATACTGTCATAAGGGTAGTTGCTTCTACATTCATAGTATTGGCAACATGACATACACCAAATCCTTCCATTTCTTCTCCAAGAATTTCATATTCGCTTGGAATACGCTCTAGAACTCTATCATAATCAATATATGGGCCAAAAACATCCATGGTTGTAGTCATACCATAATGTAAATTAATATTTAATTCTCTAGCAGTACTTAAAATAACTTTATTTAGATTTTCATTTGCCTCTACTACATTTCCTACATAATTATTATATGTATAAGCAAAATTAGATTCTGAATAAATTTCTTTTGTAAGAATAACATCACCAACATCTGCTTTAGGACTTACGGCTCCGCATGTTCCAATTCTAATGATTCTTTTTACATGAAAGAAATGAATTAATTCAAATACATAAATACTAGCACTAGGCATGCCCATTCCATGAGCCATTACAGTAATTTTTTTCCCTTTATATGTTCCTGTATATCCTGACATATTTCTTATGTTTGTAACTAGTTTCGCATTTTCTAGAAAATTATCTGCTATATATTTAGCCCTTAATGGGTCTCCTGGCATTAATACTAATTCTCCAATATCTGCTTTTGCTTCAATATGAATTGGTTCTTCTCCAATAAACATAACATCACCTATTATAATATTATCATATCTTGAGAAAAAAATTAATTCCTAAAATTATTTCTTTACACTTCTTTGTAATAACAATTTATCTTCTCTTAAACTATCTCTATATAGAGAACTATTTAGTTCTTCTAAATGTTTTTCGAAACATTCTCCTTCATTATTTTTCATTAAATTGTATAGATTAGCTTTAATAGATCCGCTTATTTGAAGTTTTGATAATATTTTCCATAAAAACTCTGGATCTTCTTCATAGATTGTTAATAAATCTATTTCATATAAATAACTTAAATAAACTAAATATGTGGATAATCGTAAATTATTTTTTTCATAGGGTATAATTAAATCTTCTACTGGTACTATTAAATGAGCATTACGAGTTAAATATAAATCATTTAATCCTAGACTTTTTAGGGTTAGACTTTTATTTTCTAATTCTTTTATGTCTTGTTCTAATAATAAAATATGTAATAATTTTACTTTTGTTTTTAGAAGTCTTTTTTCTTCTATAAATTGTTTTAAAGTTATTCCTTCTAACTTTTCTTTACTTGTTATTACATTTTTTTCATTCATTAAAAAAACCTCTCTTTCTTATAAGAGAAGTTTATGTATTATTTTTTTATTTATGCATTAAATCATTTTCTATTTTCATTAAACGATTATATTTAGCTATTCTTTCCCCTCTTGACATAGATCCTGTTTTAATAAAAGGAATGGATAGCCCAACAGCAAAATCAGCAATAAAGGTGTCTTCTGTTTCTCCACTTCTATGAGATATGATCATTTTATAATTGTTCTTACGAGCTAAAATAATAGTTTTAATCATTTCTGTTACTGTTCCAATTTGATTGGCTTTTAAAAGAATGGCATTTCCTGCTTTTAAATTAATTCCTTTTTCTAAATATTTAGCATTAGTAACAAAATAATCGTCTCCTACTAGCATAATTTTTTCACCAATAAATTTAGTTAATACTGCTAAGGATTCAAAATCATTTTCTTCAAATGGATCTTCAATACTAATAATAGGATATTTATTAACAAGAGTAATATAATACTTAATTAATTCATCACTTGTTAGATCCTGTTTATCTATTCTATAAGTTTTTGTTTCTTTATTATATAATTCACTAGCTGCTATATCTAAAGCAATAAATACCTCTATTCCTGGTTTATAGCCGCTTTTTTCTATTGCTTCCATAATTAAATCTAAAGCTAAATTATTATATTCTAAGTTGGGAGCAAATCCACCTTCATCCCCAACACTGGTAGCTAGTCCTTGTTCTTTTAAAATATCTTTTAAAGTATGAAAGATCTCACTTGCTACTCTTACACGATTAGACATTCCCTTTATAGTTGGAACAATCATAAATTCTTGAATATCTAAATTATTGTCAGCATGAACACCACCGTTAATTACATTTACCATTGGTAGTGGCATACTTACTCTTCCTCCACTCAAATAAGCATATAATTCTTTATTCTCACTTTTAGCAGAAGCTTTAATGCTTGCTAGCGATACAGCAAGAGTAGCATTGGCACCTAAATTACTTTTATTTTCTGTTCCATCTAAATTGATCAACAATTTATCAATCATAACTTGTTCTAATTCTTTTCCGATTAAATTATCTTTAATAATTGTATTAATATTATTAACTGCTTTTAGTACACCTTTTTTATGATATCTTTTATCATTGTCTCTTAATTCTAAAGCTTCTTTTGAACCAGTTGATGCTCCACTTGGTACAGAAGCCGTAGCAGTTATTCCATTATCTAAATAAATTGTAGCTTCTACAGTAGGATTTCCTCTACTATCTAAAATTTCTCTTCCTACTAAGTCAATAATTTTTGGCATTTTTATCACCTACTTCCTTATAAGTATACCAAATTTAAGCCTTTCTTATCAATCTTTTTACATATTCTATTATTATTTTTTGACTAAACTTTACTATTTTGTTACAATGTATTTATGGTGAATAGAATGAATGATATCAATTATATAAAAATTAGTATTCCAAATTTACTTCATAATATTAAGACTTTTAAAAATGATTATTCTTATTGTATTATGGATGTTAGTAATAATGCTTTTTTCCATGGTATGTATTTAATTAAATATTTAACTCATGAAATTGATTATTTATATGTTTCTCATTTCTATGATTTGCAACTTATTCGTAAATATAATCAATCTATACCAGTTATTTATGGTGGAGATATTACTTTAGATAATATTTTTGATTTAATTATCCATAATGCTATTGTTGTTATTAGAGACTTGCAATTATTAAAACAAATTAAAGAGTTAAATATCAAAGATTCTTTATCTTTTCTTTTTGAGATTGATCCTAGTGGTATATATGGGATTGATAATAAAGAATGTATTTTAGATTATTTAGAGTGGAATCATCCATCTTTTAATCTATTAGGTATTATTGCTCGAATTAAAGAAGAAGATGAAAAATTTCTATCCATTATAAAGCCTCTTTCTAATTTGAAACTAGTTATTTTAAATCATGAGGGAAATAAAAAGAGATTTAATCATTCCAATGCTATTAGGCTTGATCAATCTATTTATGGTATTAATATGTATCCAAAAAGGATATTAAAAAGAAATATTCCTGTTTATCAACAAGCTTTTACCTTATGTTCTAAAGTTTCAACCATAAAAAAAATAAGTCATCATAAAAAAATAAAATTTATTGCGATTATTCCATTTGGATATGATCACGGAATGAGTAATCATATTAAATATATTTATATAGAAAATGCTTTGTATCCTGTTTTTCATATTACAAATGAATTTACAGAAATTTTGGTAGATGAATCTATCGAAAAAGATATGAATGTTGAAATTACTTCTTCTAATAATCCTTTAGAAAATTATTTTCCATCACAAACTTTAAATTATTTTGCTTTATTTCATTTAAATATTCCCATAGTTTTTGATGATTATATTTTAGAAAAAACGTTAATTTATTAAAAAAGATGTCAAAAGTTATTGACATCTTTCTTTATTAATGATATATTAAATTACGTCAATGGCGAATGGGCGCTTAGCTCAGTTGGTTAGAGCACCTGCCTTACAAGCAGGGGGTCATAGGTTCGAGTCCTATAGCGCCCACCATTTTATTTTTTTGCCGACATAGCGTAACTGGCAGCGCAACTGACTTGTAATCAGTAGGTTGGGGGTTCGACTCCCTCTGTCGGCACCATTAAATTATGGGGAGATAGCGAAGTGGTCAAACGCGGCAGACTGTAAATCTGTTCCTTCGGGTTCCATGGTTCAAATCCATGTCTCCCCACCACTTAATTATTGCCTCGTAGCCAAGTGGTAAGGCATCAGACTTTGACTCTGACATTCCGCTGGTTCGAACCCAGCCGAGGCAGCCATACTTGGTTCGCTAGCTCAGTAGGTAGAGCATTTGACTTTTAATCAAAGGGTCCCGGGTTCGAATCCCGGGCGAGCCACCATTTTAGTTTATAAAAGTCCTATTTTTAGGGCTTTTTATTATTTTATAATTATTGGCAAATAAAAAGTATGCTAGCATAAGCTAGCATATTTTTTATAAAATGTATTTTAAATTTTACTTTGGTATATACTTTTAATGGCATTTACTACAGCAATTTTACCATAATTATACGTTACTCCTCCTTGTTGATAAGCGATAAATGGCACTCTCAGAGGTCCATCACAAGATAATTCTATACTAGATCCTTGAGTAAATGAACCACTTGCCATAATAATTTCATCCTCATATCCTGGCATTGGGGATGGTATTGGTAAAACTTTAGAGTCTATTGGAGAATACTTTTGAATTTCTTGAACGTATTTTATTAGTAAATCTCTATCTTTAAAAGTGATTGCTTCTACTATATCGGCTCTATTTTCATTATATCTTGGTGATACTTCAAAGCCTAATTTTTCTAGTAGATAAGAAGTTAAAACACTGGTTTTAAGACTAGATGCTACTACACTAGGGGCAAAATATAATCCCTGTAAAATACTTTTATTTGCTCCTAGACTTGGTCCTACATCAATTCCCTCTCCTGGTAAATTCAATCTTTCAGCACATAAATTAATTAGTTTCTCATCTCCACAAATATAGGCACCATTAGATGCTAATGATCCTCCTAAATTCTTAATTAAAGACCCTACTATAATATTTGCTCCTACTTCTAGAGGAGATGTTTTTTCTACCATCTCACAATAACAGTTATCAATCATAATGATTACATTTGAATCAATTTTTCGTATCTCTTTTATCACTTCTTCAATCTCTTTTATTAAAATACTTTTTCGTGTGGAATATCCCCTGCTTCTTTGTATTTCAATTACTTTTATTTTTTTCTCTTTTATCTTTTTTATAATACTGGGAATATCAAAATGATTGTCTATTAAATCTATTTGTTCATAGTTAATTTTAAAACTTTTTAGTGAACTAGGATTTTCTTTAATCCCAATTACTTCATGTAAGGTATCATATGGTAACCCTGTAATAGAAAGCATGGTATCACCAGGACGTAGTAAAGCAAAAAGGGTTGTTGATAAAGCATGAGAACCACTAATAAACTGATTCCTTACTAAAGCTTTTTCTCCTTTTAGAACATGGGCGAAAACTCGTTCAATAGCATCTCTTCCAATATCATTATAACCATATCCTGTTGTCATATTAAAATGAGCTTCATTTATATTTTCTTTGTGAAAAGCTTCTAAAACTAACTTGCTAAAATAAGTTTCCGTTTCATCTATTTCATTATAAATCTCTTTACAATCTTTTTCTGCCTCTTTTAGTAATTCTTCTATCATATTTTTAACCTCCTTTAAATATTTTTATAAAGAACTAATTTCTATTTCCTCCATCCACTCTAATCACAGAACTATTAATATAACTGGCATCATCACTGGCAAGAAAAAAAACAACCTTAGCTATTTCCTCAGGATTCGCAAAACGATTTAATAATATTTTTTTGGTTTCTTCTAAGCGATATTCTTCATCTAATTCTTTATTCATTTCAGTATTTATCCATCCTGGAGCTACTGTATTTACTCTTATATTAGGAGCATATTCTATTGCTAAATTTTTTGTTAATGATATTACTCCTGCTTTTGATGCATCATAATCTAAACCATAAGGATAATATGTATCTATCCCATTCGTTGAAGAAATATTAATGATACTTCCTTTTTTCATAATTTTATGACCATATTTGCAAACTAAAAAAGTTCCTATTAAATTTACATCTAAAATCTTTTGAAATGTTTCTTTATTCTTAGCATCTACTTCACTATCTAAAGATATTCCTGCATTATTAATTATAATATCAATATGTCCCTGTTCCTTTTTTATTTTTTCAATCATTTCTTCTACTTCAATTTCATTTGATACATCACATTTTATTGGAATGGCATTTGAATATTTTGCACATAAACTTTCAGCTTCTTTTTTACTACTATAAAAATTTACATATACAATATCTTTATTCTCTAAAAAAAGGGTTGCTATAGAAGCTCCTAGTCCTCTTGATGATCCTGTTACTAAAACAACTCTATTCATATTATCACCTGCTAAGTTCATTATTATATACTAAAGTATTGATGATTTCTACTGTTTTCTTTTCGCTTCCTAAATAATATTCTAAATTAATTGATCCCCTTTCCCCTAAATCTAAATAACTAAAAACATTTTCTAAATACATGGAATCTCCATGATTTTTATTTTGTTCTTCATAATATCGATTAATTAAATCTCTAGCTTTTATAGCATTTTCATCTGTAAAGTAATCTTCTTTATTTAAACCATAATAATCACAAGCAATACCTAAAGCAAACTCTCCTTGATTATAAGAAAACAGACCTAATATTAGACTATCAAATTTATCTATACATGTTCTTAAATAGGCTAAACCAACTTTTATATTACCATCTGGTGTATCTAATAGTTCCTTTGTAATTTCAAATGTTTCATATTCTCCAGTAAATCCTTCATTATTGTAAATTGGAACCGTCATGGTTTGACCAACAAATAAACTATAAGTGATCTGACATACATTTTCACATACGCCATTTTTTATATTGGGTCTTTCTTGGGTAATTTGGGCACATGCCAAATCATAAGGGATTCCATATCTAGTACAATATTTAAGAATTGAATCTTTAAAATACATTTCTGTTTCTTCTAACTTAGTGGTGTTAGTATCTATACGATTACTTTCAGTGCGATCTTTAAAAGCTAGTTTTACGGCGAAGTCTGCTTGATTTTCTATAGTTGGTTCTAATGAAAATTCTTTTAAGTTAGCTTTTGGTACTTCTTTTAAGTTCATCTCATAATTTATGTTGGGTAATGTTGCTATTTTATCTGATTTTGATAACTCTTTATTCATCATGCCCGCTAACAGAGAAATACTGAGTGAAACACTTAATGTTCCTGCAATAATTGCTTTTGGCATTCTTTTACTTTTGATTCTATTTACATGTTTGGACTTTTTTATTTCTGTTATGTTTTTTGGTTCTATAAAACGTTTAATTCTATTTAATAACTTAAAAAAGTAGTGATCATAAGAATCTTGTTGCATTAAAAATATTTTAGTATTATCAATTACTAAAGAAAAATTATTTTCAAAAGCAATTTCCATTACTTTGTCATTATCTATAATATTTTTTATCTTATTTTCAGTTATTTTAGATAGAAGTGTTATAATTTCTTTTTCGTTTAGGCTTATGTAATTGATGCGATCATTTTCATATTTATAAGCATAATATCTCCGTCCATTATTATAATCAATATAGAATTTATTCATTTTTTTCACCCATTTTTTCTTCAATTACCTTATCAATCATATCATACTCAGCACTAGATAAATCATTATTAATAATATATTTATCATCTACTATTTCATAGGAAGATGCAAGTAAATCATCATCTACTAAATACACAATATAATTTTTGCTAAAATAATAATCAAAATGAGTAAACAAAAAGGTTGCTTTTATTTTATTTCCTTCTATATCTTCTAAAATCATTTTATTCATAGTTATCACTCTATTCTATTATAATTATAAAGGTTTTTCTTCATTTATGCTAGTAAAGATATAAAAAAACGTATATAAAAAGTCAACTTTTTGTTGACTATTTTTTGGTTACAATTAGTTTCATAGCAGTTTTATCTTCACCATTAATTACTACATCATTAAAGGCGGGAATTACTACTAAATTATCCCCACTAGGTGCTACAAATCCTCTTGCAATGGCAATTCCTTTAATTGCTTGATTTAAAGATCCAGCCCCAATTGTTTGAATTTCTACATTTCCTTTTTCTCGAAATATATTCGCAATCGCTCCTGCTACTTTACTAGGGTTAGATTTACTAGATACTTTTAATATTTCCATATATTTTTCCTCAACTTTCTAATTAAGTATATGAAAATATTATGATATTATTCTTCTAAATTAATATCTTCATAAGAACCTAAATCATACACAATATAACCTAACTTTAAAAGTTTTTCTGCTGCTATTTTGCTACGTCTACCACTTTTGCAATAAACAAATAGAATTGTGTCTTTATCAAAAGTAGTAAGCTCATTTATTTCATCATAAGGAAGATTAAAAGCGTCAGGTATATGTCCTTCTTTGTATTCTTCTCTTGTTCTTACATCTAATATTTGATATTTAGAATTTTCTTTCATAATTTCTAAAGCTTCTTCACTATCAATTTTTTCATATGTTGCTTTGGGTGCACTAGAACAGCCGAGCAAAAGAAAACACGCTACTAAGATTATTATTCGTTTCATAATTTATTTTCCCATCTTGCATAAATTCCACACGGTAATATTAAATTAGAATCCTTTACTGGTAAGCCTAATTCATCACTACTAATTAGCCCCTTATATTTATTATTTATTCGTAAATATAAGATATCTTCTAAAACCGTTTTGGATAAACCTGTCGTATAAGAATTAATTAAAAATAAAAGAGGCTCTTTGCTTAATAGTTCACTTGCATCTTTTATTAAATCATCTAAATCGGTCTCAATATTCCATACTTCACTTTTGGCACCTCTACCAAATGAAGGGGGATCCATTATAATGATATCATATTTATTTTCCCTGCGGATTTCCCTTTTTACGAATTTTCTTACATCATCTACTAAAAATCTTACTTGCTTATCTTCTAAGTGATTTAACTTTACATTTTCTTTTGCCCAATCAATCATTCCTCTTGAAGAATCTACATGAATTACACTTGCTCCTTCTTTTAGGGCAGCAATTGTAGCAGCTCCTGTATATGCAAATAAATTTAATACTTTAATCTCTCTTTTTGATTCTTTTATTTTTTGGCGAATTAGATTCCAATTATAGGCTTGCTCTGGAAACAAACCTGTATGTTTAAATCCCATTAATTTTAAATTAAATTTTAAATCTTGATAAGTGATTGTCCAAGATGTAGGAATACTTTTTTTAATGCTCCACTTGCCTCCACCTGTATTGCTTCGATCATAAATTGCATGAGCTTTACTCCAGTCTTCTTTCTGTTCTTTTTCCCATATCACTTGAGGATCTGGACGATTTAAAATTATCCCATTCCATGACTCTAATTTTTTTCCTTTATTTAAATCTAAAATTTGATATTCTAAAAAATCTGTTACTAGTTTCATACATTCTTCTCCATTAAATACATTGCGATAGGATCCACTACATCTAAAAGCCCATTTATGAAGAAAAAGAAGCCAATTATAATTGTTTGAACTGATGGTTCATAATATAAGTTAATGCTAGTTAGTAACCCTGATGTTAAGAAAGTAAATAAAATAAATATTCTTAATATCCACATTTTATTTTTTCTGTCATGGTAAAAATCGGCTTTTTTAAGTTTAATTAAACACATTAGTGCCATCCATATTAATAATATTAAGACAATATTTTTAGTGTTTAATTCTACTAAAAATAAACTAATAAGTGCTCCTAAAGATATTAAACAAGTATATAAACTCTCTAAATCTTTTTCTTTTAATATCAAGATAAATTGCAATAATTTAAATAGAGCATAGAACCCAAATATTACTTTTAAAATAAAGCCTAAATCATTTATTTTAAATGTTGGTAAAACAAGAATAACTGCCGCTAGTAACATGAGTAATAAGCCTGTAATTAAATCTACTAATTCTTTTTTCTTCATAACACACCTCTAAGTTATTATAACATAAAGATTAAAATATTTGAACTTGAAAAAAAGAACTATTACTTAAAAAGTTCAATCATTTATAATACTTTAATTATAATAAATATTCTTTTAAATCTATACAATACAATTCTAGAGTATGATTTTCTATTTTTAAATGATTTATACCACTTGCATAATAAAATTCTTTTATCTTCTTTTTATCAAGTTCATAAATCAGTTCATATTTAGGCTTATATGCACTCGTTACGATTGGTGCAACTCTAAAAAGTATTCTATTAATATCTTGAAATAGAAGCAATCTTTGATTAGTTATACACATAGCTAAAATAAATTCATTATTATCTGCGTGAACTGTGATATTTTCTAACATAATTAGTATTTCCTCATTAGGTTGTAAATTAATAATTTCTAGATTTATAATGTTACATCAACTCCTCAATCTAAAGTTTAAATAACATACTGTATTGATAGTTTAATCATACCATATCTTTTATATCCTTTCAAGTTAGCAATAAATATTTTTTATAAATTAGGATTTAAAAAATTCAGATTAATTTTCTGAATTTTTTTTATGAAACTTTTTCAAACTGAGAATTATATATCTTAGCATAAAAACCATTTTTAGCGAGTAATTCTTCATGATGTCCAACCTCTACTATATCTCCTTCATTCATAACCAATATTAAATCAGCATTTCTAATAGTGGATAATCTATGAGCAATAATAAATGAGGTTCTTCCTTCCATTACTTTATCCATAGCTTGACTGATTAACTCTTCAGTACGAGTATCAACATTGCTTGTCGCTTCATCTAAAATTAAAATTTTGGGATTGGCTAGTATTGCTCTAGCAATTGTTAGTAATTGTTTTTGCCCTCCACTTATATTGCTTGTTTCTTCATTTATAATAGAATTATAACCTTCTGGTAATGTTCTAATAAAAAAGTCCGCACTAGCCGTTTTAGCTGCATCTATTACTTCTTTATCAGAAGCGTTTAAATTTCCATAACGTAAATTGTCCAAAATTGTGCCATTAAATAGCCACGTATCTTGAAGTACCATGGCAAACGCACTTTCATATTCACTACGTTTATAATCTTTAATATTCACACCATCTAAAAGAATTTCTCCACCATTTAATTCATAAAAACGCATTAATAATTTAACTACGGTGGTTTTTCCTGCTCCTGTTGGTCCAACTATGGCAATCTTCTCTCCACTTTTTACTAAAGCATTAAAATCTTTAATAATCATTTTATCTTTAGTATAACCAAATTTTACATGTTTAAATTCAATATTTCCTTTAACTTTTTCACATGAAATTGTTCCTTCATCAACATATTCTTCTTGTTCTAAAAATGTAAATACTCTTTCACTAGCGGCGATCATACTTTGAATTAAATTAGAAATCTGAGCAAGACTAGCAATTGGATTAGTAAAATTACGTGAATATTGGATAAAACTTTGAATGTTACCAATTGTAATCTTACCATTTATAGCAAAAATAGCTCCTAATATGGCAATGATTGTATAATTTAGATTAGCAACAAAATTCATGATGGGATGCATTAGTCCAGATAAAAACTGTGCTTTAAATCCAGCAACACACAATTTTTCGTTATCTTGATTAAAATTTTGCATAGATTTTTCTTCTGCATTAAAAGCTTTTATTACGGTATGCCCACTAATGATTTCTTCTACTTCTCCATCTACACTTCCTAAATAGTTTTGTTGATTCATAAAGTATTTTTGGCTCTTACTTACAATAATCATTACAATTATACCTGCTATTGGTAAAATTAAAGCTGTAATAATTGCTAATGTAAAATTAATGGTACACATCATAACAAAGATACCTATAAGTGTTACTATAGATGATATTAATTGTGTAGCTGATTGATTTAAATTTAACTGTAATGTATCAATATCATTTGTAATAATAGATAAAATATCACCTGTATTTTGTTTATCATAATAATTCATTGGCATCTTATTTAATTTATGAGATATTCTTTTTCTTAATTTATAGCTTGCTCTTTGGGCTACATGAGTCATAATTAAATTTTGAATATAATTAAATAAAGCACTTATTATATAAAGTATTGCTAAACATATTAGGATAGATTTTATTGCATTAAAATTAATAGTTCCTGTACCATTTATTTTGGCAATAATACCATTATATATTTTTGTTGTAGCATTTCCTAATATCTTTGGGGATATAATAGCAAATATTGTACTTCCTATTGCAAATAAGAAAGCTATGATGATTAGAATTTTATATTCTGATATAATTTTTAAAAACTTTTTTAATGTTCCTTTAAAGTCCGTTGCCTTATCAACAGCTTTAGGTCCTCCCATTTTTCCTGCCATTAAAGTTCCTCCTCCTTTAATTGCGATAAAGCAATTTCTTTATATATTTTACAAGATTTTAAAAGCTCTTTATGCGTACCACTTCCCACTATTTCGCCTTCATTTAAAACAATAATATTATCAGCATTCATAATTGTACTAATTCTTTGAGCCACAATTAATACGGTTGCATCTTTAGCATGTTTAAATAAAGCTTTTCTTAGGGCTGCATCTGTTTTAAAATCAAGGGCACTAAAAGAATCATCAAAAATATATATTTCAGGATTCTTGGCTATGGCTCTAGCTATAGATAAACGTTGTTTTTGCCCTCCGCTGACATTTGTTCCACCTTGGGAAATTTCACTTTCAAATTTATCTTTTTTCGCATCAATGAATTCTAGAGATTGACTTACTTTAGCAGCATTTAACATTTCTTCTTCGGTTAAATTATCATTTCCTAGCATTAGATTTGATTTTATTGTACCACTAAATAACATTCCCTTTTGAGGTACATAGCCAATTCGATTTCTTAGTTCAACTATAGATGATTCTTTAATGTTGATTCCATCAACATATATTTCACCACTTGTAGCATCAAAAAATCTTGGTATTAGATTCACTAAAGTAGATTTCCCTGATCCTGTCGAACCAATAAAAGCCGTTGTTGTTCCTGGTGTGGCTTTAAAGCTTATATTCTTTAGCATAGCTTCATCAGCATCTGAATATTTAAAACTTACATTTTTAAATTCTACTATACCCTTTTTTTCTTCTTTAAATGCTAAAGGATTCTCTGGTTCAACAATAGAAATCTCCTTTTTTAGAATTTCTCTAATTCTTTTTAGTGATACTAAAGCTCTTGGCATCATAACTGAAACTAAAGATATCATTAAAAATGACATAATTATTTGCATAGTATAAGTGATAAATGCTAAAAGTGTACCGACTTGAAGAGTTCCTAAATCAATTTGCTCTGCTCCATACCAAACAATTAAAATACTTATAATATTCATAACAAGCATCATGCTTGGCATCATAATTCCCATTAAACGATTTACAAATAGGTTGGTTTTAGTTAATTTGATATTAGCTTTATCAAATCTTTCTTCTTCATATTTTTCTGTTCCAAATGTTCTTATAACTGGCATACCTGTGATGATTTCTCTAGATACTAAATTCATCTTATCTATTAGTTTTTGCATACTTTTAAACTTTGGCATTGCAAAACCAAATAAAATACCAATTAAAACAAAAATCAAAATTAAAGCAATTCCAATAATCCAATTTAAAGGATTATCACTTACTTTAATGAATGCTCCAACTCCCATAATAGGAGCAAAAACTACAATTCTAAGTAACATGATAAAAAACATTTTTATTTGTTCAATGTCATTTGTTGCTCTTGTAATTAAACTGGATGCTCCAAATTCTTTAAATTCAACAGAAGAAAAAGCCATGATTTTTTTTACAACTTTATTTCTTAAAACATAGCCAATTTTAGAGGCTAATTTGGCAACTAAGAAGCCAACAATAACTGCAATCACCATTCCTATTCCTGCAATAGAAAGCATGGTTAATCCTTTATTTATAATATAATTTATTTGATATTGATTCATATCCATACCAATTTCATTGTAAATACTTTTAATTCCAGAAATAGCATATTGATCTAATACCATATTATCCATACTCTTTATAGATTGCTCAATAGAACTTATTACAGTATTAAAAGTTTCTTCATCTAATTTTAATACTTCATCTAAAAGTGTACTTCCCTCTGGTATTTGTAAATTTAAACTTTTAGCGATATTTTCATTATTCGTATAAAGCATGGTTGTAATTAGTAATGGTACTTTAATTTCTTCTTCAACTATTTTTCTTTCTTCTTCTGTTAAATCATTTAATAAATACAGATCTTCTTCTTTTATTAACGGATATTGCTTTCCAAGCTCTTCTAAATCTTGATTACTTAAATTTTCACTTACAAAAAGATCATAACTTGCCATTATAGCTGATGATTCTTTACTAATTTTAGCAATCCCGTTAAACATTTTGGTTGTAAGTACCTCTGGAAGAGTATTATCAATTCCTCCTTGTTGAATTCCATTATTAATAATATCGGACGTATAACTAGGTAATTCAAGATCACATAGTGCTTGAACTACTAATAAGGCTATAACCGCAATTATTGGAATTATAAATGTTAAAAATATGTTTTGTTTTTTCAAAAAAAATCCCTCCAATATATTTTATTTGTGGTATGTCTAATTATATCATTAATTCATTTAATTGTTAATTAAAAATTAGTTTTATCTTCGTTTAATATATGTTAAAATTAAAGTGGTGATAATATGAAAGATTATATTGATCAATATATTTTAGAACTAGAAAAAAAATTAGATCGTAAAGAGCTTGATAAAACTTTATTAGATGAGGTTTTAATTAAAATTGATTTCTTTAATAAAGAAAGAATCATTCACCTTCTTATTACTCTATTTTATGCTTTATTTGCTATTTTATTTATTTGTCATATTAAAGAATCTATCATTTATTTAATTTTTGCTTTCTTTATGATTTGCTTTTTAATTCCTTATATTATTCATTATTTTCGTTTAGAAGCTCGAGTACAATATCTTTATAAACTTTATGATAAAATAAAAATTCAGATTTAATCTCTGAATTTTCTTTTACTGCTATATTAGTTTAAAGCATCTTTTAATTTGCTTCCAGCCTTGAATGAAGCTACAGTCTTAGCAGGAATTTTAATTGCTTCTTTAGTTAAAGGATTAATTCCTTCACGTGCAGCACGTTTTTTAGCACTAAATGTTCCAAAACCAACTAAAGTTACTTTTCCTTCTTTCTTTAGTCCTGTTTGGATTCCCTCTAATAAAGCATCTAATACGCGTCCTACTTCAGCTTTTGATACTTCAGCTTTAGCAGCAGCAAATTCTACTAATTCAGTTCTTGACATTAATACTTACCTCCCAACTCAAAAACTAAAATTTATAAGGTCTTTACCTTACATAATAACATTATCAAAAAAAGCCCCTAAAATCAAGGCTTTTTTTACTTTTTTCTCTAGATTTTTTCTTTAAAAAAACGATTTTACTCAAGTTTGACAAAATAAAAACCTAAAATTAGATTTTTATTCGCTCTTTCTTGCTGGTAAATCTATCTTTTTAGGTAATTCTATTTTTTCTTTTGGTACTTCTCTTATTGGTTCCCTTACATAAACAGAACTAAATGTCTCTGGTTTCTTTACAGGGCTTTTTTCTGTTATTTCATTTATTGGGGTTACTGTAATCTCTTCATATTTTTTACTATCTTTTTCTAGTTCATCTAGTTCTTTGGAAATTGATTTTGCTAAAGCATCAAAATCAATATTTGGTACTTTTATTTTTTCTGTTTCTAATTTCTTTGTTGGATTATAATACGTATTAATAACAGGCTCTTCATTAATTTGTAATTTAGGAGTTTCCTCATTAATTATTGGTTTTATTACAGGCTCTACTACATTATGAACTGGGCTATCATTAATCGGTATTTTAGGTTGATCTAATTCTACTTTTTCTACCTCACTATGAACTGGCTCTTCTTTTATTATTGGAACTGGTTCTATTTTTGGGGTATTTATTACTGGCTCTTCAATTCTTAAATTTTCTACAAATTCATTTTCATTGTTATCATGTTGATTTAAATCATTTGATTCATTTACAGGTGGAACTGGCATAACTGGAGTAATAGGTTCGATTGGTGTTACCACATTTGGTTCTATTCCTGTTTTTACTGGTTCAACATCTAAGTTTATAGGAGCTACTGGCTCTGGATTTATAGGTATTTCTACTGGTGTAGACTTGCTAGTTTCCTTAAATGTATCATTTGCTTCTAATTTTTGCGTTTCTTCTAACTTTCTTTTCTTTTCATCTTTTTTACCAAAAAATAAGACAATTAAAAACGCTACTACTAAAAATGCAATAACTGCAAATAAACCAATACCAAAATAATTACTACTATATAATTTATCAAGGAAATTCATCCCGACACCACCTTTTATTCTACTTATTAGTCTATCATATCTATATGCGAAAATCAAGAAAAAATGTAAAGTTTTTTGCTTTACATAACTTTACATTTTAAAATTAATTCTATTTTCTTTTAGTAACTTTAATTAATATTTAAATTTCATATGGTGTTGAGGAAGTGCCATTTCCACTTTTTATTGTTACATCACTAGCTATATTAATGACTGGGCGAATGCCAAAATTACTATTTACCCAATAGGTTGCATGGTTACCAAAAAGCCATCCAGATACATTTACTGAAAATACACTAGCACTTCCATTATTAAATTGATATGGAGATAATGTCCAATAAGATTGCTGGGTATATAGATAATAGTTTTTATTATTTTCTCCTACCATTCCACCAGCTAAAGCAACCTCATCAGCAGTAATTAGTCCAATTGGATATTTTAATGATTTATTACCATTATTACTATTAATTATTGTATATAAATCATCTCTTTGATTGCAGACGATATTTGGAGAAGCATTACTATTATTTTGTCCATTATATAATTTGATATATGCCCCATAATATGTTATAGTTTTCCCGTTTCCACCACTAGATATTGTTCCTGTATTGTCTTTATATGCAGTTCTATCTGCACAGAAGCCTGCTTCTGTATTAATGTACTCTTCATAACCTTTTAAATTTGTCTCATACCAATTATCCAATACTTGCTTAATTGTACTATCATTGATATTTGCGTGGGTTTCTTCATAACTACTACTTCCAGTTTTTCCATACATATATCCGACATAAGCATTATCATTATATAAATTGTTAAATGCACTCGTCCCTATTTGTGTACTTTCACCTGTTATTGCTGGTCCACTTTCTTCATTTCCTGAATAGATTAGTCTTATACTTCCATCACCATTAATTCTGATGATTCGCCAATAGAATCCTGCAAATTTTACCCAGTTATTGGTTACTGCCCCTCTAAAATAGTAACTTTCTCCCCAGTCATCCTCTGTTTTATATACTCCTTCATTCGTTGTTGCTACCTGACTAAAATCTGGTGTTCCACTTTTAATTTGATTGTCTCTTTTGATGGCATCTGCTAATAATATTTTTTGCTCATCAAAATACAAGTAACATTTTGTTCCTTTCGTAGTCAGAGGTCTTATAGTTAAATTTTTAGTATTCATATCATAAGTGATCGTTATATCTTGTTTTTCTTCCCCTATTTTGCAATAGCTTTCCTCTTCATTTAGAGTATATCCTGAATCTGGTATTTGATCTGTCTTTGTGTAACTACTACCATCTTCAATATATACACCAATTAAATTTGAAGCTGATAGTTCATAGTTGATTATTCCATTTACTAGTGGGATAGATTCTGTATTTTTAAACTTTGCTTTAGTAAACGTAAGTATTATGGTACTAATTATTGATACTAATACTACAGCTATTACAATATTTCTTTTTAAATGACTTTTCTTTAAAGTTTCTATTTCCATATTATTACTCCTAACATGATGCTAGGCTTCATTTTAAAATACATTAAGATAATCTATCATATATCTATGATAACTTTCCTAGCTTATAGTTAAATTATAAATATAGCTAGATTAAAAGTCAAGAAAAATATCGGCATATTAGCCAATAAATATTTTTTCTAATTGATAAATGCGACAATTAAAGCGGTGAATAATATGAATTATAGTAACAAATTAAGATCAATTAGAACCTCTGAACTTTTAAGTCAAGAACAGGTTGCAGAATATTTAAATATAAATAGAAGTACATATAAAGAATATGAATTACAAAATAGTATCATTCCTTCTAAATATCTAGGAAAACTAAGTAATATTTTAAATGTATCAATTGACTATATATTTAATTTTACTGAAATCAAAAGATATCATGATAATAGCAATAATATCAACAAAGAAAAGTCTGGCTCAAGACTCAAAGAAATTAGAAAGGAAAATAAGCTTACTCAAACTAAACTTGCTACCATACTTAATACTACTCAATCAGTTATTGCTGATTATGAAAAAGGGAGATATTTAATTGCTACACCTTTTCTTTATACCATATGTAAAAAATATCATATTTCTGCTGATTATCTATTAGGAAAAACAGATGAGCCAAAATATTTAAAATAATTTTTTATTTTAGTTGTAGTTTATATGAAAAAAACACTAACCTCAAGGATAGTGTCCATTAATAAAATAATCATCATCCATTCAGCAAAAAGCACTTATGGATTTAATATAATTCTGATACTTTTTTTCATACTATATTTTTTTTGAATAAATGCTAGTATTACATAAATTTATTCATTTCTCTCATCACTTGATTTACTTGTTTTTTACTTGGTTTTCTTCCCATACTTGACATCATTACTTCGATCATTTTTTCATTGATTGGAGGATTTTTCTTTAAATATTTTTGCATAAAATATTTAGCTAAAAAGAAGCCAATTAGTAAACCAACAATTAAGCCTATTACACACCATAAAATCTGTGCCCACATAAATATTTCACCTCATTCATATTTTACTATAAAACAATTCTTTTTACAAGCGAACTAGTTCATTTAGCCAAAAATAATCTTTGTTTTTAAAATCACATACAAATAAATTTTTCATACTATTTAATTCTGTTAAAAAACTTGGTTTTAAGATATTACTTTCTAATAACAAAAATGCTTTATTTACTATTAAACATGAATCTTCAGGAATGTATTTATTTTGAATGCGGTGGATATTATGAAATTTAGAATAGAAATCATTACCTTTACATTCATTAAAAATTAGATTATTAATACGACTTTTATCAAATGGAGATACAATTTGCATAAATAAATCATAGGCTACACTTACATCACTTGTATCAAAACTATGTATATCTTCCATAGTTTTAAATAAATGATAAGGGTTATTTTTCATTAAATTATAAAAGTTTTTATTAATATTAAAAATATAGAATGTACGCATTTTTATCACCTGAAATTATCTTAGCATGTTCTTTGGGCGAATTTTGTCGAATGGTGTAATACTTTAAAAAAAATTAAACACCTGTTTTTAAATGATGACGTCTTAAAAATATTTTTCTTATAAAATCAATTGGAAATACTGATGATGCTAAGAGAAGAACTATAAAAAATTCATTAGCTTTTAATCCATATGTCCGAAATAAATCTCCCCCATGATATATTAAATAAATTTGCACACTTATAATAAAAAGTATAATAGCAATAAATACTTTATTTTTTCTTAAATTAGCTAAAATATTAATTCTTTCACTTCGGGCATTAAAGGCATTAAAAATACCAATAAAGATAAATAAAGCAAAATAAGCGGTCATTAAATATTTATAATTTTCTCCTACCCGAATAAATTCCCTTATGATAGGTAATTTTAAAAATAATATGCATATAATGGCAGAATATAATCCTGTGAATAATACTTCACCAATCATATATGAATTAATAATTGGTTCACTTTTAGGTTTGGGTGGCTCATACATATAACTTTTTAGAGCAGGTTCAAATGAAAATGCTAAACCTGAGAAAGTATCCATAATCATGTTTAACCATAACATTTGAATAATGGTAATCGGTGTATTAATACCAATAAATGGACCAATAATGGATAATATGAGAGCACACATATTTACTGTTAGCTGATAAATAATAAATTTTCGTATACTTTTAAATATAGTTCTTCCATATAAAATAGCTTTACTTATAGATAAAATATTATCATCTAATATAACTATATCTGCTGCTTCTTTTGCAACTTCGGTTCCACTACCCATAGCAAAACCAACATTTGCTTTTTTTAAAGCAGGGGCATCATTTACACCGTCTCCTGTCATTCCTACTACTAGATCCATCTCTTCTAATATTTTTACAAGTCGGGATTTATCTGTTGGTAAGGCTCTTGCTACAACTTTCAAATTACCAATTATTTTTTTTATTTCCTCATCTGTTAATTTATTTAATTCTTCACTGGTTAGTACTAAATCTTCTTTATCTAGTAGCCCCACATCCTTGGCTATAGTTGTTGCTGTTTCTTTGGCATCCCCTGTTATCATAATCATATTAATGCCAGCACTTCTAATTAGGCTTACTCCTTCTTTGGCTTCTTCTCTTAATTCATCTTTTATTGCTACTAAACCTACAAAAACTAAATTTTCTAATGTTTTTTTATTTTTGGTATAACATAGAGCTAAAACTCTTATTCCTTTTTTGGTTAATCCTTCTGCAATATTAGATAGACTTTTATGATTTATTAATAATTTTTCTTCACCATATTGATTTAAATAATAGTTAATATTAGGTAATAGTTTTTCTATTGCCCCTTTTATATAAGTAATATTATTATCTAGAAGTGTAGCACTATATTTTTCTTTACTATCAAATGGTATTTTATCTATTATTCTTCTTTTAATTGTTATATCTTCATCTATAAATTTTAAACATGCTCGATCAGTTCCGTTTCCACCAAAAACCTCACCTACTTCATTTTTTTTGCTATCATTATTATAATAAAGTGATTGATAAACTTGTTCATAATATTTTGGATTTTGTTTTAACATTTTAATATTTTTATAATGAATATTATCCGCACTAATAATCTCACTTACTTCTAATTTTCCCTTGGTTAAAGTTCCTGTTTTATCTGTTAAAAGTACATTAATACTTCCTGCTGTTTCTATTCCTACTAACTTTCTTACTAATACATTACTTTTTAACATTCGCTTCATATTACTTGATAACACTAAAGTAATCATCATAGGAAGTCCTTCTGGTACAGCAACTACAATAATTGTTACACTTAATGTTAAAGCATAAATTAAATGATCCATCATTACTCTAAAGTCAGTTAAAGTATTCATTATTAAATGAGGATCGAATTTATTATCAATTACAATTACAGAAAACAAATAGGAAAAAGTTACTAAAAATGCTCCACAATAACCAATTTTACTAATAAATTTAGCTAATCCCTGTAATCTTAATTTTAATGGAGATGTTGGAGCACTTTCCGCTACTTCTTTGGCTAAAGCTCCATAAAGAGTTTTATCTCCTACTTCACATACTAGCATATAGGCATCTCCACTATAAACTACTGATCCACGATATAATTTATGAGAATCTTGTAAATTCTTGCTATTAATAGGAGGATATTTTTTAGCTTCTTTCGTCTCTCCATTTAAACTAGATTCATCTACACGTAATTCTCCTTTTAATAAATATCCATCTGCTGGTACTCGATCACCGCTTTGTAAGACAATTATATCATTTTTTACTACATCTTCTAATGGTATTTCTGTTACTTTGCCATTTCTTAATGCTTTTACTAAAATTTTTGAACTTTCTTCTTGAAGTCTTCTAAATGCGGCTTCACTTCCATATTCTGATATGGTAGATATAAAAGATGCCAGAAATATAGCAATTAATATACCTAATGTTTCAAAATAATTTGAATCCTGAAACAAAAATACTACTTTAATTGCCAGAGCAATTAGTAAAATTTTAATGATTGGATCTCCTAATGATTCTAATAATAATTTTAAGAATCCTTTACTTTTTACATTCGTAATACTATTTGTTCCATATTTTTTTCTATTTATTTCTACTTCTTCATTATTAAGACCATGCATATTATCCTCCTAGATAAAATATATGTTCTAATTAAAAAAAGTAGCACTATATTTTGGCTACATTCTTTTTTGGAGACTCATCATAAAGCATTTTATTTATGTATCTTTGATAAGCTATATAAAATAAATTTAGAGAGATTGGAATATTATTTTGAATGAAAAAAGCTAAAATTTCTTTTTTTTCTTCTTCACTTGGAATACTACTCCAAGGATCACTTCTAAAATATTTTTGTTTTAAGATTACTTCAGGGCTAACTTGGGTTATTCTATTATTCATAAAGAAAGTTTGAATCATATTTTGAAATTCTTCAGGAACTTGACTTATATAGTTTATTATTTTTAATGGAGGAACTTGTATTTCTAAATAATAATCTAATATATCAAATTGTCGATCGTGATAACCATTTTTTAAATAATCTACTAATTTTAGTATACTTTTACTTACATCTATTATACCAAAATATAGTTGATTTAATTTTGGATCATACATTCTAACTATCTGTAAAATTTCATTTATATTATCTGGTAATTCTAGGGGCTTTTCACTATAAATTATTCTTGTTAAAATCATTTTAGCTTCATTTAATTCTTCTAAAGAATATTTTTTAAAAGAACTGTCTAAGCGAGTAGATCTCATTAGTTCTACTACTTTTTGATATCTTGTTAAAATTTGCTTTTCTATTTCTTTTATATCTACTTTTTCTAGTTTATATACACCTAAAAATTTTCTTATATATTCTGGATAAAATAATCGCAAAGTTAATTTGTTTTTATTTATATATTTTACTATTTCTTCTATTGGAATATCCGATAGTAGCATGTTACATAATTTATAAAATTTAGATTTTTTAAAATTATTTAAAGATTTTTTTGATTCTGATAAGTTATTTTTTAAAATATTATTTAATGTTTCTTTCCTTTTTTTTGTTAATTTTTTATCGCAAAAGTATTGATAAAATTTTTTTATTTGCTCTACTGACAAATTATACTTTTTAGGAATGACTTCTAAAGCTTCATTATTTTTTAGTAATTCTAAGTATACACTTCTACCTATAAATAATACAATATTTTCAAATGCTTGTTGCTCTACTTTATTCGCCTTATTTTCATAATACCACTGAACTAACAAATAATCTTCAGGTTTTTTTAATGAAAAATTTATAAAATCTCCAAAAATTTCACGGGCTTTTATTTGTTTTAATAATTCTATAAATTCAGATTCCTCTTCTTTTAATTCTTCTACCATATATCTTCTTATTACTTCTAATAATTCATCATAGCTTAATTGATAATCTTCAGATATCATTTCTAAGCAAGGCTTATACCACCTTATTTTTTCACATTTTTGATATATTTCTTGTAGTTGCATAAATACCTTCTTTCTCATGACTAGCTAGGTATTATAGCATTTTTTCTTTTCTATGTAAATAAAACCCTTTACAAAAAGTTTTATTTTTCTTACAATTATTTTGGTGATTATATGTTTTCCTATACTCTTGATAATAAAAGATATCATACATTAAATTACTTTTTTAGAAATAAATTTAAATCTAAAGTATTTAAAGTTGCTTTAAATGCTGGATTTTCTTGTCCTAATTATAAAACAGGTGGCTGTATTTATTGTAATCATGGAAGTGGTAATCATTATGAAAAAATGGGATTATTAGAACAATTTGATTTAGTAAAAATTCCTTTAGAAAAGAAATGGCCTAATGCAAAATATATAGCTTATTTTCAAGCGAATACGAATACTTATGCTCCTATTACGGTTTTAAAAGAAAAATATGAGCAAGTTTTAACTATTCCAAATGTAATTGGACTTGATATTGCTACTCGGAGTGATGCTTTAAATGAGGAAATATTAGATTATTTAAGTGAATTAAATAAAAGAACTTTCCTTATGGTAGAACTGGGACTTCAATCTATGCATGAAGATACTCTAAAGTTTATTAATCGTGGCCATGATTTACAAAATTTTATAGATGCTATACAAGAATTAAAGAAGAGAAATATCTTTGTTGTTGTACATATTATTAATGGATTTCCTAATGAATCAAAGGATATGATGATTGAAACTGTAAAATTTTTAAATCAATTGGGGATTGATGGAATTAAAATTCATATGTTATATATTAGTAAAAATACTCCTTTAGCTAAGCAATATGAAAAACAGCCTTTTCCTCTTTTAACGAAAGAGGAATATATTCAAATTGTTTGTGAGCAATTAGAATATTTAAATCCTAATATTGTGGTGATGAGAATCACGGGAGATCCCTTGAAAGAAGAATTAATTGCTCCATCATGGTTAGTAAAAAAATTTTGTGTTTTAAATGATATTGATAAAGAAATGAAAAAAAGAGATATTTATCAGGGAGATAAAATTATTCCTTGATGATATCTCTTATTTTGTTTTTTAATCTTTGAATGGTATTATCTATTTGCTTTTCATTTTTTCCTGTTAATAACATGATTGTACTACGATCTATATCATTTTTTAATAGATTAAATATCTCTAGTTCCGCTACAGATAAGTTTTGTTCTATTTTCTTTATTAATTCTTCATAATCTTCTTTTAAAGTTAAACTATATAAAGGGTCTGTTTTTTCATCACTGATCATATCTTTTAATGTTAATCCTTCTTCATAATCATAATCTAGTGAATAAAAAGAATTTAACAACTTGGCTTTTTCACCACTATATTTTTTGATTACTTTTTTTATTCTTCTATCTACACATAGAGTAATAAATGTCGATAATTTTACTTTTTTTTGGGTATCAAAAGAATGAATAGCATCACTAAAGGCATATAGAGCTTCTTGTTCTAGTTCATACTTATCAATATTCAACGTTAAAGCAACACTGTAATACTTTCTCATTAAAATATCTATAATATATTTATATTTTTCATATATTTTATTTTTAGCTTCTTCATTATTTTGTAATGCTAGCTTAATTAATTCTTCTTCTTCCATAGATTACTCCTTAATCATTCCATAAATTAAAATGGCGGAGGCAGCACTGGCATTTAAGCTATTGATTTTTCCATACATGGGAATACTAATTATTTCATCACTATTTTTTCTGATGATTTCACTAACTCCTTTTCCTTCAGCACCAATTACTAATACTCTTTTATCAGCATAATCCATTTTCCGATAATCTGTTCCATCCATGTCGGCAGTATAAACGAAGAATAAATTCTTTTGTAATTTTTTTAATGTTTCACTTAAATTACTTACTTCTACGATTTTTACATTATTTATTGCTCCTACACTTACTTTCATTACAGTATCATTTACTCTTACACTTCGATCTTTTGGTATGATGATTCCTTTAATACCAGCACATTCACAAGTACGAATAATTGCTCCTAAATTGTGTGGATCTTCTAAGTGATCTAAACATACTAAAAAATTTTCTTCTAAAACATCTTCTAGTTTATAATAAACATAATCATCAATATCAATTACTACCCCTTGATGACGTTCATTAACCATTTTATTGAGACGAAATTCAGGAGTAAATTCATATCTTATTTTATTTTCCTTTAGAAAATTTAAAATTTCTTGATCTTTAAAGCCTTCTTTTATATAAACTTTGTGAATTTTACTCTTTGGTGTTTCTTTTAAAACATTTTTACCACATACAAGCATTTTATCACCTATGTGTTAGTATAACAAAAATCATAAAAAAAGTAAAGATTTGGCTCTTTACTTTTTCCTTACTCTACTAAGAGTGTGAGCTTCTTTTATTCTGCCATCAAGCCAAGTATTATCATTTGGTCTGATATAAAAAAGAGTATTATCATAATATTTTACTAAATTACAATAATCATCAATTACTTTATCTGGACTCCAAAATTTAGAATATCCTAGAGAGTCTTCACTCAAATAAGTGTCGTGTGTTTCGATATATTTTACCATTTTTTCTCTGGTACTCCCATCATAGTTTCCTAAAACATACATATACTCGGCATATTCATCAATAATTTTAGGATTTTCTTCAAAAATTACTTCTCCATATAAATACATGCCATATTTTTTTAAGCGATAAATAAGGTTAGGCCAAAAACGATATCCTTCACTTGGTAAACCAATTGATTTTGCTGCATCAAAACGAAATCCTGTTATTCCACAGTCAATTAATTCATTTAAAAATCTAACAATCATATCTTCTACTTCTTGATGATAAACGTTCAATCCAGGTAAGCCCATACAATGATGAATCACATCTTGTCTATTATGCCAATTCGTTACATTGATTGGTTCTTTCCAAAATTCAGGACAACTTCTTAAATTAAAATCCACTTTTTCATGTGGAAGTAGTGGATTAATGCTATCTCCTCCCATATGATTGATAATCGCATCAGCATATACTCTTAGGTCAAGATCTTCACATTTTTTACAAAATGTGATTAACTCTTCTTTAGATCCATAAACATTTCCTATATTAAAACTAATTGGTTGATAAGCTTTCCACCAAACTGTAGGGTCTTCTTCTTTTAAAGGTTCTAATGGAGGAATTTGAATAGCATCAAAACCTTGAGCTTTTATTTTTTCTATTTTACCTTCACTAGTAGTAAAATAAATATTTTTTAATTTAACATATTTAATAAGACTAGTGCACATTTGACAAGGTTTCGCTAATCTAAATTCACCAGAATTATTAAG
>URNW01000005.1 GCA_900549285.1 uncultured Mycoplasmatota bacterium
TTCCTAGCTTATAGTTAAATTATAAATATAGCTAGATTAAAAGTCAAGAAAAATAACACAATAGTGAGCTAAATATTTTTTTAAAAATTGTATAATGAGAAAATTATTTTGGTGGTTAATGTGAAATATAATATTGTATTGCAAAATATAAGAGAAAAATTTAATTTAACTCAAGAACAATTAGCTAATGTTTTAAATATATCTAGAAAAACTTATAATCACTATGAAGTAAAAGAAAAAATTATTCCTATTAAGCATCTTATTACTTTAAGTTATTATTTTAATGTATCTATTGACTATTTATTAGGTTTAACAGAAATTAAGCAATACGACAATATTATAAATGCTGACAAAATAGAAGCTGGAACACGATTAAGAGAATTTAGAAAAGAAAATAAATTAACCCAAGTTAAACTAGCTAATATTTTAAATACAACTTTTTCTTCTATTGCTTTTAATGAGAAAGGACGCAATTTCATTGCTACCCCTTTTTTATATACTATTTGTAAAAAGTATTATATTTCTGCTGATTATCTTTTAGGTAGAATAAAAGAGCCCAAATATTTGAAATAAAGGCTCTTTATTATTTGCTATTTTTAATTGTATAGTATGCTTCTAGGTTTAATAATAGTTCATTTACACTTTTTATTATATCACTTATTAAAATTTCATCTTTCATTCTATCACCATGAGTATCATAGCATACTTTTTAACTCAATATGAGCTTTTCGACAAAACTTATCAAAATTTGTTTTATTTAAACAAAAAGAAACAGTTATTCGCTGCTTCTTTTTAGATATTACTCTTTAAAATCGTTAATACTTATAATATTAGATTGAGATTAAAGAAAAATATGTACATAAGTAATACCTGTTGTACATATTTTTATTTTATTCACTTCTGAGCTATTTATTAAACCTCTTTTTACCAATTAATTTAAAAGATATTCATACATATTATATTTTATTATATTAGCACTTAAAGTAAAACGATTAGATACTAAATTATTCATATTTCTTATATATTCTTCTACATTCTCTAAAGTTACTCCCTCTTTTAAAGTAAACTTACCATTTTTGTATGTTCCATAATCACTTACCCAACTACGATTAGAAAAGATTGCTAATCCTGGGGCATCACTTAATATATCTTTCCCTATAATTAATCGGGAATCATATTCAATACCAAATAAGTTTAATAAAGTAGGTAATACATCAATTTGACTGCCAACTTTATCTACTTCTACTGTTTTTGCTTCACTATTCCAAAGAATGAAATTACTACGATTTACTTCCACTATTTCATCTCTTTCATAATCACTTAATTCATTTACTTCATCTATTGTTAATGTATATGGATAGTGATCCCCAACTAAAGCGATAACGGTATCTTCTAAAATACCTTGTTGATCTAAATTATTTATTAGACTTTCTAAAGCTTTATCTAGTTCTATTTGGGTAGCTAAATAAGCTTTTACATTATTAGAGTATGATAGATCTTTAACATAATCTTTATTTTTAAGAGCAATAGAATTTCCTGTGGAATTATAGGCATATGGAGCATGTCCTGAAACAGTTACATAATAAGTTACAAATGGAGTGTTATCTTTATATAATGGGAATGTTTTATTAATCATATCAACATCACTAGGAAGCCAACTGCAATTTATTAAATCTTCCATCCCATTTCCACATCCCATATAAGAAGTAAAACCTAATGTTTTCATGGTTTTTTGTCTACTATAATAAGTGTATGTCCAGTTATGATAACTATTTTTAGTATAACCAATTTTACCAAAAGCATTTCCTAAAGCATAAGAAATTGTTGGTTCTAATTTTTTCCAATCAGATAATACTGATTGAGTAGGAATTAATCCTGTTGTAGCTTGAAATTCTCCTCCTGTAGTACTTAAAAAAACTGGTGAATAAAAATTATTAAAGACAAATCCTTCATGAGTTAATTTATATAGAGTTGGAGTTAATTCTTGATCAACAGCGATCATATTAAAGCCTTCTGCTAGAATAAAAATGAGATTTTTACCTTTAAACATACCTGTATATTCATTTTTATTGGTAGATTCACTATTTTTAAAATACTCTAACATATTTTTTATTGTCTCATTGGATTCTTTAGCAATTAAATCATCAAAATTAATTGCTATTTCATTATATGTTACTACTTCTTCTTTCTCTTCTTCTTCATCTTTTGGTATATCTGGCTCTTCTTTTCCCGTTAATTTTTCTTCAAAGCCAAATATTACTCTTTTTATATCTAGTCTCGTATAAGTAAATAAACCAAATGTTTCAGTTGTCTTTGCCTCACTATTAATATTATAGTATAGATTATAAGCAGAATATGTTTCATCTTTATTTATTAATAAACACAAAAGAGATATTCCCCAAGTTATTAAAATAACCAAAAAGCAGACAATTAACTGTTTCCAGTCTGCTCTTTCAAAATTAATTCTTTTATGAAAAATTATTAATAGAATAAGTGGTACAAAAAAGAGGATAACAATCCATAAATTCTTTAATATTATATCACTAATAATATTTGTAAAATCAAGAGCATTACTAGCTAATCCTATGGTATTAAATGAAAAAATATTACTAAATAGTCGGTGGAAAAAGAATTGAAAGCAATAATATAAAATTAATCCTATGCTTAATAGATAAATCATTATTTTATTACCTTTATTTTTAAATATATTTACTAATAAGTATAAGATTAATATAAAAGGAATACTAAATAATAAGGTTAAAAAAATTCCATTCGCACTTTTCGTAATAAATATTTTTGTTAATATCTCTAAATATATTACTAAAAAGCTAAGATAGAATATTGTGCTAAATTTTTTCTTCATGTACTTCACCTAAATTTATTATAGCAGAAAAATAGAATTTTAAAAGAATTAACTTCCTTTTTTGGTCTTTTTTCTGTATAATTATGTCAGGTGATAGAAAATGAAACAAATTTGGGATATTTATCATAAATATGAAGAAATTATTAACTATCTTATTGTGGGAGGATTAACTACTTTAATTAGTTTAGCAGTAAAATATGGATTATTATTTACAATATTAGATGCTAGTGATGCTATGGAGTTACAAATAGCCGTTATTATCTCTTGGATTATTGCTGTTGCTTTTGCTTATTTTGCTAATCGTATTTTTGTTTTTCATTCTAAATCTAAACAATATTTAAAAGAAGTTAGTGGTTTTGTTGCAGGTAGAGTTGCAACCTTAATTATGGAGATGATTATAATGTGGTTCTTTGTTACTCTTCTTGGATTAGACAGTAATTTGTGGGTTATTGTTTGGACTATTGTTGCCCAAGTTTTAGTTATTATTGGTAATTATGTTATTAGCAAAGTATTTGTGTTTAAAAAGGACTGATAAGGTCTCTTTTTTATAATTAGAATTGTTATGGAGGATTAAAATGAGAATATTATTGGTTTTTGTTATTATTTTATTATCTACGGGTTGTGGTAGTTCATCCATAAAGCTTAATATTAACTCTGAAAAAGTACAATCTTTATATAATATGGCTACCCCTATAGAAGATGCCACTATACTAAAAAATCTTTATGAAAATCCCAATACATTTGAAAATCAGTATATATTATCTATATCGATCAATAATTATCTTAATGAACAAAATGAGGTTATTAAATCTATCTCAAAAAATATTGTAGAAGAATATGTTTATAAAATTTTTGGAGATAATATTTCTGTTAAGCATGAGAAGGTTTATGTTCTTTCTGGTGATTATTGTGGATTCGATTACAATGAAGAACTACAGCAATATGAATTCTTGCATGGTTGTAGTGGAAATATGAATGAAAAGTTTTATCGCAAAATAACTAGTGCAATAGAAGAAGATGATAAAATTATAATTTTAGAAAAGTCTTTATATGTTTATTACAATTTTGATTCAGAAATTTCTCATATTACTATCTATAATAATATAATTGATAGGGATATTATTCAAACTTATGATGTGGATTCTCAGAAAAATATGGATATTAATATTGATGATTATCTTGATCATGCTAGTACTTATCAATATGTTTTTAAAAAGGTTGAGGATCATTATATTTTTGATCATTTTACTTTATTAGATAATATATAATTAGTTATTTAAACAAGAAATATAGATATGTTTTCTTGTTTTTATATGGAATAAATGCTAAAATATATTCGTCTCTTTATTTAGTTTTAAATTGAATTTTTAACGATAAAAATTATCATAATAAATATTGGAAAGGAGTGTAAAAATGTTTCAATTAGTATCTAAATATAAGCCTAGTGGAGATCAACCCCAAGCGATAGAAAAATTAGTTGAAGGGATTAGGGACGGCAAAAAAGAACAAGTATTACTGGGGGCTACTGGTACAGGTAAAACGTTTACAGTTGCCAATGTTATCAAGGAAGTGAATAAACCAACTTTAGTTTTAGCTCATAACAAAACTCTTGCTGGGCAATTATATACTGAATTAAAAGAATTTTTCCCAAATAATCATGTAGAATATTTTGTCTCTTATTACGATTATTATCAACCAGAAGCATATGTACCTTCTAGTGATACTTATATTGAAAAAGATGCTTCTATTAATGATGAAATTGATGAACTTAGACATGGTGCTACTAGTGCTCTTATTAATTATAAAGATGTTATAGTAGTTGCTAGTGTTTCTTGCATATATGGTATTGGGGAAAAAGAAGAATATGAAAAATCTATGCTTATTTTAAATATTGGTCAACATATTAAAAGAAATGAAATTATTAATCATTTGATTGATATGACTTATGAGAGAAATGATTTAGATTTCCACCGTGGAACTTTTCGGTGTCGTGGAGATATTATTGATGTGATCCCTGCCAATGAACATGCCCATGGTATTCGTATTGAATTATTTGGAGATGAAATAGATCGCATTTGTACTTTTGATCCAGTAACAGGTGTTATTGTTAGTGATAAAAAAACAATTACTATCTCTCCTGCTTCTCACTTTGTTACTAGTCCTGAAAAATTAGAAGAAGCGATTAAAAGAATTGAAAATGAATTAAAAGAAAGACTTCAAGTTTTAAAAAGTGAGGGAAAATTACTTGAGGAGCAAAGATTACGAGAAAGAACCAATTATGATGTAGAAATGTTAAAAGAAACAGGATTTTGTAATGGAGTAGAAAATTATTCAAGACATCTTGCTTTGCGTGGTGAAGGTGAAACTCCTACTTGTTTGATTGACTTTTTCCCAAAAGATTTTTTACTTATTGTAGATGAGTCTCATGTTACCCTTCCTCAAGTTCGGGGAATGTATAATGGAGACAGAATGCGGAAACAAACTTTGGTTGATTATGGTTTTCGTCTTCCTAGTGCTTTAGATAACCGTCCTTTAAATTTTTCAGAATTTGAAAGTAAAATTAATCAAGCTATTTATGTATCTGCTACTCCTGGTGATTATGAACTAGAACATACAAATGGTAAGTATGTAGAGCAAATTATTCGCCCTACAGGATTACTTGATCCTACCATTGAGGTTAAACCAACCGAAGGACAAATTGATGATATTGTTGAGCAAATTAAAGAAAAAAGAGAAAAAAAGGAAAGAGTTCTTATTACAACTTTAACTATACGAATGAGTGAAGAGCTTACTAATTACTTAAAAGAAATGGGAATTAAAGTGGCTTATCTTCACAGTGAAATAAAAACTCTAGAACGGCTTAAAATTATTCGCGAGTTACGTTTAGGGGTTTATGATTGTGTCGTTGGTATTAATCTTTTAAGAGAAGGACTTGATATTCCAGAGGTTAGTTTAATCTGTATTTTAGATGCGGATAAACAAGGATTTTTGCGAAGCGAAAGAAGTCTTATTCAAACGATTGGGCGAGCTGCTAGAAATGCTTCAGGTCATGTTATTATGTATGCTGATACAGTTAGTGAAGCTATGGATTTAGCTATTAAGGAGACTGCTAGACGTCGGGAAATTCAAGAGCAATATAATTTAGAGCATCACATTACTCCTAAAACAATTTCAAAAGAAATTAAAGAGGTTGTTTCTAATGAAATTGAAAATAAAGCTCAAAAAGCAAAAATGTCTAAGAAAGAAAAAGAAAATATTTTAGTAACATTGGAAGAAGAAATGCGTGAAGCTGCTAAAAACTTAGATTTTGAAAGAGCCATGGAACTTAGAGATATTTTATTGGAAATGAAAAGTAACTAGAATGATCTAGTTATTTTTTTTTACTATAAAGATAGAAAACATATGTTATTTTAAAAATCCTTTAATGATAACATCTTCTGCTTCTTTTTCACTTAATCCTAAAGTCATTAATTTTTTTAGTTGTTCACCAGCTATTTTGCCAATCGCTGCTTCATGAATTAAATTAGCATCAATATTTTTAGCATAAATTTCTGGAATTGCTTTTACTTTGCCTTCTTCTTTTATAATGGCATCACACTCAATATGAGCATAGCATTTAGTATTTCCTGTAACATTGGAAACAAATTCTTGATAAGATGAATTTTCTGCAACACTTCTACTTGTTACATGAACACTAGCATTTTCACCATTTAAATCAACAATAAATTCTGTTTTTGCTTTTTCTTTGCCAGTCGTTAATATTTTTTCGGATATTTCTAAAGTTGTATTTTCTTCTAATACGGCTTTTGTTATACGTAAAGTATTATCTACTCCTTTTATTTGCACACTATCCATATTCATTACAGAATTCTTTTTCATATAGATTTCTGTGGTCGGATTTAATACCTTTTTTCCTGTTCCTTTTCCTTCACCATAATGTTTTTCTACGTATTTTACTTTTGCATTTTCTTCTAAGAAAAATCTATGAATACCATCATGTTCAGAATCATTATGTAAATCATTATGGATTCCACAGCCAGCAAAAATAATTACATTCGCATTTTTACCAATATGAAAATCATTATAAACAACATCTGTTAATCCACTTTCTGTTATAATGACAGGAATGTGTACAATTCCAAATAAAGTGTTTTCTTTTACATAGATATCAATTCCACTTTTATCCTCTTTATTTACAATATCAATATAACTATTTACTTTTCTTTCTATACTTTTGCCATTTTTACGAATATTATATACTTCTTTATTTTCATCAAAATTTTCACTAATTTTTTTTAATAGTTCTTTATCGGTATTATTCATTTAGTCCTCCCATTAAACAGTCTTTGGCTAAAATACTATTTAACATGGTATCTTTATTGCCAATTTCTTTTATAGTTCCAGATTCTAACAGAATTATTTGATCAGCGATTGATAATATTCGTTCTTGATGGGAAATAATGATTGTTGTTCCTTTGGATTTTGTTCCAATTTCTTTAAAAACTCCTGTTAAATATTTAAAACTCCATAAATCTATCCCTGCTTCTGGTTCATCAAATATAGATAACTGTGGATTTCGAGCAATAATTGTCGCAATTTCAATTCGCTTTAATTCCCCACCTGATAATGAATTATTTAACTCACGATCTATATATTCTTTAGCACATAAGCCAACTTTTGATAAAATATCACAAGCTTCTTTTTTATTTACTTCTTTCCCTGTTGCTATTTTTAATAAATCATATACCGTTAGTCCTTTAAACGTTGTGGGTTGTTGAAAAGCAAAGCCGATTCCTAACTTGGCCCGCTCATTAATTGGCAATTTGGTTATGTCTTTTCCATTTAAAATTATTTGTCCAGAATCAGGAGTTATTAGGCCCATTATGATTTTTACTAAAGTGGATTTACCACTTCCATTGGGACCTGTTATACAATAAAATTTACTATCTTCTAATTTGAGATTGATATTTTTTAATATGTCTTTATTATCTCTTTTAAAATTTATATTTTTTAATTCTAACATTTTGTTCCTTTCTATGAGTTTTCACTCAATTTAATTATATAATTTAATTACTTTCCTTGTCAAGAAACGAATTTTCTTCACATTTTTCGCGGTTAGTGCTATAATTAATTAGTCAGGTTTATAGGAGGTGGATGTATGAAAACTTATAAAGTTAATTTGCCTAAAGGGGTTAAAAAGACATTTGGAAGAAGAAAAGGAGTCAAAGTTAGACTTATCAATAAAAATCTAAAGAAAAATAAATAAAATTTCAGTTGGTTAAAAACTGAAATTTTTATTTTAATAAATTTATGAAATACTGATTTAAATTATCATTTCTAGCTAAAATTGGTCCTATTATAGAGGTAGCATAAAAGTTTTTATATTGAAATCCTTCCATCATGGTATCATGATTTCCAATTCCTTCTTCTATATTAAAAATTATATTTTTAGTAGTACTTATTAAGTACTCCGTATTTTGAAATCCTTTAATTATTCCTTTACATAAAGATGTTGTTGCCTTTACATCATACACTTTTCTTTTTTCATAACGTTCTACTTTATACAAATCTAAAAAAGTAAGTATACTAATAGCATTTCCTGTAGCTAATAAGATTTTATCTGTTTTTATATATTTATGTATTTCTTCTTTATATGGTAACAAGCGTTGTTTTATTTCTTGTAAATTATTTTCTCTGCCACTTCCTAAATATACAAAATCATATTTAGAAAAGTCTAATTTTTCTTCTTTTTCTATTTGAATTAATTTATATTTTATATTTTCTTTTTCTAAGGCATAAGTAAGTGCTTTTATATTACCATTTTCACCATATAAAGTTAGTTCATGGGGATAAAGCATAGCAATTGTTAACATAGGGTATCCTCCTTAAAAGCACTTTCAAAGGGCTTCATATAATCAAAGTTTAGTATTCCATATATTTTTTTAGCTTTACTGTTTATAATTTCTTCTTTTATTTCTGATAAAGAGTTCGCTGTTATGATTTTATCTTCAGGAATTTTGGCTAATAGTAATCGTTTTTTTATATTTTCTTTATCTATTCCAACTGCATATATCTTATTTAATGATTCATTATTTAAAAGTTCAAATTCGATATCATAAAGCCATGATATATCAAAATGATTATATCTTCTGCTAATTTCTTTCCAACCTATTATTACATCTTTTAAATCATTATCTTGATAGACTTTAAATACACATTGATTATATGTTGTGGCATTTTCAGCTTTACAGTTTAAGGCTTTATATTGTTGATCATTTTTTATAAATTCAATATTATGGGTATGATTCCATTTATTTATCCCCTTTATAATATCTAATTTTTCTAAGCCTATCTCTTTTAGAAAAGTATAACTTGCTAAAGTATTATAAGCGTTAAATAACATATCTCCCCCTATATTTACTTTTTCTTCTTCTAAAGTAAGTGTTCCTTTTTCTAAATCTAAGTTACTTCCTATTACTTCGGGTTGCTCCCATTTAAAATCACATTTAGGACAGTGATATTTTCCTAATGTCTCAAAATTATAATATTCATATTCTAACTTAGTGCCACATTTTAAACAATAGTAAGTATTTAAGTTTTCAAATATTTGTTTTAAATAAGAATATTTATTTTGATCTAGGGCAAAATGAATATTTTTATTAGGGACATCTAATTCAAAGTGTCGCAAAAATGGTTCATCCATTGTAGTGATAATTGTTGTATCTTGAGGCAATTTCTTTTTTATTTCTTCTAGTATCACATCTACGTGGTATTGTCTTGGTGGTTGATCTTTGGTTATATTGGTTACAATTAAATAATTAGGATTTATATCTTCAAAGATTTCTTTTGTGTAACGTTCATCAACTTCTAATACTAGGATATCTTTTTTTATGGTACCAAATAAACTAGAATTTTTAATACATGCAGTAGTTACACCATATTTTAAGTTTGATCCAGCTTCGTTAAAACATACTGTATAATTATTTTCTTTTAATACCTGAGCTATTAATTTAGCTGTACTTCCTTTACCTGAGGAACCTGTAACGATTAATTTTATTTTAGGATATTTTAATTTCTTTAAAATTTTCTTATCTATTTTTAGAGCTATTTTACCTGGCATGGAACTACCACGGTGAAAAATTTTTCCTGCAGTGAAAGCTAATTTACCCATCATAATACTAATTATTTTCATATACTCACCTGACTATGTAATTATTTTACCATTTTTGTTGTTACTTTTAAATGTTTATTTGACACGAAATGTAAATTATAGTACTATTTATTTATAAAGATAAAGGAAGTGATATAAATATGTGTGGAATTGTTGGGTATGTGGGTAAAAAGAAGGCTGCTCCCATATTAATTAAAGGACTTAAAACATTAGAGTATCGTGGGTATGATTCGGCTGGTATGGCAATTTTACAAGATGAGAGTATTGCTATTTTAAAAGATAAAGGAAGAATTTTTAATTTAGAAAAAATTCTTGATATTAAGGATTTAACCAGTAACATAGGTATTGCTCATACTAGATGGGCTACTCATGGTGTGCCTTCAAAAGAAAATGCTCATCCACATATGGATCAAAATCAGCATTTTGCTGTTGTTCATAATGGAATACTTGAAAATTATTTAGAACTTAAAGAATTTTTAAAAAAGAAAGGATTTTCCTTTACTTCACAAACTGATACGGAAGTTATACCCGTTTTAATGGAGTATTATTATCAAAAGAGTGGAGATGTTTTAGAAGCTTTTAAACAAATGTTAAATGATTTAAAAGGCAGCTATGCAATTCTTATTATAAGTCCTCTACTTTCTGATACAATTCTTGTTGCTAAAAAGAATAGTCCTTTAGTACTTGGTATTGGTAGTGATGGTATTTATGCTGCAAGTGATATACCAGCAATTATCGAATATACTAATCAATTTTTCTTCTTAGAAGATGATGAGAAAGCGATTATTCATGATGGTATTACTTTTTATGATAAGAGTTTTCAAGTAATAGATAAAAGTAGCAAAACCATTGATTGGAAAATGGAAGCGATAGATAAAAATGGTTATGAAGATTATATGTTAAAAGAAATTCATGAACAACCAGAAGCTCTTAAAAATACTTTAAATGGGATTATTAAAGAAGAAAAACCTATAGAGTTTTTGAATTTTTCTTTATCTAAAGATTACTTAGAACATTTAACTAATATTTATATTGTAGCTTGTGGTACTGCTATGCATGCGGGATTGGTTGGAAAATACGCGATTGAAAAATTATGTAGAATTCCCGTACATGTTGTTGTTGCTAGTGAATTTCGTTATCAGGATCCCATATTAAATAAACATTCTTTATGTATTTTTATTAGCCAATCTGGAGAAACTGCCGATACTATTGCGGCTTTAAAGTTGGCTAAAAAGAAAATGGCTAAAACAATCGCGGTAACAAATGTTTTTGAATCTTCTATTACCAGAGAAGCAGATTATACAATATACACTCATGCAGGTCCTGAGATTGCTGTTGCATCTACTAAAGCTTATATTTCTCAAGTAGGATTAATAATTGTATTTGCTATGTATATGTGTGAAATTCTTCAAAAAAATGGAGAGCTTTGTCAACTTCTAAAAAAAGATTTTCTCTATTTACCAGACTTAATGAATCAAGTTATAGCCCATGAAAGTGATTATCAAGCTTTGGCTCATAAAATGGTTAAAGAAACAGATTTATTCTATATCGGCAGAGGAAATGATTATCATATTGCTTTAGAGGGATCTCTTAAATTAAAAGAAATTAGTTATATCCATAGTGAAGCATATGCCGCTGGAGAGTTAAAGCATGGTCCAATTGCTTTAATTGATGATGGTACTTTTGTGGTTGGAATTACTACTGACCCAGTAACTTCTGAGAAGACCCTTAGTAATTTAGAAGAAGTTAAATCAAGAGGAGCTCATATTATTTTAGTAACTAATCAGAATCTAAATGAAGAACATGTGATTCATATTCCTAGTATTCATCCTATTATCAGTCCAATCCTTGCTATTATTCCTTTACAGTTTATTGCTTATTTTATTGCCAAAGAAAAAGGCTTAGATGTGGATAAGCCTAGAAATTTAGCTAAGTCTGTTACGGTTGAATAAAAAAATAATGATAAATTGGTGCTTTTTGAAAATCAAAAAATAAGAATGAAATAATTGAGGATAATGTAAAGCCTAATTTATTAAAAAGAAATTTTACTACTGATGCTCTCAGCAAAGTATGGGATACTGATGTAACTAGGTTCGCGAGCATATTTATCTACAATAATAGATTTGTATGATAAACATGTAGTTTCTTATATAATCTCTAAAAGGAATGATTTAAAATTAGTGATGGATACTTTAAATGAAGCATTAAACAAAGAAAAAAATGTACACAGACTTATCATTCATAGACAACTAGGCTAAAGTCAAAAGTTAAGAAAAAGAGAAAAATGATTTTCTCTTTTTAATACACTATTTTTTATTGGTTTCTCCTAAATGTGATTCACATCATTATTAGTAACGACTTGTCTGTTTTTGGTAAAATTATAAGCATCTTTACACATATCTTCCAGTGTTTTTTCAGCTTTCCATCCTAGTTCTTTTTCAGCTAAATGGGCATCAGAATAATATTCATCAATATCACCAGGTCTTCTTGCTGTAATTTTATACGGAATTTTAACATTATTCACTTTTTCAAATGCACGGATAATATCTAAAACGCTATATCCTATTCCTGTTCCTAAATTATATATTAATAAACCTTTTTCTATATTATTTAATTTTTCAATACCATTTATATGAGCTCTTGCTAAATCCATAATATGAATATAATCTCTTACGCCAGTACCATCTTTGGTATTATAATCATTTCCAAATACACTAAGTTCTTTTAATTCACCTGTTGCAACCATAGAAATATATGGCATTAAATTAGCTGGTATTCCGTTTGGTTCTTCACCAATTATTCCTGATGGGTGTGCTCCAACTGGATTAAAATATCTAAATATTAATATTTTCCAATTATTATCTGATGTATATAAATCTTCTAGTATTTTTTCAACAAATAGCTTGCTTGTTGAATATGGATTAGTGGTTCCACCAGTTTTGGCTTTTTCTGTTAAAGGAATAAATTCAGGAGTTCCATACACTGTTGCCGTACTACTAAATATAATCGATTTAACGTTATGTTCATTCATTGCTTTTAAAAGTGTTAATACACTACTTACATTATTAATATAATAATCAATTGGTTTTGCTACACTTTCACCAACAGCTTTGTATGCTGCGAAATCGATTACATAATCAATTCTGTTTTCTTCAAATATTTTATTTAAAATGTTTTTATCTAAAACGTTTCCTTCATAGAATTTAATTTCTTTTCCAGTCAATTTTTTTATTTTTTCTAATATGGTTGGTTTACTATTGCTAAAATCATCTAGTCCAATTATTTCATATCCAGAATTTAATAATTCAACACAGGTATGACTACCTATATAACCTGTACATCCTGTAACAAATATTTTTTTCATAAAATCCTCTTTCTTTATCTTATTATACTATAATTTTTTCATCAATTCTATATTTCTATTAAAATACCCATTCACATAATAAAATTTTTGAGCATTTATATTATAAGCAAATACATCTATTAAGATGCCTTGACATCCAACACTTTTAAAATAATCTTCCATGTGCTTTAATAGTTTTTTACCTATACCGTTTGCTTGATATTGCTCTTTTACTACTAGTTCTGTTATTCTTGCCCTCTTAGGAGCAGCAAAATCATAAGTCTTTTCGTCATCATTATTAATCAGCCCAATAATAAGTCCGACAATTTCTTCATTTTCTTTGCCTAAGAATATTTTACCTTCAAAAAGGCTCACTTCTTTCATTGTTTTTTCAAAGTATTTTTCACGATATTCAGGTGTTAAAATATTATATTGCTCTCTATCTATTTTGGTAATAAAACTTTGAAGATCTACTAATAAATCTTTTATATTTTCATTATATTTTGAGGAATACTCTATTATTTCCATACTCTTTATTTTTCCCTTCTTACCTTTATTAAAAATTTTACATTATTATTCCAAAATCTTTTTATTCTTTTTGGCTCTTTTATAATTCGATATAGCCATTCTAAATTAAGTTTGATAAATATTTTTGGAGCTCTTTTTTTTACTCCACTTAAAACATCAAAAGAACCCCCTACACCTATATAAATGCCTTTTTTAGCATTTTCTATATATTTAGAAATCAATAATTCTTGTTTGGGTATTCCTAACGCTACTAAGCATATATCTGGATTTAATTTAACTATTTTTTGCATTTCTTCTTCTTTATTTTCAATATAACCATCAGAGTATTCTAATATTTTAATATTAGGATATTCTTTTTTTATTTTTAGTACTAGTTGTTCTAATACTTCTTTGGTTGTACCAAATAAAGCCAGAGTATATTTTTCTTTATTAGCAAGAGATAAAAGATATTCTGCTAAGTCAATTCCTGTAATCCGTTCCACTACATTCATTCCTATCTTTTGACATGCTTTTACTACAGCAATACCGTCAGGAACTAAAGAATTATTATAATCAAGCAATAGATGTTTTAAAGCCTTTTCTTTTTTACTTAACATAAGAGTCTCTGGATTTACAGTGATGATAAATGCTTTTATGTTTTTTTTCAATTTCTCTTTTAGTTGTTCTTGATATTTTTCCTTTGATTCTTCTGTTATTCTCTGCAAATATTCTTTCATTTTATTCGTCCTTTTCTTTTTTTATATTATTAATAAATATTAGCCACTCTTTTTTTACCGTATCAAATTTGTAAGCATCTACATTTTTTCTTGCTTTATTACCCATTTTTTGCTTTTCTTTTACTGAATATTGTAAATATTTCTCTATTTTTTTAAGATATTCTTTTCTATTTCTATTCTCTATTAAATATCCTGTAGCTGGTTTTATTATTTCTTTTGCACCTTCGGCGCTAGAATATGCTATACAAGGCACTCCAAAACTCATAGCCTCAATTAGTACTAATCCAAAAGATTCTTCTTTGGAAGTCATCAGGTACAAAGTTGAATTTTTTAAAGTTTTTTGAATTTCTTTTTTAGGTTTGAATCCCCATAATTTAATGTTTTTTTCTAAATTAAATTCATTAATTAGACTTTCTATTCTTTGACGATTTGAACCATCTCCATAAATATTTAAAAATACATCTTTATTATCTCTTGTTAGTTCATTCATAATATGAATTAGTTCATCCATTGCCTTCTCATTTTCTAATCTTCCTATAGAGATTAAATTTTTATTATTAAGTTTTGATATTTCTTGCTCATTTGGATAATAATCTAGCGCTAAAGGAATATATTTCATATTGATATTTATTTTATTTTCGTATTTTAATAACAAAGTTTTACTTGCAGGCATAATATAGTCTATATTTTGAAAGTGATTTAATTTTTTTATATATTTTGCAGTTACGTTATAAGTGTGTTCTTGATGTATTTTTATTGCTTTGTCTCGACCATATTTATTTAATATTTTACTAAAGGAATATCTTGTAGAAATTATTACTTTAGCATCATTATTAATAATGGATTTCTTTATTAGATAATTTTTATTAAATAATATATAAATAGATTTTATTCCCTCTTTTAATATTTTTAAAATATTTTTTTCTCTTAATGCAGTTTTAAATTCTTTTTTATTAGATGTAATATTCATTAAATGTTTGATTTTTACTCTTTTATTAAATTTAAATGGCTCTTCTTTTTTACGGTATAAAGATATGACTTCTACTTCGTATTTTTCGTCTAGCATATTAGCAATATTTGATATTGCATTTTCTATCCCACCATAGCCAAGATGTAAACTCAATATGGTAATTTTGCTATCATTAATTTCCCTTTTTTCAAATGATTTTATTTCATTTAATAAATATATAAAATAAATTGATATATAAATTGATACTGCTGGGGCAAGATAAGCATGTCCTGCTGTAGATGATATTCCCAAGGTCATAAATATTATCATTAAATAGAAGAAAATATTAATATTAAATTTAGTGGATTTTGATTTTCTTTTTTTAAAATATATAATAAATGTATATATGAATGGAAAAGCAACTATAAAAATCGCTAATAATCCTAGATGAAAAAATATATCTAAAAAGTCTATTTCTATTAATTTTTCTACTCTATAATTAGAAATTCGATCTGTATTAGAATATCCCATCCCAAAAAGTAAATAACTAGGTCTGTAATTTTCACTATAAATATAATAAGAATTTAGTGCATATATGTCGCGGTCACTAAGTAAAATTGAACCTAATTGTTTCATACTATTTAAAAATTTACTTCCTTCATAATAACTTGAAATTTCATTTTCTATTTCTGTAATCTCTTGAGATTCTTCTATTGATATAGAATTTTTTAAATTCATCGCAGAGTAATTTCCTGACATATAAATCGTTGTAATTAGAAAGGCTCCAAAAGTTATTATTACAATTTCATTTAATATTCTTTTCTTTTTTAGAAGTGTCGTTATAAATATTAAAAAGGTAATAATAATAATGCCAAATAATGTCACTTTTGTTCCAATTAAACTAATTGTAAATAAACTTAGAATGAACAATATTGAAAATAATAATTTATGTTTTTTTAGCAATAAGTAAATAAAAGGAAAAAGTAGGAGCAAAATTGTTGATACTTCATTTGCGGAAAAGTACCATCCTACTGATCCAGCATAGCTACTATTAGAATAAGATTTAAAATTAATATCTAAAATAGTTGGTATTATTATTATTAAAATATAAAATATTAAATTCCATAACATTATTTTATCTAATTTGTCTTTTTCAAAGCCACTTTCATCAAATATGTTTAATAATGCAAATGTTAATACTGGAAAATAGATGAATTTTAAAATGTATTTAAGCTCACTTACTAAAAAAGTTAGATTTAATAAATCATTTTTAAATAAGAAATATCCAATTATATATATTATAATTCCTAAATAATATAAAATCGATATTTTTTTAAATTTACTTGCAGATAAGAAAAACACATAAATATAAGCTATAATAATTGCTAATCCTTTAATAATCATTCCTACTGATAAAAAATTTTCCACCATTCTATTATTTAAACTTGTTAATAAGTCTAATAATGGTAAGGTTAATAAAAATATTTCTAGTAATCTTCTTTTTTTCATATTTTACCTCACATATTTTAATTATATCGTATTTAATAGTATTTAAAAAGCATAATTTCTTTAATTATGCCTAAAATTATACAAGCTACAATATAATTTTGTTAATGTTCTATTTGTTTTTACGATTCTTTTCAAATAATTAAACCTTTTTAAATAATTACATTTTCTCCATTTTGGATCTAGCTTATATAGATATTTAAATGCTTCATTTATAAAAGTATCTCGATCTTTTTTATCTTTAATATATCTCTGTTGTATAGTGTAATCTGTTAAAATCATAACAATAAGACTAATTATTGGTTCTTTAGGATAATCAACTTCTTTAAGATTCTTGACAATTATTTCTATGATTTTAAAAATATCAAATATTCTTTTGTCTCTTATTGTTGTTTCACTTTTTTCGTGTATAACATAGTATGTCAAAAAGTCGGCTATTTTTCCTATTTTTTTGGCATTTAATAATGATTTAATAACAAATGGAGCATCTTCATATTTTAAATTTTCTTCAAATTTAATATTATTTTTTTTGATCATATTCATTTTATAAATTTTATTGCATGGTCCTAAATTGATAAAATTAATTAAACTTGGATTGCTTTTTAATGATGAATCTTTAAAGTTTACAAATTCTATTTTTTTTAATTTATCATTTCTATCTTCAAAATAATTGCATATTACAATATCGCAATTATCTTCATCAGCTTTTTTTATCATTTTTTTACAAAAATTTTTATCTAAATAATCATCTGAATCAACAAAAGCAATATAATTTCCAGTTGCATTTTCTATCCCTAAATTTCTAGTTTTTCCAATACCTTCGTTTTTTTTACTGATATATTTTAATCTTTTGTCTCGATATAATTTTATTATCTCTTCAGAATTATCAATTGATCCATCATTAATGACAATTATTTCAATATCTTTATATGTTTGCGTTATTAAAGAATCCAGACATTTTCTAAGATATTTGGATGTGTTATATACTGGAACTATTAAACTAATTTTTGCCATTTTCACCTCTTAAGATAATTATAAAATAAATATGCATTATTTTTTATAAGAAAATTCCTAATTTTTGATTTTATAGTTTTAGCTTTTAAATGAACATAACAATTATTGATTTTTAAGATTTTATTATATTTCTTAAAATCTCTATATTTTAACCTTGTTGAATAATAAATTAGTGAATTATTAATAAAAGCTATTAAATCTTTATTTGGATTAATATTTGCTAATTCTTTTTTTAGAAAATTAGCTTGTAAAATCATATCCTCCATTTTTTTTATTTTTTTAGAATAGTCATTAGTTGTCATTAAACTATTTTTTCGTTTTACATAATTATAACCAATATAAGAAATTGATTTTACTTTTTTAGCTTTAGCAATCACTAAAGGAATTAAGCCATAATCTTCAGCAATACAATTTTCCATAAATTTAAATTTATTCTTTTTATAATATTTAGCACTATAACAATAACTCCATGCATTTTCTATATAATGATATTTTAATATCTTATTAAAAGCACTTATACCATCAATAGTATTAAAGCCAATTTCTTCATACTTAATAATTTTATCATTAACTATATCTTGAATTTGAAAACGGATTAAATCAGGATTTCCTTTTATTTCATTATTTATTGTTTCTAATAGTGTTTTTTCAAAAAAATCATCACTATCTAAGAACAAAATATATTCTCCTTTTGAAGCCTCAATACCAAGATTTCGTGCTTTACTGAGTCCTGTTTTTTCAGCAAAAATTTTACTAAAATTTTTATATTTTTTAACATATTTATCAACTATTACTTCACTATTATCACTACACTTATCACAGATAATTATTACTTCATAGTTTTGATATGTTTGATTTACTATACTATCTAAACATTTTCTTAAATAATTTTCTACATTATAAACAGGAACTATAATACTAAACTTAATCATATTTACCTCATTTATTGTTATCTTCTAAAATTATTTTTGCAGTAATTAATAGATTTGTAGAAAATTCGTTTTTAACTATATTTTTTTTATTTAAAAATTTATCTATGCTTTCAGGTAATTTATCAATATTTTTATCAATAAATATGATACTTTTATTGTCTTTTAACATCTCAGTAAATTCTTTTAATTTGTGATTAAAAGCACTTATTACTATGCATGGTGTATTAGTAATTAGAGAAAATATTAGACCATGTAATCGATCGGTAACTACTAATTTATGCCTTGCAAAATTTTTCAATTGTTCGTACACAACATAGTTTCTTTGGATTTTTTTGATATTTGTTGTCCAAAGATTATTAGTAAAACTATAATTATTATCAACAGACTTAATTATTTTTAATATTTCTTCATACTTATTTTTATCTAAACCGCTTTCATCGTTTAAATCTCTTAAACAACACATTATTCCATTACGATTATAGCCATAATCAAAATTTAAGTTTAGTGCTAAATCCAAAGACTCATAACATTTTGCATTAAAAAAATTTTTTTTAGCAATTTCTAAGCTAATATGTCCACGAGTAAATATAGTTAGATTATGATGTTTATTATAAATTTCTTTACTTATTTCAAATTCCTTATCATCATTAAAATAAATTGTTTGAGGTAATATAATGATTTTATTATTTGGAAAGTTTTCAATTATAATTCTTCGAACATTTTCTTCATTTTTAAACTTATTTCCTAAATTGCCGCCCCCTTGTAAAAATATTAGATCATCATTATTTATAATATTCTCTAGATAAGGCAATGTATCACTAAATTCGTAAGTTGATACTTCTATTAATTTATAGTCCTTGAAGTATTTCCTAATAAACTCATATTCTCCATAAGTTATGGCAGCGTCACCAATGTTACTATGTTCACTAGTACCAATTAATATTATTTTCTTGGTAAAATATAAATTAGATAGTTTTTCATCTCTTAAAAAATCATATTTCTTTTCAAAATCATACATTTGGTCATGAAGTAAATAAACTTTATTTTGCATATCTATCAAAATATCATTATTTTTTTTTATATTTTTTTCGATATCGTCGATAAGTAACTTTTCTTTGTTATTAAAATTATTAATTAATATATCACTTTTATCTTTTAATATTTGTAATGATTGATTGCTTTGATTACTTAAGTTGTCATTAACTGCTTCTGCCATAATATTATAAAAAACTCTTTTAAAAGGTCGATATAGTGGCCCTAATATTTTTTGCTTTAATGATTTTCTATTAGTATTTAAACTGCTAATAGTGGACTTCTTTATAACTATATCTTTCATATAGCCATGTTCAGCTTCAAAAAGTCGTAAATCAAAAACATGATTTAAACATCTGCTATTATAGATTTTTTTCTTGTCATTATTTTTCAATGCTTGACTAAATATTTTATTTAATCGAATTAATTCTTCAGCACCTACTTTGCCATTCCAAGGAGCAACTATTTTTAAATCTTCTTCAGTTAGGTTAATATCTAATTTAGCAAAATTCTTTTTTACTAAGTCACGCATCATGTCGATTGTTTTTTTATTTTGGCCAGCAGAACCAGCATGCCAACGGTGATAATATAATACTTCTGGGATACTACCAACTTTCATACCTTTATCAAAGCATCTTAACCAAAGTTCCCAATCTTCAACATGACTTCTACTTTCATCATACCATAAATTATTTTCTATAAAGAATTTTTTGCGGAACATTATTGTGGGATGATTAAATGGACAAGTAAATATACTCCATGCATGAGCCATTTCACCTTCAAATGATATTCTCTCTTCGTTCATATCTCCAAAATATTCAAAATTAGATGTTACTAAATCAATATCGCTATGTTCATTTAAATATTTAACTTGTTTATAAAGGCGATTTTTTGCTATACGATCATCATCATCAATACGAGCAATATAATCAGCTTTAGCATTTTTAATGCCAATATTTAAACTTTTAGCAATACCTGCTCTTTCCTCATTAATAATTAGGTTAACCCGAGGATCGTCATATTTCTTTAAAAGGTTTATAAGTTCGTCATTTTCATTGCCATCAACTACTAAAATAATTTCGAAATTATCATATTGAAATCCATGTTCCTGCTCTTGTTTTATAAGAAGATCATCAAGAATTTGCTTAAAGTACTCAACTTTTGGTTTATACATTGGTATAATTATTGAAACATCTGGTTTTATTTCACCAAGGCAATCACTTCCTCCGAGTTTTAACCACTCCTTATAATATTCATACCATTTGGGATAGGTTTTAAATAAATACCAGCTTTTCCAAAATTTACGAGTTCCCCAAGCATGAACAATTTTAGCATTACTAGCATCTCTTTTATAACTTGGATAGAAACAATATGCTCCATTTTCACCAACGCAAGTAACATTCACATTAAATTCTTGAATTAATATATTTAAAATACCTTGATCGGGTAATACTAAATTCTCGGCATATTCGATAGTTTTATCAAAACACCATTTTGTCATTTTATCATAATCTTTTAGAGTATCTGCTACTGTTATTAAACCTGAACTCATGTTATACCTAGTCATATCATAGTTAGATATAGGTATCTTAAAGCTGGTTCGAACTGTATCAGTTGTTTTATAAGACTTGTTTTTTGGGTCTTCAAAATTAGCAGACATACCACTTTCCTTGGCTTTATCAATTATTGAATCTAGTTTACCGCAAATTAAGACATCCGTGTCTAGCCAAGTAATAGTTTCATATTCGTTTAATAAATCGAACATATAGTATCTAGAAAACATTAATGGTGAAAATTTTTCAAATGCTGGCAATGCTTTAATATTGTCTGGTAATTTATAATTAAATTTAATAAATCTACACGGAATTAAATCTTCTATTATCTTTTTATCCTTTTCATCTATTTTATCATAATAATATATAATTGCTTCATCAAATAATCTATCATTAGTATCTTTTAACTGAATTAATAGATTTCCAATTAAAGCAGGCCTTGTATCAGCTATCATTATTGCATTTTTTTTCTTTTTCATAATTTACTCCAATTTCTAATAATATTACATTATAATTATAACAACTTTAATGTTATTATGTCAAAAAAAAATGGCAATTAACCATTAATTTCCCAGTTCAGTTATTAATATAACTTTAGTTTTCAACTTTTCATTAATCTGCTTTTTTATTTTTCCAAAATGCATAATATCTGTAACCAAAACAGCATCAACTTTTGGAATACTATCATATAAATTTAAAACTGGTATTTCATCTTTTCGCAATATTCTCTTACCTAAATACTTACATCTATGAATGATAAAAGTCTTTATATCAGAATTTGTTTCTATGTAATTAGGTGAAATGATACATTTCACCTTGATGGATGTGTGTAACAATCCATCAATTAAACTTTCTTGATATTTGGTATTTTCATAAATTGCCACACTTTTTATTCTCTCTTTTTTCAAAGTGTTTTCTAGTGCTTTTGAAAACTTAATATTATAATCATATTTGTTATTAAATTCTATATCACGATACCAATTTATTATTTCTTTTCGACTGTTAGTATATTCTTTATTACTTTCGTTAAATCTTGATTCCATAAACCGCTTCATTTCTGGTTGAAGCCAGTCTTTGCCATCGACAGTTTTCCTGTTACGTAATTGGGCATATGTTGGCGCTTCGAAATTAGGAATTACTCCAAGTGTTAGTAATACATATCCTGCATAACAATGTTCCCATGGACATTTGTTACCAATACTACAAAAATGAATCACTTCATTAATATCTTCAAAAATATTTTGAATAATTGGCCCTCCAGCAAAGCATGGTGCAAAATTACCACTTTCTAAATAAAGTGTTGAAATCCAATCTCCAGCATAGCAAAACTCATTTCTATGTTCTCCCCAAATAGAATCTTGAAACTTAATTAAATCAGTATCAAATTTATTCCAATTTTCCATGTGTTCTTTGTTTGACAATTTTGTCAATTTTTTAAAATTATTATTATTATCTCGTGATTCAATTATGTGAGGAATAGCACCACAGTTATCGATACATTTTTGAGTTATTTCATCAATATACGGAATAGATTTATCATTGGCTGTTAATTCTACGGTATATGATATACCTGAATCACGTATCATTTTTACATTTTCAAAGAATGTATCTAATAGATTTAGTCTTTTTAATTCTAAAAATTGATAGGAAAATTTAAAAAATAATCTTTTTTTCTTATCTTCATCTAACTTACAATATTCCTTTATCTTATTAGTAAGCGATCCATTAGTTACGATAGTTACATAATGTCCATTATCTAGCATTGCATTAGTCAAATCCAAAAGATATGGTGCTAAAAGTGTTTCGCCAACAGCACAAAGGTTCATCATACAAGGGCCACCAAGCCGCTCTTTACTCAAAGCATTTTTTATGGTTAACATATCATATTGTAATTTAGGAATATTTTTGTCAAACGAATTAGTTTGAGCTAAATAACAATAATGACATTTAAAATTACACACTGTTATTGGAATTACGACATTGATTAATCTTTTTATTTTATCCATTTTAGCCTCCTTTAAATAAATTTACATTTAGTTTCTTTTGCCCATTTTCCTATTAATTCAATATTTGATTTCATTTTTAAGAAATTATCATAAAACATCCACTCATGCATAAAAATATAAATTTTATGTTCATCAATTTTTTTTATTTCTTTTAAAACATCTTGACAATTATCTAACCTAATATGAACATTGATATATTTCATTTTATCTTTTAAATATACGCCTTTTTGTTTTATTAATCTTTTTTCATGTTTTTTTAAATTGTAACAGTCAATATCTATTTTTTCACTAGCAAATAATTTATTGATCTTTTGGCTTCTTAAAAATAATAATTGTTCATAAGTAATATTATAATTATGTAATCTTGTCAATTTAGTCAAATTTAAACCACAAATTCTATTTATTTGAAATTTAAAATCACAAAACAAATTTTTAAACTCTGATAAATTAAGATTTGTTAAATTAGTATTTCCGTTTTTGCCATGAAAATTAATTTTTAGCCATCTTCTATTTTTTTTAAACTCCTTTTTATATTTATCTGTACAAAAATTCAAATTAAAAGATGCGTTCATATTTTCACAAAAACAATAGAGGTGAAATACCATATTATATTTGTCATGTAATTCCTTTAGTAAACCCATTGTCTTATTTGCAAAAATACTATCATAATAATTACGATTGGCATTTAAATCTTCAAATATATTAATTGTATCATCTATTGAGATGTGAGCTTTTTTAATCATTAAATCTGCCTATGCTAGCAAGTAAACGTTGCAATTAAATTGAGTACTTGCCTCATTATCAAATACATATTTTTCTTCTAAAAATTTTATAAATGTTTCTTTATCAGTTAATGAGTTTATAAAATCTAAATTGTTTACATCTCCAGCAGGTAGCATTATTATTTTGGCTGGTTTTTCCGCTTCATATAAATCATTTGCTAATTCATTTGCATCTTTGTTTTTTCTTTCTTCAGAGAATCCACCTGCAAAATAAATGTGTTTTGATGTAGCTATTCTATTTGTTGGGTAATAAATTGTATCATCCACATTAATAATTTGTATCGTATCATTTTCTTTTGTATTATCAAGAATATATTGTTGCATAGCGCTAGCTACTGGGGTTGTAACGTTAGCTCTTTGGATAGAATCTTTTAACAAATCTATAGAAGTTGGAATTATTAATATAAAAACTAGAATTATTGTAGTTATATTTTTAAATTCAGTATTTATTTTTAACATATTAATATTTTTGTAAACATTATCAAAAAGCCAAGATACTATTACTACAATAATTGGGACAAATGATATAAAATAATGTGTATAAGCCCACGCAGCTCCTCCAGTAAGTGAGTTTGCATATAAATTAATTAGCATTCCTAAAAATGCTATTAACAAAATTTTAAAAGTTTCTTTTTCTATTTTAGGTTTTGTTAAAAAATATAAAAATGCTATTGCACAAATTGTAAATGCTTGCGAAACATTTGTGAGATTAATTAAATCAAATACTTTAATTAATCTGTTGGTTAAAGTAATTTCGCCAAAACTATCCATTACTCCAAAATATACTATGTCTAAACAAGCACTAAGAGCACCGTTTTTAATTAAATATATTAGGAATGGTAATAAACATATTGCTATTCCTAACAAAATCAACCCCATTGCTCTAAATAATATTTTTATTTTTTTATCTTTAATTAAGCAAATAGAAACTACTATAATTTGACTTATGAAAAACGCACATAAATTTGCTCGTAATAAAAATGTTGCTGAAAAACATATACCAATTATAATAAGTTCATACCATTTTAATTTATAATCACTATATAAAAATTTAGTCACAAAATAGGTGGCTATACTTATAAAAGTTATAGCATATTCTTCCGTATAATTCCCACCATTAATAGTGTAAAATAATAAAAGCATTGAAAATATTGTTGAAAAGAAAGACACCCACTTTTTATCTTTAGTTATAATTTTAGCCGTTTTATATAAAAATATAGCTCCAATAAATAGAAAAATAAATTCAATAATAAAAATTCCAAAATCATAATTAATTGTTAATCCTAGTGCATCAATGAAATAAATTAATGGTCCCTTGTTATCAACTATTTCTGTATATAAAACTCTTCCTTTATTTAAAGCGTTACCTACAGTTGCAAATATCGCAGAATCGTATCCATGTCCATGTCCTTGTGCTAATGGAGAAAAACACATTTCAAACGACATTATCCCGCAAAAAATAAATAATATTATAATTGGTAATTTACTTAAAAGTTTATTGATTATCTTTTTCATTGGTCATCAACTTTTTCCCCTTCCTACGAAGATAAAATCCTACCCTAAGACTGTTATACATAGTTTTCAATACCTTCATTTTGCTTTCTCCTTTTTTGTTATCATATCTAAGTTCAAAACCTATTTCATTAAATTTTGCACCAGATAAATATAATTTATATAATAATTCCATCATACAAGCAAAGCTTTTTTCTTTGATTGGATCTTTTCCAAAATTATTCACTAATTTATTTATTATTTCATTAGTATAGATACGATAACCGCAAGTATAATCTTTAACATTTGGAATGTTAAGTATTATCTTATAATAAACTCCAGCCATATCGCTCATAAATAAACGATGTTTTGCAACTCCTATGACATTTGATGTGGCACAATATCTTGAAGCAATAACGCAGTCATAACCTTCTTCTATTTTATTTAACATATCAAAAATATATCTTGGATTATGAGTATTATCTCCATCCATTAAAACCATATAATCACCCTTTTTAGATAATTTAATGAAGCTTTCGATAGCTGTATTTAATCCTCCAACTAGTCCTTTATTTTCGTTATGATCAATTAAATGAATGTTTTTGTACTTTTTAGCCATTTCTAATATTTTATCTTTAGTCTTATCTTTACTACAGTCATTAATTCCATATACTTCAAGAATAAAGCCTTTATCTTTAAGCTTTTTTTCGTGTTTATTCCATTCTTCAATTAAATCAGTTATATTTAATTCTTCGTTATAACATGGTAAAAATACTAATATTTTTCTATTTTTCATTACTCTAAACTCCTAACATTACTTTTCTTGACCAATCCATTTTTTTCTTATAAAATACATTACAAAAAATGGTATTACAATTGAAAATCCTTTACTTATCATAAATACAATTAATTTATTAGAATTTTCAAAAATCATTACTCTAAATATATATACTATTAAATCTGCTAAAACAAAACCAATTAAGAAGGTAACAAAAAATTTTAGAAATACTTTCATATTCTTTTTATTGTATACATATTTTGATGTCATGAAATATTGTACTATAAATCCTGTTATTATGCCAATAGAGTTAGCATAAATAACTGGAACCCAAATTTCTGTAAGCCAAGATACAAATATATCTATTACAGTTACAAATACACTAATCATAAAATACTTAACAAAAGATTTGTGTTCATTTATTATTTTTCCTCACTTTTACTATTAAACTTTGCTATTATTGCATCAACTATACGTTTGCTAGCATGACCATCACCATAAGGATTTGATGCATGACTCATTTTTTCATATTCTTTACTATCAGTCAGTAATTTTTTGGTTTCATTATAAATTTTTTCTTCATCTGTTCCAACTAATTTTAAGGTTCCTGCTTCAATTCCTTCTGTTCTTTCAGTGGTTTCTCTAAGTACCAATACTGGCTTTCCTAAAGCCGGTGCTTCTTCTTGAATTCCTCCACTATCAGTAAGAATTATGTATGATTTATTTTGAAAATTATGAAAATCAAATACTTCAAGTGGTTCAATTAGTTTTACTTTATTGCAACCTTCGAATATTTTATTTGCTATTTCTCTAATCTGGGGATTCATGTGTATTGGGTAAATTACTTTAACATCACTAAATTCATCAACAATTTTTTTTATGGCTTTAAAAATATGTTGCATTGGATTTCCCAAGTTTTCTCTTCTGTGAACAGTAAGTAAAATCATTTTTTCTCCTGGTTTAAACCATTCAAATTCTGGATGTATATAATTATTATCAACCGTTGTACTCATTGCATCAATAACAGTATTGCCAGTAACATATATCTTACTTTCTTCTTTACTTTCTTTAAGTAGATTTTCTTTGCTCAAATTCGTTGGAGCAAAGTACATATCAGTCATACAATCTACCATTTGACGATTCATTTCTTCAGGAAATGGTGAATATTTATTATTTGTTCTAAGACCTGCTTCAACATGTCCAATTGCAACCTGATTATAAAATGCTGCAAGCGCTCCTGCAAATGTAGTTGTTGTATCCCCATGAACTAAAACTATATCTGGTTTAACTTCTTTAATTACTCCTTCAAGGCCATTTAAAGCTCTGATAGTTACATCACTAAGAGTTTGACTTTGTTTCATAATATTTAAATCATAATCCGGTGTTATTTTAAAAGTTTTCAATACTTGATCTAACATTTCTCTATGTTGGGCTGTAACACAAACAATACTTTCTATTTCACTTCTACTTTCAAGTTCTTTTACAAGTGGAGCCATTTTTATTGCTTCAGGTCTTGTGCCGAAAATACTCATTACTTTAATCTTTTTCATTTTTTCTCCTTTTATTCAACAAAATATTTAATTATTGGAATTTTTTTCAATATTAAAATTACTAAATAACTTACTATAAAATATAGAAAAGCACCTAAAATCATAAATAATATATTTCCTTCATTTGAAGTAAAGCCTATTGATCCAATATATAAATTTCCAATAATATAAAGTATTAGCATGTGTAAGAAATAAATTCCCCCAGAATTTTGACCTATACTTGTTATTATTTTCTTTAAAAAATTCGGCATATTTTTCAATCTATCTTCTAAGAAAACAAATATTGTATAAAACGAAACACAATATAATGCGACTGGAAATCTACTATAATCATAAAATGGCTTATCAGCTATTCCAAATCTATATATGTTATATTTAGCATAAATTAAAATTAGTATAATACCAATAATAGTTAAAACTATTGGAGTTATTAACTTTAATTTTTCTTTTAATATTTTTCTATTATCAAAAATATATTTTCCTAAGATAAAGTATCCAAATTCAGAAAATCCTACTGCAAATAAAGGCATGGATATAAATGAAAAGAATTGAGAAAAAGTTTTAACTATAAGTGGTATTACAAACGTAATAATTAGCAAATAATTAAGTTGCTTTTTCGATATTGAATAATACAATTTGCTAACTATAGGGCTCAACAAATACAATGCTATTAATGGATACATAAACCAAAGATGACTTACTTGCACATTAAAAAACATCGCTTTTAAAGAATAATTTAAATCTATATTCCAATCTAAAACATATTTACAAAATAATAAATAACAGATTGTCCAAAATAATAATTGCACAATTCTCTTTACTACTCTTTTAAAATGATTCCTATCCAAATCACTATCTTTTCTTATTAAGAAACAACCTGAAATCATAAAAAATAAAGCTACTGCTATAGAAAAAATTGAATTTAAAATTAGTACTAAATTAAAACTTAACACATCTGTTCCTAATACCACATCATACATATAACTGCTTGTAGTATGAATCATTATTACAAAAATTATTGCTATTGTTCTTATTACATCTGCAAAAATAAATCTTTCTTTTTTCATTCTTTAACCTTTCCGTAAAATTTTTTAAGTATTTTAGTGCTTAACATTAATATTATTACCAGTTATTTCTCCTTTAGTTAGGTAATTATAAAATATTTTCATCATCATGTGATCAAACGTCATATGTAAGTCTTCTGCTATTTGCATATCATTTTCATCAACATGCATTTTATAATCAGACATTTCTTTTAGCTTTCCACCAGAATATCCAGTTATTCCAATTACTTTAGCTCCACATTCTTTAGCATATTCGGCAGCATTTAAAACATTTTTAGAGTTGCCACTGCCTGAAATACCTATAAATAAGTCTTTGTCAGTTATTTTATTTAATAATGGAAATCTAAATATTTCTTCATAGCCAATATCATTAGCAACAGCCATCATAGTTGATACATTATCATTTAAACAATAGAAGTTAAATTTTTTGTCAACATATTCACTAATTCCTTTATTAAAATCATTTTGCATGTGAGAAGCAGTTGATGCGCTCCCACCATTACCACAAACGTAAATAGTTCCACCATTATTGTAAGTATTTAATATAACATTCATTGCTTCATTAATTTCATCTAAATTAAATTTTTTAATACATTCAATTTCTCTTTCATAATATTCTTTAATTGCGTTTTTAAAATCTATCATATTTATCTCCTTCTTTCTATTTCTTTTGATTTTATAATCATTTTTACCGCTGATAATAAATCTTCGACAACTTCATCTGGTTTAACACTATATCTATTATCTAGTCCAGCTTGGCCAGTTTTAACTAAAATACTTTTCATATGAGCATTTTCAGCCATTTTAATATCAAGAGTTGAATCTCCTATAACTATCGATTGATTTAAATCAATATTGTAATCTTTACTTGCTTTTAAAAGCATACCTATTTTAGGTTTACGGCAATCACAATCAAATTTTAATTCTGCTACTTCTCCTGGAAATCCTTTATCTTTATGGTGGGGGCAAAAATATAATCCATCAATATATGCTCCATCCCTACCAAGTAATGTTTCCATTCTCTTGTGAATATCTTCTAACTCTGAGAATGTACACTCACCTCGAGCAATTACTGGTTGATTAGTTATAACTATACATAAGTATTCTGATGAATTAATCATTTTAATTGCCTCACTAACACCATCAATTAACTCAAATTTTTCCTTATTTGCTAAAAATGGAATATGCACATTAATTGTGCCATCTCTATCTAAAAATATAGCTTTTTGTTTATGACTTAAATTACGATGTTCACATAAACCATTGATATAATCTTCATTTACACTATAGTATCTTTCTGGAGTTCCCATATCTTTAACATATTCTGTTGAATGATAAGAACATACTTTATCTCCAAAAGTAATCATTTTAGTTATAACATCCTTTTCTAAACCACATTTTTTAGGTTCTGATATATAATCAAATACTCTAGGAGAAAACATATAAATTCCTGAATTAACTAAATTTTTATAGTCATAATTACGATTATTCTCTTTAGAATCAAAGCCAATTACTTTTCCAACATCATCTACTACTACTAAATCACTATCAAATGGATGAGAATTAGGATGTGTAAGTAACGTAGCATCCGCAAAGTGATTACGATGATATTCAGCCATTTTGTTAAAATCAACATTTAAAAATACATCACCAAATATTAAAATAAAATCTTCATCAATCATACTTTTTAAATAATATAGCGAACCCGCAGTACCTAATGGTTTATTAGGATTCTCTTCATAGTAACTTATTTTTATTCCAAATTTATTACCATCTTTAAAGTAATCTTTTATTTTATCTCCAAGATGCCCTATAACAATTATGATTTCTTTAATATCTGATTTTTTTAAACACTCAATTTGGTGTTCCAATATTGTTTTCCCGCCGATGGCTAACATTGGTTTAGGAATTTCATCATTAGTAATTGAAGCAATTCTCGTTCCCTTGCCACCAGCCATAATTACTGCTTTCATATTCCTCCTTTATATAAGTATAACATTTTTCTAGGTAATTTGCTATTTTTTTCAGTATTTTTCTTAATTTGCTTAATTATTGTAATTTTAAAAAAAAATCAAGATTTGAATAAAACTTATTAAAGCTTATATCTTGAGTTTTTTATTAATGATTGTTTTTAATGTATTCAACTGTTTCTCTAACAGATTCATCAGATGTATGTTGTGCCTTCCATCCCGCATTATGAATTTTAGTTAAATCATATTGAAATTTTGGAACATCACCTTTCCATCCACCTATTCCACCTGTGTAGTTATATTTTACATTATTATATCCTAATACCTCGCACACTATATTAGCTATTGTAGTAACACTCGTTGCTGTTTCAACTCCCGCGTTATATATTTCAACGCCTTGTTTCATTTCTTTATCTAATGTAAATTGTAAGATCGCATCCACTAAATCAAGTACATATAAATATGGTTTAGTTTGATGCCCATCACCTAAAATTTCTAATTCATTTGGATTTTTTTGTAATTTACGAACAAAATCATAAATAACACCATGTGTTAAGTTAGGACCAATTACATTGGGGAATCTAAATATGACAGTATGCAAATCATTCATGAACGTATATGATGAAATAAATCCCTCACTTGCATATTTAGCACCACCATAATAAGAAATCGGACTTAAACCTCCTAATGTTTCTGTTAACATTTCTTGTTTATCTCCGTAAATTGCCGAAGTTGAAGCAAAGAATAATCTTTTTATATTATTTCTTCTCATAAATTCTAGCGTACTGTATGTTGTCATAAAAGTATCGTTAAAATCTATGCTTGGCATTCTTCCGCCTTTTTGAATATCAGAATTTGCCGCTAAATGATATACTATATCAATCTTCTCATCTTTTAATGTTTCACAAAAATTTTCTGTTTCTTCAATATTTAAATTATAAAATTTATAATTTGGATTTTCTAAGAAGCAATCAACGTTTTCTTGGTGCCCCAACGTAAAATTATCAACGCAAACAACCTCTAATCCTCTATTTAATAATTCTCTTACTAAATGAGTTCCTATGAACCCTGCTCCGCCTGTAACTAATGCTCTCATTTTCTTTCCTCCTTAATTTACAAAAATGACAGTTGTACCCTGATGATCGAATTTAAATTCCATTTCTGGCAAATCTTTCATTTCCTTTCTAAATTTTTCTTGTTCTTCTTCAGGAACATAAAACAAGAAAAATCCACTTCCTCCTGCACCTAATATTTTGCCTCCTTTGGCTCCAGCTTTTAAAGCTTTATCATACCATTCATCAAATTTAGGGTTTGATATTCCGCTTGCTAAAGTTTTTTTTATGATCCAGTTTTCATGTAAAATTTCGCCGACAGCATCAATGTTATTATGCTCCAATTCATACTTTAATTTATAAGTTAATTCGACTATTCTTTTTTGGCCTTTTTCTTTTTCTTTAGCATTTATCATATTTTTTGACTGTTCTTTTAAAATGCTAGAAGCACTATGTTCTCCTCCAACATAAAGCATAATTAAATTTTTTTCTAATTGATTATATGCTTCTTTAGACATTAAAATAGGCTCCACAAATACACTTCCATCACGATTAAATTGATAATAGTTAAGACCTCCATAAGCTGCTGCATATTGATCTTGTTTTCCTATAGGATTACCTAATTTATTAATTTCCATATCACAAGCCATTTGAGCTACTTCTTCATCGGATATATACTCCCTTTTTTGACATTTTAAATTTTTAATCAAGCCGACTGTAAATGCACTGGAAGAACCTAAGCCTGTACCTTGTGGTACATCTGCGATTGATGTGATCTCATATCCTTCTAATCCTTCTTGTTTTAAGCATTCCCTAAATATTGAATGCTCAATATCATCTAAATTGTGAACACATTCTGTTTTAGAATATTTTAATACGGTTTGTGTTTTATCAAAAGATGGATGAGATGTAATATACATATATTTCTTTATAGTTGTACTAATTACACATCCTCCATTTTTTTCATAAAATGCTGGAAGGTCACTACCTCCACCGCATAAACTTACTCTAAAAGGTGTCTTTGTTATAACCATACATTAATACCTCTATCTTTCTAATTTTCTTTTAATTGTTTATCATAATAGGATTTACATACTTTTTTGGCACTTCCCATCATAATAATTTTGCCATGTTCTAACCACACTACTTTATTACATATTTCTTTAATTGATTCTAAAGAATGAGAAACATATAATACCGTTGTACCTCCTTTAATCATAGACATCATTTTATTTTTACTTTTTTCTTGAAATTTAATATCGCCTACTGATAATATCTCATCAACTATCAATATTTCTGGATCGACAATCGTAGAGATAGAAAAGGCTAACTTTGCGACCATACCTGATGAAAAGTTTTTAACTGGTACATCTAAAAATTCTCTTAATTCTGAAAACTCCACTATTTCATCAAATTTAGAATTTAAAAATTCTTTGGAATACCCTAATATTGCTCCATTTAAGTATATATTCTCACGGGCTGTTAAGTCACCATCAAAACCTGCTCCTAATTCAATCATAGGAGATATAACTCCATCTACTTCGACACTTCCCTCGGTTGGTTTCATCACTCCACTTACTACTTTTAAAAGAGTGCTTTTCCCAGCTCCATTAGAGCCAATTAATCCTACTACATCTCCTTTTTCTACGTTAAAAGTAATATTTTTTAAAGCCCAAAAATCGCTTTTTTTTACTCTTTTTCTTTTATCAAATAATCTAATAAAAATCATTTTAAGAGAGTTATCTTTTTCGATTCCTAAGTTAAATCGCATACCTACATTTTTTATTCTAATCATTTTTCCTCCTATAAATAATAAATAAATTTATTTTGTTTCCTTTTGAAAATATAGGCACCTATTACCATCATGCCAAATCCTGATAAAAAGCAAACTAATAAATAAAGAGGCGTAGGTGCGGTAGCATTTAAGATAATTTCTCGTGTTGCGTTTATATAAATATATAAGGGATTTAATTTAAAAATATTTTGAAGCGTTTCTGGTAAAATAGAAATACTATAAAATATAGGTGTAAAATAATTAAGTATGGTAATCATTATTCCCCATATATATATCATATCTCTTAGAAATACAGAAACTGTAGCTAAAATATAGCCAACTCCCACTACAAACATAAACATGCAAAGATAAATAAACGGAAGTAATAAATAATAAATATTTATATAACATTTTGTTCCCTCAGCTGCATTTCCTGAAAATAATATTATCAGCAATAAGGGTAGTAATGATAATACAAAATTAATTCCGACAAATATACATTTTGCAACAGGAAAAATATATTTTGGTATATATACTTTATTGATTAAACTAGAATTTCCAATGATTGCTCCCATAGCATTATTCGTTGCTTCACTAAAGTAGTTAAATATAACTAACCCTGTCATTAAATAAACTAAATAATTTACTCCTTCCATACTAAACTTAAACATATTGGAAAATACTATGGCCATTACCATCATCATAAGTAATGGATACAAAACACTCCATAAAATTCCTAGTACACTTCTTTTATATTTTACTTTAAAATCCCTTATTACTAATTGTTGAAGTAAAAACTTATATTTTGTTATATTATAATATATATTTTTTACTGATTGAATCAATTTTACACCAACTTTCTATTTTATTATAGCAAATTATTTTTTTCCTTTCAACTTTTTATATTTTCTCTTACTATGATCATATAATATATCTGTTTTTAAAACAACGAATAGTAGTAAAATCATTAAGGCAACATAAATGGCAATTGCTAATTTATTATCACCTAAGACATAAAAGATAGATACAGCTGCAAATAAAATGTTGATAAAATAGATAATTAAAATACTAGCCATTGGAGAATAACGCATTTTAAGTAATTGGTGATGGAAATGTTCCTTATCGGCTACTCCAATATTTTGATGTTTTAATAATCTTCTTAATATTGCAAAAACAGTATCAAATATAGGAATAGCTAAAATACATAATGGAACAATTAAAGAGGTAATGGTTGTTACCTTGAAACCTAATAAAGCAATAATTGAAATCATATATCCTAAAAATAAGCTTCCTGTATCTCCCATAAAGATTTTAGCAGGAGGAAAATTATGGATTAAAAAACCTAATGTTGCTCCTAACATAATGATAGACAATATAATATCTAACCCACCTATTTGATTTATTAAAAAAGCAATAATAGCAATCGTTAAAAAATATATTGATGATACGCCTGCAGCTAGTCCATCTAATCCATCTATAATATTAATAGAATTTGTTATTGCTACAATAAAAAGAGTAGACACAACATAACTTATATATTCATTCATATAAAATTTTAAGCCAAACAAACTAATTTCAGTTAAATTAATTTGTCCATATATTACGACGAATAAAGCTGCAAAAATTTGGGCTAGCAACTTATATCTTGCTTTAATAGGTTTAATGTCATCAAAAATACCTGTTAATATTAATATAAAACCACCTATTAAAATAGATAACATTTGCGTATTTACTTCCCCAAAAATAGCATATCCAATCAAAAAGGCAATATAAATAGCTAAGCCACCTAATCTTGGCATTGGCTTTTTATGAATTTTTCTAGCATTAGGATAATCTAACGCACCAACATGAATAGCAATTTTTTTGGCTATGGGTGTTAATAAAGCACTTAGTAAGAAGGTAATTGCTACAATTATAAAGACATTAAATCCATTCACTTCTAAATTCATGTGTACCACCTTATGTTTTTATTATACCAGTAAATTGAAGATTAGTAAAAGATTATTTTTTAATAACGTAAAAAAGTGCTTTTCTTTAGCACTTCTTATTTTATCTAAAATAATTAATAAAACTATATGGTAATGTTGCAAGTCTCGATAAAATTAATAATAAACAATTATTTTGATATGCTTCTACTGGTTTTATTAATTTTTCTTTTTTGATTAATTTATATAATTTGTTTAATTCTTCTTCTGATTTAAACAATGATGATATCAAAATAAATTCAATAATAAAAGATATTATAAAAAGTAATAAACCTATACGTATGATTAAGATATTATTAGCAAAAGCTCCTAATATAATTAAAATATAACTTGCTATTACTAAAAACGAATTCAATTTTCTCCCTGTTGCTACATTTTTTCTTTCTAAGTCTGTTTCTAGAGCAACATTAAAGGCAGTTATTCCAGCATAAATATCTTCTCCATCAAAGACATCTGGGGATAATTTAATCACATTTCGCTCTTTGTTATAGTGATCTAAATATTTTCCACTTTTTTTAATAATATGTGGTTCTTCTTGACAATATATGGAAGATACTTTTCTTGCTATGTCAAAACCTGATAAGTTAGTCTCATTTTTTATATTTTTGGTTGTTTTTACCACACTTCTAAAGAGTAAGTTTATTAAAATCACTAATACAACAATTATTATAAATAATATATCAACAATTATTCCCATTATCTTACCTCATAAATAGTTCCTTCTCTAGTATCTTTTAAAGTAATTCCTTGTTCTTCTAATTCTTCTCTTATTGAGTCCGCTAAGGCAAAATCCTTATTTTTCTTAGCATTATTTCTTTTTTCGATCATTTCTTTAATGTATGCTTCATCTATGTTTTTTTCTTCTGTTTTCAGTAGATCTAATGATAACACTTTATCCATCTGTTCTATTACTTTTATTTTAGTAGTATCATTTGTATCTTCTTTTAACAAATCATAAAGTAAAGTAATTGCATTCGCTGTATTCATATCATCTTCGAGACATTCTTTAAATTTAGTAATGTATATAGTTTTTATGCTTTCATCTACACTACCATCCTTTGAAAGGCTATTTACTTTTGATTTTAATTTTTTATAAGCATTTTGGGCTCCAGAAAGTGATTCTAAGCTAAAAGTTAATTGTTTACGGTAATGACTAAGCAGAACCATAAAGCGATAACTTAAAGGATTAAAGCCTTCTTCTTCTAAAAAAGATACAGTTAATACTTTTCCTTTGGATTTACTCATTTTACCCGTAGCATCATTTAGGTGTTCCCCATGAACCCAATATTTACACCAATTATGCCCAATGAATGCTTCACTTTGAGCAATTTCATTGGTATGATGTGGAAAAATATTATCGACACCTCCACAATGGATATCTAAATATTCGCCAAGATATTTTAAAGAAATACCAGAACATTCAATATGCCATCCTGGATATCCTTTGCCAAATGGACTATCCCATTTAAGTTCTTGCGAATCAAATTTTGATTTTGTAAACCATAAAACAAAGTCTGTCTTATTTTTTTTGTTGGTATCTTCTTCTACTGTATCTCTAACTCCACTTATTAGCTCTTCTCCAACATGATTCGTAAGTTTGTAATAATCGTGTAATTTTGAAGTATCAAAATAAATGTTTCCTCCTGCTTTATATGCATATCCATTTTCTAATAATTTTGTAATTATTTTAATATATTCCTCAATGTTATCTGTTGCTGAACTTACAATATCTGGCTTTTTAATATTTAGTTTTTCTGTATCTTTAAAAAAAGCATCTGTATAAAATCTAGCTATATCTAATACTGTTTTATGCTCTTTTTTAGCACTATTAACCATCTTGTCATCACCAGTATCAGCATCACTTGTTAAGTGTCCTACATCTGTGATATTCATAACACGAGTTACATCATATCCTAAAAATCTTAGCGTTTTTTCCAAAATATCTTCCATAATATAGGTTCTTAAATTTCCTATATGAGCATAGCTATAAACTGTTGGACCACAGGTATACATCTTTACAACTCCCTCTTCCCAGGGAATAAAATCTTCTATTTTTCTTGTTAAAGTATTATAAAGTTTCATAGCAAACTTCCTTTCTTATTAATATTATATTATAAAGTGTTCATAAATGAAAGATTTAATTGTTTTAGAAATTTGATACTTAAAAATTTTAATATTTTGAGATATGGAAAGAATTATTTTAAATCATAAAATACCAGACTTTTTTCATCAGCAATATTAATCATAGTTTTTACTTTTAGGGTATTACTACACATCAAATTTCATACCAAAAGTACATTCCAATCAATTAAAATAAGAAAGAATTAGACTTCTTCCTTATATATTTTCATAAAGTTTTGATATAACTCTTCACATTTTTGAATATCCATTTCCGAAACATTTTGCAATGGGTTTTTTATTTTTAATTTTTTATATTTAGAAAATCCTAAATGATGGAATGGGAGAAATTCAATTTTTTCAATATTCTTTATTTTTTTTAGATATATTGCTAGCTCCTGTAAATAAGTTTCATTATCCATAATTCCTGGGACTATTACTTGTCTTATCCAAACAGGTTTATGACTTTTATTTAAACATTCAATAAATTTTTCACTTTCAGAAATATCTAATCCTGTTAGCTTTTTATATTCTTCTTTATTGGGATGTTTGATATCTAAAATAACTAAATCAATTAATGATAAAAGTTCTTCATATTTACCTATTCCAACACCTGCTGTGTCTATGGCTATATGAATGTTTTCACTTTTTAATTTTTTACAAATATCTATTAGAAAATCTATTTGTAATAATGGTTCACCACCTGAGAATGTTACACCACCATGGTTTCGTTTAAAATAAGGTTTATTGCGAATGATTTTAGCAACTAATTCGTCTGCCGTGTAATTTAAAGATCCCATTTTCCACATTTCAGGATTATGACAATATAAACATCTTAATTTGCAACCATTTAAGAAGATTACAGTTCTTATTCCTGGTCCATCAACTAGTCCAAATGTTTCAATAGAATTAACACTTACCTTCATTAAATCCTCTCATGGAAAGTTCTTGAAATTACTTCTTCTTGTTGTTTGCGGGTTAAGCGGTTAAATCTTACAGCATATCCAGATACTCTTATGGTTAATAATGGATATTTATCTGGGTTTTCCATTGCATCCATTAATGTCTCTCGATTTAAAACATTTACATTTAAATGATGAGCGCCTTTAGTAAAATAACCATCTAATAAACTTATTAGGTTTTCTATTTGTTCTTCTTTTGTATGACCTAAAGCACTAGGGATAATTGAGAATGTATTAGAAATACCATCCCGACAACATTTGGCATATTCTAATTTAGCAACTGAATTTAAAGAGGCTATAGCGCCAGATTCATCTCTTCCATGCATTGGATTCGCTCCTGGAGCAAATGCAACGCCTTTTTTTCTTCCATCTGGAGTGGAACCAGTTTTTGTACCATAAACAACGTTAGATGTAATCGTTAAAACGGATAAAGTCGGTTCAGCATCACGATAACATTTATGTTTGGCAAGTTCTTCATAAAATACTTGCGTAACTTCCTTCGCTATATCATCTACTCGATCATCATCATTTCCATATTTAGGGAATTCTCCTTCAATTTTAAAATCTATGGCAATTCCTTCTTCATTTCTGATTGGATAAACTTTTGCATATTTAATCGCTGATAAAGAATCCGCTACAACTGATAAACCTGCTATACCATAAGCCATTAATCTTCTTACATGTGTATTATGTAAAGCCATTTGTCCAGCTTCATAGGCATACTTATCATGCATATAATGAATAATATTCATGGCATTAGAATATACTTCAGCTACTTTTGCTAACATTTTAAAGTAATTTTCTTTTACTGTTTCATAATCTAGTACTTCATCTGAATTCTTAGCAAATCCTTCAATTACTAATGTATTTTTTATTTCATCTACGCCTCCATTAATTGAATAGAGTAGTGCTTTGGCTAAATTGCATCTTGCTCCAAAAAATTGCATGTCTTTACCTTCACGCATTGCTGATACACAACAAGCAATAGCATAATCATCACCATATAATGGACGCATAACATCATCATTTTCATATTGAATAGCATCTGTATCAATACTCATTTTTGCACAATATTTTTTGAAGTTTTCTGGCAGATACTCACTCCATAATACCGTCATATTTGGCTCTGGGGCTGGATCTAAATTCGTTAGAGTATGAAGGAGGCGATAACTTGTTTTAGTAACCATACTTTCTTTTGATTCGGTAATACCTCCAATAGATGCAGTAACCCATGTTGGATCACCTGAAAATAATTCGTCATAATCTGGTGTTCTTAGGTGTCTTACCAATCTTAATTTAATAACAAACTGATCAATTATTTCTTGAATTTCTTTTTCTGTTATCGTTCCTTCTTCTAAATCTCTTTCAAAATAAATATCAAAGAAAGCATCTACACGTCCTAGACTCATTGCTGCACCATTATTTTCTTTTACAGCGGCTAAATAAGCAAAATAAGTCCATTGAACTGCTTCTTTACTATTTTTAGCTGGTTTTGAAAGATCAAATCCATAACGACTAGCCATTTTCTTTATTGCCTTTAAGGCTTTTATTTGCATAGATACATCTTCTCTTAATTGAATTAGTTCTCTATCCATTGGACCTATTAAATCCGATAAATCTTTTTTCTTCTCTTCAATTAAATAGTCAATACCATATAGTGCAACTCTTCTATAATCGCCAATAATACGTCCTCTTCCATAAGCATCTGGAAGTCCTGTTAATAAACCTGCATGGCGTGCTCTTTTAATTTCATCCGTATATGCATCAAAAACGCCATCATTATGGGTTTTACGGAATTCATTTAAGTATTTATCTACTTCTGGATTTAGTTTATAACCATAAGCTTCTAATTCTTCATGAACCATACGAATGCCACCATATGGGTTTACAATTCTCTTTAGTGGCTGATCCGTTTGAAGACCTACAATACAATCATCTTCACTACATATATATCCTGCATCAAAAGCATCAATTCCTGACATATGATCTACATCTATGTCTAATACTTTCTTTTTTAATTCTTCTTTTAATAATTCTGTACAAATTCCCCATACTTTTTGCGTTTTTTGGGTGGGACTCTCTAAAAATTTTTCATCTCCATTATAAGCTCTATAATTTTTTTTAATAAAATCACTTACATTAATTTCTTCCGTCCAAAGACCATTTTTAAAATTTTTCCATTCTTCTTTCATATATTACCTCCATGCTAAAATATTATATCATTAATCATTCGCTCTGTTTAGATTATTTTTTCTTATTTGTCATAATTTTGATATGTTTAATTAATGTAAATTAAGGTAAACTATTAGTAGTGATTCATATGAAATTAGCGCAGAAAGCTTTATATTTAAATATTTTTGTTAATTTATTTATTGCTTTTATTAAATTTGCTGGTGGTATTTTTTTTAATACCTTTACCCTTACTATTGATGGAATTTATACTATTAGTGATTTGGTAACGGATGTTATTGCTTTATGTGGAATCAAAGTTGGAAAAAAACGAGCAAACAAAACTCATCCATATGGATATGGGAAAATTTTTTACGTAGTAGAACTCTTTATGGGAATTGTTGCTATATTGGTTAGTTCTTTTATTATTTATTTAAGTTTTAAAATTCATTATCAAAAACCACCACTTGGGGCTATTTTACTTATTTTAGGCATTGTTTTTTTGAAATTTATTAGTGCTAAAAATTTATTTATAGTTGGAAAAAAAGAAAAAAACGAATTGTTAGTTGTTTCAAGTTTGGAATCTAAAACTGAAGCTTTTTCTACTTTAAGTTTAATTTTCATTATCATTCTTGGACAATTTATACCTAAAATTGATATGTTTGGTGGTATTTTTATAGCTATTCTTTTAATTTTAAAATCTATTCAAGCGGTTAAGCAAAATATTATTTTTTTAATTGGTTACACTTGTGAAGATAGACAATTTAAAAACAAGATTAAAAAAGTTGTTGATAAGTATAATGTTATTCACATTTTAGATATCGTACTTATTAATGATGGACCTTACTATGAACTTATTCTTAAAGTAAAAGTCAATAGAAATGTTAAAGTCTCCTATTTACTTAGAGTACAAAATAAAATAAAAAAAGAACTTAAAGCCAAAGCATGGGGCATTAAGTTCATTTATTTTCATCTCATTTGATTATTGTAAAAATAGTATTAAAGATATGATAAAGAAAAGGACTCCTAAAATAAGTGTTAATCTACTAATAAATAATTCAAAGCCTCTTTCTTTCATATTTTGAAATAATACTTCATTTCCACCAGTAATGATTTGACCTGCATCACTTGCTTTATTTCCTTGTAATAATACTACTACAATTAACAATACAGATATAATTAATAAAATTGTTTCTAACATAAATCATCATTCCTTTTTTGTAACAGGTATAGTATAACATAATTTTTTATTTAAAACAATATCAATCATTTATTATATTACTTACTATCAATTGTTTCTTTTACAATTTTTTCCCATCTTTCAGGTGTTGCTTCTTTATCAACGATCTTTTTTTGCTCTGTTTTTGGAATCTCACTATAAATAGGAGCATTATATTTTGCTACTCCCCCATGATGAGAACAAGCACCTCTTCCTGTAGCACAAGTTGGACTAAAAGTTCCATCCTTGCATAAGGTACAGTATCCAGTTATCTTTTTTTCGTAAGTTGTAATTGTTTCAAAGTGGTATTTTTCTTCTTCGGCAGGATAATATTTATAAACTTCGTAAATTACTCCATTTACTTCACAATCACTAGTAACGGAAGTTCCATCACATGTAGGAATTTCATCTTCATTTTGAATATCATTATCTTCAGTTTGATTCAATACTGGATTAGAAGATTTTTCATTATCAGTATTGATGCCGTCCTTATCTTTTGACAAGGTTTGATTGTTTGAAGAGCCAATAATTATAAGTGCTAAAATAACTCCTAAAATAATCCATATTTTCTTTTTACTTTTCTTTTTCATAACCCACACCTGAGGCTATTATAATACTAATTATACTTTATTACAATCTATTTTATACAATTTTTATATTCTTCCAAGGATCTTTTCTTTTTAATCTTTTTATAGCTTTTTCTATTGTTATTTCATCTGGTTTTACTTTATCTAATTCATTCCATGCTATGGGCATAGATACTGTTAATTTTTTTCTGATTCTAAGAGAATATGGAGCTACACTTGTTGCACCTTTTGTATTTCTTACCCAATCAATAAATATCTTTTCTTTGCGTTTTTCTTTTTTCATATTGCTTGTATATTTATCTGGCCATTTTGCTTCCATTAATTTGGCAATATCTCTAGCAATTTTTCTGGCATTTTTCCAAGTTACCTTCGTACTTAATGGTACTATGATGTGATATCCTTTTCCACCACTTGTTTTTAAGTAGGATGCTAATTTATATTCATCTAATATATTTTTTAAATCCTTTACCCCTTTCCTTAATTTTTCTAAACTTAGTTTTTCATCTGGATCTAAATCAAAGACTAACATATCAGCATGATTTATATCATTTGCTTTGCTTCCCCATACATGAAATTCATAGCTGTTCATCTGAACTTCCGATATTAAACCATTGATGTCTTTTATGTAATAGTAATCATTTTGTTTATCATTTTTATTTTTTATTTTCTTTTTTTCTAGGAAATTATAGATATTTTCAAAATGCTTTTTGTAAAATTTTGATCCACTTGATCCATTAGGATACCTTATAGTACTAATAAGTCTATTTTCTATAAATGGTAACATATGTTTCGCTACTTCTTTATAATAATTTATGATATCTATTTTGGTTACTTTGGGATTTTTATATATTATCTTATCAGGATTTGTGATTTCTATATGCTTGATATTATCTTTAATTTCATCCATGGTTCTATTTGTTTTAATACTTGTATTAAATTCATTTATATCATCATATAAATGATAATTATCTTTATCTTTTATAAGTAACCAACTTTTATCATCATTTTTTAATTTAACTAAGGTCCACATTCCTTTTAATCTTGAACCTTTTAAATCAAATTTTATGGGTCCTTCTTTGAAGTTTGGTTTATATCCCTTTATAGCTTCCCAATAACCTTTATCCCATAACATGACAGTTCCACCGCCATATTCACCTTTTGGTATTGTTCCTTCAAAATTACGATAATCTATGGGATGATCTTCAACCATGATAGCAAGTCTTTTATCTTTATCGTTATAAGATGGACCTTTGGGTACTGCCCAACTTTTTAAAACACCATTCCATTCTAAACGTAAATCATAGTGATCTTTTCTGGCAATATGATGTTGAATGCAAAATCTTAATTTTTTGGCTCTCTTGCCTGATTTACCAATTGGTTCTTTGGTTTTATTAAAATTTCTTTTTTTGTTATATTTACTTAAACTTGACATATAAAAAACCTCTAATATTAGTTTGGTAATATTAGAGGATATTATGTAAGATAAAATATTTAGATTACAATATGTTTAATTATAGACTGGCGGATATTTCGACTGACGATTTAAACGAAATTAATTTAGATTACAATATGTTTAATTATAGACATTAAAACTTTACGGGAAACAAAATTTTTATAGAAATTTAGATTACAATATGTTTAATTATAGACAAATAATTATGAAATAAAAGGGTTTAGTACTCTTAAATTTAGATTACAATATGTTTAATTATAGACCTGTCTTTGTTTTGTGGGTTCCTTGCATCATAGTAATTTAGATTACAATATGTTTAATTATAGACCCGCGTTTTTATTCATAATTTCATTTTTATCATAACATAATTTATATTTTTTCTCTATAAATTTTTAATTTTTTATAATTAATTTCTGTCGATGCTCTACATTTTTCTCCGTATTATAGGTCGACAGATTAAATAAATTGCTCATTATCTTCTATAATTTGTGTTATAAATTCCTTTATCATCCATCTTTTATTACGAGATTTGAATACAATACAGGAATCGATACTTTTTCTCAAATATCCTTTTAATTCTATTTTCATTTTTTCTAATTGCGATTCTAATAATTCTCCTTCAAATACTGAATTTTGAACATGATATAAATATCTTTTGCAAATTTGATAAATTTTTCTTTGTACTTTAGCAAAATCATCCACTTGTTTAATATCATAAATTAATATTATATACATATTACCACCATATTTTAAATCCTTCATATTTTTTATCATCCATTAAATGTTTTATTAACTTATATAGCTCTAATTTTATTAGTCTTTCATAAGTTACTTCTCTTTTTAGGTTTTTATGCATAATGGTTCTTTTTAAAGTATTTTCCAGTTCTTGAATCACCTTTTTTAAACTTGCATCTTTCATTTTTAAATAGTAATCTTCTTTAACAAAATCTTCTTTTGTAATTATATTTTTATTTAAAAGTGAAAAAATGGTACGATCGACAATTAGCGGCTTAAATACTTCAGTTATATCTAAAGTTAGAGAAAATCGTTTGGTTCCAGGTTCATGTAAATAACTTATTGTAGGATTTAACTCTGTTTGATAAATAATACTTAACGTTTTTGTATAAAGTACAGAATTTAATAATGAAATTAATACATTTACCATTGTATCTGGAGGATTTTTTATTCTTTTTTCAAAATCAATTTCTTGATTAATCATTATTTTCCACGAAGCATAATAAGTCTTTCTTATATTCCCCTCTATCCCCATTAATTCTAAAATAGTATTACAATCTTTAATTTTCATTCTTAATTTTTCTATTTCTTCTATATAAATATCTAAATTTTTTCCTCTATTTTGATAATATTTTAAGTTTCTTAAAATGTTAAAACTAGCCGCTACAATAAATTCTTTGGCTATTTCTAATCTTTTTGTAGAATCAATATAATATTTTACTTGATTTACTAGTAAACTTCCAGATATCTTTTGCTCTTTAGGATAAAATGAGCCAATATAGTAATTATAATAATTAAACATGTGAACATTAATCCCATAAGATCCTAAAAATTCAAATAATCTTTTATTGTATGTTATCTCGCCAAATACATAAATATCCCTTATTCTTTCTATTGGAATATCTTTTTTTAAAACTTTATCAGAATACAATGTTAAAGAATTATTATTTTTTCTTAGTTCTCCTGAACTAAATATATAATAAGATTGCTTACTCATATTTCACATAATTCATAGTATGCACATTTTTTACATATACTGCTATTTAGGCAATCTGGTGCTTTTTTACTTTCTATGATCTTTCTAATTATTTTTAATTGATTCTCTATAAATAAAATATCTTCCTTTGTTAAATATATTTCTTGTTCGTATTTTTCTTTTGGTATTTTTAAAATACCAATAGGATTTTCGATTCCGTTTTTCCATAAATGATATAAATAATATTTAATTTGATATTCACTGGCATCTTTTAAACTTTTGCTTTTTTTAATTTCATAAATGATTCCGTTTTTCATAAAATCTATATTTATCGAATCATTTATTAAAACATGTTTTCTTTCTTTGTTATATGTATTTTCATCAATTAATTTTCCTAAACTTACATATTCACTCGTATCTTCCATCGTTATTCCTTTTGAATAATACCATAGTTTTCTTGGACAGATTAGGCTATAAGCAAACATTAAGCCAGTAATTTTTTTAGATAAATCCTGATTCATTTTCTTCTCCTATTTCAAATCCATATTTAGAACTATAATTTCCATAAACGCGATAAATATCAGATGCACCATTTATTAATGAATATATTTTTGTAGGATTATAATATATTGTAGTTGTATATTCTAACAATTTTTGTTTGCTCTGATATCTTTTTTCAAAACTAATTAACTTATCATTTGATTCATTAATTAATCTTTCTATTTCATCATGATTTTCTACGTATATACTATCTGGTATGATAGTTATTGTGTTAATATCTCTAAATAATTTTTGTAATTCACTCTGATTATATTTTAAAGGATATACTTTTTCTAAATGATGGATTGCTTTATTTAGTTCTTCTATATAATTTGTATCATTTCTCTTTAGTTCTTCTTTGTTATAGACACTATTTATATATTCTAATTTTTCTTCTTCACTTATTAGCTTTTTGTTGTATTTCTCTAATTTTTCTAAGGATAAGTTTACAAGATTTTTGTCATAAATTCTTTTTCGTTCAGTATTGTAAACAAAAACATTAGGTTTATCTGGAATTATCAATCCTTTTCTGTTACAACGCCCTAGCCGTTGCATTAGACTATCAGCTGGTGATATTTCAGTGTGTAGTATATCAAAACTAATGTCTAGACTTGCTTCTACTATTTGAGTTGTAATCCATATCCCATTTTTATTAAAATTTTTTATTTCAGTTTCTAATTTTTCTCTATCCTTTTTAATAAATCTTGCATGTAACAAGTGCAATTCTTCCACTTTATTTTCTAAAATTTTATATATCTCTATTGCTTTTTTTACTGTATTACATATTATTAACACTTTGCTAGATTCACTATCTTTTATTATCTTATCATAATTAAAATCACCGTCTACTATTTCTATAAAATGTCGTGTTTTATTACTTACAGATATTTTTTTAATATAATTATTTTCGCCAATATACTCTTTTATTTTATCTTCTAAGAATGTTGGTAAAGTAGCGGTTGTAATAGCAAAATGTCCACCATACTCGTTAACTGTTTTTAAACCAATTATAATACAAGCTAGAATTACAGGCGAATACATTTGGATTTCATCCACAATTACTTTGCTATAGGATAGAGTAGCAACGAATTGTTCTTCTCCTAGAGCTTTAAAAGGAAACTTAAATATTTGGTCTACTGTACATATAGTTAGTGGATAACTAAGTCGTTTCATTTCACAATATTCGCTATAAGTTAAATCAGAATTATTTTTTAACATTTCTCCGAAACTATCAGAATGGAGTAGGGCTATATCATTATTTTTACCATAATTTTTGCATCTTTTATAAATGTCATTACTTGCTACTTTTAATGGTAACGTATAGAAGCCTTTTGAATTGTTTAGCCAAAGTAAGGATGCTTCTGTTTTTCCTATACCTGTACTTGCTACAATAATAATATTTTTATTTTTGTTTTCTTTAGCAAAAGTTTGAATATCATTTAATGTAAAATCCTGTTCAATGTTTTGAGCTATCAATTTGTTTTTATTTTTTAATTCTGCTATGGTCGTTCCACTACTGGCAGCATAATCAAAGCGATTTAGCATTCCTTTTACCTTACTATATTTTTCCCAATCTTCTTCTGGCAAATCTGTTCCTCGCTTATCAAATAATAAATCCTTCAGTTTAAATCGTTTAATATTCGGATTAATATTAGGAATTACTGGTTTTACATATTTTTCAAATATTTCTCTATATTTAGTACCATCTATATCTGTTATTCTTTTATGATGATAGAATATTGCTGTGGCAATGATTTGATATTCATTTAACCCATACTTATCTATTAAATATTCTTTTGGCAAAAACTTAGGGCTTAACATACCATGATTTATATTATCATTTTGATTTATTCCCTTTATTTCATTTTGAAATAAAATACTAGATTTTCCAAAATCATGGTAATAGCATGATATTAAGATCATCTCCTGAAATTCTTTGCTAAAAGCTTGAGGATATTCTTTTATAAAATTAAAGAATACTTTTAAGACTTCTTCTGTATGTTCTTCTAATGTTTTTTTGGGATGAGTTTTTGCTAAATAATTTTTAAGAGTAATTTCCGTTTTATTTTTTAGTTCTTGTAATAATTCATTCATTTTAACCTCCTTTTGTATTTTAATGGATTATTCATAATTATAAACTGGTTCATGAACAGTAGAGCCACTATCGCTACTATAATTTAGATTGCACTATGCATCATTATAGACGATTCTACTGGTCAAGGAATAATTATTTCTGATGGATTTAGATTGCACTATGCATCATTATAGACATTATATTAAAAAGAGTTGTGTTATCAAGTTAGCAAATTTAGATTGCACTATGCATCATTATAGACTGCTTAAAAAACGTTGCTTAAAGTCCCGTAAATATTATTTAGATTGCACTATGCATCATTATAGACGTATCAAGAATTAGACGCTATCGAAGTCGAAAACGAATTTAGATTGCACTATGCATCATTATAGACTTAAAAATTAAGGATAGTGTAGATTTAAAAGAATTATTTAGATTGCACTATGCATCATTATAGACCCAACGACACTATATACAAAGATTATTTAGATTTAATTTAGATTGCACTATGCATCATTATAGACTCGTAGTTTTACTAATAAGATTGGTTTTATTTTATCATAAAGTATCTAAAATTTCTATAAATATATATAATTTTGTAATATTTTTTCTGTCGATCTCCCAAGTTTTTAACGCTATTATAGTTCGACAGAAATTTTTAACATAATATTACTGGGTAACCATAACTATCTTGATAAACATTTTCTAGTTCTGTTCCTTTAATATGTAAACTAGCTCTTATTTGTTTATCAAATTGTCTTAATCCAGTTTTAGGATTAATTGAAAATATTTTTGGCAAATTATAAATTGTTCCATAAGCAATTTCTTTATCTACGGGAATGTAAATTGGCACTTTTGTTTCTGTTTCACTTATTAACTCGCAATCTTCTATAGATACTTTTTGTATATCAACTAAATCTTCATATCTTCCTAATGATAAATATACTTCAGGTGATTTTAATTTGTTATAAATAAATTCTAATTCACTCTCATTAGAGGGTTTAATATGAATGATTAAATTAATATCCTGTACTAATTCAATATTGCCTAGCCCTTTTGTAATTCCGTATTCTTTTCCTTGACTTGTTACTTTAATATTATGTCTACCTGCTTCAAATTTTCCACCATTTTTAAAGGTATATTTTGTATAAACATCATTAATTGAACTGTTAGTCGTTCCTTGAATACTTATATCCATTGGGTGATATTCTTTAAAGCCACAAGCTTTGTGAATCATACCAATTACTGTCGAATATGGCGGTAACGGGTATGATTCTTTAATTTGATAATTTAGTGGTTTTCGGTAGTTAGCTGTAGTTTGTTTTAATTCAAGTCTAATTACTTTGATAGTATTCATTTACTTTCCCTTCTAATTCATCAAATACTCCTTTAATTGTTTTGGCATTCAAGTCTCTAATAATTTCTTCTTCATTGTTAAATATTCCTTTTAATACGCCTACACTTGTATTCTTTTTTACCTCTTCATCAATTAAGATATCTTTTATAGCTGACAAATTTAAGTCATTCTTTTTTAGAGACAAGCGGTGTTCAAAATAAGGATTTTTTCGATTGTAAATACCTCCTATAACAAAAACTGGTGCTAAATTTTCTCTTCTTCCACGTATATCGCGATATAGATATTCTACTGCTTCTAAAAAATCATTTATTCTTTTTGCTTTTTCTTCGTTTGATATTTCTGTCTCTTTGTCAATTCCTACTAAATCTAAATCAATAGAAATTGTATATCCATAAAGTGAGCGGTGAATTTCACTTTTAACAATACTATTATCTAAATTTTTTCTCTTTGCTAGTCCCATATTTGTTAAATAATCAGTATCTCCTTTATATTCTTCTAAAGAAATAGCATTACTTAATCTTACTACGGCATTTCTAGTATTGGCTGAATCTCCTTCACTTGTTTTCATGTATCCAAATAAATCTATTTCTGGATACTCCTTAATCGTTGCGTCGGGGGCAAATTGAGCTACTTTTTGAGAGCCCGATCCTTTGGCTTCAATTGGAGTATTATCCCATCCGAGTAGTTTTACTATACTATATCTTAATGCTTGTCTAGAAATATAACTATAATTTTTGTTATCCTTTCTCACTATCTTTTTTAAAACAGAACTATTTCTTATACTATCTCCGTAATTAGCACTTTCTGCTTCAAGTATTATGCTAATTGTTAAGCCTTTCTTATTCATTATTACCATCTCCATTTCTAAATCCTATAACAAAGGCATAGCCTATAAGCTTTAATTTTTTATTATCTATTAAAATTTCATATAATTCTTCTGGGATCTTTTCTCCTGTTATGTTAGACAAGTTAGCTATAAGGTCAAATAAATCATCTGCTTTTTCCATCTTAATCATATCTAACATCTGAAATACTAATTCTTTTATCTTATTTTCATTGTCTAATCCTTTCCGATATTTTTTTCCTATTTCTATAACATCTTCATATTGCATTTTTACTCCTCCTTCTATTTTTAGTAAAGCATAGCAACTACTACTTGCATATTTAGTCTCATCTTCTAAGCTTAATAGCATTAATTCATTTATTAAGGGATATAAGCTATAGTTATTTAATATTCTTCTCATTGTTTCATTATAAACATTTAAATATTCTTGTTTTGATTTAATAGCAGATTTTTTAGATAAATACTCTAATCTTTTAAAGTTATGTTTAATTTTCAGCAAGATGTTTCTAGATATAATATTAAAATCATAGCCTTCTTCTTTTCCTAAATTGGTAATTACTTCAATATTACTTAATTTTTCTAAATTTTTTTCAGCAATTTTATTAATCATTTCATTGAATTTTTGATAAGAACGTAAATCTTCATTAGAGAAAATATCATCATTTGTGTTTATCAAAGTATTTACTGAATCATTTTGATTGATAAAAATAAATGAATTATTATAAGATGAAAAGCCAAGTGGTATTAAAGAAAACAAGAAATTACATTTAGGACATATATAGCAGTTTGGCTTAAAATTCCAATAATTAGAATTTTTTCTAGCAAAATCTTCTGTTAAAGTACGTACATAGGAAGATTTAATTTTACTATTTCCACTAATTCTACTTCCACATTCGGCACAAAATTCATTTCCTTTTGTTTCTTTGCTTAAATAATCTTTTAAGGGTTCTTCGAAATATTTTCTAAATTCTTCTTTGGGGGCTTTTTTGCTGTTAGATGTATTTAAAAAACTCACATCTTCCCAAAAGTTATTAACGACAAAATATGATACATCTTTAATTAAAAATATTTCTTTTAAATCGTTATTTGCTAAATCATTTAGTATGATTTTTATATTATCTTTGTAATTATCAATAGTTGACTTTTTTAAATTTTGTAAATCATTATTCCAGTCAAAGGATAACTTATTTTTTACTATTTCATAACCCGATTTATAACGATTCGAGTTTAAGGCTGTTTCTATTGCTTTTAGTTCTTCTTTTAATTCCTTTTGCTCTAAATCTTTTTCTAGTAATGATTCTAATTTTATTATTGTTTTTGTTAAAGGACAATTATTTTTATATTTATTAATCAGAGCATTAAAATAAAGTTCAGCAAAATCAGTATTAAGCATGTATTCCTTGTCTATTTTTAAAGTTGATTCTTTTATCTCACATACTCTTTTATCATCATTATTTTCTATCATTGTAAATAACCCAACGATTCCTGCATTAATACAAAAATCTTGAGTATTAAATTCTACTTGTTCCATGTTACTCCTTTCCATTTAAAATTCTAAAATAGCCAAAGCCACTTGATCGCATTGAACCTAGGCCAATTTTATTTAGTAAACTAATTAACTCAGGCGTTCCCTTTAGTTTGAATATTCCTAAAGATGCTCTAACGCTTCCATTGTATATTTTGATAATTGTAGATTTAGTGCTTAAAGGAACTATTTTAAAATCATATAATTCTAAATTATAACCTAGTCTTTCTAAATTTCCTTTTATATTTAATTTAAGCATTGATTCGAAATTCTTATCATCAGGTGTAAAATATGTATCTTTATTTGTACTTTGATTGTGATATCTTACTACCAACGGTGAATCAAATTTTATTATTACTTCGTCATTATAGTAATTTCTTATTATACTTGTTCTAATTTGAATTAAATGCATTGAATTGCTTTTTAAATTAAATTCTATGTTATCTTTTTTTCTTAGAAGTAAAGCATTATAAAATTCTATTGTCTCTTTTGTAATATCGCTTTTTATGTGGACTGTCAATATAGAACTTTCAAGCATAATTTTATCTTCCTCAAATGTTGGATTTTTTAAATATGTGGTAAAGCAAAAAGGCTTTAATGTTGTTTTAGTGTACCATAAATCATATAATTCTTTGCTGTATTTGGTTAAAGTCTCTTTGAAAAATGAAACAATACTTTTTCGGTAGTCTTTAGGTAGTATAAAATTATCAAGCTTAAATGTTAGATCAATTTGCATTTTCTTCCTCCTTTCATTTATACTTTGATACTAACACAATTTATTTGGCATGTCAATAATAATTTTAAATAAACATGGTTTGTTTTTTTGAAATTGACTTTATTTTTAAACTATGATAAAATTTGTGTGCGAATTAATTATACATTTTGTAATTTAAAGTGTTTTTTTAAAATTATTTTAATTAATTAGCTTATAATTAAACATAATGTAAATATTTTGTCGACTTATAATATAGTCTAAAGCCTAAAAGATCGACAAAAAACTTACGAAAATATATTAATTTATAGAAATTTCAAGTAATTTTTGATGAGATTAAAGTATTTTTATTAACAAAAGTACGAGTTTATAATTGAATAGATTGTCATTTAATACACTTTTAATTGATTTTCCTTAATTCAATTTATTGTTCATAATTAAACTTTTGTATAATTTGACAGTTTTGTTATTTTTGCGATATATTGTTATAAGAAAAAAGACAGCTTATTTAAAATGACGTTAGACTTTTCTAGTTTGCCATTTAAAGTCGTCTTTTTCATGCTATTTGATAGTATAACTTTTTATATAGAAAATCAAACCAAATCAATGGTTCGACTTTTCAATACATATAATTAATGGGGCAATAAACTAATGAGTTTTGCACCCAAGTTAGTAATACTTGATGAATTAATTATAGCATCATTTAATAAATTTTACAAAGTCTTTTACATAAAGCAAATTAAAATTAAGTTAATTTATTTTAAAATATTAATATTTTTGCTATAATATAATTAAATAGTAAAGGTGATGGATGTGTTTAGGAGCGAATTAGAATTACAAAATAAATTTATTAATTTAATGAAACAAGATAAACAAGATCATACTTATATTTCAGATGAATTTAATGCAAGATTTGGTAATGTTGATATTGTTAAAGTAAAATATGATAATAATACACCTTTAACAAAAAAACAGGCTGATATACTTTCTAATATAGCTGCTGCAAGAATCGTTGGGTATTTGCATAAAAAATCAATGAGAACTTTATCTTATTTAATAAAAAACTCTGGTTATACCGAAGAATATATATTATCCATTTTGTCAAAATTAAAATCAGCAAATATTATTAATGAACCAAAATACTATAGATATATAATTAATGAACAATTTGAGTTTCCTAAATTAGTTTTTAGTTCTTATGAAGCAAAATTAACTGATTGGCAGAAAGCAATTTCTCAAGCAATAAAAAATCAAGCATTTTCAAGTGAGTCATACGTTGTAATGCCTGAAAAAATTGCTAAAAAATTATCGTTAACTAAGAAAAATTATTTTTTGTCATATAATGTTGGTTTAATCGCTGTTAATAATGATAAATACAAAATTCTTGTGAAACCTAAAATTCAAAAAAATAATTATTCTCAGGCTTCATTAATTAGCAGTATTGCAAAATATTTAATATTACAAAAGCAAGTCGTTGCGTGACTTGCTTTTTTTAATCCATATAATGACTTTTTTTAAATTCATTTAATGCTAATTGATAATTTTTTACATGAATATTTGTTATAGCCGTAATAGGTTTAGGAACCAGATGATTATATCTATCAATGCTGTTTAATGCCTTTTCTATTACATCACTAGCATAATTAATTCTGTCTTCAATATCTAAATCTTTCATTGGTTTTAACAAATCGTTTAATGCTTCAAAATATTGTATATACGTAGTATTTAGTGATATTTCTTCAATGCTTTTACTATTACGGATGTCTTTATCTAAATTAGTATCACCAACAATTAAGTTAAATATTTCTTCTTTATTTTCAGGCATAGCTTGAAATAAAATTTCTTCCATTTTGACTTCATGCAGTATTTTAATTGAAGTATATCTTTTTATATGTCTTCCTTGTCTTTGAAAAACTTCAAGTCCTTTTTCTTGACGATTAAACTTTCTTAAAGAATAAAACCAGCCTGATGAAATTGAATTAGCACCTGATGCAATTAAAAGTAAACTTTCTAATCCACAATAACCATAAATAACATCAAAATTTGCATTGCTTAAAGTATAATTAAAACTCATAATATTAGATAATCTAGTTGAATCAAAATTATGTCTTATAGTGTCACCATTATCTCTATCTATAACTATATGGATTCCATTAATATCCCCACTATAATTTCCTAAATCAGAAATAAAATCATTTACGTCATTCATGTTATTAAAAGCATTTTCCTGAGCCACTATTGAAACATATATTTTTTCTGACAAATCATTTTCTTTTTTATATTTTATTGCAAATTCACACATATCAAATATCTTATCAACAATTCTTCCATCAAAGCTAGATAAGTAAACTGTAGGCAATAACAATTTACTTACATTATATAATTTTTGATAATTAAAACATTTAATAATATATCCTTCTAGTTTTTTACTGTCTCTTAAAAATGTTCTGTCTATTATTTCATCTGGAATATAATCCAAGTCTTTTAATTTTTTTATTTCAGAATTTTGAAATTGTTTATAAAACCATTTATTATCAACTATATTGTCAATTTCTTTTAAACTTGGATTTGTATCTTTTATTTCATTTACTTTTTCAAAAGTTTCTTCTCTTGGATCCCAGATAATACCATCTACTAAATTTTTATTCAATATTTCTAGAACTTTTGGTCTCCAGGCTGGTCCATTTTGAATATAAATCATATTACTCACACTCCTTTAATTGTTCAACTTGTAAAATTGCTTTATCTATATCATTGAATCTATTTAATTTTTGATATGAAGATAGGTTTACAATAATATTTCTAAAAACTTTCATTCTTTTTATATTATCACTAAATTTTTCTTTCCATATAATATACATCTCATCTAGATCTCTTAAAGTTTTAAAATTCTTTCTCAATTCTGGAATATACATTTCCATAGCCATTATTCCTATTGGGTACAAATCTGTTTGAAAATTCCATTTATAATCTGGTGGATAATTTTGTTGTTCAGGTGCCCAATATCCTCTTGTTCCAAGTAAATTATGAGAAAGCATACTATTTCCTTCTTCTTCCTTTAAATTTTTTCCTAATCCACCATCAATTACTTTATAAACTTCTTCATTAATAATAATGTTATCAGGCTTTAAATCTCTATGTACATATCCACTATTATACATTATTTTTATATGATTTAACATTTGTAAAATAAAATCTAATACCTCATTATCTGAATAATTGTCTTTATATTGTAAGCTTGAACCTTCAAACTTCTCTTCAATGTAGTAAGCAACCCAATAATAACTATTAACAAACACATAATTAATTGTTTCAAAAAATTTTAATTGAGGTAAATTTGAACAAGCTTTATTCATTTTTATTTCAGTGTTTATTCTTTTACATTCAGAATTTATTCTTGTAAATATTTCATTTAAAATATTTCTATCAATACCTTCTAGATTATAATTATTTGATATATCAAAATTATCATAAACGTCATATGGAGTTACATCTACAACTTTACAAGCATATTCAATGTCATCTACTCTAATAAAATAAACTTTCTTTTGACCACTATCTTTTTTTAATATTTTTACTTCGCTAACATTGATTCCTTTTTCCAATAATATTTTTTTCAAATCTTGTTCTGATAAATTAATCACTAGTACCAAATCCTCCAATCAAAAAATAAAAGCGCAATACAAAACCTGATAAAGTCTGTACTAGCACTTTAAACCTAAAAGTATTATATCAAATAATTCTACAAATTACTACACTTATAATTTTAATATCTCATTGTTATTAAAATTGTTTTTTTGCATTTCTAAATACCATTTATATTCTTCCAATTCTTTTAAATAATCTCTTTTAAAATAATTTTCGTATAACCATTTAACTCCTTCTTCTTTAACACATATAACATCATCTTCTTCAAAGGTTATAGGATAAGGAAAAACTTTTCTCATCCTATGAAGTGCTACATGAATAGCACTTACACTTTTATCAAATTTATATGGTAGAAATCTTAAAGAAGTAGATACATATTTATTTCTTTTATGATCTATTCCTAACTCATTTTCTAAATCAAAAATTTTTTCTTTATAAAATTCAATTTCAGAAGTTAAATAATGTACTTTTTTATTGAAATAAACTTTTCTTAACCATTCAACACATTCCTTATTTATATACATTTTTGATTTATTATCTTTATCTCTATCTATCCATAAATAGTAATCATATTTGTGTCTTCGTTTTATATTTCTTAAGACTCTTCCAATTTGTTTTGTAGTTAATGAAAACATTTCTTGAACATCTTTTCTTTCTATCCATTCTTGATTCATACACATCTCGTATCTAATAAAGGCATATCAATTACTAATATATCGGCTTTAATATTCTTTGTAATATCTTTCCACTCATCAATTATCATATTATAATTTCTACCTAATCTATCAATGCTTTTAATAACTAATAAATCATTTTCTCTTAACACATTTTTTAATATACTATATTGCTCTCTATTAAAATCTTTACCACTTTGCTTATCAATATAAATATCTCTTTCATCATTACCATATTTTTTAAATGCTACTAATTGTCTTTCTTCATTTTGGTCTTTACTACTAACCCTTGCATAACCAAATATTTTATTCTTCATAATAAATTTACCTTCCTATATAATTACTAAATTCTCTAAATATTCTATCTATAACAATATCCACAAATACATCATTAAGTCCAACAATGATATTATTTTCTTTTAACTCAGCAATATAATTAGCACAAGCAATTGCATATGGAAATTCTCTTTTATTGTCTTCAATGTTTTCCATAATTGTATCAACATAGCCATTGCATACAAACTCTACTATTTTTCTCAATTCTTGCTCTTTCATTAGACACCTCCTTACTATGAATATATATTATATGAACATTTGTTCTGTTTTCCGAGCCCTTTCTTTAAAAAAGTTAAAAAACTTTTCAAATATTTAAAAATTCAATTATATACTTTTACAAATACAAAAAAAGACTTAATTCATATTCAAATTAAATCTTTATAAACCTACACAATTTTAAATGCTAATTATTTAATAATCATTGCTGCTATAAAACTGCCAATACTAGCCAATTCCGACAATATACTTAAAACACTTTTCTTATCTTTCATCTTAATTGCATTTTCTAATTTTTCCAATTTATCTTTACAGTCATTATTTTTCATTTCCATTTTTATTGCCTCTATTTTACTATCTAATAATTCAAACAACTTTTCATCACTAATATTATTAACATTAGCAACATTTCCATTGCCTTGCTGACTTATATATGTTCCATATACTATTGGACTGCCTTGACTCATATTACTTTGACCCATAACAACTTTAATATTATCATAAATAATTGTACCTAATCTATTATCATAATATCTAAAAATACTATTATCAAAACTAATTAAGCCAATATTACGGCACTCATTTAAAATTTCTCTAATAGCTTCATTACACATATTATCAAATACATCTTCTAAATTTTTAAATGCTTCATTTCCATAATTACTAATAATTGCCTTTAATTCATTTACTTTATAATTTATATATTCTTTTTGACCCAAAAAATTCAGTATAACAAATTTCCCAACTATACCTTTACCGCCACTTAAATCTTGCCACATTCCTTTTTTATTTAATGTAACTAAACTTTCATTTTCAACTACAAAATCATATGGCACATACTTCATTTTTTCTAAACATAACTTTTCAAATTCTTGCCATTTCAAATCATCACTTTTGTCTTCTTCATATACACTACTATAAACATAATTAAAAAGGCTAATATTTTTATTATTCATCTTACATCACCGTATAATATTATACATTATTTTTACTATATATCATAGTTATTTGCTGTTTATTCCTCGCAAATTTCAATAAAAAATGGTAACTCAATATAATTATACTAAATTGCCTAAAATACTTTAAACTTACTAATATGCTATTATTTTTACTGACTACTCATATTTTTTAATATACCATATTTTTAAATATTATTTAAAAATATTATAATAGTCATTACTTAACTTTAATAAATAATCCTCTTTAACTATACTATCTAACCATTTACTAGGTAAATTACCATAATATATACCACTTAAACCACCAAATAATGCTCCAATAGTATCACTATCATTTCCTAAATTGATGGCTTCAATGACACATTTATCATAACTATTATTATTCATAAAACACCATATAACTGCCTCCAATGTATCAACAACAAAACCCATACTACTAATACTATCTACATCTAATTTACTAATATCATTATTTAATAATCTGTCATAATACTTTATATTTTCCAAACTAAAATATTTTCTATAATTATATTTTCTTATATTACTATAAGCATTTACTTTTTCTTCGCCACTTAATAACTCTATAACTAAAAGCACATATATAAAACAATCTAATATACTTATTTCGTGTCTATGGGTAAATGATGATACATCTTTTACTAAATTATATATTTCATTTTCATTTAATTTTTTATAATAACAATAGTAAGCAATAGGTAATATTCGCATTAAACTACCATTACCATTATAATTAAAACCTTTCATACCACAATCAGTTATCTTTTCATATCTTTTATTATAATAATTGCCTAAAGCAAAAAATGTTGCTCTGCCAATGCCGAATGCTTTATCAATAGCAATAAAATCTTTATTTGAAACCCATAAAATAAAATTATTCATAATACTTTCATAGTTTATTTTACCTTTATTATCTATAATCGCTTTCATTGTAGCAATAACCATACTACTATCATCAGACCAAACACCTTTTACACCAATTCTATCACTACTAATCATATCTGTAACTTTATTATTTTTAAATATTTCTCTTTTTTTAAATTCTAATGGAACACCTAAGGCATCTCCAATAATAAAAACTAATATTCCATTTTTCAATTTATTAAAATCGCACATCATTACCATCGCACATCATTACCACTCGACTTTATTATATATTAAATATTTATTTTTTCGCTTTAAATTTCAATAAAAAAGGTAACTCAATATAATTTATACTAAATTACCTAAACTACCTTAAACCTACTAATATGCCGTTATTTTACTGACTACTCAAATTTTTTTAATACATTACCATTTCTATAATAATCTTCATCAGCAAATCTTACGCATATAACATTATTATTACTATCTAAATATAATATAACATTATCACTAAAATCAGTTCTTATTCTATACCCCTTAGATCCTTCGCCCTCAATGCCATCTAATATCTCACTATCTGCTACCATATCATCAAATTCATCTAAACCTATATCTTCTAATATATTGTTTATTTCTGTTGCCTTATCTACATCAACATTAGCAACTCTACTAATTATATTAACCTCTCTTGGGTTCCCACCACCAACTGACAAAGCAATTCCTACTATCAATACGAAAAATAATATTACACTAACTAAAATACCTACAAATACTTTTAATTTCTTTGTATCTTTTAAAACTGTACCACAATTTTTACATTTATAATCATTAAAATTATATACAGCACCACACTTAGGACATTTTAATTCTTGCTTACTAATATCAACAGCATAATTTAATGCTTTCATAAAAGTATTATCTATAACACCCTCATTAGCATATACATTAACCACTTTTTCTTCGCCGTTAACTTTATAATTTACTACCAAATAATCAATATTTTGTATTATTTGCTTCTTTTGTAAGCCACTTAAACCACCTAATATTAAACCAGCACCACCAAATAATACATTACCAACTATTCCGCGACCTATAACACTTTTATCTTTTTCTATCAATTCTTTATCGCTAATAATTGCTACATTACTAATATCTTTTAAATTAATCTTTAAAATAGGTCTTTTCTTAATATCACAAAACTGTAATTCATAGTTAGTTAATCTAACAATACAACTTGCTCCCTCTCTAATACCTAACCCCTCATAATGTTTAACCTCTTTTGAATAAAATATTTTTTCTTTCATAACGCACCTCACTATAAATAATTATATATTATTTCGGCAAAATATACAATATCAATTATATAAATATAACTAATATTGCTATCACTGATTTCTAATAATTTTAAAATTATATATAAAGGAGGATAATCGCGTGGAGAATAATTTAAAGCAAATTCGTAATAGTAAAAATCTTTTGCAAACTAAAGTTGCTATGGACTTAAATATTACCCAAGAAGCTATATCTTCTTATGAAACTGGTCGAGTTTTCCCAAGTTCTGATATGTTAATTAAACTTGCTAATTACTACAATACATCTATTGATTACTTATTATGCCGAACTAAATATGATATGTCTATTGATGATGTTAAACCAAATAATATTTCTGATAATGACTTTATTTTACTTAACAAAATCAATAAATTATCTGCTACTAATAAAGCTAAAGTAGAAAGCTATATAGATGGTTTAAATGATAGTAAATAATTATGCCACAGCCACATCTCCTGGCTTTGGCTTTTTTACTCCAATAAATTTTAATATCTCTATACCTTTATGCTTATTTAAAAATTCTACATATTCTTTCATACTATAACAATAAATATATTTAACATCTTTCTTATATATTAAATCTGCTCTTATTGGTTTATCTTCCTCTATTCACACATATATTCTTAAAATACCATTATTGCTGATGGTTCTTTTTATTTTATCTAACTTATTATTTAAACTATTTAAACTACCCATTATTAACACTCTCTTTCTCTCTCAATAATTCTTTCATTTTATCTATAATATTTCTTTGCTCATTAAATTTTAATATCATCTCTAAAATATTCTTTGACACATTAAATTTAACATTATCACTAGCACTATCATTATCTAATATATTATCTAAGACTGTTATAGCCTTATTTCCCATTAAATTTATCTTATCAATGCAATTATCTACTATAAGGCTTTTTCTCTCATTTAAAACTGCTTTAAACTCGCTATTAGCAAGCCATCTATTCAATGTTGCTTCACTTACTCCAACAATTTTAGCACTTTCAACTATGCTATTTCCTTTTAACAATTCATTTATTGCTAATTCTTGTTTTACATTTAACTTAGCCATAATCATTGCTCCTTTTATTATTTTTAATAAAAATACTATTATTTCCTATTAAAAACTATTATTTTTCTATCTTTTTCTTTAATATTATATGTTTTTTTATAATTTAATAAATTCTATTATAATAGACTTACTTAAACTACTTATAGCCCTATAATTATTAACATTAAAGCATTTTCTACTAACTGGTTTTGCCAATAAATCCAATTTTCTAGCAATATCAAAATAAGCAACTGTAAAACCTTCGCTTTCAATTAAATAACTTAATATGCTTTGCTTCTCTATATATTTTATTATATGTTCATAATCTTCTTTTCTATTTCTTGTCTTTCTTCTATTAACATTCAAATTTATTAAACTACACTTAGGAACTCTTTCTTTTGGCTTTTTCTTTTTCTTAACAAACCACTCATTAACACATCTAATTCTTTTTTATAGCCATTAAAATAATACTTATTAAAATTCGGGCTATCATAAACTTTTTTATCAAATTCTTCATTACTTAATTTCTTATTTAATATTTTTTGTAAATAATCTTCAATATCTCTAACCATTGTCCCTAATGGGGCACCACAAACCATAATATGTAAATGCCAATTTACATATCTAATACCTTTAATTTTATTCTTAGGCATAAACTCATAACTAGGTCTTCCAACACCTTTGCATTTATATTTATAGTCAACGCTTTTTCCATCTACATTAGATAAACCAACTAAAATGCTATAATCATAATTACTATTTCCATACTTATATTTTATAAACTTAATTAAATTATAATAAACTGCCTTTGCTTCTTCTTCACTAAATAGATAATATTCTGGGGTGCTTAATAATGTAACTCCAAATCTTCTACGCCCCATAATTTTTACTCCTAATTTTTTCTATCAATTCTTTTAATAAAGGCACATTTACTACAATATCTTTATCATACAAATATAAATTCAAATTATCATAACACAATAATACTAATGCTATATCATTTACTTTAATAATAAATCTATGTGGCTCAATAAAATTAACATTCGTATCAGCCACTCTAAATATAATTCCATTTTTATATTCTAATTTCAAATTATTAAATATGCACATATTATTTAACTTATTATATAAATTCTCATTTAATGGCATATTAACTTTCTCAAATTTCATACTATCAAACCTTTCTTTAATATGCAAAAAAACTAGGATTTCCTATTGAAATTCCTAGCTTTTAGCTATCAAACAAACCAAAAGGTTTGATTTTCCCATAAATGGGGCGAGATAAGGGAGTCGAACCCTTGCATAACAGAGCCACAATCTGCCGTGTTAACCACTTCACCAATCCCGCCATTTGAACAATATTAGAATATCAAATTTTACTTTAAATTGCAACTATTTTTATTTATTTTACTGTAATTTTTATAAAAATTATGCTATACTTTTGTTAAGTGCTAGTAAAGACTTAGTTTTTACTAGCTTTTTTTATAGGGGTGAAAATGTGATTATTTTTTCATGTTTAAAAAAAGAATTTGATGAATATGTTAATCAAGGAGTTATTAGCAATAAAGTTTATGATGCGTATAAAGAAAAAATAGGCAAGAAAACCAAATTAAATCAAATTAAAGCTTGGGCTAATAGTTTGCCTTTTATGAAACCATTGTTAGAAAATTTACCTAATGATGTAGGTATTGCTATTGAATTTAATATCCCTCTTACTAGTAAAAGAGTTGATTTTGTAATTAGTGGTTTTGATCTACATCACATGCCTATTATTATTTTATTTGAATTAAAGCAATGGGAATATGTAGATGATGTTAAAAACCAAGATGCTGTTGTAAAAACTTTAATTTCCAATAAAGAAAAACCGTCTTTACACCCCTCTTATCAGGTTTTATGTTATTCTGAATTATTAGAAAATTATAATCAATACATAGAGAAATCCAAAGTCAAAGTTATCCCTATTGTGTATTTACATAATTATATTTTAAAAGAACATGACATTTTATTTGCTAATAAATTCAAAAAATATTATAAAAAAGCATTCATTTTTGGAAAAGAAGACTCTCAAAAGTTAAAAAGTTTTATTGAAAAATTGATTGTATTTGGTGATGATCTAAATTTAATCCAGCAAATTGATCAAAGTAAGACTAAACCTAATAAAAAATTATTGGAATCTTTAGATATGATGATAGAAAATAATAAAATATATAATTTACTTGATGAACAAAAAACAATTGTTGAAGCGATTAAGTATGAAGCAAAGGAAGCATTTACTACGAATAAAAAGAAAGTTATTATTGTAAAGGGTGATCCAGGCACAGGAAAATCAGTTGTTGCTATTTATTTACTTGGCGAATTATTAAAACTTGGATTAATGGGAGCCTATGTTTCAAAAAATATGGCACCTAGAAAAGTTTATAAAAATAGTCTTGTACATAATAACGAAATAAGTGTTCATGAATTATTCAAAAGTTCTGGTTATTTTTTTAAGGATTCTCAAAATAAGTATGACTTTTTATTAGTAGATGAGGCACATAGACTTCAAGAAAAGTCTGGAATACATAATAATATTGGTGAAAATCAAATAAAAGAAATAATCCATGCGTCAATAACATCTGTTTTCTTTGTAGATGAAAAGCAAATGATTACTTTAAAAGATATTGGAAGTATTGCAAATATTAAATATTTTGCTAAATTTTATCATGCTTCTATAAGCGAATTAGAACTCCATAGTCAATTTCGTTGCAATGGAAGTGATTCTTATTTGGACTTTATTGATTCTTTTTTATACAATAAAAGAGGAAATTATAAATTTAACTTTGATTTTCAAGTATTAGATACTCCTAATGAATTAAGAAATTTAATTCAATCTAAAAACACTTCTAACAACGCTCGTTTAGTCGCAGGATTTTGTTGGAAGAGAAACGCTAAAGAGGCTGATAATCAGAATTATATGGATATTATCATTGATGATTTTAAATCTAGTTGGAATTTAAAGCATGGGGAACAATTTGCTACAAGAAAAAATGCTATTAATGAAGTTGGATGTATTCATAATGTTCAAGGTCTTGAATTTGATTATATTGGAGTTATTATAGGACCTGATTTAAAATATGAAAATGGGAAAGTTATCACTAATTATAAAGCTAGGGCTAATACAGAAAAATCCTTATATGGGTTACAAGTCTTATTAAAGGAAGATAAAGATTTTTACGAAAAAGAAGCTGACACTCTTATTAGAAATACTTACCGTGTTTTACTCACTAGAGGAATTAAAGGGTGTTATGTTTATGCTTGTGATCCTAAATTACAAGAACATTTAAAAAAAATAATAGGTAATCGAAAGATCGTTTCTTAACACCTATTATTTTCTTATTCATATTTTGATTTATATGTTGGTTCTTTTAACTTACTTGTAGGTATAAATCCAGGTTTAGCTTCTATGACATCTGGTATACGATTGACAATATCAGCGCATGTTAATTGTACGGTATCTGGTTTATTAATTGTAATAGTAGTGGTTGGTTCTCCATAAATTGTCCATTCATTTTTATCATAATCTTCTTTGCTATAAACCTTTCCAATACATTCTGCTTCAATTGTAATGCCCTCTTTTGTTTCTAAAGTAGTAATTGCACTCATTCCTGTTGCATTTCCCTTTTTGATATCCATATTTAGAGTATCACTATGTAAGTCTTCTTCATAAGTAGTCGGAACACATTTTTGGGCCATTTTAACAGTAGTTAAATTTAATTTATCTTTTATCCAGCTAGCTGCATTCCACATATAAGAAGCATTAAATTTCCTTTCATTTATTAATTTTTGCCTTTCTTTTTCGCTAATATTATCTAATGAAGAGATTTCTTTTTCAAATTTTTCTAATGAAAGTCCTGCACCATGTGCTTTCGCTAATGCTAAGCCGTAATCTTCTACATTATAAGAACTACTTCCTTTTATTTTGGTTATATTATGAGTAGATGCGGATATTGTTGTAATTAAATTGCCCCAAAATATATCTTGATATCCACAGCCTGTTATAGTTACATTATATGCTTTAGCTAAAATATCTAATTCATGGTAAAGCGTTGGATTAGAACTTTCAGCATAAAAACATTCTTCAGCTGAAGTGATAACATTTACGTTATTCATGATACAAGTCCTTATTGTACTTTCAATGTCATTTAGATAACTTAAAGTCGTAATTACTGCTATATCAGGTTTAGTTTCTTTTAATAATTGATCTAATTTTTTTACGTCTTCAATTATAATATGACAAGAATCTTTTTCTATGATAGAGCCAATATCTTTTCCTATTTTTTTAGGATCTATGTCCACAGCTCCAACTATTTTACCTTTTACATCATAAATGTATTTCATTATATATTTACTCATTTTTCCACAGCCAATTTGGAATACTCTAATTTGTTTCATTTAAGTCTACCCCTTCTTCTTTTATCATATCAGCAAATTCTATTTTGAATCTTTCTATTTCTTTTAATTTAGCATCTTCATAAATATTTTTGGCATTGCAAATAGCTTTATAAAAGTGTTTTAACATCACTATTCTTTTATTATCATATAAAGCATAAGTAAAAGCATTTGATACAATCGTTAAACATATATCAGGATAGCGAGAAGCTATTTCATATACTCTTTTATATTCATCTGTCATTTCTACAATAAAACGCATTAATTTTTCTTTTATAAAATCTGTATATTCACATCTTACACCTGTTGTTTTTTCTATTTTAGGTAAAGTTCCTAATAGTATTTGAACTGTTGTATCTTTATCAGCCTCTAATACTTCAATTTTAGTAAAACGTCTTAAAAATGCTCTATCTCTTAAAATATAGTGTTCATATTCTTCTGTTGTTGTTGCTCCTATCATTTTAATTATTCCACGGTCTAATCCCGCTTTTAACATATTTGCAAAATCCATTCCCCCTTCTTTATTTACTAGTAAATGGGTTTCATCTATAAACACAATTGTATCTTTTTTATTTGCTAATTCCCGTACTAATAAATCAATTCTATTTTCAGACTCTCCATTAGTTGTAGTACTTCCTATGAGACTAGAAATATTTATTTTTATTATTTGATAATTTAATAATACATCTGGAACATATCCTTTTATTATTCGATAAGCTAATCCTTCTACTATTGCTGTTTTTCCTATTCCAGGTTTTCCTACTAATAATGCACTCTTTTCTGGGGTTAAAAGGGTTAAAATTACTTGTTTTATTTCGTTTTCTCGTCCGATTGCAGGATCTGTTATATATTCCTTATTAGTTAAATTTTCACCATATCTTTCTAGCATGCTAATCTCTTCCATAACTATCCCTCTATTCTATTTTTATTATATCATTTTTTTTAAAAAATAAAAAGTAAATCATTTTGAAGTGATATGATAAAAGTAGACAAAGAGAAAAACACTCTAGTCTACTTTTTTC
>URNW01000006.1 GCA_900549285.1 uncultured Mycoplasmatota bacterium
AAAACGATAGCAGCGATCGTGATGATGCTTGTATAGAGTTGTACTTTATCTTTTGTTAGATAAGTAAGGCATAAAGGAGCAAGAACACTGAGCGAGATAACTAACATTGTTTCGGTACGCCATGCGAATTGGATCATGTACATAAATTCAGGCATCCACTGCCATGGAAAAATATTGAGAGATAGAAAGAAAGCGAGGAATGAAAACCAGTAGAGAAAAGTTATTTTTTTCTCTTTTTTCTTATCTTTGATTAATAAAATGGTGCTGATTACAAATAGAAGAATGACTAAAATATTGATAAATTTCGGGACAGCCCAAGAATAATCGTCGAGTACTTGAATATATTCCAGTAACGTGTTGTTATAGGCTTGTAAAAAGTTTAATCCACTGAGGTAGTTCTCGGCAAAGACAAGATAGTTCCCCATTATTTTGTGCTCTAATAAAGGTACTAAAATTGGTAAAATGAATAAAGTAACGGTGATGATAGCTGTAATTGCTAGTTTTCGATTTTCTTTTTGCCAAAGTTTTTTAAAATAAATTAGGATAAATGGAATTAAGAACAAGGTGAAGTAAAGTGTAATGACTAAATGAGAATAAAATAGTCCAGTATATCCAATTGCAAATTGTAAGAAAAAGGTTTTCGGTTTCTCATCGATGAGATTGAATAAACTTAAAAGAACAAGGGGAATAAATAGGAAGGTAAAACATTCATTTAAAGCGCCACGGACAATCATATCGCCCAATCGATAAGGCATTAGTAAAAAGATAATACTAGAAGCAAGAGCTACTATTTTTTTATGGGAGATCTTTTCCGCGAGAAAGTAGACTTCTATTGCCGAAATGAATGTAATTAAGAAATAGACGACGGCTAAGGTGTCTAAAGTATCGAAACCAAAAGGACTTGTCAGTTTGGTAAGATAGGCTGTCGACGTATGAGGAAGTGGCGGATAGAAAATGTTGGTGGCATAGCCAAAGTTGTTTCCTACTTTATCTAATATTTTACTAGGAATAAAATGTTCGTCGATACTTTCGCGAATGGCATTGATGTTGGCCACGTGAAAGTTGGTATCGTGCCCTAGAATATGGGTTTCACTCAACATCGGCATCATACTGATAATCGATAATAAGAAAATAATAAGTAGATATTTAATATGCTTTTTCATAGGACCACCTTTTCTTTATTATACTATAAAATAAAACATTTTTGATGTTTATTTTGAAATGCTTTTCTTCCTTGAAAAAAGTGTACATTTTCGTGTAAATATGGTTGCTTTCAAGGGGAAATTGTGATATTTTGTATATGTAAGCATAGAATGCTTAGAAAATATTGGAGGTTTTTTAGAAATGAAAAAAGTAGAATTAGTAGAGGCAGTAGCTGAAAAAACTGGTTTAACAAAAGCAGATGCTACGAGAGCAATCGATGCAACGTTTGAAGTAATTACAGGTGCATTACAAGGTGGAGATAAAGTTCCTCTAGTTGGATTTGGAACATTTGCAGTATCAGAAAGAGCTGCTAGAAGTGGAAGAAATCCTCAAACTGGTGAACCAGTAGAAATTCCAGCTCGTAAAGCTGTAACGTTTAAAGCAGGTTCTGCATTAAAAGAAGCCGTTAATGAATAATAAAGAAAGGCGAATGCTTTTCTTTTTTTTGTTAGTATCAATTTTTTTCTATTATGAAGGGAATTTTTTTGTGATATAATTTTTATAGGTGATTTATAATGAAATATTTAGTAATATCAGATATTCATGGTTCTTTTTATTATGCTAGGAAAATACCAGAAATTGTGGAAAGAGAAAATACTCAAAAATTAATATTATTAGGTGATTTATATTATCATGGGCCACGAAATTCTTTACCTAAAGATTATGCTCCTATGAAAGTGGCAGAACTTTTAAATTTTTATCAAGATCAAATTATTGCTATTAGAGGGAATTGTGATGCTTACGTAGATGAGACTATATCTTCTTTTCCTTTTCATGATTCTTATTCTCTTGATATTCAAGGTAAAAAATTTTTCTTTACACATGGACATATTTATCATAAAAAGCATATTCCTAAACATGTTGATATTTTGGTTTATGGGCACTTACATACTGGGTTTATCGAAGAACATGAAGGAGTAATTTGTGTAAATACGGGTTCTTTATCTTTACCTAAAAATCATACTCTTCATAGTTATGTTGTTATTGATGAAGAAAAGATTTCTTTAAAAGATATTGAAGGGAATATCATTTTAGAAAAGTATTTTTAAGTAGAAAGTTGTGGGAATATGATTTTAAATGTAAGTGGTAGAACGGATATTGTTGCTTTTTATACACCTTGGTTTATTTCACGCTACAAGGAAGGCTTTATTGATGTTAGAAATCCAATTTATCCCAAACTTGTTAGTCGTATTTATTTTAAAGATGTTGATATGATTGTATTTTGTACAAAAAATCCTCATCCTATTTTGCCTTATTTAAAAGAAATAAAACAGCCAATCCTTTTTCAAGTTACTCTTACTCCTTATCAAAAGGATATTGAACCAAATGTTCCTTCTAAAAAAGAAGTTATCGAAGATATTAGAAGAATTAGTTCGATTTTAGGGAAAGATTTTGTTTTTGTGCGATATGATCCCATTTTTTTAAGCATAAAATATTCCTTAAATTACCACATGAAAGCTTTTGAACGTCTTTGTAGTTTACTTGAAGGTTTTGTTACTAAAATTATTGTTTCTTTTATGGATAATTATAAAAATGTTCAAAAGAATATGACAGTTTTACAAGCTCAAAGTTTTACATCTCAAGACTTTAAAGAAATTGGCAAGAATTTTAGTAGGATTGCTAAAAACCATGGGATGACTGTTCAAACTTGTAGTGAGTATGAAACACTAGAAGAATATGGCTTTTTAGTAAATGATTGTGTTTCAAGAGAATTTGCTAAAAATATTACTGGTAGGAGTTATCCAAAATGGCAAAGCAGAAATAATAAATACTGTAATTGTGCTAAAATGGTGGATATTGGCTGGTATAATACATGTAGTCATTATTGTAAGTATTGCTATGCTAATTTTGATGAAAGTAAAATAGAAGAAAATAAAAAAAATCATCATTTTGATTCTACTATGTTAATTGGTTATTTAAATGATGATGATGTAATAAAAGTTAGAAAAGATTGAATTTTATTTTTTATTTGTTAAGATTGGTTTAGGAGAAAATTAAATGATTACTTTAGAAAAGAAAGATGTTATTTATTTGTATTTAAATTTAAAGAAAAAATATATGAGATTAAGTACTTGTACTTTTGCTGAAATTTATGATTTTAGTCGGAATTTAATGGATAAATAAAGATGAAACTATTTTAGTTATTGATGGTAATACTTCTACTTGTCTTTTTGTTAGTGGAGATTATATTAGTATTGATGAGGGGAAAATGGAACATGTAAGTTATTGGTTGGAGTATGTTTATTTAAAACTATTTTCTATTATTTCATCTGGTTATCTTGAGAATATTTTTTTGCAGGTTTCAAAAAATGCTATTTTAAGGGAAGAAGAAAATTTGGAAAGAAAAAAAGCTAGATGGAATCGATTAAGCAAGGAATTTTATCGAAACTATAGAATCATTTAACGAAAATAAGGATTAATAGTTCGGTTAATAAGTTTTGGGTTTCTTTATCTAATTTTTTAAATTCTTTTATTAATTTGAAAATTTCTTTTATTTTTATTTCTTTGGTATCTTTAATGTTGGTATTTTTAAAAATATTAAATAAGTTGGTAACTAGATTAATTCTTTCACTAAGGGGGAGCTTTTCTAGTTTTTTTGTTAGTTTTTCTTTTAAATTTTTACTTCTTTTACTTTGACTATCTCTAATGAGTGCTTTATCCTTACATTGCCAATTAAAAGCATCATGTTGTAAAATATTCTTTCCTTTTGATTTTACTACTACATAATTGGGAGTGCTATAAAGAAGCATCCCAATAATACTTTCTTTGGGTACATACATTTTGATTCTTGGTTCTACCTTTTTATATTCTTTTGATTCTATTTCTTTTTTTAAGAATCCTGGACCATCAAAATTATTAATTTTTACTACTTTTCTTCTTATCCAAAAATGGGCGTTCATTGTTGCACAAATCGCTAGATTTCCACCTTTAGAATGTCCTCCAACTCTAACCTTTTTATCCATAAGAGTAACAGCTTTATTTAGATAAATAGACGCATATTTCTGGCTAGCTCCAGGGTAGAGATAAGTCATTTTAAAGTCTTCTTCCCAACCAATGATGGAGGAATCTGTCCCTGCAAAAGCAATAAAAATACTTTTATCACTTAATTTCATGGTTAGAGCTCCAAATTGCATATCATCATTTACAACATTTACATAATTATATAGTTGAATATCTTGATATCTTATGGAATTTTTCATAATTTGGAGCATTTTAAAAGTGTTGCTAATAAATAAGCCACGAAAGTTTTTCTTTTTATCGTTTAACTTTTCAGCGGATTCTTTAAGAGTTATCTTTCCTTTTCTGAAAGTTGGGACAATTCCTTGAAAATCAATATATGGTAAAAGTGATAAAATTAAGTTGTCAATTTCATTGAAAGGTAAATCATTAAATGCTTTATTTTTGTTTTTCTTTATATAATCAATTATATTCATACCTTGCTCCTTTAGGTATTCATATTATATCATAACTATAGAAATTTTATGGTATTATTTTCTATTTTATAACTTGTTTCATAAAAATATTTTAAGGATTTTTCTAATCTTTTTAGATCTTCTAAACTAATTAGTTCATAACTAGAGTGCATAGCTAGCATAGATAAGCCTATATCAAGAGAATTGATGCTTAAATGTTTTAGACTATATCCTGCTAAAGTTGAACCAGTACTATAATCATTTCGGGATGTATAATAAGAGTATTTTATGTGATTTTGAATACAAATGTGTTTGAATATTGTTGAAGAGATACTGTTTGTACTACTGTTTACTTCTTTCATTATTAAAATTCCACTGTTTAGGGGAGGGGTATTCGTATGGTCAGATAATTCGTCATGATTTGGATGTCTAGCATGAGTATTGTCCACATTAATAATCATGGAATTAGCTAGTGTAGTTGTTAGATCTATTTTTAGAGTAATACATAGTTTTTTTAAAGTGTTTATTAAAAAGTTAGAATCTGCTCCTTCTAAAGTATTAGATCCTATTTCTTCGCTGTTAAAGATAACTAAAATATTGGTATCATTTCCTTTTTCCTTTAAAAAAGCATTTAATCCAGCATATGTACAAGATATATTATCAATTCTAGGACTCGCTAGTAAATCTTTATTAATGATTGTGGGTTCTTCATTATTATATAGAAATAAATCATATTCAAAAAGATTTTTTTTGATTAGATCTTTAAGTTTAAAGTTTTTATTTAAAGAAATTATGGGCATTAGATCAATTTCTGTATTTAAATCTAAATTTGTATTTGCTTTATCATTTTGATGGATAGCAATACTTGGAATAATTGCTACTGTTTTTTTTAGGTCAATAATTTCTTTTATATATGATTGCTTTTCTTTTGTGATGATTCTTCCTGCGATAGATAAAGGCTTATCCATAAAAGCATAATTTAATATTCCTCCATAAGGAGCAACGTTTAACTTTTGATATCCATTTTCATAATATTCTGGATTTGGCTTAATTAAAAAGGATGGAGTATCGGCATGAGTTGAGATAATTTTAAATTTATCTGTGTTTTTTTGAAGATTAAAAGCAATGATTGATGCATCATTGCGAATAATAAAATATTTGCTCTGATTTAAATTCCATTTTTTATTTTCAAATAATTCTTGATATCCATAGTTTATTAATATATTTTTGACTTGATTAATACAGGTAAATGAACAAGTTCCATTTCTTAAAAATTCTAATAGATTTTTGTTAAAGTTATTCATATTCTCACCTTTATTAGTATGGATTAGAAAATAATAAGTATGCTTTTAATTCATTTTATCTTTTTTTATTTTAGTTATTTTAAAAGAATTTTTGGCATAATTTTAAATAGGTGGTACTATGCGTTTAAGTGATTTACAGGCTAAAATGGTTGTGAATGTTAAAGATGGAAAACATTTGGGAACTATTATTGATGCTGAGGTCAATGAGACGGGGCAAATTCTTTATTTTACAGTTATGGTTCGCCATTTATTTAAAAGACTTTTTAAAAGTGAACCAGAAGTTAATGTTACAATTAGTCAAATTGTGAAAATTGGAACTGATGTTATCTTGGTAGAATTGTAATTTTGTGGTATACTTGGGTAGGTGATTCATTTGAATAAGAAAACTTATATTATGGCTGTATTTATTTTAATTATAGATCAAGTTAGTAAAAGCTTAATAGAAATATTTTTTAAACTGAATGAAAGTATTCCCGTTATTCAAAATTTTTTCTATGTAACAGTTGCTCATAATACAGGAGGAGCTTGGAGTATTTTTAGTAATCATAGTTATTTTTTTATTATTGCCAGTGTTTTAGCAATTGTTTTACTTATTAAGTTTATGTTTGGCTTTAAAAATAACCTTCGTAATAATATTGCTTTTGCCTGTCTTTTTGGAGGAATCTTTTCTAATTTGGCAGATCGAATATTTTTGGGGTATGTTAGAGATTTTTTAGATTTTAAAATATTTGGATATGATTATCCAATATTTAATATAGCAGATGTTGCAATTGTAATTGGAGTTATATTACTTGTTGTAGCTGTGATTAAAGGAGAGGATCGTCGTGATAAAAGTAGTAAGTGATGAGGAAAATATTAGAATTGATAAATATTTAGCTAGTAAACTTGATTATTCTAGAGAATTTATTAGTAAACTGATTGGTCAAGGCTTTGTTTTGGTGAATGAAAAGGTTGTGAAAGCTAGTTATAAGGTTGGCTTAGGAGAAGAGATCGTTATTCATGAAGAAAATTTTAAAATAGATGATACTGTTGAAGCAGTTAAGATGGATTTAGATATTGTTTATGAAGATGAATATCTTATGGTTATTAATAAACCTAGTGGATTGGTGGTTCATCCTGGTAATGGAAACTATTGTAATACTTTAGTTAATGGCCTTATGTATTATACTCATAGTTTAAGTGATATTGGAGGAGAGGTTCGTCCAGGAATTGTACATAGGATTGATAAAGATACTAGTGGCTTACTTCTTATTGCCAAAACAAATCAAGTTCATGAAATCTTAGCAGATGATTTTAAAAATAAACGAATTAAAAGAGAGTATATTGCTCTTTTGGATGGTGTTTTTAAAAATAGTAGTGCGACTATTGATGCTCCAATAGGAAGAGATAAGCAAAATAGAGAGAAAATGGCTGTTGTGGAAGATGGTAAAAGTGCTATCACACATATGAAAGTATTAAAAAGATATAAAAAGTATACATTAGTTAGTTGTATTCTTGAAACAGGACGGACTCATCAAATTCGTGTTCATTTAGCTTATATCGGATATCCTGTTCATAATGATCCTGTTTATTCTAAGAGGGAAGCAGATTCTTTTGGACAATTTCTTCATTCGTATAAAATGAATTTTATTCATCCAATCACAAAAAAAGAAATGGAGTTTGTTTGTCCACTTCCTGCTTATTTTCAAAAATTTTTGGAAGAATTAGAAGCTTAGAAAAACGGTTAGTATTAAGTTTAAGATGAATGCTGTTAACAAAAAATAAAGAAAAGGAAATATTTTTACTTGATGGAATATTTCTTTTATTTTTAAGTTTAAAATAAAGGAATTTATAAATAACATAATTCCTATAATCAAACTATAAATTAAGTCTTCAAAATAAAAATAATAAAGAGGTAAAATGATGAGAAAAATAAAATTGAGAATAATATAAAAGAGATGATCTTGATTTAAATTTTCTTGATATATAAAATAGTAAATTACTATTAAAATTAAAAGAATAAATGTTAAATAAAATAACAAACTCATTCTACCACCTCTTTACTAAATATATGTTTTGTTATAAAATAAAAGTACAGCGAGGTGAAAAGAAAGTGCAATTTAATATTTTAAATAAAAATGATGAGATTGTGATGTCTTTGGTTCATTACTTTATTACGGAAGAGAATTATACACCTATTGTAGTTAGAGGAGTAAAAGATGAAATATGGCTAGAAAATTTGGATGGACCTTATCGGATTATTCGGATTAATTCTAATTATATTCATAATGATGAACAGTATAAGTTTGATTTATTTAAAACAAAAAAGGTCGTAAACCAAATAAAAAAGAAAACATTATCTTTTAGTATGAATACTTTAAATATATTTTTAAATTTAGGTGATAATGTTCATTTGAAAGAAAATGAAAAAAATATTGCTTCTATTAAGTTTAGTGATATTGATGATATTTTAAAGGATCGTAATATTGTTAGTATATTTCCTAAAATTAAAAATAAATTAATTAAAGATAAAGAAGGAATTGATTTAATTGTTAATGTAACAAATGATATTAATGCTAAGACTGCTTCTGATAATAAGATCTTTACAAAGATTTTTGAACAGAAAAAAATAACAGTAACGCCAATTTTAATTGCTATTTGTGTTTTAGTGTTTATTTCTATGTATATCTTTGGTAGAGGTAGTGAAGATACTTTAACACTATTAATGTTTGGAGCTAATTACCGTCCTTTAGTTCAAGTAGGAGAGGTATGGAGACTTGCTACTTCTATGTTTTTGCATATTGGTATTATTCATTTATTTGTTAATATGTATTCTTTATATATTATTGGAAGGCAATTAGAAAATTTATTAGGTAAATTTAAATTTTTAATTGTATATTTAGGTAGCGGTATTTTGGGTTCACTTCTTTCAGTTGTTGTTCATAGTAGTATTTCTGCAGGTGCTAGTGGTGCTATTTTTGGACTTATGGGTTCTTTACTTTATTTTGGATATCATTATCGATTATATTTAGGAACTGTTTTAAAAACACAAATTATACCTGTTATTATTATTAACTTATTAATTGGATTTATGGTTCCTGGTATAGATAATTTCTGTCATATTGGAGGACTTGTTGGAGGATATTTGTTAACAATGGCTTTAGGAGTTCCAGGAAAATCTAAGAAAAGTGATCAAATAAATGGTTCTATTGTTCTTATTTTATTAGTAGCATTTTTAAGTTATATGTTATTTGGATATTTGAGGTAAACTATGGAAAGATTACAGAAAGTGATTGCTCTAGCAGGCGTTACTTCTAGAAGAAAAGCTGAAGAGTTAATAAAAGAAGGAAAAGTTAGAGTGAATGGTTTAATCGTAAAAGAATTAGGCTCAAAAGTAAATGGAACAGATATCATTGAAGTTAATGGGGCAATTATAAATCGTGATATTCCTAAAAAATATTATTTGCTTAATAAACCACGAGGAGTTATTTCTAGTGTTTATGATGATAAAGGAAGAAGAACGGTTGTTGATTATATTCATACAGACGAAAGAATATATCCAGTGGGAAGACTTGATTATGATACAACAGGTCTTATTATATTAACGAATGATGGAAATCTTGCTCAACTTCTTACCCATCCCAAGAATCAAATATCAAAAACTTATATTGCTAAAATAGAAGGGTTATTAAATAAAGATGATATTGATCGACTTTTAAATGGTGTTTTGGTTGATGGAAGAAAAGTATTTATAAAGAATTTTAAAATTAAAGATAAAGATTTTGAAAAAAAGACATCTTTAGTAGAAATTACTATTGTTGAGGGGAGAAATCATATTGTAAAAAAGCTGTTTGAGGTTTTAAAACATCCCGTTATTCGTTTGTCTAGAATTAAAATTGCTTTTTTAGAAATTGATCATTTAAAAAGTGGAGAGTATCGGGAGTTATCAATTAAAGAAGTTAAAAAATTGTATAGTTTGAAATAATCTACGTTTTGTAGATTTTTTTAAATTAAAAAATAGCATTATTGCTATTTTGATCTTTTTCTTGAAAAACTATCTAAATTAGGATTTTTACCAGTAATACATGCTTTTAGGCCATTAAAGCTTTTTAAATCTTTTATAATAGATACAATTTTATCAGCTTTGCTCATAATTCTTCCTTCTAGATATTTACTTTGGCATAATGATATATGACCTATTTTAGATCGTAAAGTAGAACTTATGATAAGATTTTGAATTTTATTATCTAATAAGTAAAATTTCTTTTCATTATTTAATTCGGCTGGAGTGGTGTCTAAAGCTCTTACTGGAAAAGGATACATATGATGAATGACACCATCAATAATAATTTTACTTTTTAAATCACTTTCAAAATATTTTGGATACCATGTATTAGCATTAATGACAGCTTCTATTGGATGAACGAAACCATGACGATTAGTTAATCTTTCTTTTTTGATACCAGAGTTTTGCCATGGTCTTTCATATAAATCATGAAACATAGCAATTATAATTGCTATGATTTGCTGTTCTTCTTTTAATTGTTTTTTTGGGGTTAACAAATAGGTAACAATCGCATCACTAATAATATGGTATCCTAAACTAATATTGTCATGGTGGGCAAATTCTAATTCGTTCATTCTTCTTTGAAATTCCTCATGATTAAATATAGGGAAAATAATTTTCCAAAGAAAAGCTTTATCTTTTAGTGAAAGATTGTATTTGTCCATAATTTCATTTACTGTGTTAATATTGTTTTTGTAGCATAACATATTATCACTTCTTTCGGCTGGTTATTTTAGCAGGTTTTTAGTCTTATGTCAAATTGAGATTAAATAAAATAATAGGAAAAAAAGAGGTTTATTCCTCTTCTTTACAATGACAATCTAAACATTCGCAACTTTCACAATTACATTCTTCTTTATTGCCTTCATTTTCGCTATTAATTTCTTCTATACTAATTGCTCCAGTTGGGCAAGCTGAAATAGCACTTGCAAGATCACTACTCTCTAAGTTTTCATTATTTGTAGCATAACTTAATCCTTCATCATTAAATTCAAAATGTTCAGGATCAATAGAGACACAAGCACCACAACCGATACATGCATCATGATTCACAATAATTTTTTTCATTTTTAATTTCTCCTTTATCGATTATTATTATATCAAAAGTTTTTCAAAATGGAAACATAAAGCCTTTTAAATCTAAAAAAAATATGTTATTATTATATTGAAGGATCGTGGCGTTATGAAGACAAGAATGGAAAAATATTATGATGAAGAGAATAATAATATTGCTTTGAGACAACAAAAAAATGAAAAACTTTATGAAAATATTAATGACTATGAAGTTGAAGATTATAAATTAGAGACAAATGCAACAGTTCTTGATAACAATGCAAAAAATATAGATGTTGAACAAATAAAAAAGATATTAGATACTAAATATAACAGACAACCTAAAAGAAGAAGTATTTTGGTGGAAGAAGAAGAATATCATGAACCTGATGTTAGTTTAGATGAAACTAGGGAATACGATATTAATGCAATTTTAGAACGAGCTCGTAGTGAAAAAGAAGAAGATTATGAAAAAGAAAGATTGAAAAAGATTAGGGATACTCAATTTGATATTTTAAATAGTTTGGATATTGATGGTGAGAAGCCAGAAGAGGATAAAGTAGAGAATGATGAGCTCTTACACTTAATTAATACAATTACAGCAAAGGAATTAGAAACTCAATCTTCTAATAAAGAAGAGTTAGATCCATTAGATATTCTTACAGATCTAAAGGGAAGCGATAATACCGTAATTGTGAATGGAGCTCATGAGAATGAAAGTATAGGGGAAACTTCTCCAATTATGTCTTTAGAAGAAGCAGACAAAATAAAGCCAACTATTATGGAAAATAAAACTCAAGATTTTACTAATACTTTACAATTTACACAGAGCGATTTTGATGATTTTAATGATCTAAAAAAAGAAGTAAAATCAAGTCGAGCTTTGATTTATATTATTATTATAATTGTTAGTTTAATTTTAATTGCAGGTATAATAATATTTTTAAATAATTTTTTAAATCTTTCTTTGTTTTAGAGCATATACTTTAACATGAGAAATAATTTTAAGAGTATGCGATTATATCATGGTAAAAAATTAAAAATGATTGTTTTTATAACAATATTTTTGGTAGGATTTTTTACCTTTTTTTTATTATCGAAATTTGTACATAGTCTTAATGATGCTCTTATTGATATTAGTAGTAGTGAAATTACTAGGTTGATTGATCGATTTATTACAGATGAATTAAATAGCAGTATTTTTAATGAAAAAAATTTAGCTGATATTTTAATTATTGAAAAAAATAATCAGGGAGAAATTTTGTATGTAGATTTTGATTTAGAACAGGCTTATCAAGTTTTAGATAGAGTTTCTTTAACATTGACTTCTTCTTTTGATCAATTAGAAGATGGAAATGTTTCTGTTGCTTATTTAGATTCTAAACTTTCTCATGATCTTAATAGTATGGTTTTATCTATTCCAATTGGAAATAGTTTTAATAATTTATACTTTTATAATTTTGGACCTAAAATTCCTGTTCGTATTAATTTTAATGGAGCAGTACTTACGAATTTAAAAACAAAAGTTACTGATTATGGGCTTAATAATGCTTTAGTAGAATTATTTGTTTATTTAGATTTTACAGTTCAGATTATGAGTCCTTTTGATATAGAAGAAATTAGTTTAGAATATGATGCAGTAATTGCTTCTATGATGATTGAGGGGAGTGTTCCTAATTATTATAGTGGAGTTATTGAAAAAGATAGTAGTATTTATAGAAAAGAAATTTCATAAAGTAGGTTAATATTATTTGTTATTTTGGCTGTGATGCATAAATTAAAATAAGGGGGAAAATATGACAATAATTGATGCTAATACTGTGGTAGTTACAACCTTTAGTGAATTAAAGATGGTTTTAGAAGGAGTGAATACTTATACTACTATTTATTTTGGGGCAAATATTACATTAGCAGCAGGTATTACAATTAATGCAAGTAAAGCGAATCTTATTATTGATGGAACTTATAATGGTGTAAGATATCGTTATACAGATATGAGAAGTACGGCAGTAGGAGATACTATAGCAGTTCTTAGGGCTGTAAATGCAAATATTGTAGTTAGAAATATGGATATTACAGGTTATAATTATTATGGTATTATTTATGTTGCGGAAGATGCTAGTTTAAGAAATGTCGTTGTCGAATATAATAATGTTGTTTATGTAGGTCCACAAATGACTTTTCATCCAACTGGATTAACTAGGTATATTGATGCTACTATTACAATTCAAGCTAATTATTCACCAGCAAATGAAGTAGCAGAGTGTAATCGAATTGAAATTGGTGGTAAGACAACGATTAATACTACTAGTTCTTCAACCTCCATGTTTTGGTTTCGAGGAGATTCTACTACTGCCTATTTTCATATTTTAGAAAGTGCTAATGTTAATATTACTAGTCCTTCAAGAGAATTGTTATATGGATATAATAATTTAGCTTTTAGTGTTTTAAAAAATGCTACTTTTAATTTAACTACTTACTATGGAATGTGCTATGCAAATTTTGGAACAGGGGCTACTTTAATTGATACAAATGCTACTCTTAAATTAACTCAAACAGGTGTATTTGCTTCTTATCCAACTTGGTATATTGGTGGAGATTTTACCATGAATGAAAATTCATCTTTAATTATTATTAATAGCAATGAAGTAATTAATACTAATACTTATAATTTATATTTTAGAAATTCTGCTTCTATTAATATTAATAATCCAAAAGATGTTGTTCTGTATAATCGGGTTACGGATGTAATATATACAAGTGTTACTGTACCAGTTACTTTAAAATATTCTCGTCTTAATATTTGGAATGTCGCAGCTGATATCTCAATTGCTGGTTCTTTAAGTAATTTACCAACTTATTCTTGGTATAAGGATGATGTTTCTATTTCGCAAGTGGTAGCTAGTATGAGTACGACTACTATGAGTGTTACAACGAATAATTATACCGCAGCAGAATTAGCAGTATTACCAGCTATTACTAATTTGAGTTTCTTGAAGAAAAGAGCAATTTCAATAGGAGTAACGACACTTAATATTGATATTTTAACGAATCAAGATTTACAAATTACAGGAAAGACAGCCCCAAATGCTTCAATTTTAGTTACTTATAATGCAATTAGTGTTAATGTTACGGCTGATTCAAGTGGTAATTTTGTTGTACCACTTACTAGTCCACTTGTGATTGGTACAAATGTTACTTTTTTCTCTAATGTTGCTAAAAGTTTTATTTATACCTTAAAAAATAAGGTTGTTGTTGATGAAGGGAAAATCGTTATGACGAATGTTCCAACTCAAGTTACTTTTCACATAGTTCCGTTTCAAACGAATCCTATTTTGTGTCCTAGAACAGAAGTTTTAAATATTGTAATTACTGATACGAGAGCTAGGAGTAAAGCTTGGCAGGTTTATGTCTCGATAAATCGTGATCTTACTTCATCACAGGGTAAAGTACTTACTAATTCTGTTGTTTATCAAGGTACAACTTTAATGCCAGTTACAACAACACCAATTTTAATTTATAGCGGAACTGCTAATGGAGGAACAACTAAAGTAACAAATATTAAGTGGGAAGTAAATGAAGGAATTGTTTTATGTTTGTTAAATCAAACGTTAGAAGCTAATCAAGAGTATACAGCTACTTTGACTTGGAATTTACAAAGTATTTAAAAAAATCACATTATGGGTGATTTTTTAAGTTCTCCAGTATGGAGAATTACAAGGTCGATAACGATTGCCTTGAGGCATTAAACAACGAGTAAAGACAGTATTGCTTCTAGCCATGAAAGAATCATTTACAGATAGCACAGAGTAGCTAAATAGGCTAAAGCCCATATTAGGCCTTTTTCGAAACTTGAAAAGTAACTGTCTTTGTTGTAGAGGGCGCTATATCAGTTAATGTTATGGATAAAGTATGAGTTTCAGAGGCATAAGAATATTGAGAACCTGTTGCAGCGATTCCATCAATCATAACACTCCCATCTACAAAATCGACTAAAGTTGTGTCGATTATATCAGTAATTACTGGAGCTACATATGTCTCTGTGGATTGATTATTGATTGTTACAGTATATGTTAAATAACCATCAGCCCAGTTTACTTTATCTACTGATTTGGTCATTGAAAGACCTGAAATCATATTTACTACTGAAACATTGGATGTTAAGGATGTCGATATTCCATTATAAGTTCCAACAGCAGTAGCAGTATTATTTAAATTCATAATTTTCCTCCTGGTATAGTTTATGCGTGAAATGTTGTTTAGATTATGATAATTTTTTTAAAAGTTATAAAAATTGATTGTCAAAATAGAAATTTTATGGTATATTAATATTGCTTTTTGTTATGGCGATGTAGCTCAGCTGGCTAGAGCGACCGGTTCATACCCGGTAGGTCGGGGGTTCGATCCCCTCCGTCGCTACCATAATTGTTCATAAAGCCTAGAGAAATCTAGACTTTTTATTTTGGAAAATATTTTTTATATAACAATAGTTAACATGTTTTAAATGTATTTCATTTCTTTTGTTTTGATGATATAATTATTTTATTATTTAGGTTTTGGACTTATTAAATATAAAAAAATAATGATTTACAGATCATGGAGGTTTTATGGAAGATTATTTAAACATATTTATTGATAGAGAATATCCATCTTTTATCGATAAATATTTAAATACAAGCACATTAAGTAGATTAAAGAATGTAACACAGTTTTGTGGATGTGATTATACCAAGTTATATCATCCATTGTTTTTATATACTCGTTATGATCATAGCTTAGTAGTAGCACATATGACATGGCATTTTACACATGATAAGAAAGAGACGATTGCAGCGCTTTTACATGATGTAGGGACTCCTTGTTTTGCTCATTGCATTGATTATGTATTTGGAGATTATTTGAATCAAGAGACTTCTTTCTGCAAGTATTGTAGATATGGTTAAAAAAGATAAAGAATTAGTGAACTATTTAATTGAGGATGGTATTTGTTTAGAAGAATTAGAACAGTTAAAATTGTATTCTATATTAGAAAATAAATCACCTCAACTTTGTACCGACCGATTAGATGGAGTTTTACATACTTGTTATATTTGGTTACATGCCCATTCATTAGAGGAAATTAAAGAAGTATATGATCATTTGATTGTTTCAGAAAATGAACAGGGAAATAAGGAAATAGGACTTGATGATATAGTTGTTGCTGAAAAGTTTGTGGCTATGATTTTTACTTATGCTAAAGAATTACAAGGAAATACCGATAAGTATGTTATGAATTATATTTCAGAAATTGTTAAATTGGCCGTTCAAAAGGGTTTAATTTCTTTGGCAGATTTATATGTTAAAAAAGAAGAAGATATTATTCATGTTTTTCAAAAATTCTTTTTATCTTGGAATAATTTTTCAAATGCAGAAAGTTTAGTAAGAACAAATGAGAAACCAGAAGGATTTTATGTTTCTTTGGATGTTAAAAAAAGAAATGTTATTCCACTTATAAAAGTGAATCAAGAAGTTAAAAGAATTGTAGAAGTATCTAGTCTTGCTGAGGAAATTTATTTTGAATTAAATAATTATCATGATACAGATTTCGCTTATGTAAGAAAAATAAAAATGTGTAATTAATGGAGGTTAAATGAAGTATTTAAAAACTTATACTTCACCACTTGGCATTATTTATATGAGCAGTGATGGTGAATATTTAACTGGTCTTTGGTTTTCTAAAAGTAGAGATGAAAAGAAACATCATGATGAATATCAAGAAAAAAATCTGAAAATATTTTCAGAAACAGAAAAATGGTTAGATCTTTATTTTCAAGGAAGAAATCCAGATTTTACTCCTAAATATAAAATTGAAGGCACACCTTTTCGTTTAGCGGTTAGTAAAATTATATGTAAAATTCCTTATGGGAAGGTTGTTACTTATCAGGATGTTGCAAATGAACTTGCGAAGATGAAAGGAATAGCTAAAATGTCTTGTCAAGCTGTTGGGGGAGCTGTTGGCTGGAATCCAATTTGTATTATAATTCCTTGTCATAGAGTTGTGGGTACAAATGGTAGTTTAACTGGTTATGGTGGAGGAATTCAAAATAAGGTAAAACTATTAGAACTAGAAGGAATTGATATGAGTAAGTATTTTGTTCCAAAGAAAGGTACGGCTTTATGAGTAAACGCTGTAGATGGTACTATTAAATAATTCATATAAAAATTTTGATATAGAGGCTTTTCAATTTGCAAAAAGACAGAAAAAGAGTTTGAAATTTAATTTCATTTATAAAAAAGTTCTATTAGATGTTATTTTTTATAATTTAAAATAGTGAAGAATGAATTTTGTTGGAACTACTATGATTTATGGTTATTTGCTTATAATATGTAAATTTGTCATATGAAGCTTGATTTATTAATTTTTTCTTAGTATTATATTTATAGGTGATTTAGATGGCTAAATATTGTTGCTGTAGTAATAGTAGTGGTTGTTATAATTATTTAGTCATATAAGCTTTTATAGGTACCTTTTATATAATTGTTTATATGATAATTATAGGAGGTACTTTTTATGTTTAAGAAAATAGTTAATAGTATTCAATGTTGTTTTTCTTTTTTTAGTTTTTATTAGAAAGGAAAGAGAAAAATGATAGATGAATTAATTGGTAATACACCAATGGTCAAAATTAAATATCGATATCAAAATAAAATACGTTATGTTTATGTAAAATTAGAATACTATAATTATACAGGTAGTATAAAAGATCGAGTGGCTTATTATATTATAAATAAATCTAAAGAGTTGGGATTATTAAAGGATGGTCAAGCAATTGTGGAGGCAACTAGTGGAAATACAGGAATTTCTTTTGCAGCTATAGGTGCCTATTTTCATCATCCTGTTCATATCTTTATGCCAGATTGGGTAAGTAAAGAGAGAATAGAGATTATGAAGCTTTATGGTGCTCATGTCTATTTAGTTAGTAAAGAAGAAGGCGGCTTTGGAGAAGCTATTAGAAAAAGTAAAGAGTTAGCTTTAGAAATTGATGGCTTTTTACCAAAACAATTTGAAAATACTTTAAATTTAGAGGCTCATTATTTAGGAACAGCAAAAGAAATTATAGAACAATTACCCGAAGTAGATGCTTTTGTTAGTGGAGTAGGAACTGGCGGTACTTTAATGGGGGTTGCTAAAAGATTAAAAGAATATAATAAAAATATTTCTATTATAGCTTTAGAACCTGAAAAAATGCCTTTGCTTAGTGGTGGAAATATTATTGGTAATCATAAAATTGAGGGAATTGGTGATGATTTTATTCCTGATTTAGTAGATCAAAGTTTAATTGATCGTATTGTTTTAATTCATGATGAAGATGCTATAAATATGTCTAGGCTTTTAGCTAAAAAAATTGGATTGGGTGTAGGAATATCATCTGGAGCTAATTTTTTGGCAAGTGTACTTACTGAAGGAGAAGCAGTAGTTACTGTTTTTGCGGATGATGCTAAGAAATATTTATCTACTGAATTAACAGATAATATTGATTCTAATCCTAAATATTTATCTAATCAAATAGAATTATTAGACTTAGAAGAAATTTAGAAAATAGAAAAAGCTATTTTCTTTTTTAATGATAAATTATTTTTTATGTTATAATAAAATAAATAGGTGATATTGATGAAATTTCGTTATGTTTTAACTGATTCAATTCAGGAATTTATAGAAGGTTCCACTTTAGAAGAGATTAATATTGGTTGCTCTTCTTCACAGGTAATTAGAGTTATGAAAAATGATCAAATTTATTTTTTGAAAATTATGGAAAATTCAGATCTTTTTTTAGAGTATCAGAAATTATTATGGTTAGAAGGAAAGATCCCTGTTTCGAAAGTTGTCTTATTTGAAGAAGAAAAGGGCGTTTTTTATTTAATAACGGAAGAAGTAAAAGGATATATGTTGTGTGATTCTTATTATCAATCACATGTTGATCAGGCTTTAAAAGTTATAGAGAGTGCTTTTAAACAATTTTATACTATTGATATAAAAGATTGTCCTTTTGACTTTGATCTTCAATCTTATTTACAGAATGTTCGTTCTAAATATTTGCAAGGACTTATTTTAGATGAGCAATTAAGTAGTAATGTGAAAAAACAATTTGGTACAATATTACATTTATTAGATTATTTAGAAGAAAATCAGTTTTATGATGAACCAGTTTTTTCTTTTGGAGATTTAAGTTTGCCTAATATAATAGCAGTTAAGGATCGTTTATCAGGATTTGTTGATGTTGGTTCATGTATGATTTTTGGTAAATGGTTTGATATTGCTATTTGTGAAAAATCAATTCGCAGAAATTTAGGTGAAGAAGCAGTTTTAGAATTTTACCAGATTTTGAATTTAAAAAGAGATCAGAAAAAAATAGAATATTATTGGTTATTATTAGAAATTATGGATTAGAGGGAAGATTATGAAAGAAATTATTTATAATTATGATTCTTTAACAGAAGAAATGATTGATGAGGTTGTTATAAGAGTAAAAGCTGTATTAATTAATGATAAAAATGAAATTATTTTAGGACATTCTTCTTTGAGCTATCAATTTCCAGGGGGACATTTGGAAAAAGGTGAGGCACTTGAAGATTGTTTAAGAAGAGAAATTTTAGAAGAAACAGGTATTTCTTTTATATCAGATTTTAAATTATTTATGAAGACAACCTATTTTACTAAAGATTATCATCATACTGGAAAAAATAGAAAAAATGAAGTGTATTTTTATTGGGTAGAAACATTTGATTTAACTCATCTTCAGGATTTAAAGTTAGAAGAAAGTGAGAAAAAAGCTAATTTTATGGTTGAGTTTGTTCCTTTTTCTCAAGTAGAAGCAGTTTTGAAAGCCAGTATTACTAGTGATTCATTAAATCAAGTGATAGTGGAGGAAATGTTAGAAGTAATTTCGGAATATAAAAAAAAATATTAAGAAGGAACCAAGCAATATTAGTAGGAATAGGAAATAGTGGAGTGGGAAAATCTTCTTTAATTAATGCTATTATGAGGATGAAAAAACTTAAAAGCTAGTTGTCTTCATTATCACAAAAATATATAAAATTGTCGAATTAAACAAGAAGTTATGAAGGAAAGCATTAGTAAAGGACGATATGAAAGTTATCTTAGAATTGTGAGTTATTTATTAAAAAGTGATTAAAATAAAGTTATTTTAAAGGAAATGGAGACTTATTATGAGGACAAGTGTTAGAGGAATATTAGTAGAAGACGGCAAGTTATTAGTTATTCAACGGATAAAAAATCGTTATGAATATTTTGTCATTCCTGGTGGTGGGGTAGAGGCTCAGGAAACATTAATGCAAGCTTTAAAAAGAGAACTATTAGAAGAAGTAGGAATTCAAATTAAAATACTTGATGAGAATCCATTTTATACTTATTTTGATCAATATGGATATCAATACTTTTATTTGATTTCTAGGGCTAGTGATGAGTATGGCTCTGATAAGGGTCCAGAATTTACTAGCTCAGAATATGAGAGTCATGGAGAATATAAAATCTGCTTTGTTTCTTTACAAGATGTTGCTCTTGGTAAAATTAATTTAGTACCTGCTTCTTTTAAAGACGAATTTATTCATAATTTAAATAAAGTTCAAGATGTTTTTTATTTAGATAGCAAAAATAATAATTTTCAATAAAAAAGAACTGTTAAGAAACAGTCCTTATTAGTATTAGCATACACAATCAACATAAGTATCAGATAAACATCTTATAGAGCATAAGCAGCTGCAATCCATTGTAAAGAAAGAATTAGTAGCAATGTATGGATTTAAACTTGTTGTGTCTGGATTATCTGCAAGAACTCTAAATGTGCAGCAATTTCCCTCTATTTTTTCTACTCTAAATACGTTTGAACAAGCTGTAGTACCAGCAGTTGGACAAGTTGCAGTTGTATCTTTAGTGGTAGGCATGCTCCATGGGGTACCATTTCCACAGCAAGTATAAAGCATTACAGGTCTAGTATTACATACTAAACAATTTGGTCCACCACCTAATACAGGACGATCGCAGGCATCTAGGCAAGTTTCAGGACATGCATTTTGCTGGAGAACTAAAATAACACTTAATATTTCATTAATGCAATTGCCAGAATTATTTTCACAATTATTCATAATATTCACCCTTTCATGTATTCTCACTAATAATTTATGTTAAAGTTTCTAAATCGTGTCCTTTTATAGTTCTTTTTTTTTTAATTTGTTTATGTTATAATTTAATAAGTAAAAGTGGGTGAAGTAGATGCCAGAATCACAAAATTCTAAAGAACAAAATGAATCACAAAATGCTTATCAATATAATCCAAATCGCCCTCAAAATGGTACTACAGAAGAACATGCTGATACTAAAAAAGTTGTAGATACAGCTGCAAAAGGGGCTGCTGAATATTTTGCTCCTGGTGTTGGTGGAATGGCTTATGATGCTGCTAAAAAAGTTCCAGGAGTGGGGAATGCTATAGATAAAACAACAGATAAAGTAGCAGAGGTTGCTGATCAAGTTCCTGGTGTAAAAAATATTACAAAAGGCTTAAATGATTCTGGGATTACAGATGTAGCAAATAAAGGAATTGATTTAGTTGGTAGTAAAGGTGCTAAAAGTGGTGCTAATGCTTTAAAAGATACTAAGAAAATTCAAAATAATGTAACGCCAAATCAAGAAAATAGTATGGTAGCACCTACAAGTCCTGTACGTAAAAATTCTTTATTTAATTCTACAGTTAGAAATGGTGAAGAAGATGAGTCTGTTTCTATGGAATCTTTACCAGATGATCAAAGTTTAAATGATGAAAGTGAAAATATTTCTGATTTACCAGGAGATGATTTAGAAAATAATAGTAAGGAAGAACAACAAAATGCAGAGGCTAAAGGAGACATAACAGGACAAGCTCTTAAATTTATTTGGGATAAATATAAAGTGCCAATTATTTTAGGAGGTGGAGGAATTTTCTTCTTCTTACTTTTTTTGATTATTATTTTAAGCGGTGGAATAAATGAAAGCATGCAAAACATGGGATATATTGAATCAGCATGTAATTATAATGATACACGAGTATCTTTAACAAATTGTTATCAGGATATTAATGAAAAAGAGACTTTATCAACTTATGAATTAGATGATTTTATTATTCAAATGACTTATGCTTATATAAAAGATGGAAATTATTCTGATGAAGCAATTAAAGCATTGATGGTTATTTTAAAGACAAATGCACTTAGTTATGGAAATTATAATAGTAGCTCTAAAAATATTGAAGTTAAAATTTGTGATATTTTTAGTGAGTATAATCAAGTTCCAGAGGAAAATGAAGACGATTTATGGATGTTAGAGGGAGTAGATAAACAAGTTGATTTTTTAACTTCTTTATATGAAGAAGTTAGCAACTATTTATATATATCCTCTTCTTATCAGTCTACTATTAGTAGTTTATCAAGTCAAAATATATTAAATTTTGATCATAGTATTTTAGAGAATTTTGAGGATTTAGCAAGTGAAGGAAAAACTTATTCTCAAATTTTAAATTATTTTTATAATACTGAAAGTACAGATTCTGATCAAGAAGATAATGTTTATCGTGAAACACTATATTTAGGTGATTCTAGAACTAGAGGTATGCAAAATGCAGGAGTTATTAATAATTCTAATACGATTTATGGTGTTGGATATGGATATAATTGGTTAATTGGAAGTGGAAGTTTTAATACTAATAATACGAATGCAACAGTTGGCGGGATAGCAGGAATTAATGGTTTGATGCGTGATCATGTTAATTATAATATTGTTATTTGGTTAGGCGTTAATGATTTAAGTAATGTAGAAAATTATTATCAAAAATATTATGAGTTAGCTACTGGAGATTGGAGTAATCATAATATATATATTGTTTCTGTAGGTCCCGTAGATGATAATTTGTCTATGTATGCAACAAATGAAAAAATTAATAATTTTAATGAGCGCATGAAAGAACTTATTACTAGTAGTGGCTTAAATAATTTAATTTATCTTGATTTGGGATATACACAAGAATCTATAAAAGAATATGATGGAGAAGGAATTCATTATAGTTCTAGTGATTATGAAAACATTTATAATATTATTGGTAGCTATTTGGAGCAATCTCTTAGTAGGGAATATCAATTATATAATTTAACAGATTATTGTACTTATTATAATGTTACAGAAAATGATGCTTATTGGTGGCCAGTTGGTAGTCGTAATGCAACTCAAGGAAATATTTATGGTGGAGATCCTGTTTCTACTAATATTACTTCTACTTTTGGTGGTAGGTATCATCCTACTACTGGAGTTTGGCAAAATGCTCATGGAGCAATAGATATTGGGGTTAGTGAAGGAACTCCTGTCATTGCTACCAAATCTGGAAAAGTAAATTCTACTAATACTGGTTGTAGTGTTGGAGATCATAGCTGTGGAGGAAGTTATGGAAATTATATTAAGATAGATCATGGGGATGGAATTGAATCTTTATATGCTCATTTAAAGTCATTATTGGTCTCTAATGGAGAAACGGTAAATCAAGGACAAATTATTGGTTATTCTGGTAATACAGGTAGAAGTACTGGGCCTCATTTACATTTTGAAATTCGTGTTAATGGCACTAGAGTAGATCCATTAGGATATGTTAATCCAGAAAACCCAAGACCAGTAAATATGAATAATATTCACTTTAATCTTTCTGGAGATAGTGAAGATAATAAAAATACAGTTTGCGAGACTTTATTAAGTAGTGGTTTATCTCAGAATGCTGTTGCGGGAATTATGGTTAATATGCAAGCTGAAAGTGGCTTTAGTCCAATAAATTTACAAAATTCCTATGAGAATTCTTTAGGATTTACTGATAGTGCTTATACGGTAGCTGTAGATAATGGAACTTATACAAATTTTATTCATGATTCAGCTGGTTATGGTCTTGTTCAGTGGACTTATTATAATAGAAAACAGAATTTATATAATTTTGCTAAAAGTAAAAATACTTCTATTGGTGATATGGGAATGCAGTTAGAATTCTTTTTAGAGGAGTTACAAGGATATACGACTACTTATAAATATGTTACGGGAAATTATGATGCTTATGATATTTCTTATCATTTTTGTACAGAATATGAAAGACCATCTAATGCTATTTCTACTTGTACTAGTAGAGTTCAAAATAATATTGAGAATATGCTAAAATATGTTCAAAATGGTTGTAGTAATTAGGAGGAATTATGGAAAATAAAGCACAAAGAAAAGTTTTAATTATTATTGGTTTGGTTTTGATAATTATAGCTTTATTAGCTTATGTATTTAGTTTATTTATTAGTGAAAGTGATAGCACTGATATACCAAATAAACCTAATTCAGATCTATCAAAAGAAACTTTTCGGGATGAAATTACATCTTTAACAGATGAATCTCTCTTTTTTGGAGCTCAAAAGATTATAAATGATTATTACAATTTTATCTTTGAGGAAGATACAGAAGCATTATTATCTATTTTAGATCCATTATATGTTGAAGAAAATAGAATTACAACTAATAATGTATATTCTTATACAGGGCGTGATTATGGGATCACTAATTATATGGCTGAAGAAATTTATTATAATCCTAATAGTTCTGTTACTTATTACTTTATTAATGGAAGTCTTAACAGAAATTCAATCATGGGTGATGAATATCAATTTACAAAGGGTGTATCTTTTCTTATAATTGTGGATGAGTCTAATGATGAGTATGTGTTAAAACCGATTGAAACTACAGATTTATTTGCTTATGCTGAAGGTTATGATATGGTTGAAAGAGAATTAGAAAGCAAGCATACTTTCTCGGCTTTAGATATTCCTGTTAAAAATAAATTATCTACTTATTTAGGAATATTTGTTAATTTTTTGATTTATAATCCGCAAGAGGCTTATTCTTTACTAACTGATGATACAAAAAATAACTATCAAAATTATGATGATTTTAAAAATAAGGCATCTATGTTATATCAAAGTTTTTCTTCAAAAGTTTTTAGTTATTCGGAAGAAAAAAGTGAAGAGTACACTATTTATAAAATTATTGATGATCAACAAAATAAATTTGTTATTTATGAATCAGGAATCATGAATTATAAAATTTCTTATTAAAAAGTGAGTTTGGATTGCAGTCTAACTTACTTTTTTCTTGACTAATTAGATAATTTTGGTTATACTTAGTATACAAAAAGGGTGCATGTGTTTGAATCAATACTTTACTAATAATTCGGAACTTCAAAGTAAAAAGAGAGTCATAAAGTTTAACTATGACTCTAATTGTTTTGAATTTATAAGTGATAATGGAGTTTTTTCTAAAGATAAAATTGATTTTGGAAGTATTACACTTTTAGATACCTACCTTAAAAATAAGAAGGAAATTCATAATTTCTTAGATGTGGGCTGTGGATATGGATTTTTATCGATTGTATTAGCTAAAGAGTTAAGTATTAGTGGTGTTGGTGTAGATGTTAATTTACGTGCTTTAGATTTAGCAAGAAGGAATGCTGAATTGAATCAGGTTAGTGTCTCTTTTAAAGAGAGTAATATATATGAGAATGTAGAAGGAAAGTTTGATTTAATTATTACGAATCCTCCTATTCGAGCGGGGAAAAAAGTTGTTTTAAGCATTTTGCTTGATGCTTATAAGTATTTAGAACCTAATGGGGAGTTATGGGCAGTAATTAGAAAAGATCAAGGGGTGAAAAGTATTATTAAAGTTCTACTTGAAAGATATAAAGTTGAAATTAAAGAAAAAAATAAGGGTTTTTATGTATTTTGTTGCAAAAATGATTGACAATAAAATAAAATATTGCTAAAATTTTAAATTGGTGACGTATTTGTTTTTTTCTTTAAAAGAGCACTAAAAATTAGATATTGGGGTGAAGCGCGTGGCTTATAAAGTTGAAAAATTTGGAGATCACAGAGAAAGAAGAAGTTTTTCTGTTTCTCGAAATACTATGGAATTACAAGATTTACTTGAAATTCAAAAAAAATCTTATCAAGAATTTTTAGAGGTAGGAATCAAAGAAGTGTTTGAAGATTTATTCCCAGTAGAATCTTTTACTGGAAATATTTCGGTAGAATTTGGGGACTATTCTTTTGATGTACCTAGATATTCTATTAAGGAAGCTAAAGAAAGAATGGTAAATTATGCCGCTCCTTTAAAGGTGCAAGCTAGAGTTTTCATTCATGAAACAGGGGAAGTTAAAGAGCAAGAAATTTTCCTTGGTGATATGCCTTTAATGACAGATGCAGGAACATTTATTATTAATGGTGCTGAAAGAGTTATTGTATCTCAATTAGTACGTAGCCCATCTATTTATTTTAAAAGAGAAATTGATAAGAATGGACGGAGAATTATTAGTGGGGAAGTAATCCCTAATAAGGGTACTTGGTTAGAATATGAGATGGATGCTCGTAATATTATGTATGTACGTATTGATAGAACTAGAAAAGTACCAATTACAACATTTCTCCGAGCTTTAGGATTGTCTAGTGATGAGGATATTTATGAAGTATTTGGTGAAAATGATTATTTAGTAAATACAATTGAAAAAGATAGCACTAGAAATACAGATGAAGCTTTGATAGAGATTTATGAAAAATTAAGACCAGGAGAGCCTGCAACACTTGATAGTAGTAAAAATCAACTTGTAACTAGATTCTTTGATAGATTCCGTTATGATTTAGCTAAAGTTGGACGTTATAAGTTTAATAAGAAGTTAAATGTTTTGGATCGTTTGCTTGGATGTACTTTAGCAGAGGATATTAAAGATGAAAATAATAAGACTGTAGTAGCTAAAGGTACGGTTGTTACAAAAGAAGTTAAAGAAATTTTAAAACCATTATTTGAAAATGGTGGGCATTTAAAGAAAACAATTATTAATGAAGAACTTGATAATTACGATAAAATCGTAGAAGTTTTAGTATACGATAAAGAAAATCCTGAAAAGATCATTAAAATAATAGGAAATGATCCAACAACTGATGTTAGACGTCTTACTATTCCTGATGTTTATGCTTCTGTATCTTATTATTTGAATTTACATGATAATATTGGTAATACTGATGAAATTGATAATTTAGGAAATAGACGTGTTCGTCAAGTTGGAGAATTAATTCAAAATGTTTTTAGAACAGGTATGGCAAGAATGGAAAGAGTTATTCGTGAGAGAATGACTACTCAAGAATTAGATAATGTAACACCTAAAACTTTAATTAATATTAGACCAGTTACAGCTGCTTTAAAGGAATTCTTTGGTTCTTCTCAACTTTCTAAATTCATGGATCAAATTAATCCTATAGCAGAACTTACTGATAAAAGACGTTTATCTAGCCTTGGACCTGGTGGACTTTCTCGTGATCGTGCAGGAATGGATGTTCGAGATGTTAATGCAAGTCATTATGGTCGTATTTGTCCAATTGAGTCTCCAGAAGGACAGAATATTGGTCTTATTACTTCTTTAGCTGGATATGCTAAAATTAATGAATATGGATTTATTATGACACCATATCGTAAAGTTAAAGATGGTGTTGTTACAGATGAAGTTGTTTATATGACAGCAGATGAAGAAACAGATTTATATATTTCTCAAGCTACAGTTAAGTTAGATTCTCATAATAAGATTGTGGAAGATGAAATTCTTTGTCGTTTGAATGGTGATAACGTAATGGTTCGCCGTGAAAATGTTAATTATGTGGATGTTGCTCCTAGTCAAATTGTTGCTATTACAACAAGTTGTATTCCATTCCTTGAATATGATGATGCAAATCGTACTTTGATGGGTGCAAACATGCAACGTCAAGCAGTTCCACTACTTGTAAGTGAAGCACCAATCGTAGGTACTGGCGTTGAATATATTGCCGCTAGAGATTCAGGATCAACTGTTGTTTGTAAAGCAGATGGTATTGTAGAATATGCTGATGGCAAGAAAATTATTGTTAAAAATGCTAAAGGTAAAGATACTTATTATTTAGCTGATTTTGAAAGAACAAATGCATCTACAGCTTTAAACCATCATCCATTAGTTAAAAAAGGTGATGCTGTTCATGTTGGTGAGGTTATCGCTGATGGACCTTCTACAGAAAAAGGAGAACTTGCTTTAGGTAAAAATATGGTTGTAGCATTTATGACTTTTAATGGTTATAATTATGAAGATGCTGTTATTTTGAATGAAAGACTTGTTAAAGATGATGTTTATACTTCTTTACATATTGATCACTATGATATTGATTGTCGTGATACTAAACTTGGACCAGAAGAAATTACTAGAGATATTCCAAACGTTGGAGAAGAAGCTCGTAAAAACTTAGATTCTAATGGTATTGTAAGAATTGGTACTGAGGTTAAAGAGGGAGATATTTTAGTTGGTAAAGTTACTCCAAAAGGCGTTCAAGAATTAACAAGTGAAGAAAAATTATTACATGCTATATTTGGTGAGAAAACTCGTGAAGTTAGAGATACTTCTTTAAGAGTAGAACATGGCGCAGCTGGTATTGTTCATGATGTAAAAGTTTATACTAAAGAAAATAGTGATGAACTTCCTGCTGGTGTATCAAAAATTATTCGTGTTTATATTATTCAAAAACGTAAGATTCAAGTAGGAGATAAAATGTCTGGTCGTCATGGTAACAAGGGTGTTATTTCTTTAGTATTACCAGAAGAAGATATGCCTTACTTACCAGATGGTCGTCCAGTTGATGTTATGCTTAATCCACTAGGTGTTCCTTCTCGTATGAATATTGGACAAATTTTAGAGTTACATTTAGGAATGGCTGGTAAAATTCAAGGAGTTCACTATGCTACTCCAGTATTTGACAGTGCTACTTGGGAAGACATTAGAGAAGAGATGGATTCAGCTGGAATGGCACCTGATGGAAAAACAGTTTTATATAATGGTCGTACAGGAGAGCCTTTTGATCACAGAATAAGTGTTGGTGTTATGTATATGCTTAAATTACATCATATGGTTGATGATAAGTTACATGCTCGTGCTACTGGACCTTATTCACTTGTTACACAACAACCTTTAGGTGGTAAAGCTCAATTTGGTGGACAAAGATTTGGAGAAATGGAAGTTTGGGCATTGTATGCATATGGTGCTGCTCATGTACTTCAAGAAATTTTAACAGTTAAAGCTGATGATGTAATTGGACGTGTTAAAGTTTATGAAGCATTAGTTAAAGGTAAGACTGTTAATCAAGCTGGTGTTCCTGAATCATTTAGAGTTTTAATTAAAGAATTCCAAGCTTTAGGACTTGATATGCAAATTATTGATAAAAATGATCAAGTAATTGAGTTTAAGGATTTAGAAGAAGAAGAAGATAAAGAAGATACTTTAAAAATTGAAGAAATAGATGCTGAGGCAAGTATTCGTGATGGCGAGATTGAATTTAAAAACGAAGAAGAAGATATGCCTGAGGAAGATTATGAAGATTCAGAGTTTGAAGATGATGAATTAGATGATGAAATGGATGAAGAAGTAGAAGAGATAGATGAAGATAATGGGGAAGAGGTGTAGTTCATGATAGATGTTAATAGTTTTAAGGGAATTAAAATTGGAATAGCTTCTCCTGAGAAGATTAGAAGTTGGTCTTATGGTGAAGTAGAAAAGCCAGAGACTATCAATTATCGTACTTTAAAACCAGAACGTGGCGGATTATTTTGTGAAAAAATATTTGGTCCTACTAAAGATTATGAGTGTTCTTGTGGAAAGTATAAAAGATTAAGATATAAAAATGTTATTTGTGATCGTTGTGGAGTAGAAGTTACAAAATCTCGTGTTAGAAGAGAGAGAATGGGGCATATTGAGCTTGCTGCTCCTTGCTCTCATATTTGGTTTTTTAAAGGTGTTCCTTCTAAAATGGGATTAGTATTAGATATGAGTCCTAGAGATTTAGAGGAAGTACTTTATTTTGTTAGTTATGTAGTTATTGATCCTGGTAAAGCACCACTTGAAAGAAAGCAGACTTTATCAGATAAAGAATATCGTGCTTATCGTGAAAAATATGGAGATTCTTTCCAAGTTGGTATGGGTGCTGAAGCAATTAAAGAGTTACTAAAACGTGTCGATATTGATAAGGAAGTAGAAGAACTTCGTAAAGAATTAGAAGGAGCAACTGGACAGAAGAGAATTCGTTTAGTTAAGAGACTTGATTGTTTAGTAGCATTCCAAGAGTCTGGAAATAAACCAGAATGGATGGTTCTTGATGTTTTACCAGTTATTCCGCCAGAACTTCGTCCAATGATTCAACTTGATGGTGGTAGATTTGCAACTAGTGATTTAAATGATCTATATCGTCGTATTATTAATCGTAATAATCGTTTAAGAAAATTACTTGAACTTGGAGCTCCTACAATTATTGTACAAAATGAAAAAAGAATGCTTCAAGAAGCTGTAGATAGTTTGTTTGATAATGGTCGTCGTGGTAGAAGTATCACAGCTGCTGGAAATCGTCCTTTAAAGAGCTTATCTAGTATGCTTAAAGGTAAACAAGGACGTTTTCGTCAAAACTTACTTGGTAAAAGAGTTGATTATTCTGGTCGTAGTGTTATTGTTGTTGGACCAAATCTTAAAATGTATCAATGCGGTATTCCAAAAGAAATGGCTCTTGAATTGTTTAAGCCACATGTTATTCATGGATTAGTTGAAGCAGGTCTTGCTCATAATATTAAAGGTGCTAAAAAATTAATAGATACAAGAGATGAGTGCGTTTGGGATATTGTTGAAGATGTTATTACAGAACATCCAGTATTATTAAACCGTGCTCCAACTTTACATAGACTTGGTATTCAAGCATTTGAGCCAAAACTTGTTGGTGGTAAAGCAATTCGTTTGCATCCACTCGTTTGTACAGGATTTAATGCCGATTTTGATGGTGATCAAATGGCTGTACATATTCCTCTTTCTGAAGAGGCTAAAGCTGAAGCTAGAATTCTTATGTTATCCGCTAGTAACATTTTAAATCCAAAAGATGGAAAACCAATTGTTACACCTAGCCAAGATATGGTTTTAGGAAATTGTTATTTGACTATTGAAAAGGCGGGAGAAGAAAATGAAGCTAAGGTTTATAAGAACCCAAATGAAGCTTTAATGGCTTATGAACGTAGAGAAATTACACTTCATACAAGAATTGTTCTTCCAGTTAAGTCATTTAAATATAAATTATTTACAGAAGAACAACAAGATAAATATTTAGTTACAACAGTTGGTAAGATTATTTTTAATGAAATTTTGCCAGATTCTTTCCCTTATGTTAATGAAGGAACAAAAGAAAATATTGAAGGTATTACTCCAAGTAAATACTTTATTCCAATGGGAGCTAATATTCCAGAGGAAGTAGCTAAGATAGAAATGCCAAAGCCTTTTGTTAAAAAGACTTTAGAGTGGATTATTGCACAAGTATTTAAAAGATATAAAACAACAGAAACTTCTATTATGCTTGATAAGTTAAAAGATTTAGGATTTAAATATTCCACAGTTGCTGGTATTACAGTATCAGTAGCGGATATTGTAAGAAGTGAAAAGAAACCAGAGATTATAAAAAATGCTAAAGAAAAAGTTGAAAAAGTCAATAAGCAATTTAAGCGTGGATTAATTACTGATGGAGAGCGTTATAATAGTGTTATTGAGATTTGGACACAAGCTAATGATGAAGTTAAAAAAGAATTACAAGCTATTTCCGCAAATGATTTTGATAATCCAATTTTTATGATGATGAATTCAAATGCTCGTGGTTCTATTTCAAACTTTACTCAACTTGCAGGTATGCGTGGACTTATGGCAAAGCCTGATGGTTCTACTGTAGAAATACCAATTACTTCATGTTTTATTGAAGGTCTTGATGTATCAGAGTTCTTCTTGTCTACTCATGGTTCAAGAAAAGGTTCAGCAGATACAGCTTTACGTACTGCAGATTCTGGATATTTGACTAGACGTTTAGTAGATGTTGCTCAAGACATTATTGTTAAAGAATTTGATTGTGGCTCTATTGCAGGTGTTGAAGTTTATGATTTATTAAATGATAAAGATGGTTCTGTAATTGAATCTTTGCAAGAAAGAATTTTGGGAAGATATACTGCTAAAAAAGTAATTCATCCAGAAACAAAAGAGATGATTGTTGATAAAGATGAATTAATTACAGAAAATATTGCAGCTAAAATTGTTAAAGCTGGAGTTAAAAAAGTAGAAATTAGAAGTGTTCTTACTTGTAAGACTCAAAATGGAGTATGTCAAAAATGTTATGGACGTAACCTTGCTACAGGTAATCTTGTAGAAACAGGAGAAGCTGTTGGTATTATGGCTGCTCAATCTATTGGTGAACCTGGTACACAGCTTACTATGCGTACTTTCCATACTGGTGGTGTTGCAGGTGGAGATGATATTACTCAAGGTCTTCCTCGTGTTGAAGAATTGTTCGAAGCTCGTACTCCTAAATATAAAGCAACTGTATCAGAAATTAATGGTAAAGTTATTTCTATTGAGGAACAAGGTGGAAAACATAAAGTGGTAGTAGAAAATGAAGCTGGTATTAGAGAACATATTACTAATTATAATACTAAATTGCGTGTAGAAGTGGGAGATATGGTTCAAGCTGGAGAAAAATTAACAGAAGGATCTATTGCTCCTAAAGAATTGCTTGCGGTTACTGATCCACTTACTGCTCAAGAATATATCTTAAAAGAAATTCAATCTGTTTATAAACTTCAAGGTGTTGATATTAATGATAAACATATTGAAATTATCGTTAAGAGAATGATCAATAAAGTAAGAGTTGCTCAAGCTGGTGATACAGATTTTGTAGAAGGCTTAACGGTTTCTTTAAGAGAATTTACAGAAGGAAATAAACCAGTTATTTTAAGAGGTGGTGTTCCTGCTACAGGACGTCCAATTATGCTTGGTATTACTAAATCATCACTTGAGACAGATAGTTATTTATCTGCAGCATCCTTCCAAGAAACGACAAGAGTACTTACTGATGCGGCTATTCGTGGTAAAGTAGATTATTTACGTGGTTTAAAAGAAAATGTTATTATTGGTAAATTAATTCCTGCTGGAACAGGTGCTAAAGAGTATAGTGATATTGATGTTTATTTAGAAAAAGAATTTATGGAAGATGATGCATCTGAATTTTTAGAAGATAAACTTATGGAAGATGAAAAAGATGATTTAGCGCTTGAAGATGATGCAATTCAAGTAGAAAATGTTGTAGAAGAAGAAAATCTAGAAAGTAATGAAGAATAATTACTTTCTTTTTTCTTGTTTTTTTATAAATATATGATACAATTATGTTGTAAGTAGAGTAGGTGTTTGTTATGAAAAAGTGGATAGGATGGTTTAGTTTTTTATTTGTAATAGTGGGACTTATAGTTGGTGGATTTTTCTTGACTTCTCATTTTAAGGGGGAAACTTTTCAATTTAAAGAAGTATCAATATTAGATTATGATGATTTTACTTTGAATGATTTTGTAGAGCAAGATCTTGTATGTAATAGTAAAGAATGTAAATATCGTGATAAAGATATTAAGTATTCAATTAGTGATGTAAAAGGACTTGGAGAACAAAATATTATTGTTAAAATGGAGTATGAGGGTGAAGAGTTTGAAAAGAAGTTTTATGTAGATGTTGTAGATAAAAAAGCACCCGAAATTGTCCTTTCTAATTCTTTTATTATTGTTGATATGAATGAGAAAATAGATGAAAAGTCATATTTAAAAGAAGTCAAAGATAATTATGATTTATTAAGTTTGGAAGATGTTAAAATAGATAATCAAGTTAATTTGAAAAAATCAGGAGAATATAAAATTATTTATACAATTCAAGATTCTTCAAACAATGAGGGAAAAGCAATATTGAAAGTTAAAGTGAAAGATCAGAAAGAAAAGATTACTTCCTCTAATAATAAAGAAGAAACGACAGTACAAGAAGAAAAAATTACTTTAAATTATACGATTAGTGGATTGTTTAGTGATAGTGGGGTTATAAGTCAGGGTACAGATTTATCTATGGTAGAAAAAAATATTGAAGTTGGATGGGATACGACTTTAAAAGTTTCTACTAAAATAAATACTAAAGGAAAAATTCGCTATATTATTAGTAAAAATAAAATTACAGGAAATGAGCTTAATTCAACGGATGGGACAATTGTTAAGGTAGATAAATTGTCAGCTAATCAAACATCTAGTTATGAATATACTTTTACAGAAGAAGGAACTTATTATTTTTCTATTTTAATAGTTGATGGAGGAAATAATATTAAATTAAGAAAAGATTATACTCTTATTTTAAAAGATACTGAGGAAGTAAGAGATATGAAAATAACTACTCTTGATAAAGGAAATTATTTAATTTTGGATTGTAATTATTTGGGTGGAAAAAATCAAGAATTTTATTTTGAAGTAGGAATTCAAGATACAAATGATCCTAATGTTGAAGAAAAATTGGTAAATGAAAATGATGAAATTCGGCTATATTATACACAAGGATATTATTATGATTTAGTGGGACTTTTATATTCTAGTGATGGACGTTTATTAAAAAGTGATACATTAAAAGTTCAAAAATAAAAAATTTTTAGGAGAAAAACATGCAACAATTGTTTTTATTAGAAGAAAAATAGAAGAGATATATTTACAACTAATGAAATTAGAAATTGATGGTTTAAAGGAAACATTAGATTTTCAAATCTTATTAGATGAAGTTAGAAAATTAGTTCAATTAGAATCACAAATTTTTATTAATAGTAGTTTTGAATGGGCTTCTTTAAGTGAAGAAATAAATAAAAAAGTAAATCGTAAGGTTTTACCAGTTCATTTGGGTTGCTATAAGAATGCTTATCTTTTTCGTTTGAATTCTTTATTTGATACTTTAAGCGGGGATGATACGATTGAGTATGTTGATGCTTTAAATTATGATATTCATAGTATTATATTAAAGTGTTTAGAAAATATAATTGATAATGAGTATTATCAAGAAATTCGAGCAGATCTTTTGCGATTTAAGTATGATATTATTTTTTTAGATTATAATGTTGAGAGTGATTTTCTTTTAGAAAATGATAGAGAAAATGTTATATTGAATAGTAGAAATTTTAAGAAAGAATTACCTAGTAGTAAATATGTTGATCAGGCTATTTTGATTCATGAATCATTAGAAGATATTCGATATCTTCGAGCTTTATCTATAGGATTTAATGAAAATTATTATTCTTTAAGTGTTATATATATTTTACATATTTTATCTAGAATAGCTATGTGTGATGATGAATTATTGGTTTATATAATGGATGATTTTAATCATTTATTAGAAGATGATGAAATTCATGTAGATATTAAGAGATTTCTTCAGGAAATGGTGGAGATTTTTAAACAATTACAAAATGAAATTCATTTTAAACGTTAATTTAGTTCTTGCTAAATCATAAAATATGGTATATAATCTATTTATATAAGCAATGAAGGAATTGGCAACTCTGGAGCTATATAGAAAAAAGATGATTTCTCTAGAAGAAATAAGTAGGGTGGAACCGCGGGTTAGCTCGTCCCTATGAATTTTTTCTAGAGTTTTTTATTAGGAGGGTTTATGTAGGATTTAGTAAAAGAAATAAAGCAGATAGCTTTATTGGAAAATGAAATTGGACTTTTAGTCAGAAAAATTGATTTTATTGAGATGGAAAAACAAGTTAGAGATGATTATTGTCTTTTTTCGATAGATCAATATTTAAGTTATTTAAAGCAAAAAATAGAAGTTCAAGAAGATATGTTGGAAGCATTAAGAGAAGAGGTTCTTTCAATTTATAGTTTAACACAATTGTATATAGCTTATGAACAACTATCTTTACAAGAATATGTAAACGATAAATTAGATATTATATTTGTTATTTTTGATTTGATAGATAGAAAAGAAATGAGTATAGAAAGAGGGAGATAAAATGAATAGAATTACTCAGGAAGAAATAGTGAATTATGCTAAACAATATGGCTTTATTTTTCAGGGAAGTGAAATTTATGGAGGTTTAGCTAATACTTGGGATTATGGACCATTAGGAAGAGAATTAAAAGAAAATTTAAGACGAGCTTGGTGGAAAAAATTTGTACAAGAAAATCCATATAATTATGGACTTGATAGTGCTATTCTTATGAATCCAGAAGTATGGGTAGCTAGTGGTCATGTAACAAATTTTAATGATCCATTAGTAGATTGTAAAGCTTGTAAATCAAGATTTAGAGCTGATAAATTGATTGAAGAACATACTAAGGGAGCAATAACTGGTGATGGTTGGAGTAATGAGGAGTTAGAAAATTATCTTATTACACATGAAATTAAATGTCCTAAGTGTGGGAAACAAGATTTTACTTCTATTCGTAAGTTTAATTTACTTTTTGAAACTCACCAAGGAGTTACTGAAGATAATAAGTCAAAAGTATATTTAAGAGGAGAAACGGCTCAGGGAATATTTGTTAATTTCTTAAATGTACAAAGAAGTATGAGAACTAAAGTTCCTTTTGGTATTTGTCAAACGGGTAAAAGTTTTAGAAATGAAATTACTCCTGGAAATTTTATTTTTAGAACAAGAGAGTTTGAACAAATGGAGTTAGAATTTTTTTGCCGACCTGGTGATGATTTAGAGTGGTTTGGATATTGGAAAAATTTTTGCTTGGATTTCTTGAAAACTTTGGGTATTAAAAAAGAAAATTTAAGATATCGAGATCATGAAAAAGAAGAATTATCTTTTTATAGTAAAGCAACTACAGATATAGAATACTTATTTCCAATGGGATGGGGAGAACTATGGGGTGTTGCTGATCGAACAGATTATGATTTAGGTGTTCATATGGAACATTCTGGAGTTGATTTAAGATATTTAGATCCAGAAACTAATGAAAAATATTTACCTTATGTAATTGAGCCTAGTGTTGGATTAGATCGTTTATTATATGCTATTTTAACAGATGCTTATCATAAAGAAAAATTAAATAATGGAGAAAGAGAAGTATTAAAAATTCATCCATCTTTAGCTCCTTATAAAGTAACAATTTTACCATTAATTAAGAAAGTTCATGGAGATAAAGCTATGGATTTATATGGAGATCTAGCTAAATATTTTATGTGTACAATAGATACTTCTGGCTCTATTGGTAAAAGATATAGAAGAAGTGATGCTATAGGTACACCGCTTTGCATTACTGTAGATGATGAGACTATTAATAATGATACTGTTACAGTGAGAAATAGAGATACTATGGAACAAATTACATTACCTATTAGTGAACTAAAAGATTATATTGAGGATATAATTAAATTTTAACTTGTATTTATTAAAAAATAAATTATAATTACTTTAGTAGAGCATTAGGTATAAATGCCTACTTTTTGTGGTAGACATTAACCGTCATGTTTTATGATGATGGTTGATGTCTTTTTTAGTTGAAATCAATTTATAAGTTTAGAAAATGCATTCTTCAATTAACTAATCTCCACACATTCTCTCAACCCAAAACCCTACAAGGAGGTAAGGCAATAGAAATTTGTCTAGTTTAGTAGATATCAGCCTAATGCTCGAGTATTTATTATGAATGTTTGGGATTAAAAAAATAAGAAAAAGCGTTCGACAGAATTTGACGATTTGTCGAAAATATCAAAAAAATACCTTAGTTATTTAAGGTATTTTGGGTTATCTATTTTACCTAGAAGGTAGTCAGCAGAGATGTGATATTTTTTACAGATTGTGTATAAAAAAGGGGTAGCAATTATGCTTCTAGCTGTTTCATAATTACCAATTGTGCCTTTAACTACTTTTAATAAATCTGCTAATTTTTCTTGGCTAAGTTTATTTTCTTTACGAAATTCTTTTAATCTATTTTTCATGATTTCTGGTTTAATTTCTGCATTAGTATGTTCATATTTAATTATATTAGTAAAATCAAATATATAGTCTAAAGAAACATTAAAATAATTACATAAAGAATTTAAGTGTTTAATGGGAATAATGGTATATTCTTTTTCAAAGTGATGAAAGGCTTGTTTTGTAACATTTATATGTTTTCCCAAGTTTTCTTGAGTTAATCCATTTCGTTCTCTTAATTTTTTTAATCTATTTCCATACATCATATATTTATATCACCAAACAAATTTTCTCATAAGTAAATTATTATCATTTAATTAGTATCCTAATAATGAGATTTTTCTTGACTTTTAATCTAGTTATATTTATAATTTAACTATAAGCTAGGAAACTAATCATATGTCTATGATAGATTATTTTAATATTATTTAAAATGAAGCCTAGCATCATGTTAGGAGTAATCATATGGAAATAGAAACTTTAAAGAGAAGCCATTTAAAAAGAAATATTGTAATAGCTGTGGTAGTAGTAGTGATTATTAGTGCAATTACTTTAACTTTTACTAGAGCAAAATATAAAACAACAGAATCTATACCTTTAGTAAATGGAACAATTAACTATACACCATATGATTTAAAGATGGTTGCTATGTATCAAGAAGAAAATGGAGAATATAAAAGTATAGACACAGTACCAACTAGTGGATATACTTTAAATGAAGAGAAAAGCTATTGTGAAGTAAATGATACAAAAGATGAAAGTATATCTATGGAATATAAAGATGGAAAAGTGTATATAGGAGTAAGTAAAAAAGGAACAAAATGTTATTTATATTTTGATGTACAATTATGTCAAGGAGAAGCTTGTAATACAATATTAGCAAATAAAGAAATTAAAACAAGAAGTTTACCGTTTACAACTAGTACAAAGGTAACCGATACCACAACAGAAGTAATATATCAAGCAGAAGATGACTGGGGAGATACGTATTACTTCGCAGGTAACCCAACAGATAACTGGGTAAAATTTGCAGGATTTTACTGGAGAATTATCAGAATCAATGGAGATGGATCAATCCGTATGATCTATCAAGGAACAAGTGCAAATACAACTGGTACAGGAACGCAATTACAGGAAAGTGCATTTAATTCAAGTTATAACCGAAGTGAATATGTTGGATACATGTACACAAGTGGACAACAACATGGAAATACAACAGATAGTCCAATAAAAGATATAGTAGATAGTTGGTATAGTAGTAATTTAGCAAGTTATGCAGACAAGATCAGTAAAGAAGCAGGATTCTGTGGGGATAGAAATATGGCGAGTGGATCATCATGGAGTAGTACTCCAAGTAGTACAATCTACTATGCAGGATATGGAAGATTAGTACAAAAAAGTAGTAGTGTAAACCCGACATTTAAGTGCAGTAACAGTACAGATTTGTATACTGTAAGTGGAAGTAGTAAAGGAAATAAAGCATTATCTAATCCAGTAGGATTAATAACAGCAGATGAAGTAACTATGGCAGGATTACCATGGAGTGGAAGTACAACAAGTAATTACTTATATACAGGACAATATTATTGGACAATGTCTCCGTATAGCTTTGGCGGCAGTTTTGCTAGCGTGTTCCGTGTGGATTCGGATGGCAGCCTCAACTACAGCTGGGTGAATAACTCGTTTGGTGTGCGCCCAGTTATCAATTTACGGTCTGATATTACAATTTTATCTGGTGATGGTACTAGTTCTAATCCTTATGTTATTTTATAAGAGCTTAAGCTCTTTTTTCTTTTGAATTTTCTTTAAATATATTTATTAATAAGGGAGTTATGTGTTATAATTTTGGTAGATTTAGTCTTGGGGATGGTATTATGAGGTTAATTACGTTGTTACCTGCTGATCAATATGTAGTAGTAAATAAGACAATTTTAACAGAGATTGACAAGAAAAATTTAATTAATTTGTATGAGCCAATTATTGGTTTTGGGGCAGTTAGTCTATATCTTACTTTGTGGAGTGATTTAGACACTTTAGAGCTTATGAGCAGAGATTTTACTCATCATCATTTAATGAGTATTTTAAAGTGTAGTTTAGAGGGAATTAAGCAAGCAAGAGAAGCATTAGAAGCGGTTGGTCTTATGAAGACATATTTTAAAGAAGGGAATATTAATTCTTATGTGTATGAGCTTTATTCTCCTCTTGCTGCTTCAGAATTTTTTAGTAATCCTATTTTAAATATTGTTTTATATAATAATGTTGGAGAAGAGGAGTATCATTCTTTAAAAAAAATATATCGTAAGGTAAATGTAGATTTAAAAGATTATATTGAAGTAACAAAGACTTTAAATGAAACTTTTGAGTCTACTAGTGTGCCGATTGTAGAGGCTAGGAGTAGGGAAGTATTACCTTTAAATATTGAAAGTGATATTGATTTTGATTTAATTATCAGTAGTATTCCTAAGGGCATTCTAAATGAAAAAGCAATTAATAAAAAGATAAAAGAATTAATTATTAATCTTTCTTTTATCTATGATTTGGATACTCTAAAAATGATTGAACTTATTCGAGCTAGTTTAAATGAAAAGGGTATTATAGAAAAAGAGACGTTAAGAAAAAATGCTCGTAAATATTATCAATTTAATCATGGAAGTTTGCCTACTTTGGTTTATCGAACTCAGCCTGAATATTTAAAAACTCCCATTGGAGATACTTCTAAAAAAGGTCGTATTATTGGAGTGTTTGAAAATACTAGTCCTTATGATTTTTTAAAGAGTAAGTATCATGGGTCGAATCCTACTTCAAGAGATTTAAAGTTACTTGAGATGTTAATGATTGATTTAGAGCTTAATCCAGCTGTTGTTAATGTTTTGCTTGACTATGTATTAAAAAAGAATAATAATAAACTAAGTGCTAGTTATGTGGAGACTATTGCAGGACAATGGAAAAGAGCGGGAGTGAAAACAGCTAGAGAAGCAATGGATTTAGCAGAGAAAGAACATAAGAAATCTCAAAAAAGTGGAGATAAAAAATTTACTAAAACACTAAAAGAAGTACCTGTTCCTGTATGGTTTGATAAAACATTAGAGAAAGCGGAAGTTAGTGAAGAAGAAAGAAAAGAATTGGAAGAATTATTAAAGATATAGGATGTGATTGGATGGAAAGTTTAAAAAATACTACTCAAGTTCAAAATTTACAAAAAGAATTATTGAAAAATTATCATGAAAATTTAAGAGATCCTAGTTTTAAAGAACTTGTTTTAAAATTACATTTAGATGATAAGATTGGAGCAATTAATAATTCACAATTAGAAGATAGTGTAAAAGAAATTAAGAATTGTAAGGATTGTAAGGGATTATATTTTTGTAAGAATAAAGTAATGGGACATTATTTATATCCTAAAAAAACTAGTAATATTTTAGATTTAGTTTATGTTCCTTGTAAATATAAGAAAGAAAATGATCGTTTATTAGAACTAAAAAATACTTCAAATAAAGAGCTTTTAAATGCTCGTTTTGAAAAGATTGATGTAAAAGATAAGAATCGTGTAGAAGTTATTAAATGGATTAAAAAGTTTTATGATGAATTTGACTGTTATAAAGATATGTTGGGACTTTTTTTACATGGTTCTTTTGGAAGTGGAAAAAGTTTCTTAATTTATGCATTATTGAATGAGTTACATATTAATAAAAAAATAGATTTTATCGCTTTATATTTTCCTGATGTGTTAAAAGATTTAAAGGAAGATTGGGATACCTATAATAGTAAGATGGAAAGATATTCAACAGTTCCTATTTTACTTTTAGATGATATTGGTGCTGAACAAGTTAGTGAGTGGGGGAGAGATGAAGTTTTAGGAACTATTTTACAAAATCGAATGAATAATCATCTAACTACTTTCTTTACATCAAATTTAACTATTGAAGAATTAGAATATCATTTATCTTTAGCTAAAAGTAGTTTAGATAAGGTTAAGGCTAGAAGAATTATTGAAAGAATTAAGCAGTTGACAGTAGATATGGAACTAGTAACAAATAATAAAAGGAAATAAAAATGACTAATTATTAGTCATTTTTATTTAGTAGTTCTTCTTCTACTTTTAAATTAGGGTTTTCTTTTAATATTTGCTTAATTATATCTTGGTATTCAGCATTTTGATAAGAAGTTTCTATTTCTTTTTTTATTCCTTCTTTCATACCATCTGCAAATCCTCTTTTCGCATAGTTATTTCCAATTATTATGAGAGGAACTGAATTTTTAATTTCAATATTTAATTTTTGAGATACTAGGTGCATTAATTCCTCATTTTCTTGGTTCTTCCATACTTCATATGTTTTAATTTCTAAATAAGAATAATTATTCATAATTGATTTTAGAAATTCAATTGCATTTTCACAGAAATGACATCCTTCACCACGAAATAAGTATACTGTTATTTGTTTTTCTTCTGTGTTTGCTGGATCTTTTTCACTTTGGTTAGAATCATTATTTAGATTTTCACTTGAAGAATTATTATCTATATTTGTTGAGTAATCTTGATTTGAAATTACTTGTTTATCTTCTTGGGATTTATGATTATATATAAAATAGAAAATGAAGAATGTTAATACTAAAATTAATAATGTTATTATAATACCACCTATTATTATTTTGGTTTCTTTTTTCATTTGAATCACCTAATACCTATTATATAGTAATATACGTTTGGAGGCAAGCAGAAAATAATGTCAATAAAGTGTTAAGATGTTTTACAATTTTTTATTTGTTTGTTATAATAAATGATAGGGTGAATAAAATGGCAAATAAATATGATGCATCATCTATTAAAATATTAGAAGGATTAGAAGCGGTAAGAAAACGTCCTGGTATGTATATTGGTAGTACAGATAAACGTGGACTTCATCATTTAGTTTGGGAAATAGTGGATAATTCTATTGATGAGATTATTAATGGTTATGGAGATCATATTAAAATTGTCTTACATAAAGATGGAAGTATAACAATAGCAGATAATGGGCGAGGAGTTCCTATTGGAATGCATGAGTCTGGTAAGTCTACACCTGAGGTTATTTATACAATTTTACATGCTGGTGGAAAATTTGAAGAAGGAAATTATAAAGTTAGTGGTGGATTACATGGTGTAGGTGGTAGTGTCGTTAATGCTTTATCTAAGTGGATGGATGTTATTATTTATCGTGAAGGAGTAATTTCAAATATCCGTTTTAAAAATGGCGGAAATGTTGATAGTCCTTTAAAAACGATTGGTACTACTAATAAAACGGGAACAATTGTAACTTTTATGCCAGACTATGATATATTTAAAAATTGTGCTTTTTCTTATACAACAATTGTAGAAAGAATGCAAGAAAGTGCTTTTTTAATTCCTAATGTAGTGATTGAAGTGATTGATGAAGAAAGCAAGAAAGAAACAAAATTTCACTATGAAAATGGATTAGTGGATTTTATTCTTTTTATGAATGATGGAAAGAATACCTTAAATAATGTAGTTCATTTTAGTGGAACAAAAAATGGCATTTTAGTTGATGTGGCCATGCAATATACAGATACTTATAATGAAAATATTATTTCTTTTGTTAATAATGTTAAAACAATTGATGGTGGAACGCATGAAGTTGGATTTAAAACAGGTATTACAAAAGCTTTTAATGATTATGTGAAATCGAATAATTTAATTAAGGGAAAAGATGCTACATTTGATGGTAGTGATGTTAGAGAGGGACTTAGTGCCGTTATTAATTTACGAATACCAGAAAATCTATTGCAGTTTGAGGGACAAACGAAAGGAAAACTGGGTACACCTGAGGCAAGAAGTATAACAGAAGCGGTTACTTATGAAAATTTAAAATTTTATTTAGAAGAAAACAAGGAAGTAGCATTAAATATAGTAGATAAAGCTAGTAAAAGTAAAATGGCTAGAGAAGCGGCTAGAAAAGCTAGAGAAGAAGCAAGAAATGGAAAAGGAAAACAGAAAGTAGAAAAGAACCTATCTGGTAAACTTGCACCTGCTACTAGTAGAAATCCTAAAATTAATGAACTTTTCTTAGTCGAAGGAGATTCAGCAGGAGGTTCTGCTAAAGGGGGAAGAGATCGAAAATTTCAAGCGATTCTTCCACTTCGAGGAAAAGTTATTAATGCAGAGAAAGCAAATATTTCAGAGATGCTTAAAAATGAAGAAATTAATACAATTATTCATACTATTGGAGCAGGTTTGGGTGGAGATTTTGATGTAAATGATTCAAATTATGATAAAGTTATTATTATGACTGATGCTGATGTAGATGGTTCTCATATCCAAATATTATTACTTACTTTCTTTTATCGCTTTATGAGACCTTTAATTGAAGCTGGTAAACTTTATATTGCTAAGCCTCCTTTATATAAACTTGATTATGGTAAGAAGCATTATTATGCTTATTCTGATGAGGAAAGATTTCGGATTGTTCAAGAAAATTCTGGAAAACCTGATATTTCAAGAAATAAAGGTTTGGGTGAAATGAATGCAGAAGAATTGTGGGATACTACTATGAATCCTGAGACAAGAAGTTTAATTCGGGTGAATATCTATGATGCTGCGTTAGCAGAAAAAAGAGTAAATGTTTTAATGGGGGATAAAGTGGAACCGAGAAAAGAATGGATTGAAGAAAACATTATCTTTACAATGGAAGATGATTTTAGAGCTGTTTAAGCTCTTTTAATTTGACTGTTGAAGAAACTTATGGTATGATATCTAGAGTTTTTAGATGTAAGGGAGTTGAGTTATTATGAAAAGATTGAAATTTACTAGTATAGCTATACTTGCGGTTATTTTACTTGGTATTATTAGTGCGGTTTATCCAAATAATACATTTTCACAAGCAAGTTCTTTAGCTCTTGCGAATAGTACTTCTACTGGACATGAAAATGATTATATTTATTTATCTGATTTGGAATATATTACAACTAATAATATGACTGATTGTGCTCAATATAATTTATGTTCAAAGCCAGGTTATGATCAAATTCGTATAGATAAGAATATTAATGGGGGACAAATTAGTTTACTTGTTGGAGGAGAAAAGGTATCTTTTAAAAAAGGTATTTTTGTTCATGCTCAAGGACAAATTGTATATAATCTTGAAGAGTATAGTTCTAAATATACTCGTTTAGTTGCTAAATTAGGAATTGACGCTTCTCAAAATGGTAATGGAAATGCTCGTTTTGAAGTTTGGGCTACTAAAAATGATGATAATACAGGATGGAAGGAATTATCTCATACTAAAGATTTAACTTCAAAAGATGAAGCTGTTTTGGTAGACGTTGATATTACAGGATATAAGTATTTAAAGATATGGATTAGTTCTAATGGATCTAATTCTAGTGATCATACAGTTATTGCGGATGCAAGGATTATTCGTGAAGGGTATGATACTAGTAAAGAAGTATCTTCTTTATTACAACCAGTAGAGTATTATGATGAACTTTTATCTCAAAATACAGCAGAAGAAAATTATAACGAACATTTAGATTGGATTTTAGAAAGAGAATTTGTTTCTCGTTTTGGTTATTATACGATTCAAAATAATATGCGTGATGAAGGTATTTATAAAGATGCTATTACATGGCTTATAGAAGATGATGATGCTCTAGAAATATTATTTGCATCAGGAAATATGGGTGATTCTTCTTTATTTTTAAGTGATTTTATTAAATTGTATCAAGAATATCATTCTATTTTAGATGATCCAAAAAACGGAGATGTCTATAAGAAAATGCTTATAACAATAGCAGTAGCGGATAGTACAGATCGTATTCATTCTCCTCTTGTTTTTGCAAGTTCTTTTGGTAATAATAACTTGATAGAATTATTTGGTTTAATGAAAAATTTATATGATCAGAATTTATTTATTAATAAAGATGAGTTTAAAAATTATCATCCTTCTTTAATGCGTTTTGTTATGAGTAGTTCTATTAGAAATGATGATGTTTTATGGCTTAATGGTTATAGTGATTATCGATATCCAGGAAATATAAATAATCGTCTTAATCCTTATCAATATATGAGTTATGTACAACCTAATTATAATCAAGGCTATTTATATCAGGAATCTAATCGCGATAAATATGATCAAAAATATTTGCTTTCAAAATATGAAATTCCTTATGGTCTTGGTGTAAACGGTTCAAAAACGCCTCGAACTTGGATGGTTATGGAAGCAGGAGGAATTTGTTGGAATATTTCTCGTTTAGGTCAAAATCTTTATAAAGTACATGGAATTCCTGCTACTGGGGGATATCAACCAGCTCATGAAGTATATATTTATTATCAATTAGGTAAAGATGGTAAAGGATACTGGTATTTAGGTAATAATATATCTGGTTGGGGTTATACTGCCACTAATTGGGGTGGAGGACATACTTATCCAACTTTACTTGGTTGGGGAAATAAATCTTTTACTAAAAATAACGTTTCAGGACAAAATGCAGGATATAATGCAGCATATACTTTACTTGCTCAAGCTGCTTTAAATAAAGAAAAAGAATATGAACAATCTTTTTATTATAATTTAGTTGCTAATTCTTATTCTGATTTACAAAAGAAAGCTAGCATATATCTTGAAGCTTTAGATGTATTAGATATTAATTTAGAAAGTTATATTTCTTTAATTGATGTATATAAAAAGTTAGAAAAAAGTAGTGCGGAGTGGAAAGAGTTAGCTTTAAAAGTTATCAACAGTTATACTTATTATCCAATGGCAATGGTCGATTTATTAAATTTAATTTATCCTTATTTAGAAGATGTAGATATTGTTGATATTGATTTAAAGAAGAATGATGCATTAAATAAAGCAATAAATACAACAAGTAAAGACAATATTCAACCTAATGCTATTAAAGAAATTGCCAAACGTTTGGTGGGAGAAGAAAAAGTTCCTTTAGCTACTTTCTCTTTTGATGGTGAAAATGCATCAAAGATTGTTTTAAATGAAAGATATAAAGATTATAATTTTCAAGTTCAATATAGTTTTGATAAAGGTCAAACTTGGCATACATCTTTAAATTATATTATTCCTTTATCTGAAGAAGAATTATCTCTTATTACGGCAGCAAATGATATTCAAGTAAAAATATCTGGATCTAATGAGGTTTATACGATTGATATTTTAAAAGGAGATAATATTGATAAAAATAAATTAGCAATTCATGATGAAGAAAATATTTTTGTAGGAAAAACTGATTATTTAGAATATAGTTTAGATAATATTCATTGGTCTAATTATAATAAAGATATTACTTTCAAAGATGATGTACAAGTTTATGTTCGTTATAAAAGTCATGGAGTATATTTAACTGGTGAGGCTGGTTCTTTCCAATTTCATCAAGATTCTAAAGATTCTCAACATCAATATATTTCTGTTAAAAATATTTCTTTAGTTCATGCTTATTCTTGGGAACCAGGAAATGGACCAGAAAATATATTAGATGCTAGTCCATTTACAAGATGGCATACTAAATATGGAGTAAAATGTCCTGATAAATCTTTGGTGGTTAGTTTTGATAAAGTTCGTTATTTATCACGTATTAGTTATACTCCAGATGATGTAAATGGTAGAATAAAAGATGGAGAAGTTTATACAAGTTTAGATGGTAATACATGGGTTTTAGCAGCTACATTTAGTAATTGGGGTAATAATTATGATACAAAAGTTGCTACTTTTGATGCTAAACCAGCTAAATATGTAAAAATTGTAGCTACACATACTTATGGAAATAATGAAGGACCAGATAAATATGTTAGTGGTAGAATGGTTGGATATTATGAAGATACAACTAAAAATTATGATGAAGAAGCATATGTCAATTATTCTATTTATTCTTTAACTAATCAAGATGTAGTAGCAAGTGTGGTTGTACCAGATGGATGGACTGTAAAAGGAGATGCTACACATACATTTAGTGAAAATGGTGAATATACTTTTGTATATACAGATATATATCAAAATGAGAAAAGGATAACGGCTAAAGTAGATTGGATTGATAAAATAATACCAACTGCTGATATTGTTTATGATAAAAATAGTGCTACTAATTATTCTGTTACGGCAACATTAACGAATATTTCTAAAGATAATGTAGAAATTATGAATCATGATAGTGATAGTTATACTTTCTATGAGAATGGCGAATTTACTTTTAAATTAAAGGATGCAGCAGGAAATATTGGATATGTAACAGCTAAAGTAGATTGGATTGATAATACACCTCCAACAGGAGTGATTGTCTATGAAGTACAAAAAGATGGAAGCGTTTTAGCTAAAGTTACAAATTTAAGTGAAAAAGTTCATTTTATTGGTGATGATGGAACACATTTATTTACAGAAAATGGCGAATATGAATTTGTATTTACTGATTTAGCAGGAAATGAAACTAGATTGTTAGCAGTTGTAGATTCTATTAAAAATCAAAATTCTAATAATGAAGATGAAAAGAATGAATCTGATTTAGAAGAAGATGTAGTGACTAAACCAGAAGATGTTCATTCTAATACAGATAATCATAAAGATGAATCAACACAAAAGCCAACTGAGCATATTTCAAGTGATGATCCTATTATTCAAGATATTCTTGATGGAAAGTATGATGATTTTACTAAAGAGGATATTAAGAAAATAGAAGATGCTTTAAAGAAAAAGCAAAATGTAAAATTATATTATAATGTTAAACGTCTTTCTACTCCTAATTCTGATCTTCAAAAGAAACTTGAAAAGGAAGAGACTAGATTTCAAGTAGTAGCAGGTTATTATCAAATAAATGCTACATTGATGATTGATGAAAAGCCTTTTAAAACCCTTTCTAAAATAAATAATCCAGTATCTCAAGAATTTTTATTACCAACTACTATTTCTTCTTTAAAAGAGGGATATGAAAGAGAATATGGAGTGTATTATTTAGAAAATGGAGATCTTGTTTATAAAAAAGTAACTTATAAGGATGGTAAAGTTTATTTTGATACAGATGCTTTGACTGATTATGTTCTTGTTTATCAAGATCATTTGAAAACAAGTAGTAAAAGAGATGCAAAAAAATCTTATACTCCTTATGTTATTATTTTAGCAGGAAGTGCAGTTTTCCTTATGGGAATTGGGGTTATTTATAGCCGTCGAAAAATGATAATGAAATAAGTTATCATTTTTTTATTGACAAATTTTTAATTTAGAATATAATTAAATATATGAACAAGTATTCAAATGAAAGGGTGAGAAAATGAATAAAGATTTAATACATGAGAATTTGGCAAAACGAGTTAAAAATAAAATGCTTAGTGATGATTTATTATTTGATGTCGCGGAAGTATTTAAAATTTTTGGGGATAGTACGAGAGTAAAGATTATATATGCTTTAAAATTAAGTGAATTATGTGTGTCTGACTTGGCATTTATTACAAGTAGTAGTGAATCTGCTATATCTCATCAACTTAGAATATTAAAACAAGCTAAATTAGTTAAATCACGAAAAGATGGTAAAGTTGTTTATTATAGTTTAAAAGATGAACATGTAATTCGATTATTTGAGATAGGACGTGAACATGTTGAAGAATTATAAATATTATATGGAAAATTTGGATTGTGCTAATTGTGCCAAAAAAATAGAAGAAGCCATAAAAGATGATGAACGTTTTAAGAATGTTGTCGTAAATTTTAGTACATTAACTCTCAGTTTTAAAACAGAGTTGGATAATCCTTTTAAAGAAGTATTTAGAATAGTTAAAAGTGTGGAACCAGATGTATTAATATATACTCAAAAGAATGAAGAAAAAGGGGAAGAGTGGGAAATATTTAGATTTATTTTAGCAATTATTATTTTAGGAATTTCTTTTCTTATTAAAAATGAATTGATAAAAGAGTCGCTACTTATTATTAGTTATTTATTGCTTATGTATAAAACATTTATTAAAGCTATTAAAAAAATTATTAAAGCCCATAATGTAGATGAAAATGCTTTAATTTGTATCTCTGCTATAGGTGCTTATCTGCTTGGAGAACATATGGAAGGATTTATGGTACTTCTTTTATATGTATTAGGTAAAATACTTGAAGATAAAGCAGTTCATAAAAGTCGATCTTCAATTAAAGATTTAGTTGAATTAAAGACAAATTATGCTAATTTAAAGGTAAATAAGCGAATTACAAAAGTTAAAAGTGAAAATTTAAAAATTGGAGATATTATTGTAGTAAAAAAAGGTGAACTTATTCCTGTTGATGGTCGTGTTATTAAAGGGAATGCTACAATTGATACCTCAGGGCTTACTGGTGAGTCTGTTCCTAGAGAAATTAGGGAAGGAGAAGAAGTGTTATCTGGATATATCAATTTAGGAGAAGTAATCGAAGTGGAAGTGGAGCACACTTATTTGGATAGTACAGCCGTAAAAATACTAGAACTTACTTTAAATGCTACCAATAATAAAGCTAAAACGGAAACTTTTGTTTCTAAAATTGCTAGTTATTATACGCCAATTGTTCTTGTTATGGCAACTTTGATTGGTACTTTTTTACCCCTTGTAGCTGATGTTAGTTATAGTGATAGTCTTTATCGGGCTTTAACCTTTTTAGTTATATCTTGTCCTTGTGCAATTGCTATTTCTGTTCCTTTATCTTATTTTGCTGGTATAGGTATTAGTTCTCATAAAAAAATACTTGTTAAGGGAAGCAATTATTTAGATGCTTTAACTCATTGTGATACAATCATTTTTGATAAAACTGGGACACTTACGACTGGTTCTTTGGTATTAGAAGAAGTGAAATCTTATCATAATCAGTTTACTAAAGAGAAAATTATTGAGTTAGCTAGTGTCGGTGAGACATTTTCTAATCATCCAATTGCTGAACTAATTTTAAAAGAAAATCATCAAACATTAGATCCATCTCAAGTTTTAAATTTTAAAGAAGTGGATGGTAAAGGAATTTCTTTTGATTATAAAGGAAATCATATTAAAGTTGGAAATGCTAGTTTTTGCAAAACAGATAAATATGGTAATAGTTTTGTTTCAGTAAATGATGAAGTAATTGGTAGTTTTATTTTTAATGATCGTGTTAAAAATAATGCTAGGAGTGTTATTCAACAATTAAAGAATATGGGCATAAAATCTTATATGTTTACAGGAGACCGTTTATCTTTTGCTAAAATGGTTGCTTCTAGTATAGGTGTTCATGAATATAAAGCCGAACTACTTCCAGATGAAAAATTTAAGGAACTTACTTCTTTACAAAAATCACACAAAGTCATATTTGTTGGTGATGGTATTAATGATACTCCTTCTTTAGTTTTAGCAGATGTTGGGATTAGTATGGGGAATATTGGTAGTAGTAGTGCAATTGAGGCGAGTGATATAGTTATTATGAATGATGACTTGCAAGGTATTTTAAATGTGATACAAATTGCTTATAAAACAAAAAGAATCATACTTTCAAATTTAGTATTTTCTATTGGCATTAAGATTTTAATTTTAGTGTTAGCTATGTTTGGTATTGTTCATATGGCTTTAGCAGTATTTGCTGATACAGGTGTTACTTTACTTGCTATTTTAAATTCTTTGAGAATTTTAAAAAAATAAATCATTTTTTTAAAGCTTCAAGTTCAGCTTGAAGTTTTTTTATTGCTTGTAGTAAAAATTCTACTTCATTTCTTTGATTTTGATTACTTTTTCCATTGTTAGCATAAAAACTACCACCATTTTTATATTCTCTGCTATTGATATTAATATTAAAGTTTTGAATTCGTGCTTCAATTAATTGTTGTTGAGCAGCAGCAGTAAGCATATATTCACCTACTAGCATAAGCCAGTTGCCAATGCTTGACTGTTCATAAGCATCAAAATCACCAGATAAGGCTGAACCTACTAAAGCAGCTAAAAGAGCATATACTTGAGGATTGATATTAGGTGGAAACCCGTGGATATTACCGTTCATGGATTTTTCTCCTTCTAACTCATTTTATTCAAAATTTGCAAAAATTAGTAAAATGTAATATAATTAATTCAGGTGAAATTTATGCAAATTGATCATGTTGAATTAGCTAGTTGTGCAGTTCGGACTAGTCAGTACCCAGATGAAGGGAAACCAGAGTTTTTACTTGTTGGGCGTAGTAATGTAGGAAAATCTAGTTTTATTAATACTCTTATTAATCGAAAGAATTTTGCTCATACTTCTTCTAAACCAGGAAAAACACAAACTCTTAATTTTTATTTAGTTAATAAAAGCTTTTATTTTGTAGATGTTCCAGGTTATGGATATGCAGCAGTAAGTCATGATAGACAAAAAAAATTTGGAGTAATGATTGAAGAATACTTAAAATCTAGGGAATCATTAAAATGTGTTTTTTTACTTATAGATTATCGTCATAAACCTACTGAGGATGATTGTTTAATGTATAATTTTTTAAAGTATTATAATTTGAAAATTAAGGTGATTGCTACTAAATATGATAAAGTTAGTAAAAATAACCGAGATAAACAAAATAAATTAATTAAAGATACATTAAAATTAGATGAGAAAGATGAATTTATACCATTTTCAACTGTCTCTAAAAAAGGCAGAGATGATGTTTATGAAGTTATTAAAGGTATGTTATGATTAGTTTAAATAAAGAAAAAAGATTTGTAGATGATTATGTTGTTTTTGATTTAGAAACAACAGGATTTGATCCTAAAACAGCTAAAATTATTGAAATTGGGGCTTTAAAGTATAAGAATAATGAGCTTATTGAAGAGTTAAGTATTTTAGTAAATCCTGAATGTGAGATTCCTGATGTTATTACAATGATTACGGGAATAGATGATGAATTAGTGAAAAATGCGATTACGATTGAAGAGGCTTTACCACAATTTATTCAATTTATTGAAGATTTACCTTTGGTTGCTCATAATTCTAATTTCGATTTGTCTTTTATTGAGGAAAATATTAATCGTCTTCATTTGGCAATGATTACTAATAAAAATATTGATACTGTTTTATTAGCTAGGAAATATATTAAAGGAGTTTATAATCATAAATTGGAAACTTTAAAGAATTATTTTCGTTTAACTTATTCTTCTCACCGCAGTATTGAAGATTGTTTAACGACAAATCACGTTTATCAGTATTGTAAGAGTAAAGCTGAAGTTAAGAATTAGTAAAGACTATTCTTTTTTCTTGTTTTGAGGTGAATTTATGAAAATTTTAATTGTAGAAGATGATGATGCAATATTAGATGGTTTAACTTTTTGCCTAAAAAAAGAAGGATTTGAAATTATTCCGACAGAGTATGCTAAAAAAGGGATAGAAATAGCTTTAGAAGAGAAAGTAGATTTACTTATTTTGGATATTAATTTACCAGATATAAATGGGCTTCAATTGTATCGAATGATTAAAGAGAAGAAAGATATTCCTACTATATTTTTAACAGCAAATGATTCAGAACTTAGTATTGTAGAAGCACTTGACAGTGGAGCAGATGATTATATTACAAAACCGTTTAAAACAAGAGAATTGATTAGTAGGGTTCATTCCGTTTTAAGAAGAAGTAAAAGAGAAGAACAGAGTATTATTGAAATAAAAGATATTGTGATTAATTTAACGGAAGCAAAGGTATATAAAAAAGGGAATTTAATATTTTTAACAACTTTAGAATATAAGATTTTACTTATCTTATTTATGCATCCTAATTGGGTGTTTACTAGAGAAGAAATTTTAGCAAATATTTGGGATACGGATCAAGAATATGTTAATGATAATACCCTTACTGTTTATATTAAGCGGATTAGAGAGAAAATAGAAGATGATCCTACTAATCCTAAAATTATTCTTACAGTTAGAGGGGTAGGGTACCGAGTAGATCATGAAAAATAAGAGTATTTGTTTTCTTTTAGGAGGTATGGCTTTCACTTTTCTTTTAGCTTTTTTGGTGATTCAATTGAATGATCGTTATATTTATCGCTTTTTTAACCAAGTTATTTATGCTTTAAAAGAAGTTTATCCTAATGCGGAAATTGATATGGTTAAAATTTTAAATGATGATGAAAATATTCCTGATTATTTAACTGAGTATGGAATTAATGCTCAGACAATTCATAAACTTTCTATATATCAAAATTTTCGATATTGTATTATAGTATTAGTTCTTTCTTTTTTTATGATTGTTTCTCTTTTATTCTTTATGATGTATTATTTTAGAAACAAAAAGATAAAGAAGGAAATTACTATTATTAATCGCTATTTGCAAGATATTTTAAATGATCAATATGAACTTAATATTGCTGGATATAATGAAGATGAGATGAGTATTTTAAAAAATGATATTTATAAAGTAACTATAAAATTAAAAGAATATAGTTTATATGAACAAAAAGAACAAAAGTTTTTGATGAATACTTTGGAAGATATTTCTCATCAGCTTAAAACACCTTTAACAGCTTTAATGATTACAAATGATATTATGATTCATAATGATCTTACAGAAGAAGAAAGACATTCTTTTTTAGAAAAGGAAGCTAAAGAATTAGAACGAATGCAATGGCTTATAACTACACTTTTAAAACTTAGTAAATTAGATAGTGGAACTGTAGTATTTAAAAAAGAAAAAGTATTAGTAAATCATTTGATTGATGAAGCCTTATTTTCTTTAAATACAGTGATGGAAACAAAAGAAATTCAGGTTGTTAAAAAGAACTTAGATTTTTATCTTTTTTGTGATGTATTATGGATTAGAGAAGCATTAACTAATATTTTAAAAAATGCTTATGAACATAGTTTAGATAAAGGGAAAATTATTATTGAAGGAGAAGATAATCCCATTTATCAAGCAATTTTAATTACAGATTATGGCGTTGGAATTCCTAAAAAAGATATTAAAAATATTTTTAAAAGATTTTATAGTACTAATTTATCAAAGAATAGTATGGGAATTGGACTTAATATGGCAAGAATTATTGTAGAAAAGCACCATGGAAAAATAGAAGTAGAAAGTGTTGTAGGAAAGTTTACTACTTTTAAAATAATTTTTATGAAAAATAGTTGTTAAATGAAGAAAAAAGTTTATTATAATAAAGCAATTGGATTCTATAAAACATAATAAGGTTTGTATTATGATATTTTTTCTTGTATAATATAAATGGTTAATCTAGAAAATGAAGCTTTTTGTCTCCGTATAACTTTAATGCGACGAACAGTAATGCTAACGTGTTCATTGTGAATTCGAGTGGCAACCTCAACAACAACAACGTGAATAACACGTGGGGTGTGCGCCCAATATCCTTTTAAACTTACTATTTGGTTAAGGCTAAATAAAAAAGCATTAGGATACAAGATTAGCCATTGGGAAACCTAAATATTTGATATTGATGTTTTAAATCTTGTATTTAAAACTATTACAATATTATAGTGGAGCGTTTGCTCTACTTTTTTTTATGATTAATGCTGTAAAATAACATAATCGTATTGAAAAACAATTAAAACTATTGTATATTTATTATAGTTATAAAATACCTATGATAAAAATATTTTTTCTTTTGACAAGTTTTGTCGAAGATAATGAAAAGAAAATAAAAAAGGTATAGAATGGAAAAATAAAGGTGGAGAAAGTATGAAACATAAGAATAAAAAGTTAATGATTGTAGTAGCAAGTTTACTTCTTTTAGTAGGAGTATCTTTTGCTTATTTTGTATCATCAGTACTATTAGAAGGTAAAGGAAGTAAAACAGAATTTACAACAGCAACAATTAAGGGATCAGAGTTAAGAGTGGAAGGAACTATTAGTTTTGATGATTTAGATATTTATCCAGGACATGAGAATGTAAGTAGTATAAAAGTAACAGCAGTAGGAGAAAATGAATTAATACCATATAATGTAATATGGGAAGGAGAAAATACTCTTAATACTACCTTAAATTATAAAGTATATAAAACAAGTAGTAAGATAGAAGTAAATACAAGTTGTGAGAAGAAAAAGAAAGTTATAGATGGAGCATTAAGATATTATGAAGAATGTAGTATCAGTAATATAGAACAACTAGGTGAAGAAATTACCAGTGGAACAATTAATACCAATGAAACAAAGAAAATAATAGTAACAGATGAGTTTATAACATCTACAGCGAGTGGAACAAGCATGTATTATTATGTAATATTAGAGTATCCAAACTTAGAGGAAGAACAAAACGAAGATATCAATGGAAGATTTAATGGAAAAGTAAGAATAGAGGTAAGTGATACAGAGCCAGATATTGATATAATAGCAGCATATATAAAACAAGAAGATGGAAGTTATAAGGAAGTAGCAGATATACCACAGAGTGGATATATATTAAATTCAGAGAAAAGTGTATGTAGTAATGGAGCAACACTAACAGGAACTGTACCAAATATTACAATTAATAATTTAAGTAAAAGTGGAACAAGTTGTTATTTATATTTTGATGAGTATGTAAGTGCAAAAGATACAATACTAGCTAATAGTAAAGTAAATAGTGGAACTCCAGATTTTAGTCAGATAGCAACGACGGATGAAGGAATTTATAAAACTGAAGATGATTGGGGAATAAGCTATTATTATAGGGGAGCAGTAATAAATAATTATATAAAATTTGCAGGATTTTATTGGAGAATTATCAGAATCAATGGAGATGGAAGTTTAAGAATAATTTATGATGGAACAAGTGCTCATGGAAATGGAGAATCATCTGATGATAGGCAAATAGATCAAAGACCTTTTAATAGTTTAGATGATAATAATATGTATGTGGGATATATGTATACCGAAGGCGAGGTACATGGCTTGAAAACAAGTAGTACCATTAAAGATGTACTAGATAATTGGTATATAGTGAATGTATTAAATAAAGGCTATTCAGAATATGTGAGTATGGAAGCAGGATTTTGTGGAGATCGAGAACCAAGTACTGATGAATCTATAAGTAATGGTTCAGGAGGAACAGGAACAATACAAACTTACTATGGAGCATATATAAGATTAGTAAATAGAACAAAGTCTCCAACATTAAAATGTAAAAATAATGATGACATGTATACGGTAAGTGAAAGTAATAGAGGGAATAATGCATTAAGTAATCCAATTGGACTTATTACTGCTGATGAAGTGGCTATGGCTGGATTATTACAAGGTAAAGGAACATTAAATAGTTATTTATATATAGGTCAACAATATTGGACCATGTCTCCATTTAGATATATTACACTGAATGTTGGTTCTGATGTTTTTTCAGTTAGTCCTACGAGTGGACTCAATGGGTCGCCATCAGAATATATGTTTGGCGTACGTCCAGTCATTAATTTAGCTAGTGATGTAGAGTTAACAGGAAGTGGTACTAGTGAAGATCCATATGTAGTAAAAGGGGCATAGTTAATATGAAAGAGAAAATAAAATATATAGTAATAGTATTAATAGCAATCATAATAATAGGAATAGGAATGACATATTCCTATTTTAGAGTGGG
>URNW01000007.1 GCA_900549285.1 uncultured Mycoplasmatota bacterium
GAAAAAAGTAGACTAGAGTGTTTTTCTCTTTGTCTACTTTTATCATATCACTTCATAATGAAGTTCTTTTTTTCTAAAAGTAGTTTTGTGAATAATCGTATCACTAACATAAAGGATAGCTGGTAAAACAAAGATGGTAACTAATAAAGAGACAAGCGTTCCTACTCCTAAAAATAATCCAATAGATGCCACTACTCCCGAATCTGAAATAAATCCAATAAGGAATCCAGCTACAATTAAGATAAATCCACTAGTAATAACGGTAGCTATAGAATCTCTAAGAGTTCCCACTAAAGCTTCTTTTTTATCCATTTTTTTCCTTAAACAAACATAACGATTAGATACCACAATTGCATAATCAATTGTTGCCCCCATCTGAATGGCAGATACAATTAGGTAACTGATAAAGAATATAGGTTCATTCATTAAAGTAGCAATTCCAAAATTAATAAAGATACTTCCTTCAATAGCTAGTATTAGTAAAATACTCAAAGCTACAGATTTAAAAGTAAATAACAAAATAATTAAAATAAAGAAAATAGTAACAAGCGTAATAATAGTATTATCTGTAGTAAAAGAAGTTTTTAAATCTTGAGCATTAATAGTATTTCCTACTAATAACACATCATCATAATAATGACTTGCAACTTCTCTAATATCATCTGCTATATGAAATGCTTCTTCGCTTTCCACTTCTGTCTTAACATCCACTAAAATTCTTGTGTATTCTTCGCTTTCTAATAAATTAATTTTAGAATGAATCTTATTATAATATAAATCAATTTGATTTTTTAAATGTTCTTGTAAAGATAAATCAGCATCATGTAAAAAATAAATTAGATCAATCATAGAAATTTTTAAATCTTTTATATCACACTTATAAATAGAAGCATAATATTGATATAATTGTTGTGCCATTTTAGCAGGAATATTCATAATTTGAGCCAACTCTTGAGAAGTAACTTTAGTACCCAAATATAAATTATTATCAATCTTTTCACTGCCAATTGCTTTAACATTTAAAACCTTTTCCTGTTTAAGTAAATCATCAGCTAGCAATAATTCTTTTTCATAATCTTTTTCTTGATTTTTTATTAACAATACAATTTGATTGTTACTACCAAAAGAATCATCAATTTTAAGTTTTGCCTCCATATTTTCATTTACCTGATGTGCTAATACAGAATTTATATCATATACATATCGATATTTCGGTATCAATAAAATAGCCCCTATTAATAATATAATAAAAATAGGTAAAATAAAGTTCTTTTTATTAACAATAAATTGACTCAATTTCGTGGTATCAGGAAGTAAATTCTTATGTTTAGTCTTAACAATTAATTTTCTAAATATCAATAATAAAGATGGTAATACTAAAATAACTGTCAATAAGCTACATAATATTCCTTTAGATAATACCAAACCAATATCAGCACCTATCCGTAGTTGCATAAATACTAAAGCCATTAATCCTGCAATGGTAGTAAGACTACTAGCAAATATTTCTGGAATAGATTTAGAAACAGTCTTTTTAAGTGCCAAAATTTGATCTGTTGTATCACTAATTTCTTTATGATAATGATTAAGGAAAATAATTAAATAATCCAAAGATAAAGCAAGTTGTAAAATAACAGCAATGGATTCTGTAATATATGAAATTTCTTTAAAAATAAAATTTGTTCCCATATTAATCAAAATAGATAAGCTAAAAATAATAAAAGCCAAAACAATATCAAAATAAGATTTAGAAGTTAAAAATAAAACAATCACAATAACTCCAACAGCCAAAGCTAAAATTAAATTCATACCTCCAACAACATCTTCACTAAATTCATCATATAAATAATATTCTTCATTTTCTACGACATTTATAATATCATCTTTTAATTGCTCTGTTTCCTCTTCAGTTAAAGAACCAACATTAATAATATACAAGGCATTTTCATCTTTATAAAAATCTTCTGTATTTCCAAAACTAATATTCTCAATGGAATCAATTTTTAATAAATTATTATAAATAGATTCAGCTTCATCCAAAGATACATGAGAAACCATAAGTTCCAACCCATTTAAATTACCAAATTCCTTTTCCATCAAGTCAATACCTTTTTTCGTCTCTGTATCTTCTGGCAAATAACTTGTAATTTCATAATTAATAGAAACATCATGAAGATGAATCAAAGCAAAACCTGCTACTATCATAAATAAAAATAAAAAAACATAACGAAAATGAACAATAAAATCTCCTAATTTTACTGATAAGTTTTTCTTATTTTTTTCTTTTTTCATTTTATCACCCGTAGTCCATTATATTCTAACCTTTTAAAGAAAGCATTTACAATATTAAAAAAAAGTAGAATAATCTACTTTTATAGAAAATTGTACTAAAATAGATTATACCACTTTAATAGAATATTTGTTATAATGAAACTGGTGATTAAAAATGAAATATGATTTAAGAGTTCAAAAAACACATAAATTATTAATTGAGGCTTTATTTAAGTTATTAGAAACCAAACCTTTTGAAAATATAAAGCTAAATGAAATATGTGAAGAAGCAATGATTCATAAAACAACCTTTTATAATCATTTTAGCGACAAATATGAATTATTAAAATTTGCCATTACAGAACTTCAAAAAAGCATGATAAAGCAAACAAACACGACTAATTCTGATTTAATTACTTATTATTTAGATCTTGCTCGCCTTTATATGAATCATATCAAAGAAAATAAAAATTTCTATCGTTCCATTCTTTTAGATACAGAAAATAGTATTTGTCTAAATATTTTCTATGATATGTTTGTAAAAGATATTGAAAATAAATTAAAAAATATTAATTTAAATATACCCACTAATTACTTTTTAAGTTATCATGTAAATGGAGTATTTCAAGTAATAAAAGAATGGTTTAAAAAAGGTATGATTGAAGATGAAGATACTATGATTAATTACCTAAAAAGCCTTTTAAATTAATACTCTAATTTTCATTTACTTGAATAGTACTGATGAATTTAAATCCAAATAACCGATCATAAAACATTCTCTTATTTTTAAGAAGAAATATAAAATGAATAAAATAAAATAACAAAATAATAAAAAGACCACTACCATAAAAAAGAAAAGAAATATTTTGTAGTTTTAAATAAGAATGAAGGTAAATTAAAAATAAACCAAATCCCATAGGAAGAACAAAATAATAAAAATATAAGAAAAAATAACGTAGAATATTAAAAATAAATCCTACCTTTTTATACTCCATCTTTAAATTCAAAAATTTCATTCCTATTGTTGCATTATGATAAACAAGTGGTACCAAAACATAATAAATTCCAAAAGAAATAATCAAAATATAATGATCAAAAAATATAGACACAAAAATAGATAAAATTAAAAATAAAAACGAATCTAAAAAGAAAACAGTAATTCTTCTTAACCCTGAAACGCTCTTTCCTTTTTCAATAGCTTCTTCATCAATTTTATCCCTAGTTGGTAAAAAACGAGAAAGACCACCCATAATAAGGAAACCTAAAATTCCACCTAAAGTATTTTGAATAAGATCATCTACATCACATAATCGATATGGATTAGGATAAATAAAATATAAACCCGTTAATTGTGTAAGTTCAAAAAATAAACTGACTAGAAAAGAATACAAAAGTGTCTTTTTAAAACTACATTTAAAATAATATCTAAGATACATACCAAGAGGAATAAACATCAAAATATTAAAAGCTACCACATAAAAACTAGGATCTAAGATAGCCTTTAAATAAGTACTAGGTTCATTCCAAATAAAAGGTGTTTCCCGAATAAAATCATGAATAAAATTAAACGGAATATAATTAATATAAGGTCCTGTATTTTGAAGAGCTTCTGAAAAAGTTGGAAGTGGTAAAATAACCAAAAAATAAATATTAATCAAATATAAAATAAAAGTATAAACAATAAGAACCCGAAAAAAAGGAATAGAACCATATTTATGATAATTATATAACATAAAAGGTACAGTAAATAAAAAAGCAATAAACGGAAAAGCAATAAATGCTGTTGTAATAACTTCAACATAACCCATAAAAATACCTCTCTAGCTTTTTTATTATAACATATTTTTTTCCTTTTATTTCTTACAAATTTGTAACAAAAAAAGCCTTGTTTTACAAGGCTTTAATAATTAATTATGTCTTCTTCTTAAATAAAGAGCACTTCCACCGATTGCTATTAAGCTAACTAAAGAAATACCAGCATATATATAAGAACTATCAAATGTTTGAGGCACATTTGGAACATTATCACCAGTATTATCTCCAACAGTAGGAGTATCATCTTCTGCTACAGCTAAAGCATTATAACCAATAATAGCATAAGTACTTAAATGAGTAGTAGCAAAAACAATCTTACCATCCTTTAATTGAGCATCAAGTAATTCAGCAACTTCTCCATTATCATTAATATAAGCGACTTTAAAATCTTTATAAGCATTTGTTAATTCAGAAGAAACTTTAAGACTAATAGTATATTTACCATCTTTCATGTCAACAACTTGATTTTCATGATCTGTTACTGTAATATCATAAGTCTTTAAAATCTTTGTATCAACTAATACTTTACTATCATTTTTAAGACTTTCTGTTAATTTTTCCTCAAGTGAAGCCGTAACTTTCTCTTCTTCTTTTAAAGCTTCTTCTTTAACTACTAAATTATGATCTTTAGAAATTCCTGCATTACTATCTGTTTCAAATTCTGCAATAACTTCACCATCTTCATCAGTAGCTACTACTGTTTTATTAACTTCTACAGTATAACCCTTATCAGTTTTATTAACAATTAAATTCTCTTTTGTAACATAATCAGTTACATCAACAGAATAAGTACCTCCTATAAGATTCAATGCTACTTCTTTACTTTCTTTTTGAATTAAACCTTGAGTTAAATTGAATGTTCCTCCACTAACAGTTACAGAACCCTTATCATCTGGTCTATATAAATAAGCTGCATCAAATGTTCCTCCACTAATAACTAAAATACCAGGATACATTTCTGCTTTATTAAAGCCATTAATAACAGCTACTGCATTAAATCCCTTAAATTTTCCACCTGAAATTGAAACATTTCCAGTAGCTTGAACTAAAAAACCATTTTCACTTTCAAAGTTTCCATTCTTAATTATAGTTTTAGACCAATCATCACTTTTTATAGCAGAAGTTTTTGTTTTATGCATAAAATTTCCGCCATTAATAGTTAAAATTGCAGATGCTTTTCCATCACTAGCAGGTGGCACAACACCTAAATCATTACCATTTGAACCAGCACCATCATACCAACCATTAGCAATTAAACTAGCATTAGACTTATTTTCACCTTGAGTATAAGTACCACCATTAATAGTCATATTACTTAAATTCTTAATCGTATACCAACTTTTAGAATTAAAGTTACCATTCTCAATAACTACAGTACCATTTTTATTAACAACAGCACCCTTTTCACTCTCAACAGAGCCATTACCAGTAATTGTGACTTTGGCACCATCAGTAACAACGATACCGTAAGTAGTAGATGTTAACTTATGACCCTGAAAATCAATAGTCATATCTTTGTTAATTGTTACTTCTTCATTATAATCTGCATCTAATGTTAATGTACCTCCTTTCTCTGTAGCATCAATTTTAGATTGCAAAGTTCCCTCTGCATGAACTACGCTGATGCCACCAAGCATTAGTCCGATTGACAATAGAAAAGTCATAATTGCCTTTTTCATTATCTCTTCTCCTTTCACTAAAATTATACCCCCCCCCCAGAAAGAAAGTCAATAGAATAATTATCATTTTACAAAGCAAAAACAAATTAAAATTTAAGTTCTTCATCTGTCATTGTATCACTCATTAACTTAGCATCAATAAAGTGAAGATCAGGATAGCTTTCTTTTAAATGTTCAAAGCTATATTGAATAGAAGATCCTCCACTTGTAGCAAAAATATAAATATCTTTATCTTCTAAATGATGATCTTCAATAAATGTATTAATAATACGTGGAGCAAGTCCCCACCATATTGGATATCCAATAAATATTTGTTCATACATATCCATATTAATCACTTGCTTTTTAATTTCTGGTCGACTATTAACATCATTCATTTCTCTAGACGAACGACTATTAGGATTTTTCCAATCCAAATCATCTAATGTATATAAATTAAGAGGTTGAATCTCCATCAAATCTGCCTGTAAACAATTAGCCAACCTAAAAGCCACCTTCTTTGTTCTACCACTTACGGAAAAATAACAAACTAATTTTTTCTTCATAAAAATCCTCCTTCAAATATCAAAAAATTCCTAAAGCAAATAATTTAGGGATAAAAATCATTCCCCCAATAATCGAAGCAGCTATTGCCATTACTAATACTGCCCCAGCTGAAATATCTTTAACTAATTTAGCTTGTGGACTAATATTCATACTAATCATATCAACTATTTCTTCTATAGCAGTATTAAAAAGTTCTGCTGCAATTACAAGTGCAAACAAAATAATACATATCATCCATTCACTATAATTAATTTTGAGCCAAAAACCAAAAATAAGAACCAAAATCATCATAAATACATGAATTTTCATATTTCTTTCTGATTTAAATGATGCCCAAATCCCTTGAAAAGCATATTTAAAGCTATGAATTAAACTTTTCATTTCTTTTTTATACCGCATAATAATTTCTCCAATCCTAATTTTTTCAATCCCAAAATAAATACTAATAAATAACCAAAACTAAAAAGATATCCACCAATAATATCACTAGGATAATGAACTCCCAAATAAATTCGACTAAAACCAATAGCCAAAATTAAAAAAAGTAAAAAAATAATCAAAAAACTTCTTTTAAAGCCTTTCCTCATTAATTTATATATCAAATAAATAAGAAATCCGTAAAAAGCCAAACTAGCCATAGCATGTCCTGAAGGATAACTATATCCAATCTCTTCAATCAAAGCATATACTGGCCTTGAAATAGCAAAAATATCTTTTAATATCAAATTAAATCCTGCTATTAAAAGTGTATTTATTCCCATCATTATACCAATCCATTTATTTTTAAAGAAAAGAAAAGTTATAATAGTAAAGCAAAGAAACCAAATAGCACTTCCTAAAAAAGTCATTCCTTTAAAACAAGCGATTAATAAATCTTTTCTCAAAAAAGAGGTAATAAACTCCAAAATTTGATTATCCCAAACTTTAAAAGCTCCATTTATAACTCCAAACGACCATAAAAAACATAATAGAATAATTATTCCTATTCCTAAAATCCATTTCTTCATAGTTTAATCAAACCTCATCTTAAAACTCTAATTCAAAAAAGAAGATTTATAGAAACAAATCTTCTAATCAATTTCAATAAGTTCATATTCTTTAGTACCAATACCTAAAAAACAAGCATCATCTATAATCTTTGTACCTTGTTGCCTTTCAATTCGCTCTACCATATGGTCTCTTCCTAAATCATTTGATTGATACACTAAATCTAAACATGCTTGATCAATGGCAACAGGATCTATTGAAGCTAAAATACCAATATCCTTCATACAAGGATCTTCTGCTACTGCACAACAATCACAATCTACACTCATATTAGCCATCACATTTACAAAAGCTAAATTTCCTTTAAAATAATTCACCACGCTAGAAGCCGCATCAGCCATAGAAGCTAAAAAATCCAACTGTTCAACATGAAACATATCTTCATAAGAACCATTTTCCTTTCCTACGCAATGTATATAACGTTTTCCCTTACTTGAAGCAACTCCTATAGAAAGTTGTTTTAAAGCTCCTCCGTATCCACCCATAGGATGCCCTTTAAAATGAGATAAAACAAGCATAGAATCATAATTTTCAATATGTTTCCCAACATAATTCTTTTGAATCTTTTTTCCATTAGGAATATCTAAAATTAAATCTGGTTGTTCACTATCCAAAATATCTACTTGAAAATAATTACTCCATCCATGTTCTTTCATAAGCTTTTCATGACGTTTAGTTGTGTTTCTCTCTCCATCATAAGCAGTATTACACTCAACAACTGTTCCCTTCACTTCTTCTACTAAATCTTTAACAAATTCTGGCTTTAAAAAATTTTGGTTTCCTTTTTCACCTGAATGAAGCTTCACTGCTACTTTACCGTTTAACTCTATTCCTAAAGCACGATAGACTTTAACTAACCCCTCTTTAGTCAAATCCTTTGTAAAATAAACTTTTGCTTTTTCCATTATTCTTCCTACCTTTCAAAACAATTATAACACAAAATGAAAAAAGAGAAAACTCTCTTAAAATTCTACATACTCTCCTGTATCATAAATAACATCATCAATTCTTAAATAAATAGAATATTTTCCTTTTAGTCCCTCTTTATTAATATACTTATTTACAACAATTCCATTTTCTGTTTCATCTTCTGTAAAAATATCTAAACACAAAGCAGTATATGGCTTTTTACTAACAGAAATGTGATAGACATATTTTTTCATATTCTGATACATTATAATATCAACATCTTCTCCTCTTTTAAATCTTCCACTAATAGTTAAACGGTCAATTTCTTGTGTTATTGAAAAATCCCTATCAAAATCACTAATATCTTTATTTGCCAAAACAAAGCCCACTTCTTCTTCATCAACACTTGTTTTTCCAAGGCTTCCTATTCTTACAGCAGAAGTTTTCTCATAATTATCATTTTCAGTATATAAACTCATTTTTTCAACTCGATAATTATTAGTAGGTAAAATGATTTCAAAAATTTCTTTATTATCTTTTAATTCTACTGTAATTGATTCTAATTTATCAGCACCTCCAAGTCCTGCTGGTTCATTAGAATTTTTACCATCTACATAAACTATTCCACCTGAATGTACAATATAATGATCTTTTCCTAGGTAATCTACATCAGAAATATATGGAGAATAAAATTCACTTCCTCTTTCTTTACCATATTCCCAAATTTGTTCAATAGTCATCTGATCAGTATCAATCTTATACATAACTCCTCTTGTATAACTATCACTAGCAGATACATATTCTTCTTTAATCTTTGATTTATTATTACCATTATCCAAAACAAAGACATATCCCTCAGGAGTAATCATAGCGGCATGTTGACTCCATTGCCATTCAAAATCATCACCAATTGGTGTAAAAAAATATTTTTGATATTCTTCACTCCAATTAGTAGAATCACCAATAATCCAATTAAGTTCTCCCGTATCATAATCAATATTTATAATAGCATCTTGATGTCTTCCTGATAAAGTAATAGAGTTGCTCTCTAAATCATACCAAACCGAATTATTATGAAACCAATCATAACTAGTCCAATTTTCACTTTTCCCATCTTCCATATTTAAAATATTTTTTAAATCAAAAGTTTTAACTACTTTACCAGTATGAATATCTATTTCTACTACTACATCTTCTACAGTTCCACTATCGTTGTAAAATTCATTACTAGCTACCAATAAATTACCATTTGGCATTTCAAAATAGTCATGATGATATCCTCCTTCTAAACTGATTTCTTTATAAATTTTTCCTAATAAATCCATCTCATATAAACCACTCATATAATATGGCGAATTCACTAATCTTTCTGTAGATACCATCAAATGCCCATTATCTAAACGATTAATCTCCCATAATGCATAATTAGTTAAATACCACCGAACATCACCGTTTACATCATAACAACAAGTATATCCACTACTAGATGGTGTAAAAAAGTATAAATCATTCGATAATTCACTTTTTTTAGTATGAACACTAGTAGGTAAAATAAAATCATCAGGTAGTGCTTCCGTCTTTATTGTAATCGTTTTAGAAACACTGCCATATTCAATAATTATTTGATTTTCATAATCAGCATACAAACCATAAATAGGCAAATAATGAACTGTACCACTTTCAAATTCATGAGTAAATGTACTAAGCTTATCTTTACCTACAATAGTAACTGTAGGTGCTACTTCTTCTTCTGTTTCAAAAATAACTAATGCCGTTAAAGGTGATATTTCATAAGGATTCAAAATAACATTAGGTTGATCAATCGTATATCCCTCACTAATAAACTCAGTTTCAAGTTCCTCTTGCTTTTGAACAAGACTAATCGTACGTTTTACTTCTTTATGATTATTCGACAAAAATCCTAAAACCAAAAAAGTTACCAAAACCAAAATAAGAATAATCAATAAGATCAATAATATTTTTTTCTTTTTATTTTTCATCTTTCTTCACTCCGCAAAAAGTATATCATACTAATAAATTCAAAATAAATAAATTATAGGTTGAAAAAACTCAACTAGAAGTTGAGCTACAATTTTCATCTAAAACTAAAGGAATTTCATAAGTAATAACTTTTTTATTTTCATCTAAAGCTCTTAGTTCAATACTTAAACTATCTTCTGTATAATACTTACAAGTGGTTTCATAATCATCAATATTGAACTCCACTGTTTTCAAATATTCATTAAGAGTAATACGATCTCCTTCATAAGTAGATCTACTAATTTCTGTTTTTGTATTTTCTACTTGTTCATATAAAATACAAGTAATCTTAGAATACTCTTCCAAATCCATATTTAAACAATTAATACTAGAAATATATATGGAAGTTTTATTATTATTATATGCCATACTTCCCAATACATCAAAATCTTTACAAGAACTTTTAACTGTTTTAAAAGTAAAATCATCATGATGAAAAGGATCTAATATTAAAACTAAGCCAATCACAAAAAGAAAAAGGAAACAAACAAAAACATATTTTAAAATTTTTTTCTTTTTTTTCATTTTTCCATCTAAAAGATCATTCATATCAACATTAAATTTATTACTAATTTCTTTTAAAATAGCAATATCAGGAATATTAAGTCCATTCTCCCATTTGCTGACTGCTTGATAAGTAACCCCAAAAAGCTCTGCAAATTCTTTTTGCGTTAGATGATTATCTTTTCTGAGCTTCTTAATAAATTCTCCAATTTTATTTTGATCCATAGCATCATTCCTCAACAAAATAAGTATAACATATTTCTAAGAAATTTCATAGGAATTTAAAATACAATTATTCACTAATAATCCCCTTTAATAAATGGATAAATTCATTCTTTGTCAAATCAACGGTCTTTATATCATAATATTTCTGATCATAATAAAAGGATGTAATAAATACATTATTTCCATATTGATATAAAATAAATTCTACACCATCAATATCACTTACTTCATGATCGCCTTCAATAAAACGATCACTAACTGGCTCAGAAATACTTGAATAAGCAATTGTTACTTGCCTATGACCATTTCCTTTAAACTCAAAAACATAATCATGAATATTTTCTCCTCCTAAGGAAAGCCCATACTCACTTTTTAAAACAACATCTACTGGTAACTGAAAGCCAGCATAATCATCCCTAATACAATCACATGGATTTTCTATTATTTGAACATCACTACCATAACCAACATTCTGATAATTTTCAATTTGGTTAAAAATAATATTCTTTCCATAATAAATATGATCTTTCTTAGAATGAATAATAAACACTCCTGTTAAAACCCCAAAAATAATCACTACTAGAACAATTCCATATATTAAATTTTTTTTCATACCTACTCCTACTTTATAATACTATCAATAATATCTAAAAATTCATCACTTGTTAAACCCCAGGTTTCAATATCATAATAAATATCTAAATACTTAAATTGCCCAATTAATGTTTCATCATTTTTACTAATCATAACTTCTACATCATGAACAATAGAAAAGTTTCCCTTAGGTATATCTACATCTCGAAGTACTTCCCCAATAGAAGAATAACTAATATTGACTGCTCTTTCCTTACCAGTATAGCTTTCTATAATATCATGTACAATATCATATTTTCCTGTTTGTTCATCCTTAACATATACGATATAAATCGTATCAAGTTTTAAATCACTAGGAATTTCTGTTGATATAGGAGATACTTCATAAGAAGAATTACTTATATCAAGAATACGTACATCCAAATTAGAAACATTATCATATTTATTCTGATCAATTTCATTAATATAAATTTTGTCTTTTACATTATCTTGTTCATTTAAAACACTTTTATCATCAAACTTACTTTTGTTCATAAAAAATCCTAAGATAACAAAAATAAAAGCAATAGAAATCAAACTACATTTAAAAATGATTTGCTTTCTTTTTTTCTTGTCTAATGTATTTTTTATTTTTTGATACATCTCATTTTTATTAAACTGAGCATCAAAAACTCGATATAAATCATTTTTCTTCATTCTTACCCTCTCCTTCTAAAAATAAATGAATTTCACGTAAAGTACGATATAAATAATGTTTCACATTAGATTCAGTAATATATAAAATATTTGCTATTTCTTTAAGAGAATAATTCTCATAAAAATAAAGGAAAAAAATCTTACCGACAACACTTTTTTTATTTTTTAAATAATTCCATATTACATCAATTTGATCTTGATGGATAACTAGCTCTAACAAATCAATATAATCTGGTGTCGCATCAACATAATCAGATTCCACAACACAAGACCTATGCTTATAACGAAAACGATAATAATCTTTAATTTTATGTTTAGCAATTCCTAAAATATATTCTTTTGTTATATCTTTTTTAATTTTTTTATATACAGCCAAATAAATTTCTTGAATGATATCAGATACATCTTGAATAGAAGAAACATTACAAATCACATACTTTAAAATATCATCATAAGTTGCATCATAAATTTTTTGAAATTTATTGAAGGATTCCTTAGTACTCACTTTAATCCACCTCTATTTAAATAATCGCTAAACTTTAAAAAAAGTTCCAATTTAACCTAACTTTTCACCATTATTTACGTGTTTATTAGGTTCAATTAGAACTACTCCCGTCTTACTGTACACTCCCAAAACTAAAACTTCTGACATAAAATCTGCAATTTGTTTTTTAGGGAAATTAACAATTGCTAATACTTTTTTACCAATTAGCTCTTCTTTTGTATAAAGTTTAGTAATTTGTGCCGAAGATTTTTTAATACCCAAATTACCAAAATCAATTTCTAACTTATAGGCTGGCTTTTTAGCCTTAATAAAATCTTCTACCATTATAATTGTTCCAACTCGAACATCTAATTTTAAAAAATCTTCAAAAGTAGCCATATAATCATTTCTAATTTTTTTTATTGCTTCTGGTATACAATGAATGGTATCACTTGCAATCATTCCTATATCAGTATTTTTAGCTTGAGCCATTTCACCTGCCAAACCATTTAACAAAGCAGCCGCACTAACAGTTAAAAGATTAAAATCTTGATAAGAAAGAAGACCTGCTATGATTCCAGATAAAACATCCCCACTTCCACTTGTAGCCATACCTGCAGAGCCATAACAAATACTGTAAAGATCTACACCATCAGAGATTAAAGTAGTATGTCCTTTAAGCAAAAGAATTACATGATATTCTTGGGCAAAAGATTTAACAAGTTCAAAACTATGTTCTTTTATTTCCTTTATATCCAAACCAGTTAATCGTGAAAATTCTTTTAAATGAGGAGTTAAAACGATAGAAGCTTTACTAAATTTTAACCACTCTAGTTTTCCCACCAAAGTATTTAGCCCATCTGCATCAATGATAATAATTCCAGTAAAATTTTTTAAAATATATTGTAAGATAGATAAATGTTCCAAATTAGAATCCCAACCCATCCCAATTGCTAAAACATCTAAATCCTCAATAGCTGTTTTAATATCTTCTATTGAATCATATGGATACAAAGTTTGTTCTAATAAAAGCCTAGAAAGCGATAAAGACACGTTTTGAGGAACAATTACTTTTACCAGTCCACATCCACTTCTAAGCGAACTTAAACTCATATAAGCAAGTTTTACTGCCCCACTATATTTAATGGATCCACCAATAATACCAACTTTCCCAAAATCACCCTTATGAACATCTTCATTTCTTTTTATAAATAATTTTTGAATGTCTTGAATCGTAATTTCTCTTATCATATTCATCTTCCCTTACACAAACTATAACACAAAATTTATAAGAAAAAAAGATTTATAATTCATATTTTATTATTTATCTTTTATAATATTTTTACTACAATAATAAGTAATTAAGAAATATCCTCCATAAATAATAACTAAAAATATTGCTGTCATACTAATAGACTTAACCATCTCTTCATCTCCAAAAGTCATTAAAATATATTTACAAAACTCTAGTCCAAAAATAGAATGAATAATAGCAAGAATGAGAGGAAAACTAAAGAAAATAGCGATCTGTTTTAATAAAGCATGATGAATTAATTTTTCATCTGCACCTATTTTTCTAAGCATTTGATATCTCTCTTTATTATCTGTACTTTCAGATAATTCTTTTAAAGCCAGAATAGCAGCACTAGAAATTAAAAATATAATTCCTAAATATAAACCAATAAAAGTTACCATAGCTCCTAATCCCACACTAGCTTCATAAATACTAATTTTCGTACTAGCATCAAGTGAAATCGTATTACTATTGGGATGATTTCCTAAATCTAAAAAAGTATTTTCAATTTCTTGCTTACCTTCTTTACTATCAGCTTTATAATTTGCTAATAAAATTTCTCGTTCTAAGTAAGCTTCATCCACAACATGATCAGGTACAATAATAATACCTGTATTAATATGACTACTAGAAATTCTAACAAAGCCATTTTGACATTCATCATATTTAGGACTTAAAGTAACTTCAAAAACAGAAATAGAAGGTCTTGTTTTTAAAGCTTCATTTCTCATTTCTATCATACTTTCAAAATCAGCTACAATAAGATATTCATCATCATTTAATGTATATTGTCTATGACCATATAATTTTGCTACTTTATTATAATCACTTAATTTCATAATTTCTTCTGGAGCATAATAAGTATAAAATGGATACTTTCTTTTTATTTCATCCACAGCATCTCCCAAAGTATTAACAAAAGTAAAATCACTAGATGCATAAATATTAACATCTACAACATCTTTTAAATAGGTATGAATATCAAAATCTACTTTCTTCAAGCTTTCTTCAATGCTAAGAAAAGAATCTTGTCTTAATATTTCACTATATCCTGTTTGATTCACATAATCTTCACTAATATTTCTTCTTTTAGAAAACTCAACATCTACAGGAACTAAAGTAGTTAAATTAGTTGTCATGGAATTTTTCATAGATAAAGAACTTGAAAAAACACAAATAGTTACAAAAAGCATCAAACATATGATAGTGATTGAAAAAACAGTAGTATTTATTTTACTGCTAACTTGCCTTAAAACAAAACTATTTAATCCCCTATAATAAATCCCCTTAAAGCTCATTACAATCTTTAAAATTAAACCAGATAAAGACCAAAAAATAAAAAAAGTAGAAACACAACCTAAAATAATAGGTATAAAAATAGATATATCACTTGTTAAAACCTTTAATCCTGAAGTTACTAAATAATAAGCATATCCTAACATCACTACAGAAATAATAAATACTATAATACATATAAAAGGATTCTTCATTTTTACTTCTTCACTTTTTTTATTTGCTTGAATTAAATCAATAAGTTTACAACGTCCAACATTTACAACATTAAATATCATAACCAAAAGATAAATAATACCAAAATAAATCACAGTCTTGATCATAGCACTACTAGAAAATACAAATGTAAAACGAGTAAGATCTGCTTCAAAACTATTAGCAACAAGGACACTCATAAGTTGAGAAGATAAAACGCCTATAAGTAGTCCTATAATAAGAGAAATAATACCGATAAACAAAGTTTCAAAAAGCATAATTTTAGAAATATTTTTTTTACTCATTCCCAAAGTAAGATAAATTCCAAATTCTTTATTTCTTCGTTTCATTAAAAAACGGCTTGCATAAATAATTAAAAAACCCAAAATAAAAGATACAAACACACTTACTCCTGAAAGCATATCAACCATTAAATCAATAATCTCTCTAGTACTAGAGGTAACATTAAGTAAAACAGTTTGGCTTTCAATTGCATTAAATACATAAAAAATAGCCACTCCTAAAATAAGAGTAAAAAAATAAATTGCATAATCTTTAAAACTTTTTCGAATATTTTTTAAAGATAACTTAAAGAGCATCATTAAGATCTCCTCCTAATATAGTAACAACATCTATTATTTCATCAAAAAATTCTTTACGTGATTTATCTCCTTTATTCAATTCATTAAATATTTTACCATCCTTAATAAATATAACTCGATTTGCATAAGAAGCACTAAAAGCATCATGAGTAACCATTAAAATAGTTGTTTGAAGTTCAGTGTTAAGATAATTAAAACTTTCAAGAAGCATTCTAGAAGATTTTGAATCAAGAGCTCCTGTTGGTTCATCAGCTAGAACTAACTTTGGATTTGTAATAATAGCTCTTGCTGATGCAACTCTCTGCTTTTCTCCTCCACTCATTTGATAAGGATATTTTTTTAAAATATGTTTAATATTAAGCCGACCAGCAATTTCCATAATTTTCTTATCAATCAATTTAACAGGTACATTTTGAATAGATAAAGCAAGAGCAATGTTTTCATATCCTGTAAGAGTATCTAACAAATTAAAATCTTGAAAAATAAAGCCTAATTCTTCTCTTCTAAAACGATTTAATTCATTCCCTCTTAATTTTGTAATATCTTCCCCTGAAACATAAATATGACCACTAGTAACTCGATCAATAGTAGATATTGAATTAAGAAGTGTTGTTTTACCACTACCACTTGCCCCCATTATAGCCACAAATTCACCTTTTTCCACACTAAAACTAATATTATCAAGTGCTTTTGTTAAATTAGATTTATTTCCATAGTACTTTTCTATTTTATCAATTTTTAAAATTTCTTCCATAAAATCTTTCCTTTCAAAAACTATTATATAATAAAAGAACGAAAAAATCATTCGTTCAATCTTACGGAATATTACAAATTTGTAATAGCTCTAACAATCTTCAACTTTCTATTTAATCTTTCCAACAGCCTCTTTATAAAATAAATTTTCATCAAAAGCAATAATAACTTTCGTATACTCTCCTTCTTTTGATTCAATTTCTAATTTATGCCCCAACTTTTTACATAACTCTGCTACAATATATAAACCCATACCAGTTGAACCAGGAACCTTTCTTCCATTTTGACCAGTAAATGTTTTTTTAAAAACTCTTTTAAGATCACTTTTAGGAATCCCTATTCCATTATCTAGTATTTCTAAAATAATTTGTTGTTCTCTTTGATAAGCTTTTATTTCTATCTTTCTATCTAAACCATCTTTCATATATTTAATGCTATTGCTAATAATTTGATTCAGCATAAACTCCAACCATTTATAATCGGTGAGCACACTAAGCCTACCAACATCCGTATCAATTTCAATCTCTTTTTCTAATAAAACAGTTTTATTTTTTAGCATAACATCTCTAATCACATGAGCTAAGCTAACTTCTTTAATAATATAATCATTTTGTGTATTTTCACTACGAATATAATAAAGAATTTGTTCTAAATAATTATCAATCTTATTAATTTCTCCTATTAAAACTTTATCTGCTTTTTTATTATGAGTATATAAAGATAAAGCTGATAAAGGTATTTTTACTTCATGAATCCATAACTCCACATATTCTTTAAAATCATTCATTTTTTCTTGATAATTTTTTACATATTCATTCATAGACTTATTAATTTCATACATCATCTGATAAATTAATTCTCCATCTAAAAAATTTGGCTTCATGACTAATTCACAAATCAAATACTTTTCTTCTAATAAATCTAGTTTTTCTAAAATTTCACGATAAAAAAAGACTCTTCTAAAATAATCATAAAAAAATATAATCAAGAATAAAGAAAAATAAAGGAGTGAAAGTAATACTAAAAAGATGACTGACTTTAAATCCAATCATAAAAGATAAAAAAATAAAATAAGCAACTAGAACTATAATAATAATAACAATTTTATCCTTCAAATAATTAGATAATTTCATACTAAAACATATCCCTGTCCTTTTCTTGTCTCAATTGCATCTATTATTCCCAATTCTCTAAATTTACCTCTAAGACGACTAATATTAACCGTAAGAGCATTATCATTAATATACTCTTCATTATTCCAAAGTTCTGTCATTAATTCATCTCTAGAAACAATATGTCCTTTTGCATCATAAAGATAAAGAAATATAATCATCTCATTTTTCGTAAGAATAATTTCTTCTTCACCCTTTTTCACAATTCCTCTTTTTACTTCAATTACTAAATCATGATAATATATAGTATCCGTTATATTATTTTCTAATCGCTTTAATACTGCCTGTATTCTAAGTAATAAGATCGTTGGATTATAAGGCTTTGTAATATAATCATCTGCCCCATAACTCATAGATAAAACTTCATCTATCTCTGTATTTTTACTTGTAACCATAATAACAGGCAAATTACTAACTTTTCTAAGACTTTTAAGTAATACTTCCCCATTCATATATGGAATATTTATATCAAGTAAAAGTAAATCTGGCATAATCTTTAAAATATCTTCTAACATGTGTTGATAGTCATTTAAAAAAGCAACCTCATAACAAGCATTACTAAGTAATTCCCTTAATTCATTTCTAACACTTTCATCATCTTCAATTATTAAAATTTTTTTCATAAACATCCCTCTTTAAGTATATCATATTTAAGGATTTCAATCATTCATTATTTTCTATAAAGACATCTCTTCATGTATTTTGCTTTTAGGAAATATAATATGAACTCTAGTATATTCTTGATATTTAGATTCAATATTTACCTCAATATCTAGTCTTTTACTTAATTTTTTAACCAAATAAAGACCTATCCCTGTTGCATAACTTTTCTTCCGATTAGAACCAGTAAATCCTTTATCAAAAACTCTTGGCAAATCTGATAGTCGAATCCCACATCCATTATCTTCAATAATAAGTTCTACCTGATTATTTTTTGTAACTGCATAAATTTCCAATGTTTTTTTATTTTTATCAAAATATTTCATAGAGTTGCCAATAATCTGCTGAAGAATAAATAAAATCCATTTTTCATCTGTATAAATACAATAATTTAAATCATGAACATTTAAAATAATATGACTCGCTAAAAAGGAATCTTTATATTTTAACATCAACGTATGTATAAGATTAGATATATTAATTTTCTTTACAAAATAATCCTTTTCCGTATTATCACTTCTCGCATAATATAAAACTTGTTCCACATAATCTTCAATTTTCCCTAACTGTTCTTTCAAACTTTGATCTTGAATATTATCAGAATATAAAGACAAAGCTGCAATAGGAGTTTTAATTTCATGAGCAAAGCTTTCAATATATTCTTGATAATCTTCTTTTTCCTGTTCTATCTTACTAATTTTATCATTCATAGATTTACAAGCCTCTTTTAACACATAATAATAAGGATAAACATCAACAGAATAATCTTTATGAATAACCTCAGAAATATAATATTTTTCTTCTAATTTATCACAAGAGTGAATAATTTCTAAGGCTTTTCTTTTCTTAAATAAAAAAAGAAAGATTAGATAGCCAAAAGAAAAAAGAAAAAGTGCTAAAGATAATATAAAAGCCACAAATAATGGAATCTCAAATAAATAAAAAAGAACAAAAAGAACAATACTAAAAGAAAAATGAAAGATAAGAAAAGAAATATTCTTTTCTAAAAAACAACCAAAGCTCATATAAAATATCCTACTCCTCTTTTTGTTTTAACAAAATCAGTTAAGCCAATATCATCTAATTTTTTTCTCAAACGATTAATATTAACTAAAAGAATAGTCTCATCCAAATAATATTGATCATTCCATAAAAATTCAATTAATTTTTCTTTACTTAACACTACTCCAACGTTTAAAAAAAGATAATATAATATTCGAAATTCATTTCTTGTTAATTCCACTTCTTTATCTTGAAAACACACTTTTGATAAATGTAAATCCAAAGTAACATCATGAACTTTTAGTTCCTTATAACGAACAGGATCATTAAGTTTTAATGCTCTTCTAATTTTTTCTAACAAAATATATTTATTATAAGGTTTCGTAACAAAATCATCCCCACCAGAAAGAATACTGTTTAATTCGTCTTCTTCCGTATTTCTGCTTGTAACAAAAATAATAGGTATTTGTCTCTTCTTTTTAATTTCCCGACAAATTCGAAATCCATTTCGATTAGGAAGATTAATATCAAGTAGCATCAAATCACAATCTTTGGTTAAAATATCTTCTATAATTGAAGAAAAATCAGCTAGTGTTTCTACTTCATAATTTTCATGTTCCAGTAATATTTTCAATTCTTGAGCAATCTTTAAATCATCTTCCACAACTAACAATCTCATTTTTTCTTCCTCCTACATAATAATGTCAATCCTAAAAAAAGAACAACAACCAAAACAATAACGACTTCATAAGGAATATTAAATGTTTCAATTTCCTCTTTCTCTAAAAAAACAGATTCTGTTGTAACATCAGCTACAGGGATTTCATAATTTTGATTAACCGTATCAATAATAGTTAACGTATCAATTAAATTATAAGGTAAATCATCTATTCGTTCTGCACCTAAAGTAATGAGGATCATTTCATGATCTTCATGATAAAACAAAGCCGACATACAAAGTCCAGCAAGATCAGTATTGCCCGTTTTACTACCAATAATTTTTGAAGTATCTAAATTTAAAACTTGATTATACTTATTAACACTAGCCTCCACTTTAAGTCCATTTGTTAAAGTATATTCTTTAGTTGTATAAATTTCTTTAAAGAGTGGATTTTGTAATGCATAATTTAAAATTAGCATTTGATCATAAGCTGTAGAATAAGCACCATCTTGATCAAGACCAGTCGTATTCACATAATGTGTATTTTCTACTCCAATTTTTTTAGCTAGTTCATTCATTTTAGCAACAAAAGTATCCACACTGCCACTTACAGCATAAGCAAGAATTTGTGTAGCATCAGCTCCGCTAGGAAGGATTGCTGCATAAAGTAAATCTTGATAAGTAACTGTATCACCAACTTTTAAGCCAGCTACTGAAGCATTCCAATAAATACCTGCAAGCATTTCATTTGTAATAAAAACATTTTCGCTAAAGTTATCAATATTTTCTATAGCGGTAAGTACTGTCATTATTTTAGTTAAACTAGCAACACTACGTACTTCATTACTATTTTTGTCCCAAATAACACTTTCTAAATCCATATCATAAACAATTGCAGCTTCACTACTCAAATTAGGAACTTCTAAAGCCCAAGCATAAATAGGAAAAAAACAAATAAAAAATAAAATTATTTTCTTCATAAGCATCCTTCTTTACATTTTTCTATTATAACATATATGAATCAAATTTTTACAAAAGCAAGCTAATATTTAATATTTATTCTTTTGTTCTATCAAATAGTTCCAAATTCCAAGGTGTCCTTTTGATAATATTGGCTCTTCTAATGCTTTAATATCTTCTAATATCCAAGCATATCTCCCCTCTTTATATTCTCCACAAATATATTCTTGATAATGATTCCTTTTCATATCCTCCACATATTCTTTTGTCATATAAATACAGTCAACTAACTGACATTTACAAATAATCATACCAAAACTCAAAGATTCCTTTTCAAGTAAATTGAAAAGCTCTTTTCTATTTCTAGTTTCTTGATCTATTTTAGTCATACTAGCATGTATATAAAGTTCTCCTCGATAATTAATCTTCCAACTTCTAGTTTCAATAAATTTTTTCTGATCTTTAATTAAAGTTGCCCATGGTTCCCTTAAACTTAACACCTTCATCAATATCACCAATACAAGAATAACAAAAATAATAATGAAATTCAAATAAAAATACTCATAAAAGAGTATTTTATTATTTTTGTTTATAAAGCATATCTTTTATACCATCTTCCATATTTATTTTGGTAGGAATAATATATTTTGCCTTAATTTTATGTGATATTACATTTGTAACAATCTTCATTGCTCTAGCTCCATCAAACCATAAAGGATTATCACTAGCATTTCTTATTTTATTTAAAGAAGTAACTAGTGCATCTTGATCATACTGATCACTTTTCTCAATAGTTAGCATATATCTGGCTTTTTCACTTTGATAATTAATATTTTTATCTAAAGAGTACTTTGCATTTTGATACCAATATAAATGATCTCCTCCTGCTAGAATAAGTAAATCCGCTGACAACATAATTTCACCTATTAAAGAATCAACATATTGGTAAGATTCTTTAAAAGTAACAGTTGGAATATCATCTTTTAAACTAGGAAAATGATTCGTAATATCAACAACACCAAAATCAAAATATTTCTTTCCAATAATTTTCCCTTTTTGAACAAAGATTAATTCAATAGAACCTCCTCCACCAATAAAAATACAAATATTACCCTCATAATTAATATTTTGATAACATCCTAAAGCCGTATATTTCGCTTCATCATCCTGAGAAACTACTTCTACTTCTAAAGAATATTTTTCTCTTAGTTTCTGATTAATTACTTCTAATTCTTCTAAAGAAAGATTTCGAAATATACTACATCCATACACATGAACCTCTGATGTATATTTTAAAGCCTGCTCTATAACCATATATAATTGTTCTAAATCAAATTCAACAATTTTCCCTTCTTTTTTATAATTCTTCTTAAATTCTATCGTTTTATTATTTTCATATAATAACTGATTATCCTCATAAACATGCGTTTTTGTATTATTACTACCTATTTCAATAATAGCAAATTTTCTACTCATATTCCCACCTCCCAATATCTATTAAAATAATATCATACTACTTTTATTTACGCAATCCATACTAAAGAAAAAAGCCTTTTACTTAATATAAAAACACTTATCTAAATAACAATACAATTAATACTAACGCAAAAAATAGATATCTCAAAATATCTACCTTTTTATATCGCAATACTTTAAATCATGCTTTTTGGAACTTAAAAAGCTACCAATAAAGTAGCTTATCTTCTTACTTGATCTTGTTCACGGCTAATTGTATCTATTAATAAATCTAACACTTTTATACTTCTCAAATATTCTTCATGTTCAGGTATTGTAATGGTTTTTACCGAAGCACTTCTTAAATTATGAGCAAATTGAACAATATCTTGTAAACTTACTACTCCAGAATTTACCGCATCCATTAACAAGGTACAATAACTATCCCATCTTCCAAAATAAATACTTATCATAGTCATTTCACCAGTAGCAAGTTTAAATTTCTCTTTAAATTGAGTTCCTAGTCCAGTCTTTAAAGCAAACTCTCTTGATTTAGTTTGATTAATTTTCTTAGGATGCGTATATTCCCAATAAATTTCGTTAGCACGTCTTACACTTTTCATATCTTGATGTCTAGTTCCATCTTTTGCAATAAAATCATAACTTTCAAATTTTTCTTCCATCAAAAACACTCACCTTTTGATTGAAAAATATATTATTACTTTTTTGAAATTTTGTCAAATTAGCACTTTATCAGTAAAGAAAAAATTGAATATTTTTAAAATATCCATCTTTTTCATTCTACAATATTCTTTTTAAACCCAAAGTAAGTAGCAATAAAATAAACGAAATAAATCATTAAGAATAAAATTAAGTTACTAAAGAAATAAACAAGATATATTTTATCATTAGATAAAGCGATTTGAAATAAATCATTTAAAGAGGTAATACTACAAATACTAATAATAATTGGATAAATAAGAGGAAATAAGAAAAATAACAATAATTGTTTCCGAACCGTTTTAAATAATTTTCGATCTTTTACACCTAATTTTCTTAAAACAGTATAACGATATTTATATTTAGTCGAATCACTTAAAGATTGAATAGCCAAAATAGTGCCCACAACTGCCGTAAAAATAAAAGCAACATAATAGAAAACAAAAGAACTAATAGTCATAAATCCATTGTTATTCGCTTCCTCTTGTCCCCTTACTACAATATTAGATAAAGAATAACAAATCTGATAACCATATTCATTTTCTTCACAAAAATCTGGTGAAGCAAGCTGAATTAATTTACTAGCAAATTCTTCAGTTGTACCTTCTTTTGTATCCACAATCAAATGACTTTCACTAACACTTAATCTTTCTACAGCCTCATCAGGAACAATAATCACAAATCCATAACCATAAGCCCAAGAAAAAGTATATCCTTCCGTTCTAAATTCTTTTTGATGTAAAGAAATACCATTAGATAAAGTAATATTTTTTAAATCTGAAATATTTAAAGTATCTTTCCATTCTCTCGCAACATGTAAAATATATTCATCTTTATTTAGGGTAACTGGATCCATTCCTTTCATTTCTAATAACTTGTTATAATCACTTAGCTTTAATACTAGATCATTACTTCTCCAAGAATCACCTAAATATTGAATGACATTATTATTAGTATCTTGATAAGCATCATAAGTAAACGTTTCTAAAATAGTATACTCTCTTTCAATAAAGTCTAAATAACTCTCATATTTTTCCTTATCATCTGCTATATTAATATCATAAGGAGCATTCGCTTCAATTTGATAGTCAAACACACCCTTAAATAAACTAGACATATTTAAAGACACTAATGTAAGTGTAATTAAAACACTCATAGTTCCTAAAGTAAAGCTCATAGTTCTAACTTTTGACTGAAAAGTACGAACTACAAACAAATTATCAGATGTATATTTTAATCTTTTTCTTTTTAAAACCAAAGTTAAAATAAAATCAGCAAGAGTAAAAGTAATCCCGTAAATACTTATAATAATCATACCAATACATAGAAAAATTGTACCCATATTCGGTTCTATTCCAATATGAAACTGTCCATCAAGCAAATATGTAACATAAATTCCTAAAACTACAGAAATGATAAAACCAATATTTCGAATATGTTTATGTTTGATCATGTTCTTTTCATTTTGATGTTCCAAATAAAGTAAATCATAAACTTTAATTTTCTTAAATCTTCTTCTTGCTAAAAATAAAATAATAAGATAAATGATCCCAAAATAAAGAATGGAAAGAAATAAAGCACTAAAATTAAAATCCATAAGTACTTGATATGGCAAATCAAAAATATTCATAATAATCGCTGAAAACAAACAACTAAAAACATATCCTATTGGTATAGAAATAAGGAAAGAAAAAATTCCTAAAAAAAGACTTTCTAATATAAATATAGAGACAATTTGCTTTTTCTTAATACCCAAAACCATATAAGTACCAAATTCATGACTTCTTTTTGTAAACATAAACTTAGTAGTATAATTAATAAGAAAACAAACAACCAAAATAATAAATACATTCACAAAATACATAACATATTTAAAATTATCCATAACACTACTAAGTTCTAATACATCCTTAGAATTAGAAATAAGATTAAAAGCAAAAATAAAAGAAAAAGCTAAAGTAACAGTAATTAAATAAATAATATAATCTCGAATACTTCGCCGTGCATTACGAAAAGAAAGCTTACTTAACATCACACATATCTCCTCCAAGAAGGGTCAAAACATCTAGTATTTCATTAAAAAACTCTTTTCTTGTTTTCTCACCCCTCAATATTTCATTAAATATTTTACCATCCTTAATAAAAATCACTCTCTTACAAAAACTAGCACTAAAAGTATCATGCGTAACCATTAGAATAGTTGCATTTAACTTATCATTCATTTCCTTCATAGTCTCTAAAAGCATACGGGAAGATTTTGAATCTAGTGCACCTGTTGGTTCATCTGCTAAAATAAGTTTAGCTCCATTAATTAAGGCTCTAGCACAAGCACATCTTTGTTTTTGACCCCCACTAACTTCATAAGGAAATTTGTCTAAAATATCACTAATTCCTAATTTTCTAGCCATATCATCTACTTTTTTATCAACACTTAAAATATCTTCATGATTAATAATTAAAGATAACTCAATATTTTCTTCAATCGTAAGTGTATCTAATAAATTAAAATCTTGAAAAATAAACCCCAAATTAAGCCTTCTAAAATCTGCTAAATCATCTTCTTTTAATTGAGTAATATCTTGTTTATCAATAAAAATATTACCACTTGTAACTGTATCAATAGTTGATATAGTATTTAAAAGAGTTGTTTTACCACTACCACTAGCCCCCATAATAGCCACAAATTCTCCCTCTAAAACTTGAAAACTAATTCCATCTACAGCTTTCGTAATATTTCCTCTATTACCATAATATTTTTTTAAATTATGAACAGTTAAAATTTCTTTCAATTTTATCACCCAGTACCATTATAGCAAACAAAAACTGTAAAAAGTATTACAGTTTTGTTATATTGCAATTAGAGTAATTTCTGTAGGATAGATACTACCCCCATGGTAACGTAAATAAAAGCGATAACTATCATCAATCTCTCGAATCATTTGGGGAATTTTCCATAAATCTTCATTAGAATGATAAACAGAAATTAATAATTTAGGATGATCTTTTAAAATATGTTGTCTAGCCCCCTTAATCATTTGTTGCTCAAACCCTTCAATATCAGCTTTAATAATAGTAATTTTTTCTTGAATATCCTCATCTAAAGTAGTAATTTGAGTATCCCCTTCTTCATCTATAAGCAAAGTATTAGCAGATATAGATTCTTCATTACTTAAAAGAGAAGCTTTTCCTAAATGATCACCCACTCCTTTTAAATAATAAATAATATTAGGATATGGTTCTAAATTTTTTTGTAAAAGTTGATAAGCTTCAGGAGTAACCTCATAAGTATAAATTTTCTGATAACTATCTATTCCATAATTCTTAATAAAAGATAAAGTAGAATCTCCAATATAGGCTCCTAAATCCACAAATACTTCATTTTTACATTCTGGAATAAGATCTAAATCAAAGTAATCATCAAAACACTGCTCCTGAACCTGACTAAGACTTAAAAAATCATAATACACCCAATTATTTAATATAGCATACAATATTTTTTTAGATCGATAATCATTTAAATGCCAATATAAATCTTCAAAATCTTTTAAGTGTTCTTTTAATTCTTTTACTTTTAATTCAATTTCTTCATAAACATGATGATCAAGATCTATTTTTCCCCAATAAGGGAATTGACTAAAAAAATTCATCATATTTACTTTTACTTCCATAGAAACAGACTCAAAAGCAGAACGAATTCGATAATATAGTTCTTTTTCTTTTAATAAACGAATATCTTGTAATAAATTAGCAAATCTTTTATCAATTTGATTCATACATCCTCCCTGATAAACTATATGAAATAAAGATTTACTTATTCACGAAAAACTATTAAAAATAAAAAAGGACAAATGTCCTAAATATAAATATTCTCTTCTCTCTTTTTAGGAGGCTCATTCACAATTGGCTTTTCATATTTTTCTACTAAACAAACCTTATTTGTCGCTAAACTTTTAGGAACATCAATAATTCGTTGATTCCTAGAACCCTTAAAATATAAAGAAAGACTTTTTTCTTTTAAAATAAATTTCCCATCAACCAAAACATCAATATAATTTAAAAATTCTCGGCGGTCCTCATCCTTTAACATATCTTCATATAAAAAGCCCGTATAGCACCACACATTAAGACCAATACTTTTAGCATGCTTAGCTATAAGAGTACATGCTGAAGCTTGATAAACTGGATCTCCCCCCGAAAAAGTAATGCCATCTTGTCCTTCTAATTCATCTAATGCCAAAAAGACATCTTCTAAATCAACTAACATTCCTTCATTAAAAGACCAAGTAGATGGATTTTGGCACCCAGGGCAATGATGTCCACAGCCTTGAGTCCATAAAACAGAACGAATTCCTTCTCCATCTACAATTGAATCTCTTTGTAAATCACTTGCTAAGCGAATTTGCATTATGCTACTTTTTCTTCTTTTAATAAGCCTTTAGTAGAATGTTTAACGCGATCTCTTTCTTCTGCCTTTTTACCATTATTAAATCTCTTTGTTGTCCCAACTAAATAACCAGTAATTCTTCTAATTCTTTCAAATTCCACCCCTTCACCAATAATTCTTTCGCTATCTTTCATTTTAATCCTTCCCTTCTAATTTCCATAATAAGATAAGCTTGCGTTTTTAACTCTCTCAACCGTTACGCCCTCTGCTTCTTTTCTACCACATCCTGGGCAAACATCATTAATTACTCCCGTATAACCACAAACTGGATCGCGATCTACTGGATGATTTATTGCTCCATAACCAATATCATTATCATGCATCAAACGAACAATCGCTTCAAAAGCTTCCAAGTTATTAGCCGTATCTCCATCTACTTCAATATAGCTAATATGTCCTCCATTCGTATATTTATGATATTTCCCTTCAATCTTTAATTTCTCAACAATACTAATATCATAATATACTGGAACATGGAATGAATTTGTATAATATTCACGATCTGTTACACCTGGAATAATTCCGTAAATAGATTGATCTATTCTAGTAAATCTACCAGCCAAACCTTCTGCAGGTGTAGCAATAAGAGAAAAATTAAGTTTATATTCTTGAACATATTCGTCAATTTTATCCCTCATAAATTTCACAATATCTAAACCTAATTTTTGAGCTTTTTCATCTTCACCATGATGATGTCCACATAAAGCTTTCAAACATTCAGCAAGACCAATAAATCCTATAGTTAAAGTTCCATTCTTTAAAATTGGTTTTAATCTAGAATTTGGCTTCAATCCTTTAGAATCAATCCATACCCCTTGACCCAATAAAAATGGGAAATTATAAACTTTTTTACTGCATTGAAGTTCAAATCTTTCTAACAATTGATCTTTTACTAAATCCATAATATTTCCAAGCTCTTCCCAGAATCCTTTCATATCTGCCTTTTTGTTATCTAAAATACCATATTTAATACCAAGTCTTGGTAAATTAATAGTAGTAAATGACAAATTTCCTCTTCCAGTTACAATCTCATTATCTGGAACAGCAGGATTGGCCATTACCCTAGTACGACATCCCATATACGCAATTTCTGTTCGATAATCTCCTTCTTTATAATATGGTAAATTAAAGGAAGAATCAATAAATGAGAAATTTGGAAATAACCTCTTAGCAGAAACTTTACAAGATAATTTAAATAAATCATAATTTGGTTCTCCTGGATTATAATTAAGTCCCTCTTTTACTTTAAAAATAGAAATCGGAAATATTGGTGTTTCTCCCTTACCAAGTCCAGCATCTGCTGCTAAAAGATAATTTTTAGTAACCATCCTTCCCTCAGGAGAAACATCTGTTCCAAAATTAATAGATGAAAATGGAACTTGAGCTCCAGCCCTAGAATGCATAGTATTTAAATTATGGATAAAAGCCTCCATTGCTTGATAAGTCATTCTATTCGTTTTAGCTATTGCTTTATCATAAGAAACCTTAAATACTCTTTCTACTTCACTGCTATCTTTATAATATTCTTCAAACATACTAATATCAAATTCAATTGATTTTAATTTGTCAATTTCTTTAACAATATGTTCCCATTTTATTAAATGAACAAAACCTAATAAATCAAAATAATCATATAATGTTTGTTTAAATTGTTTTTTAAACGTCTTTAAAACTCCAGGAGCAAGAAAATAATCAAAAGCTGGAATACTTTGACCACCATGTTGATCGTTTTGATTAGACTGAATAGCTATTGCTGCAAGAGCTGAATAACTCATAATGTCTTGTGGACATCTAAGAAATCCATGTCCCGTTGAAAAGCCATCCTTAAATAATTCTAATAAATCAATTTGACAACATGTTGTAGTTCCCATAGGTAGGAAATCCATATCATGAATATGTATTGTTCCATTATCATGAGCTTCTGCAAATCTTGCCTCCATCATATAAGACTTAGCAAATTCTTTAGATAAATTGCTACCATATTGTAACATAGTTCCCATTGCAGAATTTCCATCAATATTTCCATTTTCTCTTTTGTTATCATCTTCTAATGCTGTTTTCAAAGATAATGATTCAATAATTTTCATCAACTTATGATATCTTTTTTGAAATACTTCCCTAGATTCTGCTCTTCTCTTACGATAACTAGAAAATGATTTTAAAACATCATGATATCCCAATTCTTCTAACTTAGATTCAATTAAATCTTGAATATCTTCAATCTTAATTAATTCTAAATTTGCATACTTTTCTTTTATAGCCTCCATAACACTATTAAAAACTTTATTGCTATCACTAGGTTCATAATTTTCATTTAATGAACTATCAAACCCTTTTTTTACTGCTATAGCAATCTTCTCTTCATTAAAAGCTACTTGCTTCCCATCTCTTTTAATAACTTTTAATGTTTCTAATCTTTGATCTGTTTTCATAACACTTCCCTCTCTATACATCTACGATTTACAATTTGATTATATAAAGGAAAAAACAAAAAAACAAGTCATTTTTTTGATATTTTTTCAGCACTTTTTACAGAAGCCCATAAACACTAGAAAAAGCACTAAAAATTTTTTTGTTCGCTTTACGACAATTGACAAAAATTTAACAAAAATGTAGTTTAATGTTTTAAAAAAAATAACGCAACTCTATTTTATAAAAATTAAAAATAAAGAAAAGCTTGAAAATAAGCCAAATTCAAAAAATATTTTTTCAAAAAAATAAAGATTTATACATTTTCTAAAAATAACAAAGGTCATTTTTTTAAAAAACATAAAATAAAAAAAGCTATAAAGCTTTAAACATCTACTGGCGTCCTCGATTGGAATCGAACCAACGACCTATTGCTTAGGAGGCAATTGCTCTATCCTACTGAGCTACGAGGACAATTACATCTCCATTATATAAAAATTTTTAATTTCTTGCAATAATTAATAATGCAAAATTTTCCTTCTTTATTTTTTACACTAAAACTTTTTTATCAAATTACTTAAAATATTTAGATAGATAAAATAAAATGATTAAAAAAATAATAAGTAATCTAAAAAAAATACTTAATTAAAAGTATTTTTTAAGACTAAGCTTTACTTTTCTTTTCTAAAATTTTCTTTAATTGTTCTAACCCGATAATAACTAAACCACCTATCAAGAAAAACAAAATACTAAAAGTAGAAAAAGATAAAGCTTCTTGTGGTACACTAAGAGTAGTAGGTCCCATTATAATAGCATATATAGAACCAATCATTAAGCCAATAATACAATAAATAGACTGACTTCTATACTTCTTTAAAGCCATTTTAATAAAACGCACTACCAGTAAAATTCCTGTAATAAGCCCCAAACCAAATACAATTAATACAGGCAAATAGTCAAAATTCATATGTAAAAACTCTTTAATAGCGGATATAATAGGAACATATAATCCAAAAATCAATAACAAAGTTGATCCAGATATACCAGGCAAAACCATAGCAGAGATTGCCACCATTGCTACTACAAAAACATAAAAAGCTAAGCCCATATCTAATTTAGAGATATCAACAACATTTGCCTCTCCTGTAACAGGATTAAAATAAGTAATTAATACTACCAAAATAATACCAATTAAAGTAAAAATCAAATTATGATATTTTCCTTTCAAACTTCCTTTTTCTTCTTTTATAATAAGAGGAATAGAAAAAATAATAAATCCAATAAAAACTGAACTAATTGCATAAATATTTTTTTCAAATAAACTAGTTAATATTAAAACTGCCAATATCATTCCAATTAGCCATCCTATAGCTAACTTTAACAGAAAAAACATAGCTTTTTTCTTTTTATTCCAATCTCCATAAGCCAAATCATCTAAAGAATTGATAAATTTATCATAAAATCCTAAAATAAAAGCAATCGTTCCCCCTGAAACACCAGGAACACTATCTGCAAGTGCCATACAAAACCCTCTTATTCCATTAATTAAAAAACTCATTATAACCTCCTATAATCAAAATCTACTATTATTATACCTGAAAAGCAAAATAAAGGTAAAGCATTATTATATCTATTTGACAAAAAAGAAGTTAATTTTCTAACTTCTTTAACTTTTCTTCTTCTAATGCTAATTTTTCCTTTTCTTGTTCTACTAATTGTAGTGGTGCTTTACTAACAAAATTTTGATTAGCAAGAAGTCCTTTTCTTTTAGCAATAGAAGCTTTTAAAGTCTCTATTTCTTTTTTTATGAATTCTTTTTCTTCTTCAGTTATTTCTTTTTCAAAATAAATTGTTGCATCAAACTCTTGATAATGAACCGAATAAGAAGGCATATCAGAAGAACCTTTAATCACATGATCAATTTTTAATAATTGGCTAATTAAAGAATAATCTTCATCATTATTAAATCTTACTTGAGCAGACTTATTCATATGATTTTCCTGATATGTTTTACGATATAATTTAATAAATTCAATCATATGTTCCACTTTTTGACAAGAAGCTTTAAAAATTTCTTTTTTATTATATTTTGGATAATCGCTTACCATAATATTTTCACTTACATTAGGAATCATCCCGTAAATCTCATCCGTAACATAAGGCATAAATGGATGAAGCATCTTTAAAATACCTTTTAATACTTGTACAAGCACTTGTTTAGTATTATCTTCCTCCATATGAAACTTAGCAAATTCAATATAATGATCGCAAAAATCATCATAAATAAAATTATAAATTTCCATACCCGCATTATTAAGTTCAAACTTATCCATAAATTTTGTAACCTTTTTTACTGTCTCATTATATTTCGTCAAAATCCATTCATCAATAATAGAATATTCTTCTAGCCTAGCACTATTTTGGTAACCCTCTAAATTCATTAAAACAAAACGAGATGCATTCCAAAGTTTATTAATAAAATTCCATGTAGATTTTAAAGCTTCTTCATCAAATTTTAAATCCATACCATTAGATACAGAGGTAGTAAGATAATAGCGTAATGCATCTGCACCATATTTTTCGATCATATCCATTGGATCAATCCCATTACCTAAACTCTTAGACATTTTTCGGCCTTCTTTATCTCGAATAAGTCCATGAATAAGACAATATTCAAAAGGCCTTTTACCTAAAAATTCTAAACCTTGAAAAGTCATACGATTTACCCAAAAAGGAATAATATCATAACCCGTAACTAATACTTGATTAGGATAGTATCTTTTTAAATCTTCGGTTTCCATAGGCCAACCAAGAGTTGAAAAAGGCCATAAGGCACTAGAAAACCATGTATCTAAAACATCACTATCTTGTACCCATCCTTCTTCTTTAGGATCATCTATTCCCACATAAATTTCTCCATTCTTATACCAAGCAGGAATTCTATGTCCCCACCAAAGCTGACGAGAAATACACCAATCATAAGTAATTTCCATCCAATGATTCATAATTTTTTCAAAACGCTTAGGAATAAAATTTACTTTTTTATCTTTATCTTTTTGATTAAGCAACACATGATCAGCTAAAGGTCGCATTTTAACAAACCATTGTTTAGATAAATAAGGTTCAATTAAAGCTCCACTTCTCTCACTAAAAGGAGCATTATGTGTAATGGATTCCACATCAAGTAGTAATCCTTGCTCTTTTAAATCACCAATTAACTTTTCTCGAGCTAAAAAGCGATCTAATCCTTCATAGCCAAAAGCATTTTCATTCATAGTTCCATTAGGATTAATACAAACAATTCGCTCCAAATTATGGCGTAGTCCCACTTCATAATCATTTGGATCATGAGCTGGAGTGATTTTAACACATCCTGTTCCTTTCTCCATATCAGCATGAAGATCACCAATAATAGGAATTTCTCGACCTACAATCGGTAAAATTACTTTTTTACCGATTAACTGATTATAACGGTGATCGTTTGGATTAACAGCTACTGCCGTATCTCCAAATAATGTTTCGGGTCTAGTTGTTGCTACATCCAAATATAGATCACTGTCTGTCAACTGATACTTTAAATGATAAAATGCTCCAGGAATATCTTTATATATAACTTCTTCATTTGATAAAGCCGTCATAGCAACAGGATCCCAATTGATAATTTTCTCTCCTTGATAAATTAATCCTTTGTGATATAGATCAACAAAAACTTTTCTAACTGCTTTAGATAATCCCTCATCCAAAGTAAAACGCTCTTTAGAATATGCTAAAGATAGTCCTAGTTTAGCCCATTGAGCATGAATATTACTAGCATACTCATCTTTCCATTCCCAAGCATGATTAAGCCATTCTTCTCTAGATAAACTTCTAGGATTAATGCCCATATCCTGTAATTTTTTATCTACTTTTGCTTGAGTTGCAATACCTGCATGATCCATTCCTGGAATCCATATAGCATCAAATCCTTGCATTCTTTTATAACGAATAAGAACATCTTGAATAGATGTATCCCAAGCATGACCAATATGTAACTTTCCAGTAACATTAGGTGGAGGAATAACTATACAAAATGCTTCTTTACTTTTATCTACTGATTCAAAATAACCTGCTTTCTTCCATTTTTCATACTTATTTTCTTCTACTTGCTTATGATCATATTTTTTCTCTAACATAATTATCCTCTTTTCTATATTTTTTATGTTCTCGTATCATGGTACTGAATTCAAAATTTGTAAATAATTTATTGACCTCCAATAAAAAAAGATAGCACCAAAGGGTGAAAAAATTTCACGGTACCACCTTTTCTTTTACTTAAATTTCTAACGTATCATATACGGGTTTTTAAAAACCAGCTCCCAAGCAACCTTCCACTATTTTCAAATGTTCTATTTCACCATCCTAGAACTCTCTTAAAAGATCCAATAATGTACTCCTCTTGTTCATCACTTTTTATACAAGTATTCTATCAAACTTTAATATATTTTTCAACTACTAACTGACTTCAAACCATTACTATCAAAAGTATAAGTTGTATTGGTACTAGTAATGGTAACACTAAATCCCCCATTTACTTCTTTAACGCTATAGCTACCACTATAATTTTCAGTTCCAATACTTAAAGATTCTGATAAAGAAAAACTTGGATCATTATATTTATGAATATTAAGCATATTCTTAGAATCAATAACTACATAATAATTATTTTGTAAATCTACATAATTATATGCTCCATCTTCTTCTCTTAATTTATTACCAGAAAAATCATAAACATAATATTTACTTCCATCTATTACTTTTAAATACGTACCTACATAATCTACAATACGATATCCATAAGCATCTGTTATTTTTTCACCAACATTACTAAATAATTGATAAGTATTACTAGAAGTTCCAACTTCATAATAGTCTCCTAACTTTTCAATTGAAGTATAACTAAAAGCAATTGTTCCAGAAACATGATCACTAATACGAATTAAACCATATTTACCACTTTTATTTTTTGCCATAACATAAGTTGCATCTGTACTTTTAAAACTAATTTTCTTCTCTTTCGTATAGCCTCCACTATCTACAGCTGCATAAGTAGCTAGTTTAGCCTTTTTTTCATCTTTTTCTTTTAAATCATAAAGCACAATAGTTGGATTATTTGTATCAATAGTATCTAAAATAAATACATATCGCTCATTATAAATAGGAATCCATCCAACACTACTAGACTGATCAACTTCTACTTCATTCTTGCTAAAGAAAGATTCCGTTGCAACAGTACAATTAGTTAAATCTGTAGAATTTTTATTAGTACAACTATATTTTCCTAATAAATTAGTTTCTTCTTCATCTTTATAAAAATACAAAACACCATCAAAATAATTAATATAACTATAATTAGCACTTATTTTTCCATCTTGTAAATCAATAGACTCTGCTTTTTCTTTTCCATCTTTTGTAAAAGTTACATCTAAAATATCATCATGAATTTCTATTTCATATGCTCTTTTTGTTTCAACTAACTTCTTATCTTCGTTATAAACATTTAAAGGATTAAAATAAGAATTCTCAAGAGCAATTCCCTCTTCATTATACTTATTATTCTTATAATCGCGAATATAAAGTTTATTACGATCAATAACAACAGCATATTGATCTAATAATTCAATAAAATCATAGCCATCATCATAAATTAAATTACCTTCGTAATCATATAAATAATAACCACTGTTATTAACAACAATATATTGATCATTATAACTTTTAATTTCATAATTAAGCCCTTGACTTAAATTCTTTCCTTTTTCATCATAAATATAATAACGATTATTTGTTTTAGCAACTAAGTTGCTATCACTACTAATTCTACCTAAATAATCATAAGAAAATTGTAAAACTTCCGTTATTCCTTCACTACTAAAACTAAAAGCTCCATATTTATTTTTATCATTTTTAGCAATAACAAAATCACTATCACTAAATCCCTTAATTAATGAATAAGTATCTTCCTTTTTTTCATCTTTAATATTATATAAAATAATATTTTCATCCTCTATAGATTCATTATCAAAAACAAACACATAATGATTCTGATAAATTGCACTAGGTCTTTCTATTAAAGATTCATCTTCATAAACATTCTTTTCTCCATCAAAGTTATCTTCATTACTATATGGTGAAACAAAACATAATTCTTCTGATTTATTTTCACATTCATAACTACCAATTTCCTTATCATTTTGATCTAAAAATACTAAAGTACCATCACGATAAATATAGTTATCTTTCTCTACAATTACTTCTGGAGTATCTGGCTTTTTATCTTCCTTTTTATCATCTTTTAAAATCAAAAATAAAATTAAAGCTATAATAGCTATCAAAACAAGAACAAAAGAAACTATCACAATAATCTTTTTTCTCTTAGACCAGCTATGCCAAATTTCTTTTAACTTTCTTTTAGGCTTTTTCTCTTTCTTTATTTTTTCTTTTTCATTAATTTCTAAAACTTCAGGAATTTCTTCTTTTTGAGGTTCCACTGCATCTTCTCCACTTAAACCAAAAGTAAGTTCATCAGTTAAATTATCTTTGCTAATTCCTTCCTCATCAATATTATCAATTGGTGTAGGAATATCATCTACCGCAATATCAAATAAATCTCTAGTTTTCTCTAAGTCATCATATTTCATTCTAGACACTCCTTTATATTAAATAAAGTATACCATATTTTCTTTACTTTTACTAGTAGATTAAACCACAAAAAAAGTTAGATTACTCTAACTAATTTTTACAACTCTATTCTTTTAAAATAAGTCTTTTACACTTTTAATATCTTGTAATTCAAAACGATACTTTTGGACTACGTCAGGATACTTTTCATGATCTACCTCAGATAAAAACATATCTATTGGCCTAATATATAAACTTAAATCTCCATATAAAGCTCGATAAACAACATATTTTTCTCTAGTTTCACTATGAGTTGCTATATCTAAAACCAAATATAAATCTCCCTTAAAATGCTTATAAATTGCAGGAAATTGAAGTTCATTCATAAAATTTCTCCTTTTTAAATACAAAAAGTTAGATATTCTAACTATTCTGCATCTTTATTTTCAATTTTGATTACTTCTTCATTTTTATAGTAACCACACTTAGTACATGCACGATGAGGTCTTAAAGTTGCACCACATTTTGGACATTTAGTCAATGCTCCAACCTCTTTTTTTAAGTGAGTACGACGCATTCTTTTTTTAGTTTTACTTGTTCTTCTAAAAGGAACTGCCATGTTTTCACTCCTTCCTTTCATCCAACAATTTACTTAACTTAGCAAATCTTGGATCAATATTATTATTTTCATTTTCATTTTCACCCAAACTCCAACCTTCACCAGAAAGATGAGCATCTTTAGTTAAAGTAAATCTCATGGGTACTTCCAGAACAATATTTTCCCACAAAATCTTCATAATATCAAGTACATTTTGTGATTTTTGATAAGTTTCTAAGAAAAATTCATCATTTAAGTCATATTCTTCATCAATTTTACTAGTAAAAGAATAGTCTACAGGTTCATTAGTAACACTATCAAGAAGAACCATAACCCCAGTAACACTAAGATTTAACACTAACATAGAAATTGAATTAAGAAAAATAGTGCCACTTACATGACAATCTTTTAAATCCAATATACCCACACTTTTATAAAGCTTTGCATCAACAGTAAAATCTTCATCATAACTTACTGCACCATTACTTAAAATCGCTAAATTAAGTTCCATAAATAATCACTTCTCTCTAAAAGAAGTATATCATATTTTTAAGAAATTGTGTAGGGATTAGAACTAGTACCATCACCAGAAGAAATTATAGCATCACTAGCTATATTAATAACTGGACGTACACCTGGAGTAGTCCAACCTACACCACCATTGTTAAGAAGTTGTCCATTAGAATGTACATAAAATACATCTGCATACTTATTATAAAAACCAGATGGAGACATTGTTAAATAAATACGCCCTATATATAGATAATAACTAGAATTGGCTTGCCCATATACTCCTCCTGCCATAGCTACTTCATCTGCCGTTATTAATCCTATTGGATTCATTAACGCTTTATTACCCTTACTACTATCATTTACAGTATATAAGTCCAAATTATTACTACATTTTAATGATGGAATCTTATTATTTGCTAACCTCTCATGTGATATATAATAGAAAATGTTGTTTGATCCACCACTCCACTCATAGCCACCAGCCATTTCCCTATCTCCACAGAATCCTGCTTCTGTACTAATCTTGCCTTCATAGCTCTTTAAATTATTATTATACCAGTTATCCAATACTCCTTTTATTGTACTACTTGTTGTATTTCCATGTTGTTGCCCAGTTGTATACATATATCCTGCATATTCTCCACTATTAGAGTTCGTATTAAAAGCTTGTGAACTATTAATCATTGTACTTTCACCTGTTGTTGCCGTACTTGTTCCATTATAAATTAATCTAATAGATCCATCTCCATTGATTCTGATAATTCGCCAATAGTATCCTGCAAATCTAACCCAGTTATTACCCACTGCTCCTCTAAAGTAATAACTTTCTCCCCAATCATCTTCTGTTTTATATACTCCCTCATCTGTTGTTGCTACACTTGCAAAATTCGGTGTCCCTTCATTTACTTTACTATTAGCCAATATCATATCTTTTATAGTTGGCTCTTCTTCAAAATCCAAATAACATTTTGTTCCTTTTGTAGTCATTGGTGTTACAGTTAAAGTATGGCTTTCACTATCATAACTTAACTTAATATTATTATCTTTTTCATTATTTATTGTACAATAAGACTCACTCGTTAACTCATAATTACCATCAGGTAAAGTTTCTACATCTCTTCCATTCACTTTAATTGCTACTATATTTAAATCAGCTAAACTATAGTTAATTGTTCCATTTACTAGTGGGATAGATTCTGTTGTTTTATATTTTGCTTTAGTAAACGTAAGTATTATGGTACTAATTATTGCTACTATTACCATAGCTATTACAATATTTCTTTTTACATGACTTCTCTTTAAAGTTTCTATTTCCATATTATTGCTCCTAACATGATGCTAGGCTTCATTTTAATTTACATTAAAATAATCTATCATATATCTATGATAATTTTCCTAGCTTATAGTTAAATTATAAATATAGCTAGATTAAAAGTCAAGAAAAATATCAATATTACCCTAGTTAAATAATTTAAAAAGTTTATCATGAGAAAATTATATTGGTGAAAAATTATGATATATAGTGAAAGATTAAAATATCTACGAGAAGAACAAGAAATAACTCAAAATGAATTAGCTAATCTTCTTCAAATACATTTTGCTACCTACAGTCAATTTGAAAGAGAATACACAATAATCCCTATTAAAAAACTAAATATTTTAGCAAACTTTTTCCATGTTTCAATTGATTACTTATTTGGCTTTACAAGCATAAAACAATACAACAATTCTAAAAGAGAAATTAATTTAAACATTTCTGGCGAAAGATTAAAAGAATTTCGCAAAGAAAATAAAATTACTCAAGTAAAATTAGCTAACGTACTAAATACAACTCAATCAAACATTGTAGGTTATGAAAAAGGAAAATTTATAATTGCTACACCTTATCTATATACTATATGCAAAAAATATAATATCTCTGCTGACTACCTCTTAGGAAAAACAGACACTCCTAAATACCTAAATAAATAGTTTTTTAAGCATGGTCAAATTAGATATATAATATATTTGAAATATAAATAAAATTGACATTCTATTTACAATAGATAAAATAATCAATTTGATTAAATATTCAAAATACCGTTTTTCTGATATACTTAAATAAGGTGATTATAAAATGGAAGCAGTGGGAATTATTTGTGAATATAATCCTCTACATAATGGACATATTTATCACATAGAACAAGTAAAAAAAAGATTTCCTGGAAAAGCAATTATTCTAGTTTTAAATGGTTACTTTTTAGAACGCGGAGAAGTAAGTATATTATCTAAAGAAAATAAAACCAAACTTGCTTTAATTTATGGAGTTGATTTAGTAGTAGAACTTCCCTTTATTTTTGGAAGCCAAAGTGCTGATATTTTTGCTAATGCTGCCATAAAAATATTAGGATATCTAGGTTGTTCATATTTAGTATTTGGAAGTGAATCTAATAATATTGAAACATTAAAAAAAGTAGCCAAAATTCAAGATACTCCCCTCTATAATGAAAAAGTGCAAAAATTACTTGCAACTGGTATCAATTATCCTACAGCTTTAGCTAAAGCTTTAGAAATTGATGCTGATATTTTTAACCCAAATGATTTACTTGGAATTTCTTACATAAAAGCGATAAACAATAATAAACTAAATATTACTCCAGTAACCATAAAAAGAACAAGTACTTATCATAGTAAAACTGAAAACTCTAATATCATAAGTGCAAGTAATATAAGAAATAAATTAAAGCAAGAAGAAAGCATTATAAATTATGTCCCTAAAAAATCTTTAAAGTTAATTGAAAATATTTCTTTAGAAAATCTCTTTTCTTTTATCAAATATAAAATATTAACAGAACCAAACTTAAATAAATACTTAACAGTAGATGAAGGAATTGAAAACCGTTTAAAAGAAAAAATAACAGATTCAAAAAACATAGAAGAATTTATTTTAAACATTAAAACAAAAAGATACACATATAATAAAATTACACGTATGCTAATTCATATCTTAGTTGGATTACCTAAAGAAATTAATAAAATAGCCAATATCGAATATATAAAAATATTAGGATTTAATAAAAAAGGAAGAACGTATTTACATGAACTAAAAGAAGATTTAGAAATATCCTTAATTCCTATCCCTAATTCATTACAATATAAATATGAACTAATCGCTGCTCAAATATACAGTTTAATTAGTAAAAACAATATAATAACTTATGAAAAAAGCAATAAACCGATCTTTTTTGAATAGTTTATTGCTTTTATTTTTGACAATTTGGACAATAATAAGTACTTCTTCCACCAACTTTAACGTTTATAATTTTCGTCCCACAATTTAAACAAGACTGTCCTTCCCGTTTATGAACTTTTAAATTTTGCTGAAAACGACCAGTTACTCCTAAACTAGATGTATAACTACGAATTGTTGTACCACCCATTTCAATCGCTTCTTTTATAATTTTACTAGCACCTAGAACAATTCTTTCACATTCCTCTTTTGTAATACTTAAAGCACTCTTTAAAGGATTCACACAAGCATAAAACAAAACTTCATTGGCATAAATATTACCAAGTCCACTAATAATTGTTTGATCAAGTAATGCTGTTTTAATAGGAATATGTTTATTTTGAAACTTTTGAAGCAAATAATCTGCAGTTAAAGCTTTCTCTCCAGGTTCTAACCCTTGTTTCTTAATACAATCCGTTTGTTCTAACTCATCTTTTAAAATCAAACGCATTCTTCCAAACTTCCTTGTATCTGCATATCTTAATGTAGTATCATCATCAAAAATAAAAATTACATGTTCATGTTTATCTTTTTCATCACTTTTATCTTTAATAAAATATTTACCTTCCATTCTAAGATGTGATAATAAATAATACTTTTCTGTCTCAAAAATAAGCCATTTTCCCCTTCTTTTAATATCAATAAAAGATTCACAAACTAAATTTTTTTTAAATGATTCTATATTACTTTCAATCATTGATTCATAATAAACTTGAATCATTTTTATTTTCTTATGTAATATTCTTTTCTTTAAAGTATTTCTAACTGTTTCTACTTCTGCAATTTCTGGCATAATTTCACCTACTTAGCTTCATATAAATCTTTACCCTCAGCAATTCCTACTTTTAAAGGTACATCAAGTTTAATAACATTTTCCATTACATCTTTTACAAGATTCTTTACTTCTTCTTCTTCTTCTTTTATAGTATCAATAACCAGTTCATCATGAATTTGTAAAACCATTTTACTTTTAATATGATGCTTCTTAAATTCTTCAAAAACCATAACCATAGCCTTCTTAATAATATCTGCACTTGTTCCTTGAATTGGCGTATTAAGAGCAATTCTCTCTCCACTAGATCGAATCATGTAATTACGATTATTAAGTTCTTCAATTGTTCTCTTACGATTAAATAAAGTACGCACTGAACCATTTTCATAAGCTTCTTTAATAATATTATCCATATAACGTTTTACTCCTGGATATAACTCATAATATTTATTAATAAACTCTTGAGCTTGTTTACTACTAATATTTAAATTTTCTCCTAGTCCAAAACCACTAATACCATAAACAATTCCAAAAATAACTGCTTTAGCTGTAGACCTCATTAATTTAGTTACTTGGCTCTCATCTACCCCATATATATCAGCGGCCACTTTTGTATGAATATCAGCATCATTTCTAAAGGCTTCAATAAGTTCTTTAGAACCAGAAATATGAGCAAGAATACGAAGCTCTATTTGTGAATAATCAACACTTAAAAATAAATCATTAGTAGGTAAAAAAGCTCTTCTAACCCTTCTTCCTTCTTCTCCTCTAATAGGTATATTCTGTAAATTTGGCTCCACACTAGAAAGTCTACCAGTTCTTGTTAAAGTTTGTTTAAAAATCGTATGTATTTTCCCATCAGAAAATTTAGCATTTTCCAAACTAACTGTATAAGTAGAAACAATTTTACTATAATTGCGATATTCTAATATAAGATCAACAATAGGATGTTTTCCTACCAATTTTTGTAATGTAGCAGCATCAGTTTTATATCCTTTTTGGGTTTTTTTACCAACCGCTAAACCAAGCCTTCCAAATAAAACTTCTCCTAATTGCTTTGGACTAGCAATATTAAACTCTATGCCAGCCAACTCATATATTTTTTTAGAAATACCTTCTAACTTTACTAAAGCCTCATCTTTTATTTCATCTAAAATTTCACTATCTACTTTGACCCCAAAATATTCCATATCCGCTAAAACTCTTGTTAAAGGCATTTCTATTTCTTGAAATAACGAAAACATATTTTCAAGCTTCAATTGATTAACATAGGTATCCCTAGTATCAAAAATAAAACGAGATTTTAAAGCAACATCTTTCTTTAAACGTTCACGATCAGTAAATCCATCTTTTTTAGCATCTTCATAAAATAATACATTAATATTTTCTGGATGCATTAAAAAAGCAATATCATCTTTTGTAAATCCTTTTAAAAGATAAGCAGCAATCATTAAATCATAATTAACACTAGGTAAAACTAAACCGTATTTCCGAAAAACAATATCCAAAGCTTTGGCATTATATGTATAAATAGTCTTATCTTTCAAAATAATATCTAAAGATTCAAAGTGTTCTTCCTTCATAAAATAATTATGATTTTTATCACTAATACCAATTCCCAAAACTTTCCCTTTATGATAATTCTCTTGATCTAATTCGACATAAATACTTACTTCTTCATCAAGTTTTAAATTTGTAAAATCTTCTACTTCATCCAAAACAATATCATCTTTAACAATATTAGGACGTTCAAAATTTTTTAAAAGAGAATAAAACTCTAAAGATTCAAAAATATCTCCAAGTTCTTTTTCATTTATACCCCGATAACGAATATCTTCAAAGTTAATATTTAATGGCACATCTCGATAAATAGTAGCAATTTCTTTACTCATAAAAGCATGATCTCGATCTAATTCTAACTTCTCTCTTGTTTTCCCCTTAATAAGAGCAATATTTTCATAAATACCTTCTAAAGAATCATATTCTTGCAATAGTTTTAAGGCTGTTTTTTCTCCTATACCCTTTACACCAGGAATATTATCAGATGAATCACCTGCTAATCCTTTTAAATCAATAACTCTAATAGGATCTATTTTGTATTCTTCTTTAAAAGTATCAGGAGTATACTTAATAAATCCTGTTTGTTTTAAAAGTTTAACATCCACCACTGGACTAATTAACTGTAATAAATCTCGATCACTAGAAATAATGGTTGCATCATATTCTGGATCTAAATCCGCCATTTTAGCAAGAGTACCAATAATATCATCTGCTTCATAAGGTTCCATTTCTAAATACTTAATTCCCATTGCTTCTAATATCTTTCTAGCAATAGGCATTTGTTTAATAAGTTCATCAGGGGTAGCTTGCCTACCTTCTTTATAAAAATCATATTTCTTTTTTCTAAAATTTTTACCGACATCAAAAGCAACAGCAATATACTCAGGTTTTTCTTCATTCACAATTTTATTCATCATAGTTGTAAAACCGTATAACGCATTAGTAGGAAATCCTTTTGTATTTCTCATAATATTACCCGTATAAGCTGTTGCATAAAAACTACGAAACATTAAATTATTCCCATCAACTAATATAACTCTTTTCAAATTGATTCACCTCTAACCTCTAAAAAAATTATATCATATTTTATTAAAAGAAAAAAGAAACTTATTGGTTTCTTCTTCTAATTAGTCTTTTTATGATTTTTATTTAAAAGTCGATCATTAACATCTGTTGCCAAAACACTATAACAAATAGAAGCAATAGGAACGCTTATAAGCATTCCAATAACTCCAGCTAAACTCGCTCCAATTGTAACAGCAACAAAAACCCATATTCCAGGTAATCCAACTGATTTGCCTACAACTTTTGGATAGATAAGATTTCCTTCAAATTGCTGTAAAACAAGAATAAAGATGATAAAAATAAGTGCTTTTATAGGACTTACCATAAAGATTAAAAATGCTCCCACAATTGTACCAATAAAAGCACCATAAACAGGAATCAAAGCTGTTACACCAATAAGTACCGATATTGTAGCAGCATAAGGAATCCCAAGTAAAAGCATTCCAATAAAGCACAAAACTCCTATAATAACTGCTTCTAAACACTGACCACTAACAAAATGAGCACATATCTTATTAGATAGCTTACAAACATCATAAATTTTATGAACTCTTTTAATAGGAATATATGCTTTTAAAACTTTATTTACTTGATATAAAAGCTTTTCTTTCTGAACCAGCAAATAAATAGCAAAAACAATGGCAATAACAAAATTAACGAATATTGTAATAACATTAGACGCAACACCTAATGTAACTTCTATAATTTGATCACTATTATTTTTAATAAATTGAACTGCTACATTTCCAAAATCTTTGATTCCTTCTTCTATATTCTGAATCATATTAGGATCAACATGAAAACGATTTAGTAATTCTTTAACATTTTCTTCATATACTGGCATATTATCTACAAATAAACTAACAGTATTTTTAAGTTGAGGAATAATAAGCAAAAGTAAAATAATTATAAATGAAAAAATAATAGCTAAAGATAAAACAAGACTAATAGTTCTTTTACTCTTATCTTTCATTTTAGACTTATTAAGTAATCTTTTTTCTATAAAATTAATTAAAATATTAAGAACAAAAGCTATAACAATACCCAATATAAAAGGCATGATAAGCTTAAATAAAAAGCTTAAAAATTGCCATATTTCTTTAATATGAATAAAAGCAAATATAATTACAATTGTAAAAAAAATTATTTTTAATATTTCTTTTTTATTCTCTTTAGTTATCACTTACATCACCACTAATATTATAATATAAAGAAAATAAAAAAGAAATCCTTAAAAGAAAAAAATGAATCAAATGATCCATTAATAATCTTCATTAATACTGTCAATAAACTCAATTTGTTCATCAACAACACTTTTAAGTCTTCTTTTAAATATAACAACTCTTCTTTTTAATGTTTCGGCATCTTGCTCTATTTTATCAGCCTTCAAAAGAGCATCATTTACAATTCTAGAAGCATTTCTTCTAGCATCTTCAATAACTCCTTTAGCCTCATCTCTAGCTACCCTTTTAATTTGATTAGAAGCATCTTCAGCAACAACTAAAGCTCTATTAAGAGTATTTTCCATGTTTTGATATTTTTCTAAATCTTTCTTTAACCTGTCAATTTCTTCATCTTGGTGCTTTAACTTATTTAACATAGACTCATACTCTTGTGTTACTTCTTGAACAAAATTGTTTACTTCTATCTTATTATAGCCATTTAAACTCGTATTAAATTTTTTCAAAAGAGCCTCACCTCAACAAACTTACTCTTATTTTACCATTCTTCTTCTACATCAGCTTTATTTTTTTCAGATTCATCTGAAATTTTTCCTTGAACATTAACATTTTTAGGTGTACAAAGATAGATTCCAACGCCTATTTTTTGCATTGTACCCCCAATAGCATAAATACAACCACTTAAAAAATCTATAATTCTTTTGGCTTGATCAGAAGTAACACGCTTTAAATTCACAACAACACTATTTCGATTCTTTAAATGATCCGCTATTTGTTGTGATTCTGAATAAGCACGTGGTTCTAATAATATCATTTTATTTCCAGATTTATCTGCTTCTGCTAATGCGTCAGCTTCACTAATATTATAAAACTCATCTTCTGTTCCAGTTAAAGATTCATCATCATCAACATCTTTAAAAAGACTTTTAAATTTACCTAGAGCCATTATACACTCCTCCTATTATTAAATTACTCTCTTATTCTATCAAATATTTCCTAATAATGCAAGAGCTCTATTATTAAAAAATGTTCAAATTATAGATATTCCATAATTTGAACATTCTTAGCTAATTTAGATACTAAATCTTTTTGATCATATTTATTAAATATTTCTACAAAATTACTATTATCCATTAAAAACATATCATGATAATGAACAAATATTTCTATTAAATTAGTAACACCCATATCATTTAAATATTCTAAATTCTTAGAAACTAATTTCTTATGAGCTTCTAATTCTTTAATAAGAGCACTAGTTGAATTTTCTTTTAAAGCATCTATATCTTTTTTTTCAAAACCAAACTTTTCTAGAAATTTCACGCTATCCCTCTTTTCTCTTGGTCTTGTAATTCATCAGGACAAGCTTCCAATACCATATCTCTTAAAGCTTCCATTTCTGGAGTAGGATCAATTCCATCAAACATAACTCCATCTACCACATCACGAATAGGTAAAAAATGATATTCTTTTCTAGAAAGAGCCCCAATTATTTTATTTACAATATTATCAACAATAATTGGTAAATTACTATTAGTAGGATTTTGTAAAATCAAATAATTCAAATTTTTAACAATACTATTATAAACTTGTCGATCCTCAGGATCTAATAAAGATAAGCGATCTTCTTCTTGACTTAATTCTTGAGCCGTTTTAATAGATCCCATTGGTTTATGTGAACTGTATAAAGCAAATGTTAAAGAATCTTCTAATTCCTTAATAAAAGTATTATCTTCATTTAAATAAACCAAATTATTTGCCATACAGAATTTGACTCTTTCTAGGAATCCTCTTTTAAAAGATGCTGGCCTCAAATTATAACTAAAAATATCTCTTAAACCCAATTTATTGATTTCTTCTAAAACAGGATCAAGTTCAGCACTTTCCTTTTCATTCATAGTAAAAATCTTTAAAAATTCTCCTGGTACAACATCTAAAGAATATCCATATTGAACAAATTTATTCTTTATTTCTTTTACCATATCTTCTTGAGCCTTATGAATTGCTATTAAATATTTAGTAATTAAAACTCCATCTTCTGTTTTAATTCCCATATCCATAAATTTTTTAAATTCCATTTTATAAACCTCCCTAATAAGCCATAAGTGGCACTTTCTTTGGATCTAGCCCACTATTTTGCAATAATATAATTGCTTTATCTAAACCTTTATAATCATATTTAGTAAGAACCGTTGGATTAAGATAAATATCTAAAGCACTCTTACCAATTCTAAGCAAACGATCAACTTTAGCTTCCAACTCTTTATCATAAATTAAATTAATATGATCAGCAAATATATCTAAACTTAAATCATTATCTTTAAATATATTAACATTTCTCTTAATCACTTTCTCATTATAATGCTCTAAAATCTGATCTAAATCACTAGTAGTATAATCTAAATAATCAAGTCCAATTTCATTAAATAAATCAATCAAATCCTCACGATCAAACTTTTTTTCATTCTCGCTTTCATTTAATTCTTTTGCACTCATTTCTTGAGTGATAGTAGCTTCTTCCACCTGCGAATCATCTTCCAAGTTTTCATCTACTTGAGGAGCTATTTCCTCTTGATTTTTAGCTTCTTGCATTACTTCACTAATTGATTTCTTTTCAGATTCTTTAATTCTAGCATCATAATCATATAATGCATCTTCAGGAAACATCAAAATTTTAGCAGCTTCTCTAGTGTCTTCTTCTGATAAATCAAATTGCTCTAAAAGTGAAGTAATTGAATCTCTTGTAATATTAATATTACCCGCTAAAGCAAGTTCAAAATATTCATTTAATTTTTCTTGATTAGCAACAGCAGCATCTCTTCTAATGCCAATTTCCTCAATTGTGGTAATAGCACTATTCATTTCCTCTTCTACTTTTACTAATTCTTCTTTACTAGTTTTAATATCTTCATTAACTTCTTCAATAGTATCAGGTAAAGAATGGTCTAACTTTTCTACTAAAGCTTCTGGATCAAAATTAATATGTAAACGATCAATTACCGTTTCAAAAGATTTTTTATCAATTCCCTTTAAAACTTCAATTAATTTTTTCCCTTGTTCACTTAAATTTTTACTATCAGCTTCAAGTCCAGCAATTTTTTCTTGTAAATCAGCTTTCTCAGCAGTAGTTCTCTCTTTCGTTTCCTCTGCTTTTTGATGAGCACTTTCCATTTCTTTAAATACCACACTATCACTGCCACGTAGATTATATAATTTATCAAGAAGTCTTGTAACCTCTGGAGATAATATTTTCATAACCAACACTCCTTATTCTGTAAACAATTATAACAAACCAACAACAAAATGTAAACTACTTTTTCTAACAATCTTCAATTAAATTAAAATTATCTCACATTAGATATATTTTGTCTTTCCTTAATATAATCTTGATAGTTCCAAACTTTTTCAGGAATCAATAATGTTTTTAAAAACGCTGTATTTGTTTTTTGATCAATAGTAACATCTAATACTTTCAATTTGGCTTACCTGTTAAAGTAAATGGATTATTATAATAAAAACTTTTCTTTTTTATCAAACTAGTTGAAATAAAACCTTCCTCATATAAAAATTGATTTTTTAAATAAATCAAATCCGTTAATTTAAAAATACCATAAGACTGAAAAGCAAGTAAACTAACTCCCCGATAAGTATTAATACCAATTGGTAATGGCTTTGCTTTAACAAAGATTTTTCTTATTTTTTCAGCCAACAAAATATACTTTTCTTTAAGTCCCTCTGTAAGCTTTCCATTTACTTCATAATTCCAACAATTTCTTAAAACTGCATTAATTTCTCGAAATTCAAGTCCCGTATATCTTCGTAAATCTTGTTGTTCTTCCAAATTTAATTCTTCTAAAAAAGAATTTAAAACATGATCTAATAAAAAAAATATTTCATCCTCAGTTTCAAAAGATACATAACTTTTCTTGACTATTTCATCAATATAACTATTTACTTCATCTTTTCTCTCAGCAATATATCTAAGTACATATGAAGTATTATCACTAATTCCTTTTTCCATCATTACTCACCTACTTTTGTTAACATTTTAACATATCCATTTAAATTAATAAATAACTATATAAATTAATCTCATCTACAAGTTTATATAACATTTAAAATTATTCTATCAAAACAGTATTTAAAACCCAAAATCTAATTTATAAAGTTATATACATTATAGCTTCACTTAATATTAGATTAGTATTACATGTATTCCCTATATTTAGTTATCTAAGGTAAAACAAATTTTAAATTGTATGAACTATAAAAAACTCAACCAAATAGTTGAGGATTTTTACATATAATAATATAATAAGTTTTATTACTTTTGAAGAAAAGAGTACATAAAACAAATTTACTAGTCAGAAATTTCATAGGGTGTTGAAGATGTTCCATTTCCGCTTTTTATTGTTACATCTGAAAGCAAATTTATTACAGGACGAACACCCAAATCCTTATCTACAGCCACTCCACCAATATTTCCATTCGTAGCTATGCTTAACATGTAAGGCGTATTGGCACTATAATTACGTGGAGACATGGTCCAGTAATGTTGTCCTGTATATAGGTAATAACTTGTATTAGTTGTTTGATATCCTCCAGCATACCACACTTCATCCATACTGATTAATCCAATTGGATTAGTCAATGCTTTATTTCCTTGACTGCTTTCACTTGTCGTATATAAATCTTCCTCACTACATTCTAAAGTTGGCACGCCATTACTTTGATTAAGTCTTACATAACCACCATAATACGTTTTCGTTGTTCCTGTTCCACCAATTCCATTACTGCTACTAAGAGTTGTACTTGGCTCTCTATCTCCACAGAATCCAGCATTTCCATCTATTTTACTTGCATAGTTTACTAAATTTTTACTATACCAATCATCTATTACTCCTTTTATAATACTATCTGTTCCAGTTCCATGAACGCTTCCATTTGTATACATATATCCTACATACACATTATTCCAATATGAAGGATTAAATGTACTTATTGTTATCTGTGTTCCTGTACCTGTAGCATTTGCACTTGTACCCTGATAGATTAATCTCAGACTTCCATCTTCATTAATTCTAACGATACGCCAATAAAATCCCCCAAATCTTACCCAATTATCTATCGGGTTTCCAGCAAAATAATATGTTCTTCCTTTACTCGTATCTGCATAGTAAATAGTTCCTGTTGTTGTATTTGTTATTGTTGTACTGAAATCATTTCTAGTTAATTGTGTTGGATAATTGGCTAATATCGTATCTGATACAGTTGGGTTATATTCTTCAAAATATAACAAACATTTTGTTCCCTTCATTGTAAACGGAGTAATTTGTAATTCTCCTGTTTCGCTATCATAACTAATATTTAAATTTGATATTTCACTTCCATCTTTATAAGTACAAGTACTGTTAGCTGTATCTAGAGTATATATTTTAGAACTATCTAACTTTTCTACTTCTGCTCCATCAATATATATAACCCTACAATATTTAAATCAGCTAAACTATAATTAATGGTTCCATTTACTAGTGGTAT
>URNW01000008.1 GCA_900549285.1 uncultured Mycoplasmatota bacterium
TGATGAGAGAAAAAAGAAGTATATTCCTTTGGCTAGAAAAGGTGGAATAGTAACGGTTGTTATTTCTTTTTCAAATGATTTAGATAAACTTCCTTATTTATCTTTACTTCAGGAGTCTGAGCATATTCAAAAAGTTTTATGTAGTTTAAAGAGTGATGAGTTAAAGTATCGATATTTGAATCTTATTTCAGATGAAGAATATCGTATTTTAGTAATTGCTAGTATGCAAGATATAGATTTTATGATTCAAGGGTTAAATGAAATTCAAGATTATATTATTAAGATTAGTATTATTGATTATGTTGATGAAGAGGTTATATGTAAGTTAATTTCTAAAACGAAAGGGAAATTACAGTTAGATTTGATTTGCTCTTTGAAATCAGATGAGACTAAACTTCAATGGCTTAATATTCTTGTTTCCACTGATAGGCTTACTTTGTTATTTGGTATGTCTGATGAGATAAAAGAAAGATATATTGGCTCTTTTGATACATATGAAGAAAATATGGCTCTTATTTATTCTTTGCAAAATTTAGAGCGGAGGGATTACTATCGAATGAAGTATGAGGAGATGTTTCGGTTTGATCTTGGAATAGATTCTAATTTGATTTTTGGATTAGAGATTGAACTTGAAGGTGTTAATGCTCAGTATTTTAATTATTCTGATGATAATATCCATCACTATCGTGGTACTCTTGATGGAACTTTGATACAAGGGATTGAGATTAAAACGCCTAAGTTAACGAATCGCTCTTTAGATCTTAGAGAATTATATTATGTTTGTAATATGCTTCATTATGCTGGATTACAGCCTTCTTTAAGAACAGGTGGACATATTCATTTTGATGAGGCTTATTTTGATTCTAAAGAAGCTTATTTAGTTTTATTTGAAATATGGAGTTATACAGAAAATATTTTATGTTTAATTAGTAATCCTATTTATGAAATTCCTCGAAAAGATATTTCGGGATTTGCTAAACCATTTGTTCAAAGTTTATATGATCCTGTTTCGATTTCTAAGTATTTAGAAGAAAATGATCATGATTTTATTAGTCATCTTTATTTATGGCAAGAAGATAAGCATAATGGTTTAAATTTAACTCATGTTGGAAATGGTACACATACGATTGAATTTCGTATTGCTAATGGTGTGGTATCTTTTCAAGATTGGGTATGTAATATTCGTTTATTTGGTAGGTTGATGATGGTTAGTAAAATGCTCGCTCATGATTATCAAGAAAAAGAAAGTACAAAAAAGTGGCAGTTAAAAGAACAATTGAAACAATCTATACCTGAGAAACAAAAATTAGAAATATTATTAACATTACTTTTTTCTGAAAAGGAAAAAGATATCTATGAAAAACGATATTGGATTAATAAAAAGATAATGGAAAAAGAGGTTTTACATCCTTTTCATGAGATGAAATTTGAAGGTTGGGATTATCAAAGGATTAGAAAAATAAAGGATTAGTTCTAATTGTTGAATTAATCTTCTTTTTTTTGAAGTTTTTGTGAAATTTAGTACTTGACGAACATAAGATATACTGTTATAATCTAAGGCGTATGACTGCTTAGATGTGCAAGGTTGCTGATACACTTGGCGAGGTTGTTCCATATACCTTTAGTATCAGGGAATTTGGACGGAGCGAGTCTGTACTAGATATAGGCGAAAGGAGGACATGGATATGTCAAATACAAAAGTTAGAATCAATCTTAGAGCTTATGATCATAGATTACTTGATCAAGCTGCATTAAAGATTGTTGAGACTGTTAAAAGAACAGGTGGGGAAGTATCTGGACCTGTACCTCTTCCAACAGAAATACAAAAGTATACTGTTTTAAGAGCGGTTCACAAGTATAAAGATGCACGTGAACAATTTGAAATGCGTACACATAAAAGACTTGTTGATATTAAAAACCCAAGTAAAGAGACTATTGATGCTTTAACTCATTTGGATTTACCAAGTGGAGTAGACATTGATATAAAATTATAAATTTAGAAAGGAAAGAGAAAAATGAAAGGAATCTTAGGGCGTAAGCTCGGAATGACTCAAGTTTTTACTAAAGAAGGAAAACTTATTCCTGTTACTGTTATTGAAGTAAAACCTAATACAGTAATGCAAGTTAAAACAAATGAGTCTGACGGTTATTCAGCTATTCAAGTAGGAATTGTTGATAAAAAAGAAGCTCGTGCTACAAAACCAGAAATGGGAAGAGCAAAAAAAGCAAACACTACTCCTAAGCGCTTCTTAAAAGAAATCAGAGATTATGAAGGAACTTATAATATCGGTGATATCTTAACAGCTAGCGTATTTGAGTGTGGTGATATCGTTGATGTTACAGGTACTAGTAAAGGACATGGATTTACTGGTGTTATTAAACGTCATAATCAATCTAGAGGACCTGAAACTCATGGTTCTAGATATCATAGAAGACCAGGATCAATGGGTACTATGTTACCAAAAAGAGTACTTAAAGGTAAAAAATTGTCTGGTCATATGGGAGTTGAAACAGTAACGATTCAAAATTTGGAAGTTATTGAAGTAAATGAAAATGAAGGCTACATTTTAGTTAGCGGAAATGTTCCAGGAGCAAAAAATTCAGTTGTACTTATTAAGTCAGCAGTTAAAAATTCAAGAAAGAAAAATCCAAAAGAAATTATTTCTTATTTGGATCATGTACAAACTGAATCAACAGAAAGTCCTGCCGAAGCTACAGTAGCAACAGAAAATTTAGAAAGCGAAAACAATTAGTTTTCTAGAAAGGATTAGCTATGAAAATAAGTGTTAAAACAAAAGCAGGAGAAAAGGTTAAAGATTTAACTTTGAATGATGCTGTTTGGAATATTGAATCTAATGATTTAGTTCTAAAGAAAATGATTAAATTACAACTTGATTCTATGAGACAAGGTACTCATAAGACAAAAACTCGTAGTGAAGTTTCTGGTGGCGGAAGAAAACCGTGGAGACAAAAAGGTACTGGTAGAGCTCGTCAAGGAAGCATTCGTGCTACACAATGGCGTGGAGGCGGAATTGCTGGAGGTGTTACTCCTCGCCTTTACACTTTTAAAATTAACCGTAAAGAAAGAGCTTTAGCTTTAAAAAGTGCATTATCTTTAAAGGCTCAAAACAAAGAGTTAGTTGTAATTGATAATATGAATCTTGATAGTTTAAAAACAAAGGATGTTAAAAATTTAATCCGTGATTTAAAATTAAATGGTAAAGTATTATTTATTACTAATGATGATAATGAGAATTTATATATGGCTACTAGAAATCTTGGTTATGTATATGCTATTTTAGCAAGTGAAATCAATGCTTTTGATTTAGTAAATGCTGATGTAGTTGTATGTGATGAGGCAGCTGTAAAAACAATAGAGGAGGTGCTTAAATAATGAAGGATTATACAGATATTATTTATTCACCAGTTATTACTGAAAAAAGTGCATTAAAAATGCAAAATGATAATGTTTATACATTTAAAGTTGCTAAAAGTGCAACAAAAACACAAATAAAGAAAGCAATTGAAAGAGCTTTTGGGGTTCATGTAAAGAGTGTTAATACACTTAATACAAAGCCTAAGAAAAAAAGAGTTGGAAGATATTCTGGTATGACAAAAACTTATAAAAAAGCAATTGTTACACTTGATGCTGACTCTAAAATTGAGTTATAGGAGGGAATGTAATTTATGGCAATTAAGAAATATAAACCTACGACTAATGGACGTAGAGGTATGACTACTTTAGCAAACGAAGAAATTACGACTAGTACTCCTACAAAAAGTTTAACTAAAATTAAAGTTAAAACTGGTGGAAGAAATAATCAAGGTAAAATGACAGTTCGTCATATTGGTGGCGGAGCTAAAAGAAAATACCGTTTAATTGATTATAAAAGAGAAAAAATTGGTATTACTGGTAAAGTAGCTACTATTGAGTACGATCCAAATAGAAGTGCTAATATCGCTTTGATTAATTATCGTGATGGTGAAAAAAGATATATTATCGCTCCTAAAGGATTGGAAGTTGGCATGATAATTGAAAATGGTAGAGATGCTGATATTAAAGTGGGTAATGCTCTACCACTTGAAGCTATTCCTGTAGGTACTGTTGTACATGCAATCGAACTTAAACCTGGTAAGGGTGCTGAGATTGCTCGTTCAGCTGGAGCTAGTGCTCAAATTTTAGGACGTGATGGTAAATATGTAATTTTACGTTTACAATCTGGAGAGACTAGAAAAGTTCTTGGCACTTGTATGGCTACTATAGGTGTAGTTGGTAATGAAGATTATGAACTTGTTAATTTAGGAAAAGCAGGAAGAAAAAGACACATGGGAATTCGTCCTACTAACCGTGGTAGTGTTATGAATCCTAACGATCACCCTCATGGTGGCGGTGAAGGTAGAACACCTATTGGACGTAAGAGCCCAATGACTCCTTGGGGTAAACCAGCCCTTGGATATAAAACAAGAAAAAATAAAAAAGCATCTAGCAAGTTAATTGTTAGTAGAAAGAAAAAATAGGAGGAAGCTATGGCAAGAAGTTTAAAGAAAGGACCTTATGTTTTTGAGCGATTACTTAAAAAGGTTCAGGAATTAAATAAAAATAATAAAAAAGAAGTTATTAAAACTTGGTCTCGTAGTTCAACTATTTATCCTGATTTCGTAGGACATACATTTGCAGTTCATAATGGTAAAGAATTTATTCCTGTATATGTAACCGAAGATATGGTTGGGCACAAGCTTGGTGAGTTTAGTCAAACTCGTAAGTTTGGCGGACATGCAGGTCAAAAGTAGGAGGGTAGTATATGGAAGCTTATGCAATACATAAGGGAGCTATGATTGCCCCTAGAAAAGCTAGAATGACTCTTGATTTAGTACGTGGTAAAGACGTTGCAACAGCAGAAGGTATTTTAGTGAATACAAATACTAAAGCTAGTCGTTTAATTCTTAAAGTACTTAAAAGCGCTGTTGCAAATGCTGTTAATAATCAAGGTGCTTTAGAGAGTGATTTAGTGATAAGTGAATGTTTTATCAATCCAGGACCAATTTATAAGAGAATTAAATTTGCTAGTCGTGGAAATGTTGATCGTAGAGATAAAAGAACAAGTCATATTACAATTAAAGTAAGTGATGGTAAAGTTAAGGAGGAAGCATAATGGGTCAAAAAGTAAATCCTATTGGTTTTAGACTTGGTGTTAATAAAGACTGGGAATCTAGTTGGTATGCTAAAAAAGACTATGCTAAAACTTTAAATAAGGATATTAAAATAAGAGAATATTTAGAAAAGAAGTTAAAAGACGCTGCTGTTTCTTCTATTCAAATTGCTCGTAAAAAAGCAAGAGTTGATGTTACAATTCATACTGCTAAACCAGGTGTAATTATTGGTCGCGGTGGTGAAGATATTGAAAAACTTAGAAGTGAAATTAAAAAATTAGTTGGTGAAGACGTTTATATTAATATTGTGGAAGTAAAAAATCCTGATTTGAATGCTAAATTGGTAGCTCAAAATATTGCGGCACAAATTGAAGCTAGAGCACCATTTAGAAGTGTTCAAAAACGTGCAATTAGAAATACAATGAAAGCTGGAGCTAAAGGTATTAAGACTGCTGTATCTGGTAGACTTGGTGGAGCAGAAATGGCTAGAACTGAGGGTTATACTGAAGGAACTGTGCCACTTCATACAATCCGTGCTGATGTTGATTATGCTCAAGCTGAGGCTGATACTACTTATGGTAAAATCGGCGTTAAGGTTTGGATTTACAAAGATGAAATTCTTCCCGCTAAGAAAACTTTGAGAGGAGATGGATCTCATGTTAATGCCAAAAAAGACTAAATACAGAAAACCACACCGTGTTTCTTATGATGGTCATGCAAGAGGAAATACTTCTCTTCATTTTGGAGAATACGGACTTCAAGCAAAAGAAGGAGCATGGATTAGTGCTCGTCAAATTGAAGCTGCTCGTATTGCAATGACTCGTTATATGAAACGTGGAGGTAAAGTTTATATTAACATCTTCCCTCATTTAGCATTAACTCGTAAACCTCTTGAAACTCGTCAAGGTAAAGGTAAAGGTAATGTTGAAGATTGGGTAGCAGTTGTTAAGGAAGGCAAAATTATGTTTGAAATTGGTGGCGTAAGTGAAGATATTGCTCGTGAAGCTTTAAGACTTGCTTCTCATAAGTTACCAGTGAAAACTAAATTTGTAAAAAAGGAAGGTGAGTCTCATGAAAATTAAGGATTTACGTGAACTTTCAGATAAAGATTTAGAAAGTAAGATTATTGAGACTAAAAAAGAATTATTTAGTTTAAGAATGAAACAATCTACAGGTACTCTAGAAAAACCTTCTAAAATTAGAGAACTTAGAAAAGATGTTGCGAGAATGAAAACTATTTTAAGAGAAAGAGAACTTGCAGGAGGTAATACGGATGGAAAGTAGAAAGCAAGAATTAGTAGGTAGAGTTGTAAGTAATAAAAATGATAAAACTATTACAGTTTTAATTGAAACTTATAAAACTCATCCTCTATATAAAAAACGTGTTAAATATTCAAAAAAATATACTGCTCATGATGAAAATAACAGTGCTCAAGTTGGCGATACAGTGAGAATCAGAGCTACAAGACCTCTTTCAAAAACAAAGAGATATGAACTTGTAGAAATCGTTTCTCAGGCTGTTATTTTATAGGAGGTACTTATGGTTCAACAAGAAAGTAGATTAAAGGTTGCGGATAATACAGGTGCTCGTGAGTTACTTGTAATTCGTGTACTCGGAGGATCTAAAGTAAAATATGCTAATATCGGTGATGTTGTAGTTGGTACAGTAAAAAAGGCTATGCCTAATGGTAATATAAAAAAGGGTAAAGTAGTAAAAGCTGTTATTGTACGTACTAAAGAAGGTATTAGAAGAAATGATGGCAGTTATATTAAATTTGATGACAACGCTTGTGTTATTATTAAAGATGATAAATCTCCAGTAGGTACTAGAGTTTTAGGACCTGTAGCTAGAGAACTTAGAGAAAAAGATTACATGAAAATTGTATCTTTAGCTAAGGAAGTTATTTAGGAGGATACTTATGATGAAAATTAAAGTAGGAGACGAAGTATTAGTAATTGCTGGTAAGGATAAAGGCAAAAATGGTAAAGTTATTAAGACTTTGAAAGATCAAGATAAAGTTGTTGTTGAAGGAATTAATATTGTAAAAAAACACGTTAAACCAAGAAATGGTAATGATAAGGGTGGAATATTTGATATTGAAGCTCCTATTCATGTATCAAACGTTAAAAAAGTGGAAAATAAAGATGCTCGCAAATCAAAAAAAGAAAGTAAAAGTAAGTAGGTGAATATTTATGAGTAATTACAAAAAATTATATGATGAGAAGATCATTAACAGTTTAAAAGATGAATTTAAATATTCAAGTATTATGCAAGTACCTAAATTAGAGAAGATTGTTATTAATATGGGTTGTGGTGATGGTGCTCGTGATCATAAATTTATTGAAGCCGCTTTAAAAGACTTAGAGACAATTACTGGTCAAAAAGCTGTTGTTACTAAAGCTCGTCATTCTATAGCTGGTTTTAAACTTAGAGAAGGTCAAGCTATAGGTGTTAAAGTAACTTTACGTGGTGAGAAAATGTATGAATTTATGGAAAAATTAATTCGTGTTGGACTCCCTCGTGTTAGAGATTTTAGAGGTGTTTCTAAAACCGCATTTGATGGTAAAGGTAATTATACTTTGGGTATTAAAGAACAATTAATATTCCCAGAAATAGAGTATGATAATGTTGTTAAAGTAAGAGGTATGGATATCGTGTTCGTAACTACTGCTCATACAAATGAAGAAGCATTTGCTTTATTAAAGGCATTTGGTATGCCTTTTAAGAATTAGGAGGATATTATGGCTAAGAAAAGTATGATTGTTAAAAATAAAAGAACACCTAAATATAAAGTTCGTCAATATACAAGATGTGAGCGCTGTGGAAGACCACATGGTGTAATGCGTAAATTTGGAATTTGCCGTATTTGTTTTAGAGAACTTGCAAATGAAGGTAAGATTCCTGGCGTAAAGAAATCTAGTTGGTAGGAAAGGAGGAATTTTTGATGGTTCAAGATAAAATAGCAGATATGCTTACAAGAATTCGTAATGCAAATCAAATGAAATACGAGACTGTAGAAGTAATCGGGACTAAAATGACTTTAGGTATAGCAGAAATTCTTAAAAGAGAAGGTTATATTGCTGATTATGTTTATGAAAAAAATATTACTGGTGATAAACTTACTTTAACTTTAAAATATGGAGATAGAAAAGAAAGAGTTATTACTGGTCTTAAAAGAATTAGTAAATCTGGTTTAAGAGTATATGCTAAAGCTCAAGAAATTCCTCGTGTTCTTAATGGTCTTGGAATAGCAATTATTTCTACTTCAAAAGGTTTAATGACTGATAAAGAAGCTAGAAATGCAGGGTTAGGAGGCGAAGTACTTGCCTATATTTGGTAAGGAAATATTATGAGTAGAATTGGTAATAGAAAACTTGTGCTTCCAACAGGTGTAACTGCTAACTTAGAAGGAAATACTCTAATTATTAAAGGTGCTAAAGGATCTTTAGATTTAAGTATTCATAAGTTAGTAAGTGTTGAAGTTAATGATACTGAAATTATTACAAAAGCTAAAGATAATAGTAAAGAAGCTAATATTAATGTTGGTACTATGAATTCTTTAATTGCTAATATGATTGAAGGAGTTAGTACTGGCTTTAGTAAAGGCTTAGAAGCAGTTGGTGTTGGATATCGTTTCCAAGTAAATGGTAATAAAATTAATATTTCTGCTGGGTTCTCTCATCCTGTTGTTGTGGATGTTCCTAGTGAATTAAAAGTAGAACAAGTAAGTAATACAGAAATTACAATTAGTGGAATTGATAAACAAAAAGTATCTGAATTTGCGGCTAATATTCGTAAAATAAGAAAACCAGAGCCTTATAAAGGTAAAGGTATTCGTTATAAAGGTGAATATGTACGTCGTAAAGAAGGTAAAAAGGCTGCTAAATAAGGTTAGAAAGGTCGGAAATTATGATTAAGAAAGAAAATAAGAACGTAGCTCGTTTAAGAAGACATGAGAGAGTACGTAAATCTATTCATGGTACTAAAGAAGTTCCTAGATTAAACGTTTTTCGTTCAAATAATGGAATTTATGTTCAAGTAATTGATGATGATACTTCTACTACCTTAGTTAGTTCATCAACTGCTGAACTTAAAATTAAAAATGGTGGTAATATCGAAGCAGCTCGTGCTGTAGGTGAAGATATTGCTAAAAAATGTTTAGAAAAGAAAATTAAAACTGTTGTTTTTGATAGAGGTGGATATCTTTATCATGGACGTGTAGCTGCTTTAGCTTTAGCTGCACGTGAAAACGGTCTCAAATTCTAGAGTGGAGGACGAATATGCCAAAGAAAATGGATAATAAGAAAAATTTATTAGAAGAAAAAGTTATCTCTATTGGTAGAGTAACAAAAGTTACTAAAGGTGGTAGACACTTTAGATTCTCAGCAACTGTTGTAGTTGGTAATCGTAGAGGACTAGTTGGAATTGGTACAGGAAAAGCTAATGAAGTACCTGAGGCTATTAAAAAAGCATTACAAGCAGCTAATAAAAATGTCGTTAAGGTATCTTTAATTGATAATAGAACAATTCCTCATGAAGCAACTTGTAAAGTTGGTAGAGCAGTAGTTATGGTTAAACCTGCTATAGAAGGTACGGGAATCATTGCTGGTGGTGCTGCTCGTGCGGTATTAGAGCTTGCAGGAGTAAAAGATATTGTTTCTAAATCTCTTGGATCTAATACAAAAATAAATGTCGCTAAAGCAACACTAGAAGCTTTAAAATCACAAAAGAGTCCTGCAAAAATTGCAGCTTTACGTGGTAAGAAAGTGGAGGAGTTATAATATGAAGTTAGAATCATTACCAAGATCAAACGAAACAAAAGCACGTAAAAGAGTTGGACGTGGCCCTGGTTCTGGAATGGGTAAGACTTCTACTCGTGGTCAGAAAGGTCAAAAATCTAGAAGTGGAGCAAGTATTAGTGCTTGGTTCCAAGGTGGTCAAACTCCTATTTATAGAAGAATACCTAAAAGAGGATTCAATAATGCTCGTTTCGAGACAAAATTTGCAACCATTAATCTAAATGATCTTGAACGTTTCTTTAATGATGGAGATGTTGTAACTCCTGAAATTTTGAAAGAAAGAGGAATTATTAAAAAGCAACTTAACGGTGTTAAAGTTTTAGCTAATGGTGAATTGACTAAAAAATTAACAGTTAAAGCTCAAAGATTCTCATCTGCCTCTGTTACTAAAATCGAAAATGCTGGCGGTAAAGCTGAGGTGATTTAGATGTTTAAAGGGATTACCAAAATATTTAGTAAAGGAAATAAAGATTTAAGAAAAAGAATTTATTTTACTCTTTTTTGCTTAGGATTCTTTGCTTTAGGAATTAATATTACCATTCCTTGGGCTAATACGATTTATGAAGAATTAGGGTTTTTAGAAATATTCAATTTAATGAGTGGTGGTGGACTTCAAAGCTTTTCTATTTTTGGATTAGGTGTTAGTCCATATATTACAGCAAGTATTATTACACAACTTTTACAAATGGATATTATCCCTTATTTTAAAGAGTTAAAAGAACAAGGATATGTTGGTCGACAAAAGATCAATAAAATTACTAGATATTTGGGTATTATCATTGCCTTTATACAAGCATATGCTATTAGTGTATTTTATTTAGGTACAAATGATGCTATGGTTATGCTTAAAACAAGTTTAGTAATGACTGCTGGTACAGCATTCTTACTATGGATGGGTGATCAAATTACACAAAAAGGTATTGGAAACGGTCAATCTTTACTTATTATGGCAGGTATTTTAATAAGTATGCCTAATGTATTTACCAATGTTTATAATACTTTTATTCATGGTAATATGGAGATTGGACTTGGTGTTACTTTATTTGTTTTGTATATCATCTGTTATATTTTAATTATTGTGGGTATTATTTGGGTTCAACTTGCAGAAAGAAGAATTCCTATTCAATACTCTAATCGAACGACTAGTGCTTATGGGGCACAGCAATCTTTCCTACCTATTAAACTTAATAGTGCAGGTGTTATCCCCGTTATATTTGCATCAGTCCTAACAACAATACCAGGAACAATTGTTGCTTTAACGAAAAATGATGCAGCGATTAATTTTGTTAATAATTATATTGCTAATACATCTCCTACTGGTTTTTTACTATATATTATTTTGATTTTTGCTTTTTCTTATTTTTATACTTTTTTAAGTATGAATCCTGAAGAGATGAGTAAAAATTTGAATAAAAATGGTGGATATATTCCAGGAGTAAGACCAGGAGCTGATACAAGTGGATATATTAGTAAGACTTTATCTAGAGTTACTTTAGTTGGATCTGTTTTCCTTGTAATTTTAGCAGGTCTTCCAATTTTGATTTCTAGTTTTACCAGTTTACCTTCTAGTGTAAGTTTAGGTGGAACAGGTATTTTGATTGTTGTTGGTGTTGTTATTGAAACATATAAACAAATTGAATCTAGTTTAACAGCTAGAAGTTATGCTGAACGTAAGAGGAGACTTAGATAATGAAGAATATTATCTTTATTGCTCCTCCTGCTGCAGGCAAGGGAACTATTAGTGATTTTTTGGTAAAAAATTATGATTATGTTCATATTTCTACTGGTGATTTGCTTCGTGATGAAATTGCTAGTGGTAGTTTATTTGGACAAAAGATTGAAAAAATTATTCAAAGTGGTTCTTTAGTTGATGATGAGGAAGTGATTCAACTTGTTAAGAATAAATTTGAAAAATTAGATTCTCATCCTTTTATTTTAGATGGATTTCCAAGAACACTTCATCAAGCTCAAGAGTTAGCTCTAATGTTTGAAGAACAACATATTTTTAATTATATGGTCGTTTATTTAAAAGTGGATTTGGATACCATTTTAAAAAGAGTAGTGGGAAGAATTATTTGTCCAAAGTGTAAGAAAACTTATAATTTATATAATGAAAAATTAAAACCAATTCATGATAACATTTGTGATCAGTGTGGTACTACTCTTATTAAAAGAGATGATGATAATGAAATTACTTTTAAAGTACGTTATGAATCTTTTATGAATGAGACCAAACCGATTTTAGATTATTATATGCAAAAGGGATTATTTAAAGAAGTAGATGCAACACTTCCATTAGATGTTATTTATGAGACTATTTTAAATGAGGCGAAAAATGATTAGTATTAAGAGTGATCGAGAAATTAAGTTGATGAGAGAAGCTGGGAAACTTAACTATTTAACTCATGAAGAAATAAAAAAACATATTAAAGTTGGTGTTAAGACAAAAGAGTTGGATAAAATTGCTTATCTATTTATTACTCGTCATCATGCTAAACCATCTTTCTTGAATTATGAAGGATATCCTGCTAGTATTTGTGTTTCAATTAATGATGAAGTTGTTCACGGAATACCAGGAGAAAGAAGAATTAAAGATGGAGATGTTGTATCTATTGATGTTGGTGTAGAAATATATGGATATCATAGTGATGCTGCTAGAACGTATGTTGTTGGTGAAGCGAAGAAGGAAGTTCGAGATTTAGTTAAAAATACGGAACTTGCATTAAACGCTGGCTTGCAAAAAATTCATGAAGGTGCTAAAATAGGAGATATTGGAGCGGCTATTGAAGCTTATGCTCACAGTCATGGACTTAGCGTTGTTGAAGAACTTGTTGGTCATGGGGTAGGTACTAATATTCATGAAGATCCAGATGTTCCTAATTATGGACAAGCGGGAACGGGTGTTACTCTTCGTGCGGGTATGGTACTTGCGGTAGAACCAATGCTTAATCTTGGAGAACGTTATGTTTATCTTCATGATGATGATTGGACAATTTCAACTGATGATGGATTGCCAAGTGCTCATTTTGAACATACAGTTGTAGTAACAAAGGATGGATATAAAATTTTAACAGGAGAGCCTATAAATGAAGAAAAATTTTAAGAATGATGTTAGAGAGAAAACAAAAGAAGAAAAAATAGAAGTTGAAGGTAAAGTAATTGAAGTCCTTAAAGGAAGCGATTATTTAGTTGAACTTCAAAATGGATTTGCTGTAAAAGCCTACGTTTCTGGTAAAATGCGAGTAAATATGATTCGTATTCTACCAGGTGATACGGTAACTATTGAACTCTCGCCTTATGATTTAACACGTGGGCGTATAACATGGAATAAAAGATAATGGAGGTATTATAATGAAAGTTAGACCATCAGTAAAGAAGATTTGTAAAAAGTGCAAAATTATTAGAAGAAAAGGAAAAGTTATGGTTATTTGTGAAAATCCAAAACACAAACAAACCCAAGGTTAATAAGGAGGAAATATGGCACGTATTAAAAATATTGAATTACCTAGCGAAAAGCAAATTTGGATTGGCTTAACTGCTATTTATGGTATAGGTAAGAGCTTAGGTAAAACTATTTGTTTAAATGCAGACGTTAATCCTGAGACAAAAGTTAAGGATTTAACAGATGATGAAATTACTCGTTTACGTAAAGAAGTAGATAATCATGTAGTTGAAGGTGATCTACGTCGTAATGTTCAAATGAGTATTAAAAATAAAATGGAAATTAATTGCTACCAAGGGATTAGACATAAAAAAGGTCTTCCAGTAAGAGGACAAAGAACTAACCGTAATGCTCATACTCGTAAGGGTAGAGGTAAAGTAGTAGCTAACAAGAAAAAAGCAGGAAAGTAGGAGGGTAGTATAATGGCATATAATAGAAGAAAAAGAAAAGTTAAGAAGAATATTCCAGAAGCTGTAGCTCATATTCATTCTACTTATAATAATACAATTGTTACTATTACAGAAAAGGATGGTAGTGTTATAGCTTGGGCATCAAGTGGTACTATTGGATATAAAGGAAGTAAGAAAAAGACTCCTTTTGCAGCAGGTATTGCCGCTGATGCAGCAGCTAAGGCAGCTATGGAGCAAGGTGTTAAAAAAGTTGATGTTGTAGTTAAAGGTTTAGGTAGTGGTAGAGAAACAGCTATTCGTTCATTACAAGCTGCTGGACTTGAGATTACTTCAATTACAGATGAGACTCCAGTTCCACATAATGGTTGTCGTCCACCAAAACGTCCAAGAAATTAATGATGTAAAGAAAGGGTAGAAGATATGATTAGTTTTGAAAAACCAGAATATAAAATTAGTGAATATCAAGAAAGTAATCACTATGGAAAATTTGAATTAGAACCCCTTGAAAGAGGTTTTGGAACAACTATTGGAAATGCTTTAAGAAGAGTAATGCTATCAAGCTTACCTGGAAGTGCAATTACTTCTGTAAAAATTGAAGGTGTACTTCATGAATTTCAAAAGATTGATGGTATTGTTGAAGATGTAACTAGTATTGTTTTAGCTCTTAAAAACGTAGTTGTGAAGAATCATACGGAGGAAGTTAAGACTTTAAGATTATTTAAAGATACTGAAGGTCCTGTTACTGCTGGTGATTTTGAGAAAAATGCTGATGTTGAAATTATTAATCCTGAATTAGTTATTTGTAACTTAGTTGAGGGTGGTAAAATTGACATGGAAGTTACAATTTCTAATGGTACAGGTTATGTTGATGCAAAAGAAAATAAAAAATTATTTGCAGAAAATAAAGTGGGAGTTATAGCTATTGATTCTAATTATTCTCCTATTGAACTTGTTAAATATGAAGTAGAATCTACTCGTGTTGGACAAAATGAAAATTATGATAAATTAACAATGGAAATTAATACAGATGGTTCTATGATGCCTGAGGAAGCTATGGCACTTGCTGCTAGAATTTTAATTGAACACTTTAATATCGTTGCAGATTTAAATAGTATTAGTGATGTTACTGGTTTAATGCAAGAGAAGAAAGTGGATACAATTACTAAAACTTTGGAAACTCCAATTGAAGAGATTGAATTCTCTGTTAGAGCGTATAATTGTCTTAAAAGAGCTGGTATTCATACAGTTCAAGATCTTATTTCTAAAAGAGAAGTGGAAGTTACAAAAATACGTAATTTAGGTAAGAAATCTCTTAAAGAAGTTTTAGATAAAGTAGCAGAAATGGGACTTAAATTTAGAGATTAAGGAGGACTTAGGATATGCAATATAGAAAATTAAGTAGAGAATCTAGACATAGAAGAAGTATCCTTGCTAATATTACACGTGATTGTTTAATGAATGAATATGTTGTTACTACTGAAGCTCGTGCTAAAGAAGTTAGAAAATTTGTTGATAAGATGATTACTTATGGTAAGAAAGGTACTTTAGTTAGTAGAAGAAAAGCTTTAGCTTATCTTTATAATGATAGTGAAGTTGTTAATAAGGTATTTAATGAACTTGCTAAGCGTTATGAAACTAGAAATGGCGGTTATACAAGAATTATTAAACTTAATGAGCGTCATGGTGATGATGCATTACAAGTTAGACTTGAACTTGTTTAATACTAAAAGAAACTCAAGAGTTATTATCTTGAGTTTCTTTCATATATAAATCATAATATTCATCATATGTTAAGCCTGTAGAATGTACTTTAGTGGCTAATTCAACGCCTAAATATCTTAAATGCCAAGGTTCTTCCATGAATTGAGTGATGTGTTGTTTTCCTTTTGGGTATCTAACAATAAAACCATATTTGTAAGAATTATTAAGCATCCATTCATAGTGTTCTGGGGTTAGATTATCTGATAATGTATTACTTCTTACATCTACAGCTAATCCTAATTGATGTTCAGAAAATCCTGGTCTAGCAGAATAAGTATCTGCTTTTTGTTCGCCATCACGATTCTTGTAGTTATTGTATAATTTTTTTTGCGTTTCATAAGAACGATATGGACTAAATGGATAGAATATTACTCCTTCTAGTAAGGCAGCATCTGAAAGATTTTCAAAAGCATCAGCGGCTTCTTTTCGTAAATAATAATTGCTATTATAAGATAATGGAACTAAATCACTTGGTTCATAATCATCTGGTAATTTATGATATTTGTTTACAAGAATTGTTAGATCATTTTCGGCTTCTTCTTTTGTATATTCTGTGTAGATAGAATATCCTTCTTGATCTAATCCTATATTTACATAGGTAACAATTGTTTTTAAATCATATTCTGTATTTTGTTTTTGATAATTTACATATCTTTCTAAGTTATTTTGATCAAAGTTATGGATATCTTTAAATGCTAGAATATCTATATAATTCATGTTTAATAATATATCTATATCTTCCATATTTTGGATTATATAGTTTATTTCTTCACTATTGTAGTTTTTTTCTAATAATTTATTTATCTTTGTACTAAAATTAGGGATATCTTGATATGTTATTTTATAATAATCATTTAAATACTCTTTTTTTATATTATTATCTTCTAATAGTACTTCTATTGTTTTAGAATACTCTTTATTATTAATTTCTTCATAAAGATTCTTATCTTTCATAACACTTATAGCCTCTTTACTATACTGGTTATTTACTACCGTTTCATTTTTGGGTTCTAGTAATTTAAAAATAGTAATTATTATTGTAGTTATAATTAAAATAATTAAGAGAATTATTAGACATATTTTTAATTTTTTATTCATATTTTATCTCCTATCTAATTATATTATATCATGTCTTAGTTTATTAAATTAATATATCTTTTTTATTTTACGTAAAAAAAACAGGTTTATATTCCTGCATTTTCATAATCTTTCGCTTTATTTTTAATAAATTTGATAAAGATTAAAATAGCTGTTATAGCATATAGTAATTCAAATAATAAGTTCCAAATGATATAAAGTGTATCATTATTTACTAATACATTAAAGAAAGTACTTATAATATCTCTAACATATATAAAAGGAATTTTTATTAATATGATTAATATAAACATATATAAAAAGAAAAATAATAAATCTAATAATACTTTTTTATTTTTACTTTTTACAGCATTAATAATAGTTGATAGGGAATCAAATAAAGAAGTTTTTTTAGTTACTTTAATATTTAATCCTCTTCTTTGATAAATGGTATTAGCAACTTCTTCTGGTTTTAAATTAGTATTTTCTATATTTTCATAGTTTTTTAATTCTTCTTCTTGGATATCTTTATTTAGATATCTTAATTGATATTTTAACTCTTTTATAAATTCTTCTTTTTTCATGATATTTCTCCCTCTAAATGACTCTTATTTATTTTGATTTCATCTTCTAAAACTAAATCTGTTGTTAATATTATACCATTTTTTTCAATATCTTTCTTATTATATTTAGCAAGATTTATGATTTCTTCTTCTTTCATTATGTTCTTTTTAATATAATAGATATCTTCATTAATAGAAGTTATTTCATTATTATTCCAGTCAATCTCTAATTTTTCAGGTATATAGGCTATATTTGCTACTTTTACTAAGTATTTTGTATTATTATTAGGATATTTGGTTAATTGTTTCCATTTACTATTTTGTTCACTTGCAAATAGTTCTATAAAATCGGGTAGATCAAAAAATGATTCTTCTATATTTTTACATAGATTTATAATTGAATTTATATAATTATCTATGTTCTTAAAGTCCATTTCGGTAAAATATTGGATTAAATAATGGTTATTATTTTCATTTAAAATTATATTTTCTAGTTCATGATAGTAGTGATTAAAATCAAAATTTGCTTTAATCGTGTTTATATCAGGATAATTATTCTCTATAATAAAATTACATATTGGTTTATATAGAGAGTGATAGAGAATAAGACTATTTTTTGCTGTTTTTGAAAGCTTATTTAATTGTTCTTCTATAAAGGTATTCATCTTTATTGTTGGTTTATTTGAATGATCAATAGGGGGTATTAATTCTTTTTTTTCTGTAATGATACTTGCTGCATCTTTTATATCTGTGATTTTTTGATATTTTTCTTCTATTTTGCTTTTATTGTCTATTAAAAATGTATTAATTTGAACAGGTGCTATATTTGTTTTTAAAAATGATTTTAATTCTTCATCTATATTGTGAATTTTACTTCCTTTTAGATTAAAGTTTTTTTCGGCTTTTATTTTACTTTTTACAAATTCAATTTGTTTTTTTAAGATTTCTATATTATATTTATAAACATTATTTGAATATATATTTATGAGATTTTGTTCATCTATTTCTTCATTTTTTATAATATTTATTAAGGTGATTAAGTAATTTTCTATATCTTTTAATGGTTTATCTTGGATATTTTTTTTATTTTCTAATAGAAGATTTTCTTCTACATTAGAAATAGGATCTAAAGTGATTTCTTTTTTTAAGAATTTTTTTTCTCTTCCATAGTAAGTTGATAGAGCTATTAAAAGTTCAAATTTTAAATCATTTTCGGTAGTTTTTAGTGTATTTTTTTCCTCTTTGATGTTTTCTTTTAATTTTTTTAAATCTATTAAATAATTTGTTAATATTTCAATATTGATTAAATAAATTGCTTTTTTTTCTTCTTCTATGTTTTCTTCTTTTTCTTTTTCTAAAAAATTATTGATATTTAACATTTCTTGTAAAGTAATTAAAGAATTTTGATATTTATATATCAGTTTTGGATTATAAGTATCATAGGAATCTAATGTTAATTTTATGTCATATTTTTGATGATTATTTTTATACCAAAAGAAACCTTTTAAAAAATCATTTAATTCTTCTTTAGTATTAAAGGTAAAGGCACGTGTTAAATATCCAAATAATGAATCTTTAATATCTAAACATATTCCTATTTGATTTTTATTTTGATATACTGTTGGTTCATATTTATGAGAGTGGATATTGTAAGTTTGTAGTACTTCTAAAGTTTCATTAATCGTTAACATTATACTCCTCCTTATTCTAATTTATTATATCATATTCCCTTCTTACTTGCAATTTTCTATAGCTTTTTCATTCATTTAAAAATTGCTTTTTCTTTACATAAAAAGCTTCTATTTCTTTCATTATTGATAGAAATAGTTTATAATGAATATGGTGATGATATGGATAAAAAAGGATTTACTTTGATAGAACTTTTAGTAACCATAGCTATTATGACTTTAATTGCAACTATTTTAACATTTAATGTTTTAAATATTTTTGATCATCAAAAAAAAGTTGCTGATGAAAATAAAGATCGTATTATGATGAGTGCGGCTAGTGTGTATTTAGAATTAAATGAAAATAAAGATTTAAAAGAAACGTGTAAAACACATGGGTGTAAAATTCCTGTTAAAACTTTAATTTATGCAGGTTTATTAAATGAAGAAGATGTGGATAAGAATCAAGTTATTCACATATATTACGAAAATCAAATACAAAAAGTAGAAATTAATTGAGGAGGGATATTATGGCAAAATTATGGTATCGTTATAGTGCAATGAATGCAGGAAAGTCAACTATGGCTATGCAAGTGGCACATAATTATGAAGAATTAGAGGGGAAAGTATTAGTTTGGAAACCTTTTGTTGATACTAAGGGTGATGATACAATTGTAAGTAGAATTGGGATTAAAAGAAAAGTAGATCAGATGTTAAAAGAAGAAGATTCACCTATACAAATACTAAAGCAAGAATTAATTAAATATTCTAAGATTGATGCTATTATTGTGGATGAAGCTCAATTTTTAACAGAAAATCAAGTGAATGAATTATACTATATTAGTAAAAGGTTTAATATTACAGTGTTATGTTATGGTTTACGTTGTGATTTTCAAATGAGACCATTTCCAGGATCCGCAAGACTTTTGGCTATTGCTGATTCTATTGAAGAGTTAAAAACTATGTGTAAATGTAAAAAAAGAAAAGCAACACAAAATTTGCGATTTATAGATGGTGTTCCAACCTTTTTAGGTCAACAGGTAGCTATAGATGGTGAACAAAATGTTACTTATGAATCAGTATGTGGAGAGTGTTATATCGAGTATTATTTAAAATGGCAAGAGCAACAAGAAAAAGTAATGAAAAGAGAAAGGAAAAAAGAATGAAAGAAAAAATATTAGATAGCCTTAAAAATGTTCATGAGGCAAAAACTTTAATTGAAATTAATGATTTACTTAATTTAACAACTGTAGAGGAATATCAAGAATTACAAAAAAATATAGAAGAATTAGTGAGTGAATATCAGATTTTTAGAACAAAGAAAGACAAATATTTATTAATGAAAAATTGTCCTGGATTAAAAATTGGAAAATTAGCAGTTAATAAAAAAGGGTTTGGATTTTTACTTTTGGAAAAAGAAGATGATATTTATATTGGGAAAAATGATTTAAATGGTGCAATTAATAATGATATTGTTTTAGTTGAAATAACAGAAAAAGGATTAGAGCCAGCAGGAAAAGTATTAAAGATCATTAAAAGAGAATTAGAAAATATTGTTGGTGAGGTAAAAGTAATTAATAAGAAGAAAATATTAGAGCCAGATGATGATAAAGTTAATTTAAAAATTTATTTAACGGCTGAAACAAGTAGGAATTGTGTAGAAGGACATAAAGTTTTAGCAAAACTATCGAAGAAAATTGATAATAAAACATATATGGCTGATTGTCTTAAAATATTAGGTCATAAAGATGATGCTGGGATCGATATTTTAAGTATAGCTTATAAATATGGTATATATGATGAATTTAGTCGTGATACTTTAGAAGAATTAAATCATATTCCTGATCAAGTAAATGAAAAAGATTTAGTGGGTAGAACTGATTTGACAGATCAAATGATATTTACTATAGATGGAGCAGATACTAAAGATATAGATGACGCTATAAGTTTAGAAGTGAAAGATAATATTTATACTTTGGGTGTGCATATTGCTGATGTTTCTTATTATGTTCAAGAAAATACGGCTTTAGGAGATGATGCTTATGAGAGAGGAACTTCTTCTTATCTTGCAGATACCGTAATACCTATGATTCCTCATCAATTATCAAATGGAATTTGTTCATTAAATGAAGGGGTTATTCGTTTAACTATGAGTTGTGTGATGGATATTAATCAAAAGGGAGATATTATTAATTATGATATATTTCCAAGTTATATTAAGTCTAGTAAAAAAATGACTTATGATTCTGTTAATGAGATATTAGAAGATAATCATATTCCTTATGGTTATGAAGATTATGCTGATACTTTAAAAAAGATGAATGAATTAGCTAAAATTTTGAGAAAAAAGAAAGTAAATCGAGGATATATTGAATTTGATATTCCAGAAGCTAAAATTATTCAAGATGAAAACGGAAAAGCAATCGGTATTAAAAAAAGAGAACAAAGATCGGGAGAAAGTTTAATTGAAGATTTTATGATTGCAGCTAATGAAACAGTAGCAACTCATATTAGTAATATGGATCTTCCTTTTATATATCGTGTTCATGATTTACCTAATAGTGAAAAAATAGATGATTTTTTAAATTTAGTAAAAGCATTAGGATATCAAATCAAAACAAATATAAAAGAAATTACTCCTAAAACTATGCAAAAATTACTAGAAGAATTAAAAGATAAACCAGAATTTCCTATTTTATCTAGTCTTTTATTAAGAAGTATGAAAAAAGCTGAATACTCTAAAACAAATATTGGACATTTTGGCCTTGCTAGTACAAATTATACTCATTTTACTTCTCCAATCAGAAGATTTCCAGATTTAACTGTTCATAGATTACTAAAAAAATATTTAATTGAAAAAGATTTTAGTATTTCTACGATTAATTTTTTAGAACATTCTTTAGTGGAAATTGCTGAACACTCTAGTGAAAGAGAAGTAGCAGCGACGAATGCTGAAAGAGATGTAAATGATATGAAGATGGCGGAATATATGGAAAGCCATATAGGAGAAGTTTATGAGGGAATTATTAGTAGTGTAACGAGTTTTGGTTTTTTTGTAGAATTGCCAAACTTAGTAGAGGGCTTAGTTCATATTAGCAATATTCCTGGAGATTATTATGAGTATGTACCAAAATTACTATCACTAATTGGTAAAAGTACAAAGAAGGCTTATCGTATAGGTGATCAAATCAAAATAAGAGTTGCTAATGCTTCTAAAGAAACTGCTCAAATTGATTTTGATATAATAGAAGGTGAGAAAAATGATCGAAATAAAAAATAAAAAGGCTTATTTTGATTATACTATTTTAGAGGAAGTAGAAGCTGGAATATCTTTAGTAGGAACAGAGATTAAAGCAGTAAGAAAAGGAAGTGTGGATTTAAAAGATTCTTTTATTACAATAAAAAATAATGAGGCGTTTATTTTAAATATGTATATAGCTAAATACGAAGAAGGTAATATATTTAATCATGAGGAACGAAGAACTAGAAAATTATTATTACATAAAAAAGAAATAAAGAAATTAAAAGAAAAAGTAAAAATAGAAGGACTAACTTTAATACCTCTTAAACTTTATTTCAAAAAGAATTATATTAAAGTTTTAGTAGGAATATGTAAAGGTAAAAAATTATATGATAAACGTGCTTCTATTAAAGAAAGAGATTTAAAAAGGGAAACTAGATATTATAACTAGTTTCCCTTTATTTAAAGTATTCAATAAATAAAATAATTGCATTTATAACTAAAATAACACCAATAATTACTAATACAGCATTAGAGAAAAATATACTATAAATACCAAGAGCAATTAAAACAATATTACTAATAGTTGAAAAGTTTTTATAATTATTAAAGCTAATAGAAGTAAGCAATCTACTAATACCCATAAATATGAAGAAAAAACCTAGAACATACCGAATACTAGCTTCTAAAATGCCACTAAGAATAATTAGTAAAACTCCTATAATAACAGAAGCAATAGCGATTGTTAAGTTGATATTTTTATATTGAACAACTTCTTTATTTTGATAATATAACACAAAAGATTTAATACCATAGATTATTACAATAATTCCTAATACATAAAATAATAATTCTACGACTTCATTACTTTTAAATATTAAAAGTATTCCTAAAACTAGATAAATAATTGGATTTAGTAAACTTCTAGCTTCTTTCATTTCCTTCTTTGGTTTAATAACTTCTGCTTTCATATTTCACCTCAAATATATTATATAATGTTTAAAATATTTAAGCAAGTAAAATAAAAAAATAGCCTGATAGCTATTTTTATTTAAGCATTTTCTTTAAGAATAAGCCAGTATAAGAATTAGGATTTTTAGCTACTTGTTCGGGTGTTCCTGTAGCAACAATTTCTCCTCCTAAATTTCCTCCATCTGGACCTAGATCGATAATGTAATCTGCTACTTTTATCACGTCAAGATTATGTTCAATTACGATAACAGTATCACCATTATCAACAATTCTATTTAAAATTTGTAATAGTTTTTTTATATCTTCACTATGTAATCCTGTTGTTGGTTCATCTAATATAAAAATACTTTTACCAGTAGGTTTTTTTTGAAGTTCCTTGGCAAGTTTTATTCTTCCTGCTTCTCCACCTGATAAAGTAGGGGCTGGTTGTCCTAATTTAATATAAGATAATCCTACCTCTTCCATGACTTTTAATTTATTATATACTTTGGGAATATTTTCAAAGAATGGTAAAGCCTCTGATACTCGCATATCAAGAACATCAGCAATATTTTTGTCCTTAAATTTAATTCCTAAAGTCTCTTTATTGTATCTTTTACCACCACATACATCACATGGTACATAAACATCTGGCAAGAAATGCATTTCAATTTTCTTTACACCATCTCCCCAACATGCTTCACATCTTCCACCTTTTACATTAAAGGAGAATCTTCCTTTATCATATCCGCGCATTTTAGCTTCTTTGGTATTAGTAAATACATCACGAATATCATCAAATACACCTACATAAGTAGCTGGATTACTTCTTGGCGTTCTACCAATTGCATCTTGAGTTATATGAACAACTTTATCTATATTTTCTATTCCTTTTATTTCTTTGCAAGCCCCTGGAATTTGTTTGGATCCATTGATTTTAACAGCTAAGGTTTTATAAAGGACTTCATTGATGAGGGATGATTTTCCACTTCCTGAAACACCTGTTACGCATATGAATTTATTAAGGGGTATTTCTACATTAATATTTTTTAAATTATGTTCTTTGGCTTTTATTATTTTTAGAGATTTTCCATTTCCTTTACGACGTTTTTTTGGTACTTCAATTTTTTCTTTGCCTGACAAATATCGACCTGTAAGAGAATTTTCATTTTCCATAACTTCTTTTGGAGTTCCTGCTGCAATAATATGTCCACCAAATTCACCAGCTCCTGGTCCTATATCAACTAAATAATCAGCAGCAAGCATAGTATCTGTATCATGTTCTACAACAATTAAGGTATTCCCTAGATCTCGCATTTCTTGCATAGCTTTAATTAGTTTTTCATTATCTTTTTGATGTAGACCAATGCTTGGTTCATCTAAGACATATAATACTCCTGATAGTTTAGAACCAATTTGGGTAGCTAAACGGATTCGTTGTGCTTCTCCTCCTGATAAAGTTCCAGCACTTCTTGAAAGGGTTAGATAACCTAGTCCGACGTTGATTAAAAAGTCCAATCTGTTTAATATTTCTTTTGTTACTAGACCACTGATTTCTAATTGTTCGTTGGTTAATTTTAATTTGGCTATGAAATCTCTTAGTTCTAAAATACTAAAATTGGTTACTTCATAAATATTTTTATTATTTATTTTGACAGATAAAACCATATCATTTAATCGTGCACCAAGACATTTTGGACATGGGGATTCTACCATATACATTTCAATCCATTCTCTTCGCCAATTGCTGGTAGTTTCTAAATGAAGCCTTTCTAATTTATTGATAATTCCTTCATAATAATCAGTTACGTAACGAACGTTGCCATTTTTTGATACATATTTAAAATCTATTTTATCACTTGAACCATAGAGAATAATATCTAATTCTTTTCTTGTAAAATCTTTTAGGGGCTTTTTTATATCAATATTATAGTAAGCACAAACGGCTAGTAATTGAATTGTTTCAATACTTTGATCATTATTAATTGTCTTAATTCCCCCATTTAAAATTGTCAAATTTTTATCTGGCATTAATAGAGCTTCTCCAATTTTTAGCTTTGTTCCTAATCCTTTACATTCAGGACAGGCTCCATGTGGAGCATTAAAAGAAAATAATCTCGGCTCTAATTCAGGAATAGAAAAATTACAATGAGGGCAAGCATATGATTCACTCATTAACATTTCTTCTTTCCCTATGACATTAATTAATACTTTGCCATTTGCTAGTTTACAACTAGTTTCAATTGCTTCAAATATTCTTCCTCTTTCTTCATCACTTAATACAATACGATCTACAATTACTTCAATGTTGTCTTTGATATTTTTTTCTAGAATGATTTCTTCATCTAATGAACGAATCTCTCCGTTTACACGAACACGAGAAAAACCATTTTTTCTTAAATCATCAAATAAATCCTTGTGAGTTCCTTTTTCTCCATGAACGACTGGAGCCATAATTTCTAATTTATTTCCTTTTTCTAGCTCCATAATTCGATTGGTCATTTCTTCAATAGATTGTCTTGTAATAGGAATATGGTGTTTTGGACAATAAGGAATTCCTATTCTGGCATATAATAATCTTAGATAATCATATATTTCTGTTATGGTACCAACTGTACTACGGGGATTTTTATTGGTTGTTTTTTGATCAATTGAAATACTAGGACTTAATCCTTCAATAGAATCTACATCAGGTTTTTCACTTATACCGATAAATTGCCTTGCATATGCACTAAGGCTTTCTACATATCTTCTTTGACCTTCGGCAAAAATTGTATCGAAAGCTAAAGATGATTTTCCACTTCCAGATACTCCTGTCATAACAATTAATTTGTTTTTTGGTAATTCAATATTAATGTTCTTGAGATTATTTTCTCTAGCACCTTTTACAATTATTTTATCCATTTTCATGCTCCTTTTTATTTATTTTGTCTTGTCTTTTTAAAATTTATAACTTAAAGTTATTTTATTATAACACACGAACAAATGTTAGTCAAATATGTTTGGTGGAATGGAAGAATTTATAAGATGTTTGCTTTTTTTTAGGGGAAATGCTATAATTACTTTTACTTGGAGGATTATATGGATAAATTTATACAACGAATTTTAGCTTGCGCTAATATTGATGATCAAGATAGTATTATACAAACATTTCCTATTATTTCAGCTTATTATCATAATGTAGAAAAAAGATTATTATTATATCGTTTTACTAATAATGGACTTCCTAATTATGCAGTTATTGGTGTATTTAAAGATGGTTTTTTAATTGATAGAGATCGCTTTTTTGAATGGTTAAAGAAATTAAATCAACTTATTTTAGCTCGTCCTAATGCTGAGAAATTAACAATGTTAGAAAATTTTAGGGAATCTGAGTATTTTTTACATCTTTTATATACACAAGAAGGCTTTGATTTAATTAATGGTAAACAATATTTTACTGTGGGAGGATTAGTTAGTAGAACAGTATTAATACCTTGTCATGTATGTGAAGATTATAGTATTGAATTTTCATCAAAAATAGAGGAAAATGAATATAATCAATTTATGAATGGACCTGTTTTCCGTGATTATGAAGATTATGAGAAAAATTATTTTTTAAATTATTCAGAATATCATACTATGGCTTATTGTAGTGTGTTAGAATATGTTGAATTTAATCGTAAACGTTTATTAAACAAAGAGGAAAAAATTACTCAATCTATGACTGATAATAAATTTTTAGTACAAATATTAGATTCTTATCTTGCTCAAGATTTATTTGATGATCATTTAAAACGTAAGTAAAAGGGAAAAGTAATTCCCTTTTTTTTTAACTTAGTTTGACAAATAGAGAGAATTGTGGTAGTATAGCAGCTAAAACCAGTAGGGTTATAAGGGGGATTTTGTATGTATGAGGATAAGTCTAAAAAATCAATTGAAATTGATTGGAAGTCTTTACTTATTAAGTTAGGAATTTTATTAGTTGTTGTATTTTTAATTATTTGGATTATTTCTTTATTTAATAAGAAAGAGGAAAATGTATCTAATTTTGGGGTTAACTTACAAGCTATGAGAGATGCTGCTACAGAATATTTTACCGGATCAAGACTTCCAAGTGAAATTAATGATTCAAAAAAAATTACACTTAAAGAAATGTTTGATCGTAATTTATTAGTAGAATTTCAAGATGAAGAAGGAAATTCTTGTGATACTGCAAATAGTTATGCAGAAGCAACAAAATTAACTGAAACAAATTATCGTATTGAAGTTAAATTAGTTTGTGATCATGATAGTGATACAATTATTAATACAGTTAAAAGAAATGTTACTGAACAAAATGACAATGAGCCTATTGATGAAGAAGAGGAAGAAGAGAAAATAGATGAGGAAAGTCCTTCTTCTGATGATTTAGCTTCTAATAATTCTAGTGGAAGTGGATCTGTTCATAGTTCTAATCGACCATCTAGTAATACAGGTAGTACTTCTAGTAGTTCAAAGCCAAATCATAGTACTAATACAAATAATAATAATACAAATCATACTACTACTTGTAGTTATGGAGCGAAAGAATATTATACTACCTATCCACTTGCTTATGTTGTAAGTGGTAATTGCGCAGTAAGTTTATCTACACTTAATAATTTGCATTCTAATGCTGCGACAAAAGTTGGAAATACAGAATATATGAAATTAGTCAAGGAAGTAAATGAACTTGAAAAAAGTACAGGGGCAAATTTAACTGTTAGTACTCCACAGTATTCTAAAATTGCAAATAAAGCGAATACGGGTTATGTGGGATATCAAATTTACTTTAGTGTGAAACAAAAATCTACTTATTCTGCTCAAACTATTTATTCTTACTATTTAGATCAGAATGGTAATCGAAAAGTAATAGTAGATACTCGAAATAATTTAAAAGGAAATTCTAATACAGGTAGTTCTACTATCAAAGTTAAGAGTATTTCTCTTAATCGCAGTAGCTTATCTTTAGATGTTGGAGATACTTATACACTTAAAGCTACTATTAATCCAAGTAATGCAACTAATAAAAATATTACCTGGACAAGTAGTAATAGTAGGGTTGCAACGGTTTCTACTAGTGGAAAAGTAACGGCTAAAAAAAGTGGTAGTGTTACTATTACAGCTAGTGCAGGAGGAGTGTCTTCTTCTGTTAAAGTTTATGTAAATGAAGAAGAGACTTATCGTTATTGTAGTACTAATAAAACACGTGCTTATTCAATGGGATTTGTTTCAACTAATACTATTTTAGGTGCTAGTAGCTATCGGGATAGTTATCAAGTTTCTTATACTATTAATAAAGATTTAGATATTGTTGATATTGATTATGATATTATAACTGTTAATAATGAGTATTTGACTATTTATAATTATATGAAAAATGGTAATTCTTTATTAGCCTTAGGAGAATATGGAGTATATCCTAATAATTATGGAGAATTAAGAGATAGTTCATTAAAAGAGAATAATTATGCTGTTAAAGTTCATTATGTTAAAAGAGTTGGAAATACTTATTATTTTAATATTGAACGTAATTTAAAAAATTTGAAGAATATTCAATATGTAAGTCCATATCGTGTTACTAATTCTTTAAAATTGTATTATTTGCCATTATATTTTGATATTGTTTCTATTGATTATAGTGATTGTAAAAATATTACTAGTAGTCAAGTACAAAGATATAAAAATATGGGATATGTTTCTGTAAACTAAAAAAGAGCCTTTAAAGCTCTTTTTTGAGTTGTGAAACTTCAAGGAGGTTTGTATCTATAAAAATAAATTAATTTCTTACTTTATTTTTTTCTTGGCCCTCACCATTACCATAGATACAGGCTTCGATCATACTAATTACTACATTGTTAAAAGAGGTGCTGTTTTCTTTTGCTATTTTCTCTACTTCTTTTAACAGCGAATCCTTAATATATAAAGACTTGTAACTAGCTGGATCTTTTTGCCTTGTTTGTCTTACAACAAAATCCATTTTCACACCTCATATATATTTTAATATGTTTTCAAAATATATTAAAGAATAGATTTTTCTAATATATTTTTGTATGATATGTTTTTTTTGTCAAATTTAAAAAAATGGGTTGTATATTAGGTTTTACTTTTGCTATAATAACGATAGGTGAGAGACATGGATTATAAATTTACATCAAAAAGTGTTCAAGATACTTTAACGTTAGCAGAGAATATTGAAAGTGAAAAATTTTTAGGAATGGTTATTTGCTTAAATGGTGATCTTGGAAGTGGAAAAACTGTTTTTGTTAAAGGTTTTGCAGCATCATTAGGTATCACTGATAATATTACTTCACCTACATTTACGATAGTAAAAGAATATTTAGGTGGAGAAATGCCATTGTATCATATGGATGTTTATCGAATTAGTGATAATGAAGATTTTGGAGTTGAAGATTATTTTAATAAGGATGGAATCTGTATTATTGAATGGTCTGAATTGATTGAAGATAGACTTCCTAGTGAGAGATTAGATATCAATTTTAAGATTGTTGATGAAAATACTAGAGTACTTGTATTTGTTCCTCATGGTGAACAATACGAGGAATTATGTAATGCTGTTTTATAATCTCACGTAATGGTGAGATTTTGTGCTCTAAAGGAGGGTTTTATGTATATACTTTTTATTGATACTCATTATTTGGAACTAAGACTTGCTTTATTTAAAGATCATGTTTTGATTGAGCAAATTCTTAGGAAAGAGGGAAAACATTCAGAAATTCTTGTCCCTTTAATACAAGAATTATTAGAAAAAAATTGTATTACTTTTGATGATTTAAGTGGTATAATAGTAATTAATGGTCCTGGATCTTTTACAGGGGTGCGAATTGGTATAGTTGTTTCTAAATTAATTAGTTATTGTAAAAGTGTTCCTCTAAAAGCCATTTCTTATTTACAAGCTTTAGCTTTGAAATATGATCAAGAATGTTTGATTGGTTTTAAGGATAAAAATGGTATGTTTGTCGGTAAGTTTAATGCACAGCATGAATTAATTGGTGATTATTTTTATTTACATAATCAAGAATTAGAGGGTTATCCAGAAAATATTATAGAAGATGAAGAGATTAATTTAGATATGGTTTATCAATATTTACAAACAAAAAAAGATATTCATCCCCATTTTGTTAAACCTGTTTATGTTAAGAAAATTGAGGTGGATTCATGATTAGAGAAGCTTGTATTTATGATATTCCTAGAATAAATGAATTAGGAAGTTTACTTGAGGAAAACTTTAGTAGAGTCTATTCTATTAGAGAAATGTTGGATGATGGTGTTTCTAAAGTATACGTTTATGAAAAAGATGAAGAGATTGTTGGATTTATTATTGCTACTGATCTAACTGAAACTTGTGATATTTTGTGTTTAATTGTTGATCCAGATTATAGGCGGATGTTAATTGCTACTAATTTAATTGATTATTTAATTAGTGAATTAGATGAGAATTTGAAGCTTATTACTTTAGAAGTTAGAGCGAATAATAAGGCTGCGATTCATTTATATGATAAGTTTGGCTTTGAAGTAGTGAATGTACGAAAAAGATATTATTCTAATGGTGATGATGCTTATTTAATGGCAAGAAAAAGTGAGTAATTAGTAAATACCAAAATGGTAAATATGAGGGGGTTGGAAGACAATGAAGAATGATTTAGAAATTTATAAAGAAAAAACATTTGAAGATATTAAGCATATTGATGAGGCGGGAAATGAATATTGGGAAGCTAGAGAATTGATGATTGCTTTGGAATATTCCAAATGGGAACATTTTGCTAAGGTTATTAATAAGGCAAAAATAAGTTGTAATTTAAGTGGAATGAATGTAGAAGAACATTTTCCCGTTAAAGGGAAAACGATAGCAATGCCAAAAGGTGCAAGTAAAGAAGTCATTGATTATAAGTTATCTCGTTATGCTTGTTATTTAATTGTACAAAATGCTAATCCTGCAAGACATCAATCTGTTGCTCTAGGTCAAACTTATTTTGCTGTTCAAACTAGAAAGATGGAAATAACAGAAGAGGAGTATAATAAATTATCTGAAGATGAAAAACGTTTATATACTAGAATCAATATTAAAAACAAAAATAAAATTTTGTTTGATACAGCTAAAAACGTCGGTGTGAAAAATTATGGAAAATTTAATGACTATGGTTATATGGGTTTATATGGTGGCGAAACGGCGAAAGATATTGCTAAAAGGAAAGGTATTGATTCAAATAATCAAGAAATTTTAGATTATATGGGTAGTACAGAATTAGCGGCAAATTTATTTCGTATTACCCAAACAGATGAAGTTTTAAAAAACAATGATATAATAGGTGAGGAAAATGCCTGTAATACTCATCATATGGTTGGTCAAGCAATAAGACAAACAATTATTAAGGTTGGTGGAACTACTCCTGAAAAATTACCAACTCCTGAAAAATCTATTCGGCAAATTGAAAAAGAGGAAACAACAAAATTGGATATAAAATAAATCATAATTTTGTTAAAAGAAAGTAGTGATGATATGGATACTTATATACTTGCAATTGAATCTAGTTGTGATGAAACTAGTATGGCTGTTGTTAAAAATGGAAGTGAAGTGATATCACTATCTATCACAACACAAATGGATACGCATGCTAAATATGGGGGTGTAGTTCCCGAAATAGCTAGTCGTATGCATACCGAAGCAATTACTTTGGTGTTAGAAGATTGTTTAGAAAAAGCACATATGAAAATAGAAGATATGGATGCCATTGCCGTAACTTATGCTCCTGGTCTTACTGGCTCTTTAATGGTTGGAGTGGAAGCTGCTAAAATAATCTCTTTAATGTATCATAAACCTTTAATTGCAGTTAATCATTTAATTGGTCATATTTATGCAAATAATTTAGAAAATAAAATGGAATATCCACTGCTTGCTTTAATTGTTAGTGGGGGACATACAGAGTTACTTATAATGGAAGATGATTATCAATTTAAAAAGCTTGGAGAAACAATGGATGATGCGATTGGTGAGGCTTATGATAAAGTGGCTAGAGTAATAGGTCTTCCTTATCCAGGTGGCCCTAATATAGAAAGGTTAGCTAAAGAGGGAAAACATACTTATCATTTACCAAATCCTGTTATGGATGATACTTATCAATTTAGTTACAGTGGGCTTAAAAGTGCTGTGATTAATTTGGTTCATAATGAAGAACAAAGAGGTAATGCTATTAGAAAAGAAGATTTGGCAAAGTCTTTTCAAGATGTAGCTATTGATGAGTTAGTCCGAAAAGTAGAGCTTGCTTTTAAAAAAACTGGTATTAAAAGACTCGTTATTGCAGGTGGGGTATCAGCAAACAAGTATTTAAAAAGCGAGATGGAAAAGTTATGTAGTAAATATGATGCTACATTAATGATTCCAAGACTTCTTTACTGTACAGATAATGCCGCTATGATTGGGGCTGCTGCTTATCCTAAATACTTAAAAAAAGAATTTAGTGATTATTCTTTAAATGTTAGTAGTAGTGCGGATATTGCTTAGATTTTATTATTAAAGAATTGAATATTTGAATCTTCTATTATTATTTTTGTATCTATTTTACCTAATAAATAATCACTAGATATATGATATAATTTTACATATTCCATTAAAAAGGTTGTACTAATTAAAGTATGACCTTTTTCATATTTGCTAATTAAACTACGATTTAATGATAATTTACGACCTATATATTCTTGAGTATGTTTATGTTCTTTTCTAATTTCTTTTAATCTTTTAGCTGATAAATTAATATTTATTTCTTTTTTACTATGCTTATAATTTTTAGTGTTAGTAAATCCTAAAGCATAGTCAATACTACAATTAAAAGCATTACAAAAACTGTTTAATCTTTTTAGAGGAATAATATCTAATTCTAATTCCCATAATGAATATGTTCCTCTAGTAACACCTATAAGTTTTCCGACAGTAAATTGTTTTAATTCACTTTCTTCTCTTATATCTTTTAATCTCATATAATCACTCTCTTTTGGTTATTTATATGTATTTTATTATGATTATAGTTTTAAAAGATTAAAAGCTGTACATATTCACTTAAATAAATATACTCATTCAGTTTCTTTTGCTGTAAATGTTCACAAAAATATTGACTAATACTCAACAATAATGTATATTAGAAATATAACATAGATAATTATATGATAATAATATTGACAAGTTTTGAAAACTTTTGTCGAATACCATGTAACTTAATTAAAAGTGTGTTATGATTCACAAGAAAAGAGGAAATATTATGGAGTTTCAAACTTTAAAGAGAAGCCATTTAAAAAGAAATATTGTAATAGCTGTGGTAGTAGTAGCGATTACTAGTGCAATTATTTTAACTTTTACTAGAGCAAAATATAAAACAACAGAATCTATCCCCCTAGTAAATGGAACCATTAATTATACACCATACGATTTAAAAATGGTTGCTATGTATCAAGAAGAAAATGATGGTTATAAAAGTATAGATACAGTACCAACAAGTGGATATACTTTAAATGAAGAGAAAAGCTATTGTGAAGTAAATGATGCAAAAGATGAAAGTATATCTATGGAATATAAAGATGGAAAAGTATATATAGGAGTAAGTAAAAAAGGGACAAAATGTTACTTGTATTTTGATATACAATTATGTCAAGGAAAAGCTTGTAATACAATATTAGCAAATAATTCTGTTAATAGTGGAACTCCAAACTTTAGTAAAACAGCTACAACAGATGAAGGAATATATAAAATACAAGATGACTGGGGAGATAGTTATTATTTTAGAGGAGCAGTAACTAATAACTGGGTAAAATTTGCAGGATACTACTGGAGGATTATCCGAATTAATGGAGATGGATCAATCCGAATGATCTATAATGGAACAAGTACAGCTACAACTGGAACGAGTGCACAGTTGCAAACAAGTGCATTTAATAGTTCATACAATGATAATATGTATGTAGGATACATGTATACAAGTAATCAAGTGCATGGACTTGGAAGTAGTAGTACAATTAAAGGAGTATTAGATAGTTGGTATCAGACAAATATAGCAAATAAGGGATTTGGAAATAAAGTAAGTACAGAAGCAGGATTCTGTGGAGATCGGGAACCAAGTACAAGTTCATCAAGTAGTAATGGTTCAGGAGGAACAGGAACAACACAAACATACTATGGAGGATATATAAGATTTACAAATAGTACAAAATCTCCAACATTAAAATGTAAGAATAGTAGTGATCTATATACAGTAAGTGGAAGTAGTAAAGGAAATAAAGCACTATCTAATCCAGTAGGATTAATAACAGCAGATGAAGTAGCTATGGCAGGAGGAGTATATGGACAAACTAATCAAAGTTATTATCTATATACTAACCAAGTTTATTGGACCATGTCTCCGTATTACTTTAATGCGTCGAGCAGTTATGCTTTCGTGCTCACTGTGACTTCGGATGGCAACCTCAATTACAACTGGGTGGATAGCACGTTTGGTGTGCGCCCAGTAATAAATCTGTCAGCTGATGTGAAAGTAACAGGAAGCGGAACAAGTAGTGATCCATTTGTAGTTTCATCTGATTAACGGACACATCTCAAAAAGGCTAGGTGAAACCAGGGCAAAAGCTAGTATGAAATCCGCCCTGTAAACTGTTTTTAGAAGAAAAAATGATAAAAATAAGGGATAAATTTATTCTATAAATTAATTATTCATGAATTTATTCAAAAAATATAGTATTTATTACACGCGAAAATTCTCAACTGTTAAGTTGAGTTTTTTCGTAGATTAATTGATATTATAAATACAGTTTAAAATTTGTTTTAATCCGCAGTTTAAAAATTGAATTAAACAGTCGTTTAAATAAAGTAAGTCCTAATCTAAAAGTAGATAAAATTCTAGTCTTTTTACCATTTATTTTTTTGTTAAAAGGAATATTGATAATATGTTTTACATGGTTATAATTTTTAATATAATCAATACCTAAAATAGATAACCAAATATGGGCAATACAAGCAACACCATAAAGAGTTTCCATGGCATGAAGATTTTTTGTTTTCGTTTTTTCTAAATTAAAACCATTCGTCTTTTGGGATTTAAAAAACATTTCGATTGCCCCAAATCTTTTTTTATAATATTTAATAGCAAGTTTAGGATCCAGGTTAGTAATAATAAACCAGTTATCTTCATCATCAGGATCTTTTTTATTTCTTTTATAGGGAGCAATGGCTAAATTAGCCTTAAATTTCATATCCCCAAAAGGAATATTTTTAAAATAATGGGGTTTGTAAGCATAAGAAGTTAAATCAGAAAGATTTTTGGTAATATTATGATCTTCTTTTTTATCATAAATAGAAACTTTAACAGAAGATTTAATTTTAGCTCTAACAGCAAAAAAGCAATCTTTCTGTTGAATATGTTTTAGTAAAGATAAATAAAAAAAATAACGATCAGCAAGAAAGATAATTTTACAATTTAGAGGTTTTAATAAATCAAATACATGATCTAAAGCACGAAAGATAAAATCTTGAGAGAAGATTTTTTTACGACAATTTTTTTGAATGGTAGAATGGAAATAAGGTAGTTTCATAGAATTACAAATGGTAGTGAACACTTCGGGGGAGGGTGTAGTGATGCGAAATGATTTATTGCCGTGAAGTCCGAGAGGGCGAATGGCAATTATAAAGAAATGGAGTAATGAGATTTGAAAGATAAATATTTTAAAGTTAAAGGTAAGTATAAGAATTATATTGTTTTGGTTAAATCTGGTAGTTTTTGGAATGCTTTTTATAGTGATGCTTTTCTCATTCATTTTATTATGGGATATTCAGTTAAAAATAATAGAGTGGGATTCCCTTCTAAAGTTTTATCTAAAGCATTAAAGAGAGTTAGTGCTTTAAGTATAAGTTATGTATTAGTATATGAGTTAGATGATATTGTTAAATGTGAATATTTATCTAATTTATATACTTTTTATTTGTATAATTATAGGAAAGATATTGAACTTAAAAGATATAGTTGATATTATATTGTAGAGGTAGTTATTATGAAAAAAATTGTAATTATATTAAGTGTATTATTATTAGTTGGGTGTGGTAATAAAGTTAGTGATAAAATGCCTAGTGATGCTTTTATTGATATGAAATTAGAAGATATTGAAGTATTTCAAGAGATGTATGTTACGGATTTAGTTCGTGATACCAATGTTAAAATTGAAGATTATAAGTTAGATACGGATACAATTGGAGAAAAAGATATTGAATTTTACTATACTTATAAGGGTAAAAAATATGTTTATGAGACTACTATTCAGGTTGTAGATACTGTGGATCCTAAGATATTTGGTAGTAGTTCTAAGACAGTTAAAGTTGGTTATGAAGGTAATTTATGTAATACAGTAACGTATGGAGATAATTATGATGGACAGGTAGAATGTCATGTAGAAGGGGATTATGATTTTAATAAAGTTGGAAAATATAATATTGAAATTGTTGTTACTGATGTAAGTGGCAATAGTACTAATTATAAAGTTACATTAAATGTAGTAGATGAAATAAAATCTAATAATAATAATAATAATAATAATAATAATAGTGGGGGTGTTAGTACTAAATTACAATTTAGTGATGCTTATAAAAAATATAAAACTGATTCTACAGAGCTTGGCATTGATGTTTCTGAATGGCAGGGAGATATTGATTATGAGAAAGTAAAGGAAGCTGGAGCAACGTTTGTTATGATGCGTATTGGAGTCAAACTTGATAGTGGTGAAGAACCTGCTTTAGATAAACAATTTCTAAACAATATTAAGAAAGCTGAGGAAGCAGGATTAAAAGTCGGTGTTTATATTTATAGTAAAGCTTTATCTAGTGAAGAAGCTGTAGATGAGGCAGAGTGGGTATTAGAGCAATTAGATGGTGAAGATTTAGATTTACCGATTGTATTTGATTGGGAAATATGGAGTAATTGGAATAGCTATCATATGTCTTTTCATGAATTAAATAAAATGGCTCATTTATTTATTGATACGGTAGAAGCTAAAGGCTATGAAGGAATGCTTTATGGTAGTAAATTTTATTTAGAAAATTTTTGGGATACGCAAGATTTTGAACATATTTGGCTTGCTCATTATGCTAGTAGTACTAGTTATGAAGGTTATAAAATATGGCAATTTAGCAATGTAGGTAGAATTGATGGAATTTATGGTGATGTTGACTTGAATGTGATGGTTGTAGATTAACAGTAGAGATACTGTTTTTTGTATGAATATAAATTGATTGAACATAATAAAATTAAGTGTAAAAAAATAACATTTGTGTTGTAAATAATTAACATAGGAGGTATAATTATGGTGGGAGATTTTATTATGTTAAAAAAGTTTACAGTTAGAAATTTTAAAAATTTTGATCAACCTTTAGTACTTGATTTATCTAAAGTTCATGATTATGAATTTAAAAATGAATTAATTAAAAATGGGCTGATTAATAAAGCTTTAGTGTGGGGGTATAATAATTGTGGTAAAAGTAATTTGGGTGCTGCAATTATGGATATTACTAGACATTTAACTGATAATATAAAAGATAATCCATTATATTTATATTATATTAGTGGTAATGCTACTGATGATTATGTAGAGTTTAATTATGAATTTTTATTTGGTAATCAGGTAGTAGAATATAAATATCAAAAAGATGAACATACACGTTTACTTTATGAGGAATTATGGTGTAATAAAGAACTATTATTTAAATATAATTATAAAACTAATAGATATAAGAATAATATAAAAGAAGCTAGTACTCTTGATTTATCTCGTAAAAATACTAATATGTCTTTATTGAAATATATTTATAATAATACTTTATATTGGGATAAAACAAGTCCAGTTAAGCTTTTAATGGATTTTGTTAATGGAATGCTTTGGTTCCGTTCACTTAGAGATAATGAATATATTGGAGTTATGTCTGGTTCAGAAAATTTGAATGATTTTATTATCAATAATCATCTATTGAAAGATTTTGAAGATTTTTTAAAAAAGTGTGGACAAAATTTTAGATTGTCTATTGTAGAAGAGGCTGGAAAAAATAAGATTGGTGTATTATATGATCATTATACTGCTAAATTTGAAGTGGTTGCATCTACGGGAACTAAATCATTATGGTTATTTTTCTATTGGATGCATCAAGTGGATAAAATATCATTTGTGTTTTTAGATGAATTTGATGCTTTTTATCATTATGATTTAGCTAAGAATATACTTAATTATATTAATGGTAAAAAAGAATTTCAATCTTTTCTTACTACTCATAATTTGTTTTTAGTTAATAATGAGTTGATGAGACCAGATTGTTATTTGAATTTAAATAATGGTAAAATTATTTCTTTTGCTGATTCTACTAATAAAGTGATTAGACAAAGCCATAATTTAGTAAAATTGGTTTTAGGGGGAGAATTTGAGAAGTAAAGTATTATTTGTTGTTGAAGGAAAAATAGATGAGGTAAGAATTTTGTCTAACCCAAGACATGGGCTACTTAAACTTTTGGATTTTGATTATGAAATAGTTTCTTTTTGTAATCCTATTTATGAATTATATCAGAATTATAAAAATGGAATGTATGATGATTTGGTTTCTTATTTAAGGCATGAAAAAGGTCTTAAAATTGATGATAAATTATTATCTAGTGAGGCATTTTCAGCAGTATATTTAATTTTTGACTTTGATCCTCATTATCAAAAATATTCTGATGAAGAAATAAAGGATATTTTGAAGATTTTTAATGATGAAACTGGGTTAGGTAAAATTTATATTAATTATCCAATGGTAGAGTCTTTTTATCATATTAAAGAATTTGATGATATAAATTATTTGGATAGTAAAGTTGATTTATTAAAGTATAGCGGTCGTGATTATAAAAAATTGGTTAATCAAGAGACTTATGTAAAAAAAAATAGAGTTACAGATCATGATTTAATTAGTATTGTGAAGCTTAATTATTTGAAAGCTAAAAAAATAGTTCGTGATGAGGATATTAATTATTTTAAAATATTAGAAATGCAAATTGAAATGAAAAATAGTTTTCATGAAATTTATGTATTATGTACTATGCCATTGCTGCTTTATGATTATAATCCTAACCTTGTTTTGTCTCAATTTAATTACTAATTTTATTAATTTTTGGTAAAAAGCTTGTATTTTAGAAACTTTTGTGATAATATCAATATTGCAAAAGTTTTTTTGCATATATTTTAGTATGTGGGAGGGAATGCGGATTTGCCCTAGACCACTACCTTGAAAAACTTAAATTTAGGAGGTGTTTTCATGGCAAAAGAAATCACAAGAAGAATTAAACTTCAAATTGAAGCAGGAAAAGCTACACCAGCTCCACCAGTTGGTACAGTTTTAGGCCCAGCAGGTGTTAATTTACAAGAGTTTTGTACAAAATTTAATGATGCTACTAGAGATAAAATGGGTGATGTAGTTCCTTGTGAAATTACTGTTTATGATGATAGAAGTTTTGATTTCGTTTTAAAAACTCCACCAGCAGCATTTTTACTTAAAAAAGCTGCTAAGATTCAGAAAGGTTCAACAAAAGGTGCTAATGAAATTGCTGCAACTATTACAAAAGATGAATTGCGTAAAATAGCTGAGGTTAAGTTACCTGATTTAAATGCTTATGATGTAGAAGCTGCTATGAATATCATTGAAGGTACTGCTCGTAATATGGGTATTGCTGTTAAAGGATTAAATGATAAAGAATTAGCAGAACAAGCTAAAGAAGCTCGTAAAGAAGAAGCAGAGATGGCAAAGCGTGATGCTGAACTTGCTGAAATGGAAGCTGAGGTTAAGGAATTTAATGCTGATGTTCCAGTTGTTGGAGAAGAAGAAAAACAAGAAGAAGAAAATTAATTTGAATATATTTACAAATCCGCTTTTAATAAACCACAGTTAGGAGGGAAAAAATGAAAAAACATGGTAAGAAATATGTGGAAGCATCAAAGAAGATAGATAAGAATAAGTTATATAGTGGATCAGAAGCTATCTCTTTAGTAAAAGAAACAAGTGTTGCTAGTTTTGATAGTACTGTTGAGGTTGCTATAAAACTTAATATTGATGCGAAGAAATCTGATCAGAATTTAAGAGGAAGTTTTGTTTTACCAAATGGTACTGGTAAGAAAAAAAGAATTTTAGTTATTGCTAAAGGTGAAGCTGCTCAAAAAGCAAAAGAAGCAGGAGCAGACTTTGTTGGTGATAAAGATATGATTGATAAGATTTCTCATGAGAACTGGTTTTTATATGATGTAATCGTTGCTACTCCAGATATGATGCCTGAACTTGGTAAAATTGGTAAAGTTTTAGGTCCTAAAGGATTAATGCCTAACCCTAAAACTGGTACTGTTACAACTGATGTCGTAAAAGCAATAGAGGATATCAATAAAGGTATGGTTAGTTATAAGAATGATTCATATGGTAATATTCATACTATTATAGGTAAAGTATCATTTGATCATGATAAATTACTTGAGAATCTTAACTATGTAGTAACAACTGTTGCTAAAGCTAAACCAGCAAGTGTTAAAGGTGTTTTTATTAATAATATTTCTGTTACTAGTACAATGGGTCCTGGTATTAGAGTAGATAAAAATTCTTTTGACATTTAATTAAAGTTATAATATAATACAGATATAAAAAAGCGAACCAAAGACAGTAGGGAGGTAACTTTAATAATCCTACCGAGGGGAGACTTAAAAAGACTTCTTTTTTAGGCTTCCCAAAAGGAAGCTTTTTTAAATATATAAGGAGGAGAATATGGCAAGTAGCAAAATTTTAGAATCTAAGAAGCTAATTGTTAGTGAAATTGTTGATAAGATTAAAAATAGTGAATCTGTTGTTTTATTTGAATATCAAGGTTTAACTGTATCAGAAGTTAGTGAACTTAGAAAAAAATTAAGAAACGCTCAAGGTGAAGTTCGAGTTTATAAGAATACTCTTTTAAAAAGAGCTTTAGATGATTTGAAAATCGATCTTAATGGTTTCTTAGAAGGACCAAATGCTATTATGTTTGGTGCTGAGTTACTTGAACCAATTAAAATTATTGCTGATTTTGCAAAGGATCATGATAAAATGAAAATTCGTGTTGGTATTATTAATGGTGATGTTGCAGAATTAAATGTAATTAATGAATATGCTTCTATTCCATCTTATGAGGGACTTTTAACACAACTTGCAGCTGGTATGATGGAACATGTAAGAAATTTAGCAATTGGTTTAAATATGTATGCCGAAAAATTAGAAAATTAGAAAGGAAGATTGTAAAATGGCAAAAATTACAAAAGATGAATTTATTAGTGCTTTAAAAGAAATGACTATTCTTGAAGTTAAAGAATTAGTTGATGCAATGAAAGAGGAATTTGGTGTTGATCCAAGTGCTGTAGCTGTAGCTGCAGCTCCTGCTCAAGTTGAAGAAGCTGGATCTGCTAATAAAACAGTTGTATTAAAGAATGCTGGTGGAAATAAAATTGCAGTTATCAAAATTATTAAGGAAATTACTGGTCTTGGTTTAGTTGAGGCTAAAGGAATTGCTGATAATGGTGGTAACTTAAAAGAAAATATCCCTGCTCAAGAAGCTGAAGCACTAAAGAAACAATTAGAAGAAGCTGGCGCAGAAGTAGAGCTAGTTTAATTAGAGAACTCATTAAGAGTTCTTTTTTATTGATTATTCTTTACTTTATTTATACTTATAGTTTTATCCTTTGAGAAAAATATTGATTTTTTTCTTTTAAATAGGTATAATTAATAATAGGAGAGAAAAGATGAAAGCAAATATTAAAAAAGGTGATATTATTAAAGTGGTTATATTGTCAGTTATTATTATTTGGATTATTATTTTTTTCATTGATTATTTTAGAGCTAGACAATCTAAAACGCCTATATTTTGTATATCTGAGGAAACAAAAGAGTATGATGATGGTACAGTGTATTCTTGTACAGGTCTTGGTTATAAGATGTTTAAATATGATCGAAGTAGCATTGATGCTAGTGTGGAATTTGGACCATTTTTTATTCAAGAAAGAACAGAGTAGTTCTTTTTTTTATTTACCTATGTTATAATAAATGTGGGTGATGGAAATGCTTAAAGATAAACGTGGTTGGGGACTCAAAGAAATGCTTATTCTTTCTGGTATTTTGGCTTTATTTTTAATAATTGCTATATATTATATATATACTTTATATCAAAGTTTGGATTTAGAAGTAACTCAAAATTATTATCATGATTTAGAAGATAAATTAGAGTATAATGCTCATGTTTATTTAGAGGATTATTATGATAAAAATTTAGACAGTACAGGTGTTACAATTACTAGAAGTATTCTTCGGGCTTATGATTTAGATGTTAATTTGAAAGATAATAAGGGGAAAGCTTGTAGTGGTTATGTAATTGCTAAAAAAACTCATGGAGAAGAGATTATTAATGCTTATATATCTTGTCCTAATTATATGACTGATGGTTATGAAGATTGGAGAAGTTCATGAAAAAAACGAAAGTTTTATTTATCATATGGGGGATATTAGTTATTATTATTGTTGGCTTATTGACGACAATGGGTTTTATTTTAAAAAGTAAGACAAAAAAGTATCATGCTTTAGAAGAACAGTTAATTCAAAGTGCTACAAATTATGTGAGTGATCATATGATTCTAAATGAAGAAGAAGTTATTGTAATTGATGCAAAACAATTGATAGATGAAGAGTATTTAGAGTCATTAGATGTTAGTGATGATTCTTGTTTGGGTTATGTAATTGTGGAAAACAAAGGCTCTTATGAGTATTCTTCGTTTATTACTTGTTCTTCTTATACTACTCATGATTATGATAAAAATAAATAAGATCGGATATTCCGATCTTATTCTGTTCTTAATGCTTCTACTGGATCTTTTTTACTTGCCATTTTAGCAGGGATTAAACCAGCAATTACGGTTAGTAGAATACTTATGATTACTAGTATTATTGCTCCTCCTATTGGTAATTTGGCAATGGATTTTACACCAGCTAAATTATTAATGATCATATTAATTGGTATATTTAATAGTACTGTTAGTAAAATTCCTAATAATCCAGCACAAGCTCCTATAATTAAAGTTTCAGCATTAAATACTCTTGATATATCTTTTTTAGAAGCTCCTATACTTCTTAAAATGCCAATTTCTTTCGTTCTTTCAAGTACAGATATATAAGTAATGATTCCAATCATGATTGAGGATACTATAAGAGAAATACTTACAAATCCCATTAATACATAACTAATAATATCAATGATATTAGAGACTCCACTCATCATCACTTCAATAATATCTGTATAAGTAATTTTGTTATCTTCTGTTGTATTGTTATTGTATTCTACAATTAAATCAGCTAGTGCTTCTTTAGAATCGAAGTCTTTGGCATAAATATTAATTGTACTTGGTTTATCCAGATTTACAATCCCTAATTTTTCTAAATTAGATTCATAGGTTGCTTCAGCATTTTTTTGATAGTTTTCAAGAATTTTAGCTAATTCACTTTGAGATAAGGAAGCAAGATATTTTTTTTCTTCTCCAGTTAAATTGTTTATGTCAAATTTTTCATTACTAAATTCCTTGTTTGTAAAAATATTTATTTCCGTATTCTTTACTTGTTCTTTAGCAATTTCAGTGTTATTAATTTCATTTATTATATATTTTGTTAGTTCGGAAGTGTATAAAACGCTACCATAATTATTTGTAGATATGGTTTCTTCTTTAGGTTTTATAATTCCTACTACTTTTAATTCTAAGGCTTCTTCTAAAAGTTTAGTTATATATTCTTCATTGTTACTTTCATCTATCCACAAGTTTCCTTGTTTTCTATAGTAATCAGTATTTAATAATACTTTAAAGGTGGTATTTAGTAGTTCATCATATGTATAACTTATTTCTTCTAATTCATTTACTTTTTCACCATTTATCATAGCATTATAGTTTGCTATTAGTTCATCACTATTTAGTAATCCTATAGAGTATAAAGTATAATCGCTTATATAATTATCTTTATTTACCATTAATACTACTTCATTATAATTTTCTGGTAGATGACCCGCTAAAACATCATATTGTTCTTTTATTAAATCTCGATTATCTAACATTTCTGAAAACGCATTGTAGGTAGTAGTTCCTCCTGAGAACATGCTACTCATTTCATTCATGGAACTAAAACCTAATTCATTCATGATTTGATCTGGATTTACAAGTTTATATCCTTCTTCATTTTCTTTATATATATTTAAGTCTAAATTATATGAGTATTGGATTGCATTACTATATTCATTAAATTTATTTTGATTATCTTTTATATAAGTTTTAAATGCTTCTAAATTGTTAGATTTTGCACCAGTACTCATTAAGGTTAGCATATCATTGGTAATATTCATGGAATGAATTTTATTATCTTCTACTTTTTCATAATTAGAACCACTGTCCATTGCTGCATTTAATAATTCTCCTGTATCCATAGTTGTTTCTTGTAGGGTAATTGGATAGCTAGATAATGTGTCTTCTTCTACTCTATTAATGTAATTTTGCATTCCACTTGATAGAGAAAGAATAAGAGCAATACCAATAATTCCAATAGAACCTGCGAAAGCTGTTAATATGGTTCTTCCCTTTTTGGTTAATAAATTATTTAAGCTTAATGATAATGCTGTTAAAAAAGACATATTGGTTTTTTTGGTTTTTTCTTGATTAGAATTTTCTTCTGAACCATCAAAAGGTTTAGAGTCATCTATTACTGATCCATCTAATAATTTTATGATTCTTGTCGAATATTTTTCAGCTAGATCTGGATTATGAGTAACCATAATTACTAATTTAGTTTTAGAAATTTCTTTTAGTAATTCCATGATTTGGATGCTTGTTTTGGTATCTAATGCACCAGTTGGTTCATCAGCAAGTAAAATATCTGGATCAGATACCAACGCTCTAGCAATGGCCACTCTTTGCATTTGCCCGCCACTCATTTGATTGGGCTTTTTATGGATTTGATCTTCAAGACCTACATCCTTTAAAGCTTTCTTAGCTCTTTTTTTTCTTTCTGATTTACTTGTTCCTGCTAAAGTTAAGGCAAGTTCAACGTTTGCTAGTACGGTTTGATGGGGAATTAAGTTATAGTTTTGAAAGACAAAACCAATACTATGATTACGATAAGTATCCCAATCTTTATCCTTGAAATTTTTAGTGGATTTACCATTTATGATTAAATCTCCTGTTGTATATCCATCTAATCCTCCAATAATATTTAGAAGGGTTGTTTTACCACACCCTGATGGACCTAAAATACTTACAAACTCGGTTTCACGAAATTTTAAATTAATTCCTTTTAGGGCACTCACACTATTTGTACCACTTAAGTACTTTTTGGTTATTTTTTTAAGTTCTAACATAATTATCCTTTCTTTATCTTTTTTTTAGATACATTATGATTATATGCTTTTTAGAAAAAATAGTCAATTATTAGATTTATTACTTGGATAGATGAATATGAATCAAATCATTCTAGTTTTTACTTTATAGGATAAAACTAAAAGGAATTTACTTTTTTTAGTTTAAAAAATGCTTGACATTGCATAGGATATAATGTTATAGTAATACTGCATTTTAAATTGGTTCTACCTATGTAGAACTATATTTAATAGAAATTCTGATACACCAGGATGTGTGTTAATGGAAGGAGGAAAATAAATGCCAACATTTAATCAACTTGTTAGAAAGAACAGAAAGGATAAAACTAGAAAAAGTAAATCTCCAGTTTTAAACGTAGGTTATAATGCTTTAGAAAGAAAACAAAATGATGCTAAAGGACCTCAAAAACGTGGTGTATGTACTCGTGTTGGAACTAAAACACCAAAGAAACCTAACTCAGCTTTAAGAAAATATGCTCGTGTAAGACTTTCAAATGGTAAAGAAGTGGATTGCTATATTCCAGGCGAAGGACATAATTTACAAGAACATAGTGTTGTCTTAGTAAGAGGTGGACGTGTTAAAGACTTAATCGGTGTTCGTTATCATATTATTCGTGGAACACTTGATACTCAAGGTGTTAATAACCGTAAACAAGGCCGTAGTAAATATGGTACTAAAAAACCAAAAAATTAATTAAGAAAGGAGAATAATCATGCGTAAAAGACGTGCAATAAAAAGAGATGTTTTGCCAGATTCTATTTATAACTCAAAACTTGTTACTAAACTTGTTAATACAGTTATGAAAGATGGTAAAAAAGGTACTGCTGAGTCAATTGTTTATGAAGCATTTGATATTATTAAAGAAAAAACTGATAAAGATCCAATGGAAATATTTAATCAGGCTTTAGAAAATGTTGAACCAGCTTTAGAAGTTAAGTCTAGAAGAGTTGGTGGATCTAATTATCAAGTTCCAGTTGAAGTTAGTGAAACTCGTAAAAAAACTTTAGCTTTTCGTTGGATTGTAAACTATGCAAAAACAAGAAATGGAAAGGGAATGGCCATTAATCTAGCTAATGAATTAATTGATGCTGCTAACGGTGTTGGTGGTGCAGTTAAAAGAAGAGAAGATACTCATAAAATGGCAGAAGCAAATAAAGCATTTGCTCATTATAGATGGTAATTAATATGGCAAGAGATGTATCTTTAGATAAAATAAGAAATATTGGTATTATGGCACATATTGATGCTGGAAAAACCACAACTACAGAAAGAATTTTATTCCATACAGGTATTACTCATAAAATTGGGGAAACTCATGATGGTGAATCACAAATGGACTGGATGGATCAAGAGAAGGAAAGAGGTATTACAATTACTAGTGCAGCAACTACTGCTCATTGGAAGGGATATCGTTTAAATATTATTGATACTCCAGGACACGTAGACTTTACAATTGAAGTACAACGTTCTTTAAGAGTACTTGATGGTGCTGTTGCTTTAATTGATGCTCAAGCTGGTGTTGAACCTCAAACTGAAACAGTTTGGAGACAAGCTAATGAGTATAAAGTTCCTAGAATGATTTGTGCTAATAAAATGGGTAAAATGGGTGCAGATTTCTATTATAGTTTAAAAACTATAAAGGATCGTTTAGGTGCTAAAGCTGCTCCTATTGAGCTTCCTATTGGTGCTGAATCAGAATTTAGAGGAGTAATTGATTTAGTTACTCGTAAAGCTATTGAATTTGATGGAAGTGAGCATGAAAATGCTATAGAAATCGAAATTCCATCTGATATGAAGGATAAAGTGGAAGAATATCGTACACTCTTAATTGAATCTGTTGCAGATTATGATGAAGAATTGATGATGAAATATTTAGATGGAGCTGAAATTACAGAAGATGAATTGAAGGCTGCTATTCGTAAAGCTACTTTATCAGTTGAATTTTTCCCTGTATTATGTGCTGATGCTTTAAGTAATAAAGGTATTAAACCATTACTTGATGCTATTGTTGCATATTTACCTAGTCCACTTGATGTAGAAGCTATTTTGTGTACAGATAAAGATGGTAATGATGTTTTACGTCATCCAAGTGATTCTGAACCATTTACAGCTTTAGCATTTAAGATTATGACTGATCCTTATGTAGGTAGACTTTCATTCTTCCGTGTATACTCTGGTGTACTTAAAAGTGGTTCTTATGTTTTAAATTCTACTAAGGGAGAAAAAGAAAGAATCGGTCGTATTTTGCAGATGCATGCTAATCAAAGAAAAGAAATTACTGAGGTTTATGCAGGTGAAATTGCAGCTGCTGTAGGTCTTAAAAATACAACTACTGCTGATACTTTATGTGATGAGAAACATCCATGTATCATGAAAGGTATGGAGTTCCCAGAACCAGTTATTGATATTGCTATTGAACCAAAAAGTAAAAATGATCAAGATAAAATGGCTTTAGCTATTCAAAAATTGGTTGAAGAAGATCCAACTTTAAGAGTTAAGACGGATCATGAAACTGGTCAAACTGTACTTTCTGGTATGGGTGAGTTACACTTAGATATCATTATTGATCGTATGAGAAGAGAATTTAATGTAGAGTGTAATAGTGGTAAACCACAAGTTGCTTATCGTGAAACAATTAAGAAAGCTGGAGAATGTGAAGGTAAGTATATTAAACAATCTGGAGGACGTGGACAATATGGACATGTTTGGATTAAATTTGAACCTAATCCAGATAAGGGATATGAATTTGTGGATGCTATTGTTGGTGGTGTTGTTCCACGTGAATATATACCAGTAACAGATAAGGGATTACAAGAAGCTATGGCTGGTGGAATCCTAGCTGGATATCCAATGGTAGATGTTAAAGCTACATTGTTTGATGGTTCTTATCATGATGTAGACTCATCAGAAATGGCATTTAAAATCGCAGCTTCTATGGCTTTAAAAGAAGCTAAGAATAAATGTAATCCAGTACTTCTTGAACCAATTATGAGTGTAGAAGTAATTGTTCCAGATGAATATATGGGTAATGTTATGGGAGATTTAACAAGCCGTCGTGGTAAGCCAATGGGACAAGAATCTCGCGGTAATGCCCTATCTATTAAAGCAATGGTTCCTTTAGCTGAAATGTTTGGGTATGCTACAAGTTTACGTAGTAATACTCAAGGACGTGGAAATTTCACAATGACTCTTGATCATTATGAAGAAGTTCCTAAGTCTATTGCTGAGGAAATTATAAAAAAGAATAGTGTTAATTAAAATTTGACACGTTAAATAACGAATAATACTTGAAAAATATTCAAGCATTAGATAAAATATAATAGTAAATATTGAAAGGAGAAAAAAATATGGCAAGAGAAAAATTTGATCGTTCAAAAGAGCATGTTAATATTGGTACTATTGGACACGTTGACCATGGTAAAACAACATTAACTGCTGCGATTACAAAATATTTTGGACACTTTGTTGATTATGCAGATATCGATAAAGCTCCAGAAGAAAGGGAAAGAGGTATTACAATTAATACAGCTCACGTTGAGTATGAAACTGAAAAACGTCATTATGCTCACGTTGATTGTCCAGGACATGCTGATTATGTTAAAAACATGATTACTGGTGCTGCTCAAATGGATGGTGCTATTCTTGTAGTTTCTGCTGCAGATGGACCTATGCCTCAAACAAGAGAACATATTCTTTTAGCTCGTCAAGTTGGTGTACCTAAAATTGTTGTTTATATGAACAAATGCGACCAAGTTGATGATCCAGAATTACTAGATTTAGTAGAAATGGAAATTAGAGAATTACTTGGAGAATATGGATTTGATTCAGAATGTCCAATCATTCGTGGATCTGCTTTAAAAGCACTTGAAGGTGATGAAGCTGCTGCTCAATCTATTCGTGATTTAATTGCTGCAGTTGACTCTTATATTGATGCTCCAGTTCGTGATACTGAAAAACCTTTCTTAATGAGTATTGAAGATGTATTCACTATTTCAGGACGTGGTACTGTTGTTACAGGACGTGTTGAAAGAGGTAAATTAAATCTTAACGACGAAGTTGAAATCGTAGGACTTAAACCTACAAAGAAAACTGTTGTTACTGGTATTGAAATGTTTAGAAAATCACTTGATTTTGCTCAAGCTGGTGATAATGCTGGTGTTCTACTTCGTGGTGTTGCTCGTGATGAAGTTGAACGTGGACAAGTTCTTGCTAAACCAGGAAGTGTTACTCCTCATCATAAGTTCAAAGCTAGTGTGTATGTACTTTCTAAAGAAGAAGGCGGACGTCATACTCCATTCTTCTCAAACTACAGACCACAATTCTATTTCAGAACTACAGATGTTACTGGTGTAATTGAACTTCCAGCTGGTGTTGAAATGGTTATGCCTGGTGATAATGTTGACATGACTGTTGAATTAATTGCTCCAGTTGCACTTGAAAATGGTACTAAGTTCTCTATCCGTGAAGGTGGACGTACTGTTGGTGCTGGTGTAGTATCAGAAATTATTGAATAATAAAAATAGAACCTAAAAATGAAGTGATATGATAAAAGTAGACAAAGAGAAAAACACTCTAGTCTACTTTTTT